>CAUTXF010000125.1:0-2565 GCA_963542215.1 uncultured Oribacterium sp. | reverse complement strand
GCATATTCAATTGTTTTGGGATTTTTCTGTATGAAAAAAATGCAGATTGGAACAAAAAAATCGTATAAATATCTTGATTGAAGTTCAATTTAGAATATAATCTGTTTTATATAGATGAAAAAAATGTTCCAATCTGCAAAAAAATCATGGAGATAGATATGCTACCAAGAAAACAATATGTTAATGAGCTGATGAGATTAAAAGAGAACGGAAGAGTTAAGATTATTACCGGTCTTAGACGAAGTGGCAAGTCAGTCCTTCTTTTTGACTTGTTTCGCCAGCAACTCTTAGACGAAGGAGTTGTTCAGGAACAGATTATAGGGATACAGTTGGATGATTTGCGCAATATGAAATATAGAGATCCACTTCATTTGGATGAATATATTAGAAGCCGAATTACAGATGCAAAAAAAGTTTTTTATGTATTTATCGATGAGATACAGCTGGTTTCCGAAGTAAAGAATCCATATGTGGACAATCAAGAAGCTAAGATTAGTTTTGTAGATGTGGTTCTGGGGCTTTTGAAGATAAAAAATGTGGATATCTATGTGACCGGAAGTAACTCAAAGATGCTTTCGTCAGATGTGCTTACGCAGTTTAGAGATAGAGGGGATGAGATTAGAGTGTTTCCCCTTTCTTTTGCTGAGTTTTATGATGCTTATGAAGGAGATAAGCGGGAGGCCTGGCAAGAGTATTACACCTATGGCGGAATGCCGATGATTTTGGAAATGGATACGCATGAACGGAAAAGTAAATATCTTCGAGACCTATTTGAAAGAACTTATATTAAGGACATCATGGAGAGAAATAAGATTAAGAACGACGAAGAGGTACTGGCTATACTTCTTGATATCCTGGCATCCGGGATTGGTTCATTGACAAATCCCGGTAAACTGTCCAATACCTTTAAGAGTGAAAGAAATATATCCCTTGCACCGGATACCATTGATAGATATTTGCATTACTTTGAGGATTCCTATCTGCTTCAAAAGGCAAAGCGTTATGATGTGAAGGGAAAAAAATATATTAAGACACCGTCCAAATACTATTACACTGACTTAGGGTTACGGAATGCCAGACTTGGATTTAGACAAATCGAGGAAACACATTTGATGGAGAATGTTCTTTATAACGATTTAATACGGCGAGGCTTTGATGTAGACGTCGGAGTCGTAGAGATTGCAACTATGGAAGAGAATAAAAAAGTACGGAAACAGTTAGAAGTGGATTTTGTGCTTAATAGGGGAAATGACAGGTACTACATTCAGTCGGCACTAAGCATTGCAGATCCGGAAAAGAAAGAGCAGGAAATCGCATCTCTCCTTAGAATACCGGATTCTTTTAAAAAGATGGTTGTGGTCAAAGACTATTTAAAACCTTGGAAAGATGATAATGGAATCCAGTATGTGGGGATAGAGCATTTCCTCAGGGATGAAAATATCCTTGTGGGATAAAATAACTAGACAGCCCCCCTTTGGCATGATAGGAGCATCCTATGAGAGAATTTAAAAGCGCATCGAGCCTTCTAAACGGCAATCTGGCTTTATCCATAGCACCGGCGTTGACCCCTCAGGGGATAGAGGAGAATCCCTTGTTTTTTCATGGAGAAATCGTGAATCCTGCGATTATCGCAGGAGGACTTTTGGTGCTGGCGGATATTGTCAGTACCAGATATTTTCAGTATGTGCCAGTGGCACAAAAGGATCCGGTGCTTACTGCCCAAGGGGATAGGCTGAGGGCGGAATGCTTTTCGGCTTGTAACGGTGTTTATGCCAGAATGGATATTTTCCAAAATGCCTTGGACGGGGAAATCCTTTACGGCACTACAAATGTGGACATCGGTTCCGATTTAAGGAAGGCTTTGTTTAAAATCAAGCAAGGAGATCGTTTAAACTTACGAATCGGAGAAGAAGGCTGGAAGAGCTTACATAGTAGGACTCTTCCGGCAGGGCAGGAAATAACGGATATTTTGATTCAGCGTCCGGTGCAAATGCCGGATCGCTGGATTCGCGCTTTGGGAAATTGTGCCATGCTGCATCAGAAGATGAAATACCGATTCCATCTTAAAGGGATGCAGGCAAAGGCTTTTATGGCGAGTTTACCGGCCGCCACGGGTAAGGAGCAATCCGGATGGCTTACTCCTACAAAAACCGGTGCAAGCTTAAGCTTTAGAGAAGAAAAAGACAGCGTATATATCAGCGGTCTTCATAGACTCAGTGCTTTGAAACGGATGATGAGCCATGTGCAGGAGATTTATTTTTATGCGCCTGAAGGAGATGCTCCCGGGCAGATGATGCTGGAAGTCTGCATGAATGGAGCAAGACTCACCCTAAGCCTAACGGCAAAGAGCTATGAAGGATATTCCGGGGAGGGAGCTTTGTTAGAGTCTCTATCGGATATGAGAACTTTGGAAAATGCAGATAGTATTGATTCGGTATTGAATTTTGAGCCCAAACTGGATCTTGAGCAAATGGCAAAATCCATGAAAATGGGAAAAACAGATCTTAGTGATGCTATGGAGCTTCTGGCTGTTTCCGGAAAACTGGGCTTTGATGTCCATGAAAA
>CAUTXF010000124.1:0-2566 GCA_963542215.1 uncultured Oribacterium sp. | reverse complement strand
CTCTGTTGCGAAAGTCAAAAGGAAGGCACAACGGTTGGTTTCCTGATCGTTCAATGCAAAATGCTTTAAATACGGATATACCTTATGCTGTACTGCCCCGTTCATTTCCGCTGCCGCAAGATGACCGGAGAGCACACCGTCTTCGGAGTAATACTCAAAATTTCGTCCGGCAAAGGCACTTCTGTGGGTATTTGCCGCAGGGCCATACCAGCCGTAGTAGCCTGCCGCCTTAAATTCTGCCGCAATGGCTTCTCCTATCTCGCCCAAAAGCTCTCTATTAAAGCTCTGCGCCATCAGGATTTCTCCCGGGAAGGAGGTACCGTAAACCTGGGTAATAAAGTTGTTCAGTCCTGCAGGACCGTCACACTCCACCGTTGCGGGCTTACTGATGGACTTAATGGCCGCAGTCTGCCAGCCGCCCACATTGATTAAGGTGCCCATATCGTCAAAGCTCATCTGATCCAAAAGCTTATCCCACTTTTCGTCATCGTAGGAGGCTCCCACGAGGTCATAGAGCTTCAGACCGTTCTTTTGCTCCATATTCGGCATGGTGTCCGTTGCATTATCATACTTTGTCGGATCATAGTAAGCAAAGGACTGCTCTTCCACCGCCTTGCGGGTGGCATCGTCCATCACATAGGCATCCTCGGACAGAGGACCGCAGGCCTTTGTATAATTGGAAAAATGATCCTTACGGGAAAGAACGGTAAACTTTCCTCTGGTGTAATCTTCAAAAAGATTGACTGCGGCAACCTTGTCGCTTTCTCTCTTATTCTTCGAGTAGTCGATATCCTCCGCTACCGTGAAGCTTTCCGATGCAATTTCCTTATGGGAATTCTCCCGAATGGAGATCTTATAGTCTCCCGCTTCCAGGATATATCCGCCGCCCTTTACCTTGATGCCTTCCGAATCATAGGAGGCAAGGTCTTCTTTGTTAATGGTAAAGGACAATTTCTCCGACTCACCGGGATTAAGAAGCTTCGTTTTTCCAAAATCAATGAAATTGACTGCGGATTTCTCGATACCGCCGTTATAGTAGGGAGGGGTAAAATAAACCTGTACCACATCCTTTCCGGCTACCTTACCGGTATTTTTCACCTCCACATCAAAGCTCAGTTGATTTCCATTATCCTTAAAGTTCTCCATGGACTGGGTAAAGCTGGTGTAGGAAAGACCGTAGCCGAAGGGATACTGTACAGTGTCCTCGTAATTTAGGAAGCCCTCTTCCGCTGCCGTTTCATAGAACTTGTAACCGGTGTAAATGCCTTCCGCATAGTTTACGAAGGAAATGTTTCCTTCCGCAGATTCGTCCGACGCCACAATCGCCTTCTTCAGGTCATCCACATTGGAATAGGCATGGTTTCCGATGTTGTTAATGTAGGGAGTCTGCTGCAAATCCTTCACAAAGGTATCCACAGTTCTTCCGGAAGGATTTACATCTCCCTTCAAAATCTCACCCAGAGCGGAAAATCCTGTTACACCTGCACCGGGAGCCCAAATCATGGACTTAATCTGATTATAGTCATCCGCAAAGCCAAGCTCCATGGGGTTGTTGGCATTGACAATCAAAACTACCTTATCGAAATTTTTACAAACCGTATCCAGCATGTCTTTTTCCGGCTTGGAAAGCTCCAGATAGGACTGTCCTTCCTCAAAGTCCGGCGTGGAACCGTTGTTCTTATAGGAAGCACCGAAGTAGCCGTACTTATCCGGATTTACCGATACTTCCTTCGCGATATTGTAGGTTCCGTCAATAATGGCACGCATATCCATGGGAAGGTCTGCGCCCTCTCCGCCGGATCTGCCCAATACTACAACGGCCACATCGGAAAAGTTCTTCGCCTTATTCATCAGATCATCCGTATAGTAGTCCGCTGTGGGCTCAGGAAGACTCCAATCCTGCTCTTTCATATTTAGACCCTTGGAAACTCTGCCGTCCTGATACTTCTTATACATCTCCGTAAGGTCGGAATTTAATTCATAACCTGCATTCTTAAGAGAATCCAAGATTCCTTCATTATTGGTGGTATCGGAAGAACCGGAACCTGTTCCGCCGTAAATCGGTGCGGTGGATGCCCAGCCGAAGACATTTAAGTTCTTTTCGTCTTGCAGAGGAAGCAGGGAGTCATCATTTTTCAAAAGCACAAAGCCCTCTTCTCCCACCTTCTTTACCACTTCTTTACTATGGTTCCTGGTTTCTTCCGGAATCGTCACCTTGCTTGCATTTAAAAATCCGGAGATATTACTGTGCATCGGGCCATAAGCCACCAGATTCACAACGAACACCAGCACCAGGAAGAAATTCAATACTGCCTGAAGCCGCACAAAGCGCTTATGCTGCTTTTTGATTACGCTTGCCAAAATCAAAATCACAAGCATTAAAATGAGGGCAATCAAAACCGCTAAGATGTAGCCCTGCAGGGTGGTAATGTAAGACTTTAAATCCGCCTCACTTACCCCCAGACCGAAGAAAAACGGCCCTACTGTTTTTAAGAGAAAATCAACCATTCATACTCCTCGTATTATTAAGTTGTAGCTTTTCTTTACCTGTTCTTGGTAATCAGCT
>CAUTXF010000123.1:0-2663 GCA_963542215.1 uncultured Oribacterium sp. | reverse complement strand
TATGCACAAGCAGTGAGCTTTCCAATCCGAAATTCCCATCCGGCCAAAGGGCATCACAGAGGGTATCCGTGGTGACAATTTTCCCCTTATTCCGGTATAGAATGGAAAAAAGCGCCAGCTCCTTCGCCGTAAGAGAAAGCTTTTCTCCTTGTCGTATCACTGTTCCTGCATCAATGGAAACCAGCGATTCCCCAAGCTGCACGCCCTGCTCTTTCTCCTCCAAATGGCAGGTTCTTCTCAGCACGGCGGCAATTCTCAGGATAAGCTCTTCCGGGAGAAAAGGCTTGGTAATGTAATCATCCGCCCCCAGTCCCAGACCATGCAAACGAGCCCTATCCTCATCCCTTGCAGAGAGAAAAATCACCGGAACCTCGGAAAGTAGACCTCCGTTCTTTTGCTTTTTATAAAAATCAAAGCCATTGCCATCGGTCAGCATGACATCCAAAAGAATCAGCTGATAGAAATTCTCTGAAAGCTTCGTTTCCGCTTCTTTACAAGAAGAAGCGACCTCCACTGAAATATAGCCCTCTTTTCTTAATAGTTCCTGCAAAAGCTCTCTAAGCTCTTTCTCATCATCCACCACCAATATTTTACAATTTTCTTTTTCCATTATTCTGTCTCCTGCTGCCGTCTGTCCTTACCCGTCCTACTATAGCCTGTCTCCCCCTCTTCCCCCATAGTTTTTTTCATTTCTTAAGGTAAACATAAGGTACACACAAGGTTCCCATAAGCTTCCTTCGCTATTCTCCTACCGTAAACAAACACATGGAGGAAAAAACGATGAACTATATTCTGGAAACACAGCATCTTAGCAAAAAAAGCGGAAACAGCTACCGCGTAAAAGACCTTTCTTTATCTGTTCCGGAGAAATGCGTTTACGGCTTTTTGGGTCCCAATGGAGCCGGAAAAAGTACTACGCTCAAAATGATTCTGGGCTTGATTCACCAGAGCGAAGGAAAAATTCAGTTTCTGGGAAAAACAATAAATTCCCAAAATCGCCTTTCTCTTCTCCAAAAGACCGGAAGTCTTATTGAAAATCCGGGCGGTTACGGGCATTTAAGCGGACTGGAAAATATGCAGATTGTGCAGAAATTAAAGGGCGTGAAGGAAGAAGAAATTGCCTCGGCACTGAAAACCGTCCGGCTCTATGAGCAAAGAGATAAGAAGCTTAGTAGCTATTCTCTGGGTATGAAACAACGTCTTGGTATCGCTATGGCCATTTTGGGAAATCCGAAGCTCCTGATCCTGGATGAGCCCACAAACGGCTTGGATCCTGCCGGCATACAAGAAATTCGTGAGTTGATTGTATCTCTTCCTAAAGAAAGAAATATGACGGTCATCATTTCCAGTCATCTCCTCAGTGAAATAGAGCAAATGGCAAGTCAAGTCGGTATCATTCACCATGGACAGCTGCTCTATGAAGGTCCTCTTAAAGAATTGGAATGTAATGGAAAAAGTCTGGAAGAGGCATTTCTGGAAATGACCGGTGGAAAGGAGTCTTTATGAACACCCTAAGCAATCTCCCTAAAATCGTTTCTATAGAATTTCAAAAAGCGCGCCATAAGCATTTTCCTTTGCTTTTCCTCGCGGCTCTACTTTTAGATTCTGCCTATCTGTTTTATGGCATAAAATCTTCTTCCGAACCATGGTTAAATATCTTTTATGCTCTTCCCATCATTAACACACTGGTTCTGTCCGTACTTATGGCGGTAATTGCTTCCCAGTCTGTGGACATGGAACACAAAGGCGCTATGTGGAACCTTCTTCCCACCCTGGAAAGCAGAGCGTCTATCTATCTGGGAAAGCTTTTCTTCGGGTTTATTACTCTTGTCCTGTTTAGTATTTTCCAAATCGGCATGGTCCTTCTTGGGGGAAAGCTCTTAGGTTTTACCGGAGATATTCCGTCACATATTGTTCCCGTTCTGTTCTTTTCAGAACTTATCGGCGGAATGATTCTGTATCAGCTTCAATGCACGCTTTCCCTACTGTTTTCCAGCCAGTTTGCAGCCCTTTCCATCGCCTTCGGCGGTACCCTGTCCGGCTTATTTCTGGCCTTTATCAGCACAGACATGTGGACTCCCTGGTCCGTTTTCCTTTCCTTAAGCCCTATCGGTATGGACTATGACCGCGCAGCAAGAATCATGAACCTGAGCCTAAGGTCTATTCCTATTTCCGATATTTTGCTAAGCCTGCTTTACCTCATCGGCACTTTTCTGCTTGGTCTCCTTCTTTTCACCAGCACGGAGCAGGGAGAAGCTTTGTTTTCTCTCCACAGGCAAAAAGTAAGCCGTAGTCTGCACAGCAGCTTGTCCCCGGAATTTATCAAGTTAAAAAGGAACCCCATCTGGATTCCTTTCCTTCTGATTCCCTTGATTTCGGCACTGATTGGAACGATAAATTTTGTGCAAAATCAGGGTGTCTTACAATATACTTGGGAGGATCTCTGGACTCAACAATCCCTGTTTCTGGGAATGTTTTTCCTGGCTCCCCTCATCGGCATTCTTTGCAGTCTTCTATGGCGAATGGAGCATCAGGGCAGTAACTGGAACCTGATTTTAACCGTCACTTCCCCCGGAAAACTGATTCGGGACAAATGGTTTACCGCCACACTCCTCAGCACACTCTGCATGGTCTGGATCAGTTTTATTTATCTTCTGAGCGGT
>CAUTXF010000122.1:0-2736 GCA_963542215.1 uncultured Oribacterium sp. | reverse complement strand
ATTTGCAGGAGGTTTTGCGAAAATGCAACGCCCGTGACGGCATGACCATTAGCTTTCATCATCATTTTCGGGAAGGAGACTTGGTGGTTATGCAGGTGATGCAGGCCATTCACGAGATGGGCTTTAAGAACATTACCATCTGCGCCAGCTCCCTAAGCAAAGCCCAGGACGCACTTGTTCCCATGATAGAAGACGGTACCGTAACCCGGATCGAAAGCTCCGGGGTTCGGGGAAAAATCGGAGAAGCCATCAGTGAAGGAAAACTGCAAGGAATCGCTATTCTCCGTTCCCATGGCGGAAGGGTTCGGGCTATCGAAACCGGCGAAACGAAAATCGACATTGCTTTTATCGGAGCCCCAAGCTGTGATGAATACGGAAATTGCCGGGGGACGGGCGGAAACAGCAACTGCGGTGTACTCTCTTACTCCGCCATTGATGCGGAGTATGCCGAGTATGTGGTGGTTTTAACGGATTGTCTTGTTCCCTTTCCGAATTTTCCGGCAGATATCAGTATGACCGACGTGGACTATGTGCTAAAGGTAGATGCTATTGGAGACCCTGACAAAATCGCTACCGGGGCAGCCCGTCCGGTAACGGATAGAAGAAAGCTGATGATGGCGGAAAGCTGTGCGGAATTTATTGCCGCTACCCCCTATTTCAAGGAGGGGTTCACCTTTCAAACCGGAATCGGCGGGGCAGCAAGTGCCACGGCACTGTGTCTTTCGGAGAAAATGCGGGAGAAAAACATTCATATGGGATTTGGTGCCGGAGGAATGTCCAAGCCCATGTGCGATTTATTAGAGGAGGGATTGGTTTCCTGCCTTTTGGATACCCAAGATTTTGATTTGCCTTCTATCGAAAACCTCATTTCCCATCCGAAGCATTTTTCCATCAGCACCAAGGAATATGCGGATCCCTTCTGTAAAGGTGCAGTAGTGAATAAATTGGACTTTGTGATTTTAGGTACTTTGGAAGCGGATATCCATTTTCACTGCAATGTGGTGGTGAGCTCTGAAGGAGAATTGATGGGCGCCCAAGGGGGACATCCGGATACGGCTGTCGGCGCAAAATGCACTATTGTCATTACGCCATTGGTGCAGGGAAGAATTCCTACGATTCGAAATGCGGTAACCACCGTGACGACTCCCGGGGAAACTGTGGATGTGATTGTCACTGACTATGGAATAGCCATTAATCCCAAGCGATCGGATCTTTTGGAATCTGCAAAAGCCGCCAAGCTTCCGATAAAAAGCATTGAGGAATTGCGGGATATTGCCTACAAAATCTGCGGAGAGCCGGCCAAGCCGGAATATGAGGATAAGGTGGTTGCCATTATCGAAGCCAGAGACGGCAGCATCATGGATGTTGTGAGAAAACGGAAGGATAAAAATCTTATCACCTTAAGTACGGAGTAAAACCGAGAGAAACTCAAGTAAAACCAAGAGTAACTCAAGCAAAACCAAGAGTAAATCGAATAAAACCAAGAATGGAAATAAATGGAGTTAAGCCAAGTGCCATTCGTGCAAAAGCACGTATGTAATTTACGTCAAGGGAGTTCAAAATGAAATTTTATTGTAAAAGCGGAGAACGAATCCATGTGGATATTCTGGGAAAAGGCTTTCCTATTGTCTTTCTTCATGGAAATAACCTGCAGAGCAGCTACTTTGCAAAGCAAAGGGTTCTCCATAAAGAGTTTCAGCTCCTTTTCGTAGACAGCTTAGGTCATGGAAAATCCGGAGACCTGCAGGGGGAAACCAGTTTTGCTTATCTTTCCGACAGTCTGGAGGAGCTGCTTTCCTCCCTTTCCATAGAGAAATGCCTCTTGGTGGGACACAGTGACGGCGCGAACCTTGCCCTGGAATACGCCGGTCGCCATGGGGAGAGAGTTGCCGGGATTCTTGCCAACAGCGGAAATATTTCCTTTTCCGGTCTAAAGTTCCTTCCCCGCTATGCCTGCTATCTGGAAGAATGGCTCTACCGCTTTTTAGGGCTCTTTCTCCCCGCCTTTAAACGAAAGTCCAGGGTTTCTCCCCTTTTACGGGAAAATGTAGATGTGCCTAAGGAGATTTTCAGGAAGGCAGCTTATCCTGTAGTGGTTTTGGTAGGGGATAGGGATATGATTAAGCGGAAGCACAGCATGGCTATTGCGAAGCTTTTCCCTAAAGGAAAATTTCTGGAGCGAAGGGGACAGGGACATAATATCCCTAAAAAAGACAGTGCCTACTTTAACCGGTTGATAGAAAAAATGGTGCAGGGTATAGAGTAAAGAAACTTCGGTTTCCCTAGTAAGGAGGAAAATTTGAATAAACTGATTTCTTTTTTTAAAAAATGGCAAAATGTTCTTAAGAGCATTCTTTTCCTGAGCATTTCTATTTTGGTGCTGTTGGAACTGATTAAAATGGGAAAGACCATTTCCCCGGAGGCGGTAAAAAGCATATTGAGCGGTCTGTCTCCCCTCCAAATTGTAAGTCTCCTGGTTCTGGGAATCCTTTCGGTTTCTCCGATGATGCTTTACGACTTTATCCTCTGTAAGGAGCTGAAAAAGAAGATTTCTTTGGGGAAGCTAATCGAAAGCAGCTGGACCATCAACAGCCTAAACAACCTGATCGGCTTTGCCGGTCTTGTGGATGTGGGACTGCGTTACAGCTATTTTACGGAAGAGGATAAGGGGGAAGAAACCATGCAGGGCATTTCCAAGGTGATGCCTTATTTTATGTCCGGGCTTTCCCTCTATTC
>CAUTXF010000121.1:0-2770 GCA_963542215.1 uncultured Oribacterium sp. | reverse complement strand
CTTCCATTCCCGCAACAGGACAATGCTCCGTATGGGCGGTAATCTTAAATCCCTCAGGAACCTTGGCAATATAGTCGGTATGGGACATGAAAACGGTGGTCTCTTCCGCTACATCGGAGAAAAGCACGGAGGACTTCTCCACCTTGGTTAATGTCTTTCCATATTCGCTGACAGGGGCGGTAGCCACCTCTCCGCCAAGCTCATAGGCAATGAGCTGTGCTCCATAGCAGAAGCCGAAAATGGGGATGCCCAGCTCGAAAATTTCCTTTCCGATATGCTGGCTTTCCTCTTTGTACACGGACTGAGGGCCCCCGGTAAAGATAATGCCCTTGGGGCTTAATTCTTTAATCTTGTCTATGCCAATGTCGGAACTGTAAACCTCTGCATAAACCCCTTCGTCTCTTACTCTCCGGGCAATCAACTGGTTGTACTGTCCACCAAAATCCAATACGAGAATCCGCTCATGATTCATTTTTCTTTCCCCTTTTCTTCAGTTCGTCCAACGGCAACAAGATAGAAAAACCGCCTTTTTAAAAGGCTCACACAATTACTCATTATAGTGCCTAGGAAAAGACTTATGCAAGTCCTTCTTTGCCACTCTCTACAACTCCACTTCCTCTCCCAAGGAGAAGGAATAAAGGACTCTTCGTTTTACTTTTTTTCCTAAAATCTGCTCCAAGGCCTTGCTGTATAGCTCGATTTGCTTTTGATAACGATTCCTTAGCTCTTCCCCGTCCTTCACCCGGTCGGTCTTATAGTCCACAAGAATAATGCCGTCTTCCTCCATAATAAAGGCATCGATGATTCCTTGAAGGATTACCTTTTCTACACTTCCTGCATTGCTTGATACGACTTCTTTTGCGCCTTCTACCGCAGCTTTTTCTGCGCCTTCTTCTGCTTCTTCTACGCCTTCTCCTACTGCGCCTCTTTCTACTTCGCCATCTACTACAGCGCCTTCTTCTGCTGCCCCATCCTCCGGAAAGAGCTTCTCATAGTCTACTTCCTGCATAAAATGCTGTTCCCGATAAAGCGTATTCTCCATAAAGGCCTTGGCAAATAGCTGTCCTAAGGGAGAGTCCAAGAACTTCTTGAGCTTTTCTTGATTCAGTAAACCATACTCCTCCGAAGAAAGGTAATCAGATAGCTGAGACATGTCCTTAGAATAATCATAAAAAGCTAAGGCATGGTGATAGCTGTCACCTATTGCTGCACCGATATTTTTGCCTTCTGCTTTCATTTTCTGAATCAATGGGCTGTCAAGTTTTTCCTTGTCCTGCTGCCGTGCTTCAGTATTGCTCTCGCCCTTATTCTTTGTATCATACTCTAGACTTTGCTGCCCCTCAGCTATCTCTCCCGCTCTCTCGATCTTCTCTTCATTCCACTCCGGGGCAACAGCCTTCCCCTCCTGCCCGGTTTCAGAAAGCTTCTCCCCATGCTCCTCCATAGCCTTCATTTTTAGTAAAGATACAGAGTACTTAGGGCTTCTATGGGTACTTTTCTCATAAGGATAGACATAGGAAAAATGTTCTTCCATAAACTTTTCCGCCTCTGTCTTTTCCCGTTCTGTTTCCAAAAACTCGTAGAGCTTTTTCTCAAGGGAAATGGCTTCGTCCATGGCTTTTCCCTCATTTTCCTCCAAATCCTCTTTCGAAATAAAACGAAGGGCGATTTCCCCGCTCTTACTGCTTTCAAAGAAACTCTTAGAATAGGCCATTAAAATCCAGGCAAGATAAGAACTTGCCCCTCGGATATCCTCCAGGGACAGCCGTTCTTGCACCGGGAATTTTTTGATTAAGTCTTCTTCATTTTTACAAACGCCGGTAAGAATCAACTTTTCCTCTGCTCTGGTCATGGCAACATAAAGCACCCGAAGCTCTTCCCCAAGGCTCTCTCGCTCTCCCTTTTCCTTGATGGCTATTTTGTGGAGGGAAGGGTACTTTATTCTTGTCTCCAAGTCTAAGTAATCTGCGGCAAGCCCCAGCTCTGCGTCCATCAGCATTTTCGCCTTGGAATCCATCTTGTTAAAGCTCTTATGCAGCTGGGAAAGAAAGACCACCTTAAACTGTAGTCCCTTGGAGTGGTGGATGGACATAATCCGAAGCAGGTCATCCTTTTCCGAGAATACCGTTGCCTCTCCCTGATCCTGCTCCTGCTTTTTCACCTTTTCAATATAGCGGATAAAATGGAATAGACCACTATAGCTTCCCTTTTCAAACTGCTTAGCATCCTCTAAAAGCTGGTCCAGATTCGCCTGTCGCTTCTCTCCCAAAGGCAGCGCCCGCACATAGTTATAGTAATCCGTCTCTTCATAGATTAAGCTCAGTAAGGAATGAAGCCGTAGGGAACGGGATAGTCTACGGTAGCGTTCCAGTGTGCCTTGGAAATTCTGCCATTTTTCTTCCAAAGCAGGAGACAATGCTTTTTCTGCCTGTAAGGATAGATTTACCGCATTTTCCTTGCTCTTATCATAGGGCTTTTCATATAGGCTTCCCTTAGCCAGAATAATCTCTCCAAGCTCTTCGTCCGTAAAGGAAAATAAGGGGGAGCGTAAGACTGCTGCCATGGGGATATCCTGTCTTGGATTGTCAATGATGGCAAGGAAGGAGAGAACCGTTTCCACCTCCACCGCAGAATAATAACCGGTTTTTAGTTCTGCATAGGCAGGGATTCCTTCCTTTCCAAAGAGGTCCACCATTTCTCTGGAAACGCTGTGGGGAGAGCGAAGGAGGATGACCATGTCCTTATAGGCATAGCCCTTTTCCAAAAGCTC
>CAUTXF010000120.1:0-2869 GCA_963542215.1 uncultured Oribacterium sp. | reverse complement strand
TGCAGGGCATTTCCAAGGTGATGCCTTATTTTATGTCCGGGCTTTCCCTCTATTCTCTCCTTTCCTTCGGACTTTTATTTGCGGTTCAAAAAAATGCCGTTTTAAGGCCCTACAGCTTCGTTCTCCTTTTGGCTTCCCTGATTCTTCCGGTCTTGCTTTTTCTTTCCACCAGAAAAAACTGGTCCTACTTTGGAAATCTGTCTAAGAAAAAGATTCTGGCTTTAATCGTAACTTCCCTTTTGGATTGGGGCTTTGTTTCTTGCTTTTTCTTTTATTGCGGAAGAACACTGGGCTACAGCGTAAGTCTTGCCAATACACTGCCTTTATTCTTTATTTCCATCTGTATCGGTATCGTCTCCATGATTCCCGGAAGTCTGGGAAGCTTTGACTTAATGATGATGAGCGGTCTTTTACATTTTTCCGTAAATAGAAATGAGGCGGCAAGCTGGTTACTGCTTTTCCGTATCTTTTATTACATCATTCCCTTTGCCATCGGCCTCCTCTTCTTTGTAAAAAGTATGGGCGGGCAAATCAATCAAAAATTTTACGGTCTGCCCAAGAAGCTTAGCTCCCTACTGGGGCAGGGCATCAGCCACTTTATGGCAAATTTCTTCGGTTTTTTTCTGATGGCCACCGCCATCCTCCCCGATGAAATTCATAGTATTCCGCTCATAGGACAAATGGATCCCATTCGAGGGCAGTTACTCTGGCAATTTCCAAGCTTCCTTCTGGGCTCTTTATTTTTCCTATTGGGAAGACTCCTAAAGAGAAAAGCCGCCTTTGCCAAACCATTTGCTCTTCTATTATGCATTGTGACTCTTTTGTATATTAATTTGGGGAGCATTTCTCTTTTCAGTAGCCTCTATCTCCTCTTTTTTATGCTGCTGCTCTTTGTCCGAAGAAAGGAGCTTTCCAGAAAAGCCTTTTTCTATCCTATGGAAGACCGTTTAAAGGACTTTTCCTATATTGTGGGAAGCCTTTTGATTACGCTCTTTCTTTTATACCTTTCCAGTGGAAATACCGGAAAAGAAAGTCTCGGCTTCCTCATTTTCCATAAGGGAGTCCTGCACAAAATCAATGCTTTCTCAAAGCCCCATTATTTTACAGTGTTTTTGAACTATTTCCTGCATCTTTTTGCCTATTTTCTGATTCCGGCACTTTGCTATATTGCCGTGGGAGCGTTGGCTGGAGATAGGCATTTTTCCTTCGGAGAAAAATTCAATTCCGAACGCTTTCAAAACTTTTTACATAGCTTTCCTAACGCAAACTTAGTGGCATCGCTGGCTTTCCTCGGAGATAAGCTACTGTACTATTATCAGGAAGAGGGCAAGGATAAGGTGGTTTTTCAATTTGCCCTGGAAGACGGAAAAGCAGTGGTCATGGGAGAACCCATCGGGGAAGAAAAATATTTTCCTGCTGCTATCTCTTCCTTTACCTCGGAGGCGGAAGAAAAAAATCTTACCCCTCTCTTCTATGAGATAGGACAGGATTTGACTCTTCTCCTCCATAACCACGGCTATGAATTTATGAAGTTCGGAGAAAGCGCGAAGGTTCCTCTTTCCGCTTTTGATCTCGTAGGAAAATCCGGAAAGAAGTTTCGTGCCGCAGTCAATAAAATAGAAAACAAAGGCTATACCTTTCAAGTACAGTACCCACCTTTTTCCGATACCTTTTTGCAGGATTTGGAAAAAATATCCGATGCCTGGCTTTCCGGCAGACAGGAAAAAGGCTTTTCTCTGGGCTTCTTTGACAAAAACTATCTTTCCCTTGCCCCCATTGCCTGCGTATTGGATTCCGAAAGGAAGGTACAGGCCTTCTCCAATTTTCTCATTTGCAATGGAGAAAAAGAAGCCAGCATTGATCTCATGCGCTATAATCCGGGCACGGAAAGTAACGGCATCATGGACTATCTCTTCGTGGAGATTTTCCTGTATTTTAAAGAAAAAGGCGTCGAATACTTCGATTTAGGCATGGCTCCCCTGTCCAATGTGGGACAGGAAGAGCATAGCTTTTTCCAAGAAAAGCTGGCTTTCTTGGTCTATGCTTTTACCAACCGTTTCTACTCCTTTTCGGGACTAAGAAAATATAAGGACAAGTTCTCACCTCTCTGGGAGGCAAGATACCTGTCCTATCCGAAAGACAGCAGCTTACTTTTTGACCTGCTGGCGATATTTAAAATTGATAATCGAAAAGTGAAGGAGTTGTAGATAATCAACATTTTGGATAGAAATTGTATATATTATAGGTCTGAATGAGGGGCAATCTGAGCCCGCCGGTACTTGCTGAAAGCGAGCAAAGTGAAGCTTGAAGCTAGTACCGCTACGTGACGAAGTTAGCGGGAGCGTGCCCCAATTTCAGACCTATAATGCAGAACAAAAATTTTTGATGAGTTACAACTCCTTTTACTGAATCTTATGCTTCTTCATCTTCTCCTCAAAAATATCCGTGATAATCTTTCGGAGCTCTTCCCTTTCCTTCTCCGGAAGATCACCTGCCTGTTTTGCCACTGCATAAAGTTCCGGATATTCCTTGGCAATTCTTTCAATGGTCTTGGTCGTAGCATGCCCTCTTACGAAGAAGGGAATCCTTTTGATCCATTCCTCCGGCACCAATTCTAAAATTTTCTTTCCCGCTTCCTTATCACTGATGACCGCCTCCGATAAGCCCTGCTTTATTTGTTCTTGTTCCTTTTCCGTAAAATCCTGTAATTCCATAAGCTCTCTCCTTTTTTCTCTATAGCTTTTCTATTCCTAACCATTTCTATTATACCCATAATGTAAAGAAAAGCTTTAAAAAAAAGAAATCCCTTTTTTGAAAAAGGGACTTCTTTTCTACAAAACGCCTAATGCTTGCGATACTTTATGGCAAA
>CAUTXF010000119.1:0-2928 GCA_963542215.1 uncultured Oribacterium sp. | reverse complement strand
CGAAGTTTAAGTCCTTCACATCCTTTAAATTCCGTAAGGAAAGCTGTTCCAGCTGGGGCATACCGGAAAGCACCCCGAGATTTTCCACGGTAGAATCCTTCGTTCCCAGTAAGTCCAGATTGCTTAGGCTACTTAAAGAAGAAAGAGGGGAAAGATCTGTGGGCGTATCTCCATAAAGCCCCAGAGCAAGGGTCTTGAGATTGGGAAAATTCCGGAGGAAAAGTAGTCCTTTGCTATAGTCATCATCTACGTGAACAGTGAGCTCTTCCAGAGAAGAAAATGCCTTAAAGGCTGCATCAGGGTCTTTCTCTTCTGTATTCTCGTCGGAGTAGGAATCATCCGTAGCATCATCGTCCAAAGTAATGTTGTAGAGTCCAAGAATCTGCTCGGGGTGTGCGAAAAGCTTTGCGACAGTTTGAAAATCTTCATTTTCTCCGGAATAATAGCGGAGATTGGTGAGGCTCTTCAGCGTATTCGCATCGGCGTTGGCGCTATAGTCGAAATGCACCTGATATCCCAGGGAGAGCTTAATCAAGCCTGTAAAAACCTGCATATCCGCTTCATCGATGGTATCTGTTATAGGAAAATAAAGCGTTTCCGGATCCTTGGCCGTGCCGTCCTCATTCATCGACTTTGCATAGGAAAATTGCCACTTCTCCGTTTGGTCGGAACCGGCCTTGTTGACTTTATGAATGGACAGGAAAGCAAGGGAGTTATAATCCTCACTTGTAATATCCTTCAAGTTCTTTCCGAAGGCCGTTTCTACGAAGCTTTTTACGGTTTCATCCTCCGGCACAGTGCGGAACTTTACCGTAGTCTGCGTTACGCTTTTATGTGGCGCACGAAATGTGTTGCTAAGAAAAAGCATCAGGGCAATAAAAAGAATTCCGCTAATGACGGCAACTGTCTGCACTGCACTGAGATCCTGCTTCACAGGAACGCTTCTCTGTTGCCCCATATTGACATTATCGATATGAATGTTCTGAGTGATATTCGGCTTGGTAGGCTCGATGTAGACCTTGGTTTTACAATATTCACAGGTAACAAAGCCTTCCTTCATTCCCTCCGGAATTTCTAAGGTGCCGTGACAGTTGGGACATTCCATTTTTGTAAGAGTCATTGCTTTACGCTCCTTCTTGTATTTTGACTTTTCCAGTATAGCACGGCAGAGGGGCTTTGGGCAGGGATTCCGGCTTCTTTTTGAAGGCCTTTTTTGAAGGCTTATTGAAGCACAAGGATTTTCAATCCAAATCTATACTGAAGACTTTAAAAATGATTATATAAGCCTTACTGATATTGCAAAGTACAGAAATAGTGATGATCCACGATTTGTTATTCAAAATTGGATGAGAAACCGAAACACATTGGAGTTCATAGGATTGTGGGAAGCTCTCAATAACGAAAATTTTAACCGTGTGCAATTCGACACGTTTAGAAATGAAGCGGGATTAAATAGATTTACTATGACTCCCCAAAAATGGATAGAATCTACTAATGCTGTTGGAATTATAGCTAAGGCAGGAAGATATGGCGGCACATATGCACACTATGATATTGCGATGGAGTTTGCATCATGGTTATCACCGGAGTTTAAGCTGTATATTATTCAAGATTACAAGAGACTTAAATCAGATGAAAATTCCAGATTATCACTTGGTTGGAATTTAAATAGGGAAATTTCAAAGATTAATTACAAAATCCATACAGATGCTATCAAGGAATATCTATTAGCTGATTTAACAAATGAGCAACTATCTTACAAGTATGCAAGTGAAGCAGATATGCTCAATGTTGCCTTATTTAACAAAAGAGCAAAACAGTGGCGTGATGAAAATCCAGAACTTAAAGGCAATATGCGAGATTATGCAAGTCTGAATGAGTTATTGGTGCTTGCAAATATGGAAAGCTACAACGCTGTTTTAATCAGCAAAGATATGGAACAAAAAGAAAGAATGATAGAACTTAGAAAACTAGCAAGAACACAGCTTGGATCACTAGAAAAACTAAATTCTATAGGGCTTAAAAGCTTAGAGAATAAGACCAAGAATTAAAGGGGAATAAACCCTGAGATGGATATTCAAAATCGTATTATTTTCGTAAATGGTCAATGACTTGTCATTTTTTTCTTTCCACAAAAATAGAGATAATCGTGAAAAGTGTGAAAAGTTGAACGCACTTTTTCCACTTTGCACACTATCTCAGGAAGGAAATCATTTGGCAAAAATCTTTGCAAGGACATAAACTGAAACAAGACATTCATGAGTCTATATGATAGAGCTGCCAACGATTACTTTACAGTAACAAGGATACTGCGGTTGAAATTAAGCCATTCAAGCTTTATAATTACATGCATATAAATCATTACAAATAATACATAACAGAATATTTAGGTGTAATTATGATGATAGAGAAAGAATTAGAAAAGGTATTTGGTTTATCCTTTGCAATATCTGAGCATAAAGAAAAGAATGGACTTCCCAGATACCTAACTACAGGCAGGAAAATATATAAAGCACAATATGAGCAGTTTGGCTTTTATATTATAAAGCTTCCTTCTGCGATTGACAGTAGGGTACTTTATAAAGAAAAGCTGCTATATGAAGAGAAATTTGGAGTACCGGTCGCTTTCTGGTTTGAGACTCTTACAAAGAATAACAGGAATGCATACGTAAAGCATCACATCCCCTTTATGATGATTCCTGCACAGATTTATTTGCCGTTTTTAGGAATCCTTTTTAGTAAGAAGTTTACCGGGACTGAAGGAAGTACTTTACTTCAATTAACAGCAAATGCACAGATGATTTTGCTTTACCTACTGTATAATAAACAAGCTGATTATACGAAGAAAGAGTTGGCGGTAAGACTTGGGCTGGATCCCGTCTATGTGACAAGAGGTACAAAAGAGCTTGTTTCCAGAGGATTTATTGC
>CAUTXF010000118.1:0-2954 GCA_963542215.1 uncultured Oribacterium sp. | reverse complement strand
AGTCCGGAGGAGGTCTTTTCTTCGGAGCAGGAAAGAATGAAAAGCTTCCTGGGAAATTATCAGAATCTTCTTTCCTAAGAGCTGCTCTTAAAAGAAATAGAATGGGGAAAGTAAGAATATCGTAACTTTTTTTCCGGATTTTTTGAATTTATCGAAAGCAAAAAGGCAGAAAAAGAGCTTGGCAATGTGTAAAAGTGTAATTTTTGTGGATAAGTCCTCTTAAAATCCCATTTTTGGGAAAATGTACAAAGGACTTATCCACATTTTTGTCGAAATGGATGAATTGCTGTTTCGAAAGCGAAAGGAATGCAAAGTTGCTTCTTGATGTTCTATTCCCTATTCCTTTGAATGAAAAAATTGAGTCAAGGGAAGAATGGGAAATCCGGGATTAGGCGGAGGAAGCTCTTTCCAAGACAAAAGAACTAGGCTACAATATGGGGCAGAAAGTTTTGGGAAAAGAGTGGAAGAAGGGATTTTACTGTAATGGGGAAGAAAAAAGGAGAAAAGCAGGAAGGAAAAACAGTTTTAGCTAAGCATGAAAAACGCTTAGCTAAAAAAGCGGAAAAGAAGGCGGAGAAAAAGCGGCAAAGGCAGGAAAGAGAGCAGGCTCTGGAGGCAAGGATTGCGGCTTTAGAAATGGCTTTACAGGCAGAGCGGGATAGAAAAAGAGAACAGAACTTAGAGGAACAGAGTGTAAAAGAAGTGGGTGAAACGCTGCTGGAAGCTTCGGAAGAATATACGGAACAAGAGCAGGAAGCTTTAGAAAAGGAGAACCCGGGTAATGCAAAAGAGGAAGCCTTAGAAGAGGAGAATTTGAATGCTTCGGAAGAGGAAAAACCGATTCATTCAGAAGATTCGGAGACCGTTGTTATTGAAGAAGCTTCCGAAAGGAAAGGGATACCGGTCTTTGTAGAGGCTCGTTCTTCCTTCTTTTCTCCGGCCCTTCCTTCCTCCGGAGCAATCAAGGAATTTTTGCAGGCACCGAAGCTTTTACGGGGAGAAATCCGGGAGTACTTGGCGGATCCGGAAGAGGCCATGCTGAAGGAGAGGGAAAAGACAGGACATAAAAGTACCTCTCTGCTTTTTACTATCAGCTTGCTTCTGATGTTTTTCATCGGCTTATACCTTTCCAACGGAAATCCGGCAGCTTCTCTTCAATTTTCCCTGCTCTATGCCTTAAGCTTTTTGCTCTTACCCTTCTTCCTGGTTCTGTTTTTTTCAGAGGGAAGAAGCTTTTCCTCCTTGTTTTATCTCTTTACCAGGGGAAGACTGGCGCTCTACCTTTTAGCAAGTCTATCCTTCTTTTCCCTGCTTTTGGGCTTTCCCCTATTTTCTTTGTTTCTGTTTCTTTTGGGCATACCCTTGGGCATTGTGCTGGATTATACAGCCCTGAAAATAGAGTACGGTCAAAGCGGAAAGGTGCTGAAAATCTGCTTTTTATACAGCGTTTTCGCCCTAAGCTTATTTCTGTTTTTCGGATTCTGCTTCGTGGGCTTTAGTCTGCTAAATTATATTCTGGGGCGTTTATGGGAAGGAAATCTGAACCTGAAAGGATTTTTAGAGTTTTTGCTTTCTCATTTTCCGGAATAAAATCCGATATTTCTTTTGCAGGAGAAAGAACTTGATTTTTCGTTATTAAATTCATTATTTTTAAATGTAAATTTTGGCAGGAATCTTTTGCGTACAGGAGGATGAAATAAAGCAAGGAACTGACTTGTCACCGTATTCTTTCTTCCCTATAATGGGAGAGTACATGTGACAAGTCTTTTATTATTTGCCAAGGGCTTTGGAGGAAAACGGCGGATAGAAAAGACTTCATCTAAGGAGGACGAGAAATGAAGAAAAGAATCTTTGCGGCATTCCTGGCTTTGACCATGGCATTAAGCTTAGCGGCTTGCGGTGCTTCCGGCGGAGAGAAGAAGGAAAGTGCCAAGGCTACCGAGCAGGGTTCGGAGGCCGGTTCCGAGAAGGCAGAGGAGAGCAAGGCGGAAAAGAAGGATGCATCTTCCGGAAAGGGCCTGAAAGTTGGTATTGTTACCGACGTAGGAGGAGTAAATGACGGTTCTTTTAACCAGTCTGCTTGGGAAGGCTTACAGAGAGCACAGAAGGAGCTTGGTGTCGAGGCAAAGTATCTGGAGTCCAAGACCGATGCGGACTACAAGCCAAACATCGAGACCTTTGTGGATGAGGACTATGATTTAATCATTTGTATCGGCTATGCTTTGGCAGATGCTTTAAAGGCAGAGTCCGCTTCCAACCCGGATGTAAAGTTTGCCATCGTGGATGATGCTTCTTTAGCGGATGTTTCCAATGTTACTTCTCTGATGTTTGAGCAGGCACAGGTTTCTTACCTTGCAGGATATGTTGCAGGAAAGACCACCAAGAGCAATACCGTAGGTATCGTTTTGGGAATGGCTACCGACATGATGAATCAGTTCGGATACGGCTACACTGCCGGAGTTTTGGATGCCAATGCAAATGCCAAGGTTTTACAGGCTAACGCCAACAACTTTGCAGATACTGCAGCAGGAAAGACCGCGGCAAACAACATGGTAACCAATGGGGCTGATGTTATTTTCCAGGTAGCCGGTGGAACCGGACTGGGTGTAATCGATGCTTGTAAGGAAGCTAAGATCTGGGCTATCGGTGTAGACAGTGACCAGAGCTCCATCGCTCCCGAGACCATTTTAACCTCTGCTATGAAGAGAGTGGACAATGCGGTATTTGACGTAACCAAGGAATTGGTGGAAGGAAACATCAAGGGCGGTGTAAAGACCTACTCATTGGCTGACGAAGGTGTAGATCTTGCTCCCGGTACCGAGAACATTGATCCTGCAGTGGTAAAGGAAGTTGATGAATTAAAGAAGAAGATCGTTTCCGGTGAGCTGAAGGTGCCAAACAATAAGGCAGACTTTGAAGCAAAGTACGGAGATGTTTACGAGTTAGATAACTAA
>CAUTXF010000117.1:0-3008 GCA_963542215.1 uncultured Oribacterium sp. | reverse complement strand
GGAGTGAAACTTGTCTTTGGAGGAAAATAAAGGCTCTCCGGTGGCTCTATCCACATAAAGCCCTTTGGCATTTGTATACCAATAAACATTTTCAAAGGGGCGGTCCGTAGCACTATTCACCAGCACATTGTATTCGTCTTTTGTCAGCTTTTCCTGTAGTTCTTCTTCGGAAAGAGGCTGATATTGTTCCGAATCAATCAAGGGCTCATCCGCCAGGGCAAGGGAAATGTGACAGTAGCCTCCCGGATTTTTATTCAGATAATCCTGATGGTATTCTTCCGCAGAGTCAAAGGCTTCCAAGGGAAGCACTTCCACTACCAAAGGAGAGCTGTACTGCTCTTGCTCTTTTTTTAGAACCTTCTGAATGATTTCTTTGTCCTCTTCGTCTACATAGTAGATCCCGGTACGGTATTGGGTGCCCACATCATTTCCCTGCTTATTTAAGCTGGTAGGGTCAATAATCCGAAAATAATAACGCAAAAGATTTTTTAAAGGCAGGCGCTCCGGGTCATAGTCGATTTTTACGGTTTCCGCATGGCCGGTATTGTTGTGGCAAACCTCTTTATAGCTGGGATTTCTGCTGTTTCCGTTGGCGTAACCGCAAGAGGTAGAGAGCACTCCCGGAATTCTTTGAAAATAGGCTTCTACCCCCCAAAAGCAACCGCCTGCAAGATATATGGTTTTCTGCATAGTAACTCCTTTCCGATGAAATTGATTTATAATGAAACGGTTCTGTAGCATTGTAGTTTATAGCTATAACATTTGCTAAAAAAATCCTTAGTTTGATAACTAATAGCTTTACTTTAGCACAAATGAGAAGCCAATCTACAAAAATCCCCGGGATTTTCGATTTTTTTAGATTTGTGTTCCGAAAAGGAAAACAATGCTATAGTATAGAAAATATCTAGAGCATGATGCTTTGATAAATGTGGAAAAAAAACGAAGAAAACAGAGATATAGAAAGAAGCTGAGATGGGAAAATAGAAATGAAGGAAATACTGAGTAAAATCCCGGAAACCATTTTTGTGAAGTGGAGCAAAAAATCGAAAAGGGGATTCGGTGGATTATGGAGTAAAAGGGAAAGTAGAGTAGTGTAAATGAAAGATGAAATCAGATTAGAAAAAGACCGTAAAATAAAGGGAATCATTTCCATAATCCTTTCTGCGGCAGGCTTTGCGGGAATGGCTTTTTTTGTAAAGCTTTCCGGAGATGTGCCCACCATGCAAAAGGCTATGTTTCGAAATTGCGTGGCGGCTTTGATTGCCTTCGTGATGATGCGGCAGCAGGGATTACGTTACTCTGTCCCAAAGGAGCTTCGGATTCCTTTATTACTTCGTTGCTGTTTTGGAACCTTGGGGATTCTTTGTAACTTTTGGGCAATTACGTATCTGAATCTGGGGGATGCCAGTATTTTACAGAAAATGGCGCCTTTCTTTGCTATTGTAATGTCTATTTTTATCTTGGGAGAAAAACCCAATAAGATGGCGATTGTTTCCGTGCTCTTAGCTTTGCTGGGAGCAGCCTTTGTGGTAAAGCCCGGTCAGGGAATCGTGAGACTTCCCGCACTGGTGGCACTTTTTGGCGGATTTTCGGCGGGAACGGCCTATACCTTTGTTCGCAAGGTAGGCTTAGGTGGCATGAAAGGACCGGTAGTGGTTTTTTCTTTTTCCATGTTCTCGGTGCTGGTATTGCTTCCGTTTTTTCTTTTTCAATACAAGCCAATGTCTATACAGCAAACAGTATATTTGATTTTAGCGGGCTGCAGTGCGGCTGTGGGTCAAATCTTTGTGACAAAAGCTTATGCCTATGCCCCTGCAAAAGAAATCTCTGTCTTTGACTATTCTCAGGTACTCTTTGCGGCTGTTTTGGGCTTTGTGGTCTTTGGGGAAATTCCGGACGTTTATAGCTTCGTGGGATATGCCCTCATTTTCGGAACGGCTCTTTGGAAATGGAAGCAAGGTTAGTTGATAAAGAGTTAGTATTTCCTTAAAAGAATAGTGAATAAATTATCTTGATTAGCGAATCAATTTTTAAAAATTAGTATGGTGATTTACTTTATAATGCAAATTACCAAATTAACAATAATTATATATACATTGCATTGAAAATATAGTACAATGTATATATAATATATAGAAGATGATTCTAAAATTCAATACAGATAAGGAGGCTTTCTTATGGCACAGACGAGTATCAGTGTTCGTATGGATGAAGATTTAAAGAAACAGTTTGATGAGTTTTGTTCTGATGTGGGGATGAATATGACTACAGCATTTTGCATTTTTGCTAAAACAGTAGTTCGTGAAAGAAGAATTCCATTTGAAATTACAACAGAGAGAGACACGTTTTATAGCAGTGAACATTTAGCTACTTTGGAAAGACGAGTTGCGGAGATGAAGGCCGGATATAAGATACATGAGCATGAGCTTATTGAGGCCGAATAATGAGAAAAATATGGCATGATGAGGCATGGGAGGAATATTTATACTGGCAGGAACAAGATAAGAAAACACTAAGAAGAATAAATAAAATTTTGAAAGACATAGATAGAAATGGATATAATTGTATTGGAAAACCGGAAAAATTATCAGGTAATTTGTCCGGTTTTTGGAGTGCAAGAATCGATGAAAAGAATCGGATTGTTTTTCGTATTGTGGGAGATATGCTGGAAATTGCAGAATGTGGTTCTCATTATGGCGATAAATAATGTATCTAATTGTAGAAAGCATCTGTATGAGATATATCGGTAAAAATTCTTTTTTGCTTTTGTTGGATTCATTTGTTGCATTTGCAACAAATGAATTGCATATATTGTATACAATAGACTTTGTAAGAAGGATTTAAAGATGCAAGCCTTTTATAAATCTATAGTTTAAAGCGTTTCTAGGGCAAAACTTTTTAGAGCTTAAAGAGACTTCAAAAACAATGTTTTTAAAGCCTAAAGCATTTTCAAAATCAAAGTCCTTCGGCAAAGAAAGGAGGCTTATGAAAGAAAAAGTCGGAGAAGT
>CAUTXF010000116.1:0-3114 GCA_963542215.1 uncultured Oribacterium sp. | reverse complement strand
AAGAAGCTTTACGGCTATCGAAAGAGTGAGAAGAGTATTTATAACCAGATGCTGGATGATTTTGAGCCGGGGATGGACGAGGAAAAATATGATGCCTTCTTTGCCGCTTTGAAGGAAAGACTGGTGCCCCTCATTCAGAAGGTGACAAAGGCCAAGCAGCTTCGAGAGGATTTCTTGGCTCAAAGTTTCCCGGTGGAAGAGCAGAAGAAGTTTATGGAGGGGCTTTTAGAGTATCTGCATTTTGATTCTTCCTGGGGTTATCAAAATGAGTCCGAGCATCCTTTTACCTCTTGGACCTGTGAAAATGATTGCCGTACCACTACAAAGTATATCGAGAACAATGTGATTTCCTCCATTTTGTCCACGGTACATGAGGTGGGCCATGCCTATTATGAACACAATATCAACCCGAAGTATGACGGTATGATTTTATCCGAGGGGGTGTCTTCCGGTATGCATGAGTCCCAGTCCAGACTTTGCGAAAACTATCTGGGAAGAACTTTGGCCTTTTGGAAATACCATTATCCCAGACTCCAAAAGCATTTTCCAAAGCAACTGGGAGAGGTTTCCTTAGAGGAATTTTATCAGGCGATTAATGTGTCTAAACCTTCCTTTATCCGTACGGAAGCGGATGAATTGACCTATCCTCTTCATGTTCTTATTCGTTATGAAATCGAGAAGGGATTATTTAATGGAAGCATTTCTACAGAGGGACTGGATAAGACTTGGAATGCAAAGTACAAGGAGTATTTGGGCGTGGAAGTGCCAAATGATAAAGTGGGCATTTTACAGGATGTGCACTGGTCCGACGGAAGCTTTGGCTACTTCCCCACCTATGCCTTGGGAACAGCTTTTGCCGCACAATTTATGCAGGCTATGCGGAAGGATTTAGATGTGGACAGCCTTTTGGAAAATAACCGTTTTGAGGAGATTATGAACTGGCTGAAGGAGCATATCCATACCTACGGCTTCCGCTATGAGGCACCGGAGCTTATGAAAATGGTGACAGGGGAAGAGTTCAATGTAAAGTATTTCTTGGATTATATTGAGGAGAAATATACGAAACTTTATCAACTGTAAAAACAAAAAGAAATTAGAAACAGAGAAGCAGTTTTTGACAGAAAGTTGGCTTTTCTGTTTTTTTTTATTCCACTATCTATCATTACAAACTATGAGTAGCAGGATATATATTTGAATTTGTGCTATTACTCTTACTTTATTTCATGGAATGTTCAAAGAAATATGCAATTTCTACATCGTTAAATTATTGACATTTAAAAGAATGGAGTGTAGCATGTGGAGTATGTAAAAGTTGACAGCTCTAAAAGGAGGCAGGAGATGAGATTTACATTACCAAGAGACATTTATCATGGAGAAAATGCATTGGAGGCACTGAAAACTTTTAAGGGAAAGAAGGCTTTTGTCTGCGTAGGTGGAGGTTCCATGAAGCGCTTCGGCTTTTTGGACAGAGTAGTACAGTATTTGCAGGAAGCCGGTATGGAAGTAAAGCTTTTTGAAGGGATTGAGTCCGACCCTTCTGTAGATACCGTAATGAAGGGTGCCAAGGAAATGCAGGATTTCGGACCGGATTGGATTGTGGCAATCGGCGGAGGTTCTCCCATCGATGCGGCAAAGGCGATGTGGATTAAGTATGAGCATCCGGAGTGCAGCTTTGAAGATATGTGTAAGGTCTTCGGCATTCCGACACTTCGAAACAAGGCAAAATTCTGCGCGATTTCTTCTACTTCCGGAACTGCTACCGAGGTAACCGCATTTTCCATTATTACAGACTACAAGAAGGGTATTAAGTATCCGATTGCAGACTTTGAAATTACGCCGGATGTGGCTATCGTTGATCCGGCTTTGGCTCAAACAATGCCGAAGAAGCTGGTGGCGCATACCGGAATGGACGCCTTGACTCATGCGGTAGAGGCATATGTTTCCACCGCAAATTGCGACTACACGGATCCTTTGGCACTGCATGCTATTGAGATGATTCGGGATGACCTGGTGGATTCCTACAACGAAGATAAAGAGGCCAGAAATGAGATGCACAATGCACAGTGTCTTGCCGGAATGGCATTTTCCAATGCATTACTGGGAATCGTTCACTCCATGGCGCATAAGACCGGTGCAGTATTCGGCGATTTAGGGGCACATATCATTCACGGTGCGGCAAATGCCATGTACCTTCCAAAGGTTATCGCCTTCAATGCAAAGGATGAAACCGCAAAGAAACGTTATGTAAAGATTGCGGACGTTATCGGCCTTTCCGGACATACTGATGACGAAAAGGTAAAAGCATTGATTACTTATGTCAGAGGCTTAAACGACAAGCTGAACATTCCCCATTGCATTAAGAACTATGGCGCAGATTCTTACCCGACAGAGCAGGGATTTGTTCCGGAGAACATTTTCTTAGAGAGACTCCATGATATTGCTGTCAATGCGATTGCCGATGCTTGTACAGGCTCCAATCCCCGCCAACCCAGCGTAGAAGAGATGGAAAAGCTCTTAAAGTGCTGCTACTATGATACGGAAGTGGATTTTTAAAGAATATCGAAAAGAAAAAAGCATTTGCGAAAACCGTTGTTTCTCAGGTAAAATTGGGAGACAACGGTTTTTTATAGAAGAAATAAATGGCGAAAGGCCTTTGAAAGGCTAGGAGGATATCGTGTCACGTTTTATTGTTTTTGATGTGGAGACACCGAACCGAAAGAACAACCGTATAAGTGCCATCGGCATTACCGTGGTGGAAGAAGGAAAAATCAGCAAGGAATTCTATTCTTTAGTGAATCCCGAGGCAGACTTTGATTATTTCAATGTAAAGCTTACCGGAATCAGTAAGGCCAGTGTCAAGGATGCCCCTAGCTTTCCGGAATTATGGAAGCAGATTGAACCGCTTTTTTCCGACGGAATGCTGGTGGCTCACAATGCCTCTTTTGATATGAATGTGCTGAAAAACTGTCTTTTAGACTATGAGATTGATTGGAAGCCCTATGCCCGCTACCTTTGCACGGTGAAAATGGGCAGAAGCCTCTTTCCCGACAGGAGCCATAAGTTAAATATGGTCTGCGAGGATTTTGGGATTTCCCTTCAACACCACCGGGCGGA
>CAUTXF010000115.1:0-3159 GCA_963542215.1 uncultured Oribacterium sp. | reverse complement strand
GAAAAAAATTATATCCAACAGAGATGAACTCATAGAACAGAACAAAATATAGTAGGAAGAAAAGAGGGAAAAAATCATGGATTTTATAACACTGGCAAAGAGTCGTTACTCTGTTCGTAATTATAGCGAGAGGCAGATAGAAAAAGATAAGCTGGATAAGATTTTAGAGGCGGCGCATATCGCACCCAGTGCCAGAAACAAGCAGTCTGCCAGAATTTATGTTGTGCAAAGTACGGAAGGAATTGAAAAGCTTCGTTCCCTTACCAGATGTGCGTACAATGCGCCAACGATTCTGATCATTGGCTATGAGGAGTCCGAGCAATATCGGAATGAAATGGAAGAGGGAATTCTTTCCGGTCAGCAGGATGCCTCTATTGTGGCTGATCATATGATGCTTGAGGCGGCAGAGCTGGGACTAGGCTCTGTATGGGTGGATGGGTTCCCCAATACCAAGACGGCAGAAGTATTTCATTTGCCAAAGTCTGTAAAGCTGGTATGCCTGATGCCTCTAGGCTATGCTGCGGATGATGCACAGCCGGCACCGATGCATGAGAAGTATAGACCTCTTGAAGAAATGGTGAAGATACTATAGTGAGGAACTCCGGCAGAAGGCTTGCGTGCGAAAATAGAGTGATTCTTATACATCCGGAAAAGATCTGAAAATATCTTAAACAAGACAAGACTTTATACGGCGACTAATCTAAAATTAGACTTTAGATTAGTCGCTGTTTAGTATAGTATTGAGTATAGAAGGTGTGCAGATCAAATAACTACATGACAGCATATCTATAGAATAGGCAGAAATGGATTTTGTGTATAGATTGGAAAAGATATGAAAAAAATCACTAAAAGCATGAAAAACAGTATCATTTTGGGCGTCTTTTTTGGCCTTTTTCTACTCTTTGTTAAACTATGGTTTCAGCTTAGTATAGAAGAAATGATTCGACTTGATGTTTTTTCTTCAATAGCATTCTTGTTAATCAATGTTATCATAAATATCTCCTATAATTTATTTTATGGAAGGAAAATTAACGCCCTAATGCCCTTACTCGCTGAAGCAAAGTATGATGAATATCTGGAAAAGATAACGGCAATTCGAGATAAGGTAAAATCCAAGCATCTTAGGGCTATTGCAGAGCTGAATCGTACTGCGGCATTAACAGGGAAAAAAGAATATGGTGCAGCAGTGGAAATTCTGAAGGAATTGGAGCCCAGGGTAAAGAAAATGCCTTCTGTAGAGATGGTGAGAAGGCTGAATCTATGCTTGAACTATTTTTACTTAAAGGACTATAATGAAGCGGAGAGTCTTTATCAAGATAGCGAAGCTCTATTTGGAAAATATAAAGAGCATGAGTTCTATAAAAAGAACTTCACCCTTCTGGATTTGTTTATAGATTTATGCTGCTATGGGAAAAAAGAGGGAGCAGCAGAACGGATTCAGGAAGCAAGAAAACGATGTCCGGAAAAGCAATTTCAAGAAGATTTTGCTTATCTTGAGGAGTTTTTGGAAGAAGGAAAGAGAAATCTGCAGGAAGACATCAAAAGTGATGTATAGAGTAGGGTAAAGGAGAAGTAAGTAATCCAGATGATACAGTTTATACAAGAGGAAATTTTGAGAATGGACTGGCTAAGCCGACTCTTTCGGGAGGCTTTGGAGCGTATAGGGATTGCTACGGAAAGTCGTATCGGAGGAAGTCTCCATTTCTTTCTTTATGATTGTGTGAAAATCACGGTTTACCTTTGCGTCTTGATATTTGCCATTTCCTATGTGCAGAGCTTCTTTCCGCCGGAAAGGACAAAGCGGATTATGGGGCGTTTTCACGGCATCCATGCCAATATTATAGCGGCTCTTTTGGGAACAATTACTCCTTTTTGTTCTTGCTCCTCCATTCCGATTTTTATGGGATTTACAGCAGCCGGTATTCCTCTTGGAGTATCCTTTTCCTTTTTGATTTCCTCTCCCATGGTGGATTTGGGAAGCCTTGTGCTACTCACCGGTATTTTCGGTCTAAGGATTGCCTCTGTCTATGTGATATTGGGACTCTTGCTGGCGATTCTAGGTGGCTTAGTGATAGAGCATTTGTCCTTGGAAAATGAGATAGAACCCATTCTTTTGCAGCTGCAGCCCGTGGAACAGGCGCTCCCTACCCTATCCCGGAAAGAGCGTCTTTCTTATGCTGCCGATCAGGTGAAAACGACTTTTCGAAAGGTTTTCCCCTATATCCTTTTAGGGGTAGGCATCGGCTCTTTGATTCACAACTGGATTCCGGAGAACTGGATTATTTCTTTACTTGGGAAAGGAAATCCTGCCGGCGTGATTCTTGCAACTCTGGTGGGGATTCCCATGTATGCGGACATTTTCGGAACGATACCGATTGCGGAATCCCTTCTTTTAAAGGGGGCGGAGCTGGGAACGGTGCTGGCCTTTATGATGGGGGTTACTACCCTTTCTCTTCCCTCTATGATTATGCTTAGGAAAGTCATTAAGCCGAAGCTCTTGGGGACTTTTATAGGAATATGTATCCTCGGCATTATCCTGATCGGATATATTTTTAATGCTTTACAGGCGGTGCTTCTGTTGTGATTTAAGAGGAAAATACTTTCCTTTCGACTGAGCAGTATTGCCGGAGTGCACGCTATCTTGTACTACCTTTCACTACCTTTCACTACTTTGTCCTCTTTAGGAGATAATTTATGGAAAAGAAAAAATTATATGTTTTAACAGGCTTTTTGGGAGCGGGAAAAACCAGTCTTTTGCTGCATATCCTGGAAGAATTCTCCGATAAAAAGCTTGCCGTCATTCAAAACGAATTTGGGAAAACGGGAATTGACGGCAGTATTCTGGAAAAGAAGGAACTGACCATCAAGGAAATCAACAGAGGATCCATTTTTTGCTCCTGCCTGCAACTTTCCTTTGTGGAGGCATTGGCAGAGATGAGCAAGGGAGATATGGAATACCTTTTTGTGGAAAGCTCCGGTCTTGCCGATCCTTCGAATATTCGGGACATTTTAAAGAGCGTAGAAGTTCTGGCCGGGGACGTCTATGATTTTCAGGGCGTAATCTGCCTGATTGACGGCGTGCATTTTCCAAAGCAGGTAAAGGATACGGAAACGGTAGACAGGCAATTAAAGCATTGTGATGTAGCCATCGTGAACAAG
>CAUTXF010000114.1:0-3313 GCA_963542215.1 uncultured Oribacterium sp. | reverse complement strand
TATGCACAAGCAGTGAGCTTTCCAATCCGAAATTCCCATCCGGCCAAAGGGCATCGCAGAGGGTATCCGTAGTGACAATTTTTCCCTTATTACGGTATAGGATAGAAAAAAGCGCCAGCTCCTTAGCCGTAAGAGAAAGCTTTTCTCCTTGTCGAATCACCGTTCCTGCATCAATGGAAACAAGCGACTCCCCAAGCTGCACTCCCTGCTCTTTCTCCTCCAAATGACAGGTTCTTCTCAGCACGGCGGCAATTCTCAAGATAAGCTCCTCCGGAAGAAAAGGCTTGGTAATGTAGTCATCCGCCCCCAGTCCCAGGCCATGCAAACGAGCTCTATCCTCGTCCCTTGCAGAGAGAAAAATCACCGGAACTTCGGAAAGAAGACCTTCTCTTTTTTGCTTTTTATAAAAATCAAAACCATTGCCATCTGTCAACATAACATCCAAAAGAATCAACTGATAGCAATTCTCAGAAAGCTTCTCTTCCGCTTCTTTACAAGATGAAGCTGTGTCCACTGAAAAATAGCCTTCTTTTCTTAATAGTTCCTGCAAAAGTTCTCTAAGCTCTTTCTCATCGTCCACCACCAAAATTTTACAATGTTCTTTTTCCATGATTCTGTCTCCTGCTACTGCCTTTCCTTACCCATCCTACTATAGCCTTTCTACCTCTCTTTCCCCATAGTTTTTTTCATTTCTTAAGGTAAACATAAGGTACGCACAATGTTCCCATAAGCTTCCTTCGCTATTCTCCTCTCGTAAACAAACACATGGAGGAAAAAACGATGAACTATATTCTGGAAACACAGCATCTTAGCAAAAAAAGCGGAAACAGCTACCGCGTAAAAGACCTTTCTTTATCTGTTCCGGAGAAATGCGTTTACGGCTTTTTGGGTCCCAATGGAGCCGGAAAAAGTACTACGCTCAAAATGATTCTGGGCTTGATTCACCAGAGCGAAGGAAAAATTCAGTTTCTGGGAAAAACAATAAATTCCCAAAATCGCCTTTCTCTTCTCCAAAAGACCGGAAGTCTTATTGAAAATCCGGGCGGTTACGGGCATTTAAGCGGACTGGAAAATATGCAGATTGTGCAGAAATTAAAGGGCGTGAAGGAAGAAGAAATTGCCTCGGCACTGAAAACCGTCCGGCTCTATGAGCAAAGAGATAAGAAGCTTAGTAGCTATTCTCTGGGTATGAAACAACGTCTTGGTATCGCTATGGCCATTTTGGGAAATCCGAAGCTCCTGATCCTGGATGAGCCCACAAACGGCTTGGATCCTGCCGGCATACAAGAAATTCGTGAGTTGATTGTATCTCTTCCTAAAGAAAGAAATATGACGGTCATCATTTCCAGTCATCTCCTCAGTGAAATAGAGCAAATGGCAAGTCAAGTCGGTATCATTCACCATGGACAGCTGCTCTATGAAGGTCCTCTTAAAGAATTGGAATGTAATGGAAAAAGTCTGGAAGAGGCATTTCTGGAAATGACCGGTGGAAAGGAGTCTTTATGAACACCCTAAGCAATCTCCCTAAAATCGTTTCTATAGAATTTCAAAAAGCGCGCCATAAGCATTTTCCTTTGCTTTTCCTCGCGGCTCTACTTTTAGATTCTGCCTATCTGTTTTATGGCATAAAATCTTCTTCCGAACCATGGTTAAATATCTTTTATGCTCTTCCCATCATTAACACACTGGTTCTGTCCGTACTTATGGCGGTAATTGCTTCCCAGTCTGTGGACATGGAACACAAAGGCGCTATGTGGAACCTTCTTCCCACCCTGGAAAGCAGAGCGTCTATCTATCTGGGAAAGCTTTTCTTCGGGTTTATTACTCTTGTCCTGTTTAGTATTTTCCAAATCGGCATGGTCCTTCTTGGGGGAAAGCTCTTAGGTTTTACCGGAGATATTCCGTCACATATTGTTCCCGTTCTGTTCTTTTCAGAACTTATCGGCGGAATGATTCTGTATCAGCTTCAATGCACGCTTTCCCTACTGTTTTCCAGCCAGTTTGCAGCCCTTTCCATCGCCTTCGGCGGTACCCTGTCCGGCTTATTTCTGGCCTTTATCAGTACAGACATGTGGACTCCCTGGTCTGTTTTCTTCTCTCTTAGCCCTATCGGTATGGACTATGACAAAGCATCAAGACTCATGAGCCTAAGCCTAAGATCTATCCCTATTTCCGATATTTTCCTAAGCCTACTTTATCTCATAGGTACATTTCTGCTTGGTCTCCTTCTTTTCACCCGGGCAGAGCAGGGAGAAGCTTTGTTTTCTCTCCACAGGCAAAATGTAAGCCACAGTCTGCACAGCAGTTTATCCCCGGAATTGATCAAGTTAAAAAGGAACCCCATCTGGATTCCTTTCCTTCTGATCCCCCTGATTTCGGCACTGATTGGAACGGTGAATTTTATGCAAAATCAGGGTGTCTTACAATATACTTGGGAAGATCTCTGGACCCAGCAATCTCTGTTTCTGGGGATGTTTTTCCTGGCTCCCCTCATCGGCATTCTCTGCAGTCTTCTGTGGCGAATGGAGCATCAAGGCAGTAACTGGAATCTGATTTTAACTATTACTAGCCCCGGTAAACTGATTCGGGACAAATGGTTTACCGCAACCCTCCTCAGTACGCTCTGCATGGTCTGGATCAGTTGTATTTATCTCCTGAGCGGTAAAATCCTCGGCCTTCCAGGAGCTGTTCCGGCAATCTTTTGGATACGGATACTTTCCGCCATCCTCTCCATTGCCGCAATTACTGCCCTGCAAAGCACCCTGTCCATGTTCTTCCACTCCTTTGCCCTTCCCATCGCGCTGGCTTTTCTGGGCAGCTTGGTCGGCCTTACCCTAACCGTGAAAGGAGCCTACTATGCGCTGCCCTATTCCACGCTGATTTACGGCATGGGCAGTACTTCTATCACCGGGGAGCTGAATTTTCCGATTCTCCTCTTAAGCTGTGCCTTTTATATTTTCGCTGCACTGGGTATCGGTATTCTGTACCTAAAGAAAAGTGATGTGAGAACGCATGTCTAAAACATATTGGCACTTCGCCTACAATCAGAAATGCAGGCTTTGCGAGCCAATACTTGCTAAAAACAAGATGTCTCCGGCTTCGCCTGCATCACTTGCTAAGAACGAGATATCGAACGCTTTACGCACGATACTCGTTATGAATAAAAGAGCGGGACAGACGGTTTTCTCTCTAAAAACCATCTGTCCCGCTCCGAATCGCTAAACTTATGGCAAAATCTCCAGCCAGTAGCCATCCGGATCTTCAATGAAATAGATGCCCATGGCTTCATTTTCAAAGCAAATGCAGCCCATCT
>CAUTXF010000113.1:0-3350 GCA_963542215.1 uncultured Oribacterium sp. | reverse complement strand
GAAAAACTGATCATCGATTTGATTATGATTTTCTTTCTGGACGGCGTCATCATGGTGGCTTTCATGAAAATCATGTGGTCCGGCATGTACATTTTCAATGCAAACTTTGCCATCGATGAAATGGAAAAGCTCTACAAAGCAATGCAGGAGGACAGCCTCCAATACGGCAGGGAAGAAAAGTTCCAAAATTACAGTATGGAGTTCCAAAATGTAGATTTTTCCTACGGAGACAAGAAAGTTTTGGAAGGGCTTTCCTTCCGCTTGGAAGAAGGAAAAAGCTATGCCCTTGTGGGGCACTCCGGTTCGGGAAAATCCACCATCGCGAAGCTCTTCTCCGGCTTCTACAAAGCGGATAAAGGACAGATTCGAATCGGGGATCTCCCCATTGAAAACTACAGCAAGAATGCCCTGTGTAAGGCCATCTCCTTCGTTTTCCAGGACAGCAAGCTCTTCCATAAGACGATTTATGAAAATGTACTATTAGGAAAACCGGATGCTACTGCGGAAGACGTCCATCGGGCTTTGGATTTGGCAGGTTGCAGAGAAATTCTGGAGCGTTTTCCCGAGAAAGAAAATACTTTAATCGGTGCTAAAGGCGTTTACCTCTCCGGTGGCGAAAAGCAGAGAATCGCCATTGCCAGAGCCATCTTAAAGGATGCTCCCATCGTAATTCTGGACGAAGCCAGCGCCTCCATCGATGCGGATCAGGAGTATGCCCTGCAAAATGCTTTTAAGAATCTGATTCAGGGAAAAACCGTGATTATGATTGCGCACCGCCTTTCCAGTATTCAGGGCTTACATGAAATACTGGTTTTGGAAGAGGGAAAGATTGTGGAACGGGGAAACAGTAAAGAGCTTCTGCAAAGAGACAGTCGTTATAAAAAGCTCTGGGCGCTTTATCAAACTACGGAAGATTGGAGGATAAACAAATGATGAATTGGTTCAAAAAACAGTTCTCCCTTACGGAGCAGGGCGCAAAAAACCTGCAAAAAGCCAGCCTCTACTGCTTTCTTACTTACTGTATCAATATGGGTCCCGTTATACTTTTACTGTATATCGCGAAGCTCCTTCTGGAAAATGCGGGTAGGAAAGCCTTCACGCCATGGGAGCTGATTGTTCCGGCTCTCATAATCCTGTTCTTCCTCTACCTCCTGCTTTCCAAGGAATATGTCTGTCTCTATAACGCAACCTACAAAGAATCGGCAAACTTAAGAAAGAACATTGCGGAAACCCTGGCAGACCTGCCCATTGCCTATTTTTCCAAGCATGACTTAAGTGATTTGTCGGAAAGCATTATGTCTGACGTGGAGAGGATTGAACACGCTTTAAGCCATTCCGTCCCCAAAATCGCAGCGATGTTTTTCTTCTTCCCGATTATGGGGATTCTGATGTGCTTCTCAAACTGGAAGTTGTCCCTTGCCACCCTTCTCCCTACGATTTTCAGCTTTCTTTTGGTGCCCTTATCCAGAAAGCTCGTAGTGCAAAACAATCAGAAGTACTATCATCTTTTGCGGGAAAATGCGGAAGCTTTCCAGGAACATATCGACCTGCATCAGGAAATCAGCAGTTTTCTCCCTGACCGAGAAGTTCGAGAAGCCTTATTTCAAAAAATGGATGCTCAAGAGAAGCTTCACCTAAAGACGGAAATGGGCTCCTTTATCGTTATGGGATTCTCTTCCATTTTTGCTTTCTTAAGTGTGGCCACGGTGATTTTCGTCGGTTTCCCTCTCTATCAAAGCGGCAGTATTTCCACCCTCTACTTCTTGGGCTTTATCATCGCCTCCATGAAATTAAAGGAAATCTTCGACATTTCCAAGGAAAGCCTGATGGAGATCTTCTATATCGCACCGGCGGTGCAGCGCATCTCCGAAATCAAGGCGGCAAAGAAGCAGGAAGGGCTCAGTACAACCCTTTCCGACTTCTCCATTGCCTTTCAGGATGTGTCCTTCTCCTACAATGAAGACAGGGTAATTCTGAAAGACGTGTCCCTGTCGGTAAAGGAAGGAGAACTTTTCGCTTTAGTAGGCCCCTCCGGCTGCGGAAAAACCACCATTTTACGCTTACTCTCCAGACTTTATGATGCAAATTCCGGAAAGATTTTCATCGGCGGAAAGGATTTACAAAACACAGCCACCGACTCCATTTTCCAAAAAATCTCCATAGTCTTTCAGGAAGTGAACCTCTTTAATACCACCATTCTGGAGAATATCCGTCTGGGAAGAGGGGATGCCACAGAAGAGGAAGTGCGGGAAGCGGCACGTCTTGCCAACTGCCTGGACTTTATCGAGAAGCTTCCCGATGGCTTCCAAACAAGAATCGGAGAAAACGGCGCAGAGCTCTCCGGCGGAGAAAGGCAGCGGCTTTCCATTGCCAGAGCCTTTTTGAAGGATGCTCCCATACTCCTCTTAGATGAAATTGCCGCAAATCTGGATATTGATAACGAAAGAAAAATTCAGGAAAGCCTCAGCAGCTTAATCCGTGGAAAAAACCGGACTGTAGTTCTTATTTCCCACCGTATGAAGTCCATCGAGAAAGCAGACCGCATCTTGGTGCTGTCCTCCGGAGAGGTGGATGCGGTGGGTACCCACGAAGAACTGCTGGAGCGCTCCAAGGTCTATCGGAATCTGGTAGAAAAGAGTCGGCTTGCAGAGGAATTCAGCTATTAAAACCATATCGAGAAAAAATCCAAGACCTTATAAGCCAAATTCCGAAATATTCGGAACAAAGGATAAGGAAGCTTTTCGTTATAAAAGGAGATTTGCTTTATGAATAGAAATAAACTGACCATTAAAGACCTGGTGTCCATCGGTGTTTTTGCCGTGATTTACTTTATCTGTATGTTTGCTGTGGGGATGATGGGTGTTGTTCCGATTTTATTTCTCGTCTACCCTGCTGCCTACGCGCTTATCGGAGGGCCTATTGTCATGCTCTTTATGGCAAAGGTAAATAAGCCCTTTGGGCTTCTCATTTTCGGCATGATTGCCCCCTGTATCATGTTCCTCTTTGGGCATACCTTTGTGGTTCCTCTCCTCTCCCTTCTCTTCTGCCTACTTGCAGAAGGAATCCGTCGGATGGGAAAGTATCAATCCAGCTCTTCCATGATGCTAAGTTATGCAATTTTTAGCCTATGGCCTTGCAATTCCCTTCTGCAAATGCTTCTTTTGAAAGAGCGTTATATGGAGATGGTGATAAAAGAAATGGGAGAGAACTATGGAAATGCCATTGAGAAGCTGATTAGTGTGCAAAATATGGCTATCGTTTATGTCTGCACCTTCCTTTTCGGTTTACTCGGTGCCTTTCTCGGAAGAAAGCTTTTAAAGAAGCATTTTGAAAAAGCGGGAATTGTATAG
>CAUTXF010000112.1:0-3413 GCA_963542215.1 uncultured Oribacterium sp. | reverse complement strand
AGCGCGAGACGGGAATCGAACCCGCGACCTTCTCCTTGGCAAGGAGACATAGTACCACTCTACCACTCGCGCATATTTGGTAAAATGCCCAGAACCGGAATCGAACCAGTGACACGAGGATTTTCAGTCCTCTGCTCTACCGACTGAGCTATCTGGGCAAAAAAAGCGGGTGATGGGAATCGAACCCACGTGTTCAGCTTGGAAGGCTGACATTCTACCATTGAACTACACCCGCATATAACCTTTAATATTTTCAAGGCACGAATGGTATATTACAACATGGATGGCTTCTTGTCAACAAATTTTTGAAAAAACTTCAATCAAACTCCCAGCGCTGTTAAAGGCACCACAAATACCCCATCTTCTCTTTGATAAGCGGCATTGCTAAGGCCGCAAACCACACAGAGGCTTTTAGGTTCTTTGCCTTTATTTTCCGCCAAAATTTCCTCTTTTATTTTCAAGAGATTTTGAGCCGCCTCGTCGATTTGGTTCGCTCCCAGCTTGATTTCGATTCCACACCATTCTCCCTCAGGTGTAACAATAACCGCATCCATTTCCCGATTACGATAATCCTGATAATGATATAGGGATGCGCCAAAGGACTCGGCATAAATCTTCAAGTCTCTCTCGCACAGAGCCTCAAACAAAAATCCTAAGGTATTTAAATCATTTTTCAACATTTCCGGACTTGCATTGAGTAAGGCGCATGCCAAAGAAGGGTCAGCCAAATGCCGTTTTTCCGCCTGCTTTACCCGTATTGTAGAGCGTAATTCTGCACCGTAAGGCTTTTGATTATCAATCAGAAAGAGCCTGTTTAAAATGTCCAAATAGGTTGCAACAGTCTCTACCACAATGTCTTCATGGTCAATGTCTTTGATATCATCCTTCAGCTTTTTGTTGCTCACCGTGGTGGCTTCATTTCTAGCAAGAGAGCGAAGGAGCAGCTCCATCTTGTGTCGGTCTCTTCTTACACCGTCTATTCGCTCTATATCATCATTTAAAATGGCGGAAATATACTCCTTCGGTAGCAATGCGGCTTGCTCCAAGGGCAAATCTTGGTTATTCGGCCAACCGCCGCGAATAATATAGTCAATCAAATCACTAAGCTGCACCTCTCCTGTAAGTTGGGGTTCCAGACTTCCGGAGCAAATGCCCTTTAAGGAGACTTTTCCGCTGGATTTTCCGCTTTCAAATAAAGACATCGGTCGCATTCTCAGGCGTGCAATTCGTCCTGCCCCACTGTGCAGGATACCCTTTTGATTCGGGGTTGCAGAACCGGTTAGAATAAATCTTCCCTTTTCCTTTGCTAAATCCACCGCAAAACGAACCGCATCCCAAAGGGAAGGAACCTCCTGCCATTCGTCCAACAGACGAGGAACTTCTCCCTCTAAAACAAGAGACGGATCCAATTCCGCCAGCTTTCTATTTTGAAAATTTCCTGCAGGGTCTGCCAAGTAAAACTCACTTCGACTATGGTAGGCGGAAGTCCAGGTTTTTCCGCACCATTTTGGACCTTCAATGCAAACCGCACCAAAGGTCTTTAGATAAGTCTCTACAGAATCATCAATAATTCTTGTCTGATATAAGTCTCTTCTCATGCCCTACCCCCACAATATTTCTTGTGATTATAGTTCAATTCGAGAGATTTGTAAATTTCAATTCGAGAGATTTCGCATTTTCAATTCGATAGATTTTTGATTTTCAATTCGACAGATTTTGAACTTCTAATTCGATGAATTTTGAATTTCCAGTTCGATAGATTTCACTGTTTCAACTCGATAGATTTTGAATTTCCGGTTCAACACCATGTAACAAGTTCGATATATTTCGCATTTCCAACTCTATGGATTTCCTATACTACTTCTTTTTCCTCATTGCCTCTTTCCGTACTCTCTGCCTTTGTTCTTCCTGGGTAAGCTGCTTTTCCTTCCTTGCACTTTCCCTCTGTCTTGCCTTTTCCTCTTTCCGAAGCTGAGCCTTGGTCTTTTTCTCTTCCTCCGGATTCTCTTCCACCACTTTTTCTTCCGGATCCGCTAGCTTTGTAGCAGAAAATAAATAATCCTCTACCGAATAGCGAAGCTCTTCTCCCGACTGCTCCTTGGCCTGTGCCTCCATTTCCTCCCTACTCTGCTTCGTCATTTTCAGCCATTTCTGAAAATCTCTTTCCACAAAAGTCAGTTGTTCCTTTGAAGATATTTCCTTAAAAATGTCAGAAAGGTTCTCCTCCATTTTCCGCAAAATCTCTTCCTTCATGTCCCAAAAATAGGGATAAAAACGGCTGTACATGGGATTAAAATTCCCAAAGAGCAGAGCATCCGGACTTACCTCCAGGGCATCGGCAATGCGCAAAAGATTCTCCAGACTGCATCCGATTCCGCCTATTTCTATCCTGGAAATGGTATTTGTCGTACTAAAAATGAGCTCCGCCAAATCGCTTTGTCGAAGCCCTCTTAATACACGATATTTTTTGATTTGTTTTCCCAAAGTCTGAAAATCTATGCCTCTATAAATCCAAGGAATGTTCTCATTTCCCTTGCCTGCGCCCATGGTCTTTCCTCATTTTCTCGTATCAGTTAACTTTGCTTATGAGGAAAGCATAGATGGATTTTGTTGAATTAGATATTGCGAATTTCGATAGTTTATTGCTTTCTACGTAGAATTATTTTTACTTCTTCTGAAGAAAACCAGCCTTCCTTTTCTCCGGATGATTTTCCTTCCAGTAACATGGACAGCAGCTCTTGTTTTTCTTGGATTTGATTGTACCGGTCAGAAGCATGGTCTTCAGCAGTAGAAGTTAAATCTGTATAAGTCATAATTCTTCTTATTAGTCATTATTTTCAGAAGCATTTATCGTTACACTATTAAATGTTTTTCTATAAAAACGATATTGGCTTGCTTCCTGAAATTCATAGGAACTGGTATCAATCACCAAGTTACTGGATGACATATCTTCCTGAGGGTTTATTGCTTCGTTACCATCTATTTCGCCATTCATTAGGAGTACTTGTGAACCACGATGTAAAATAACTACTTGAAACGGGGACTCATCCTTATTCTGCTCATTTCGATAGTTGTACTCCGTATCCCCTCGTTCGGTTTGATATATACTATCAGATTTTGTTTTTTCTTCTATCTTCTCTAAATTAGAAGCACTAATCATTTGAACAATTTCATAGTCCCTCTTATCCATGTATGGATTCTTAGTCATCCCAATTATCGAAAACCCTAGTAATGGAAACATAATCACAATAAAAAATACAATCATCATACTAGTTTCATGATACTTTCTTATTGAATTATTTTTCTCACTTCGGTACTCTGCGCTCAAACAAGATAAAAGGTAATATCCTAAGGATAGGTAAAAAGTAATTGTATATTTCGGACTCTCAGTCCACCACCATATACCTATTACA
>CAUTXF010000111.1:0-3552 GCA_963542215.1 uncultured Oribacterium sp. | reverse complement strand
AATTATATTGAAGGATATGAGTTTTGTATCAATTCATGAAAAAAATCGTATTGTCGGAACTTTGACATCTAAAATAACATAAACAGTATCGGGAGGCTTGAAAAGCCTCTATTTTTTTACGCAAATATTCGTTCTATATATTGCGTCTTATTGCGTATTGTAGTATAATATAGTTTATTTTAAAGGAGGTGCCTATGAGACTTAGAGCCACTAAATCTGCTCACTCAGTTTCTTACTCTGTTATTAAATCTGCTTATATCAATAAAAAACGTACGACTGTAACCATCGAAAAATTGGGAAACGAAAAAGAAATCTGTAAAAAGCATGGTGTTTCTGATGCTCTTGCATGGGCAAAAGAATACGTCGCCAATTTAAATAAGAATGCTGAAATGAATAAACCTATTGAGATCTCGTTTGATCCCTCAATTCCTCTCACTCAGAACGATCAGAGGCTCTTCAATGGAGGCTATCTTTTCCTACAGGATATTTATTTTCAGTTGGGTTTTGATAAGATTTGCAAAGCTATTGCCAGAAAGCATGGATTTAAGTACAACCTCAATTCAATTCTTTCAAGGCTGCTCTTTACAAGAATCCTTTATCCTTCTTCAAAACTATCTTCCTTCGCTCTTTCTTCAAGATTTATAGAAAAACCGGATTTTTCTCTCGAAGATATTTACCGTTCCCTATCCATCATTAATGAAGAGTCGGATTACATTCAGTCCACACTTTATCGGAACAGCTTAAAGATTTCAAAAAGAAAAACCGGAGTGATTTACTATGACTGCACCAACTACTTTTTTGAGCTTGAGCAAGCAGATGGATTAAAACAGTATGGAGCCTCTAAAGAAAACCGGCCTCTTCCCATTGTTCAGATGGGACTTTTTATGGACAGTGACGGTATTCCTCTTGCCTTCAGTGTCAATCCCGGCAACACCAATGAACAAACGACAATGGTTCCTTTGGAAAAAAAGCTTCTTGAAGATTTTTCCTTGTCTAGACTGGTCGTATGTACGGATGCAGGTCTTTCAGCCTTATCCAACCGCAAATATAACTCCAAGGGGAATCGTGGTTTTATCACAACACAATCCATAAAGAAGTTAAAAGGTTTTCTGAAAGAATGGTGCCTTGATTCTAAAGACTGGCATCTAAAAGACAGTATGCAAAAGTATGACATTTCCGAACTGGACGAAGAAAAAGACAGAGAAAAAATCTTTTACAAAGAACGGTGGATAAATGAAAATGGACTTGAACAACATCTGATTGTATCCTATTCCATCAAATACAGGGATTATCTAAGGTACGTTCGGAGCGGACAAATCAATCGTGCCCAAAACCTTATTACCAATAATCCCAAAGAAATAGACCACAACCGCCAAACCGATTTCAAACGGTTTGTTAAAAAGAACAGTGTCACGCCGGAGGGGGAGCTGGCCGAGCAGAGCTTTTTAGAACTCAATGAAGATGTTATTCGAAAAGAAGAACAGTATGACGGTTTCTACGCTGTATGCACTAACTTGGAAGATGATGCTTCAGCTATCATTGAAGTAAACAAACAACGCTGGCAAATCGAGGAATGCTTTCGCATTATGAAAAGTGAATTCAAAGCACGGCCGGTATACCTTCACAGAGATGATAGGATTAAGGCACACTTTATGATTTGCTTCCTTTCATTAATTCTCTACAGATACCTGGATAAACAACTTGGAAGCAAGTATTCATGCGAAAAGCTGTTACGTGGTCTAAAAGATATGAACTTTCTAAAGATTGAAGGCAGAGGATTTATCCCGACATATACAAAAACAGAATTTACAGACGATCTAGAAAAAGCCTTTGGAATTAATACTTCTATGCAGATCGTCACTATTGAAAAAATGAGAAATATTTGCCATCAAACTAAAAAATAAAAATCTGTACGCACATCTAATAACAAAGGAAAAAGCTCTGTAAACCGCTTGATTTCAACGATTTACAGGGCTTTTTTACTATGTAGACTGTCAAATTCGGGATGATATCATAATATCGTTATTTTACAATGCTATTTTATGGAGAAATGGGACTAAAGGACAGAAAATCGAAGAGAGAAAAGCTCTTAAAGTTTGTATAAAATTGCTAAAAAATAAATAATTATATTGAAGGATATGAGTTTTGTATCAATTCATGAAAAAAATCGTATTGTCATGGCTTTTCAAAGCGCATAGAATGGGAAAATATCAAGAAAGAATAGTAAGAAAGTATAGTAAAAAAGTACAGTAAGAAAGTAGAGTAAGAAAGTATAGTAAGAAAAAACAGTAGAAAACAGATCCAAGCTAAGAGAAAGGACGGAGGCTAAAACAATGGATAAGGATAAGAAAGTAAAAAACGAAGCGGATATCTGGACAGATATCAACGCGGATAGACAAAAAGGTATTCAAGCAGATAGTCAAAAAGAAATTCAAGCAGCTAGGCCGGAAGATTTTCAAGAAGAGCTGGTGAAGCTTCGCCGGTATTTTCATGAGCATCCGGAGCTGTCCTGGCAGGAATTTCATACTCAGGAAAAAATCATGGAATATCTGGATGAGCTGGGAATCTCCTATAAAAAGTCCTGTAAAACCGGTGTCATTGCCAGCATTCAGGGAAAGAGGTCAACAGGAAAGGTTATCGGGATTCGGGCGGATATTGATGCCCTTCCGGTGACGGAGCTTTCGGATTGTGCTTGGAAGTCCAAGACGGAGGGGGTGATGCATGCCTGTGGTCATGACACCCACATTACCATCCTGCTGGGAACGGCAAAGCTTTTAAAGCAAATGGAAGAGGAGCTTACGGTGACTGTAAAGCTTTTATTTCAACCGGCAGAGGAGTGCATTGAGGATAGTGGAGCCGGCTATATGAAGGAGGATCCTGAGGTATTATCCTGTGATCGAATGATTGCCTTGCACATTTGGAGTAAGCTTTCGGCAGGTACAGCCTCCCTTCGTTATGGTGCGGTGATGACAGCTACGGACACCTTTGACATTTTCGTAAAGGGAAAGGGAGGGCATGGCGCACTGCCCCATCAGACGGTGGATCCCATTGTTGCCGGTTCGGAGCTGGTAATGTCTTTGCAACGCATCGTGTCCAGAGAAATCAGTCCCTTGGAGCCGGCAGTGATCAGTGTTACCTCTTTCAGCTCCGGCAATGCCTACAATGTTATTCCCGGAGAGGCTCATTTAAAGGGAACGGCCAGAACCTTTAACCCGGAGATTCGTAAGCAGTATCCGGAGATTCTAAATCGTGTGTCTAAGGGTGTGGCAGAGGCTACAAGAACGGAAATAACCGTTGACTACCACCTTGGGCCGCCTCCCATGATTAACGATACAGCCTGTGTGGATACGGGAAGAAGAGCAGCTGCGAAGGTCTTTGGAGATGAAAATGTGTTGGATTGGGAGCCTCAGATGGGGGGAGAGGATTTTGCCAAGTTTAAGGCACCGAAATGCCTTCTTTTCCTTGGTGCCGGCTTCCCGGAGGAAGAACTTCGTTATCCCCAGCACAGCCCCTATTTTGCTATTGATGAAAATGTCTTAAAGCTGGGAGTGG
>CAUTXF010000110.1:0-3607 GCA_963542215.1 uncultured Oribacterium sp. | reverse complement strand
AGATGGTTAGAGGATTATTCGTACTTGCAGCAATGACAGCAGCTCTTACAATGGTTGCATGTTCCGGTAAGAAGGCAGAGACTACTGCAGCAACAGAGAGCAAGGTAGAGACAGAGGCTGCTAAGGAGACCACTGCAGCAGAGGAGAAGAAGAGCGATAAGAAGGATGCTAAAGAGACTACAGCAGCAGTTGAAGAGTCTGAGAGCACTGAAGAGTCTTCTAAGAAGTAATTTTTGAAGAATTATATAAGAGAGCCTGCGGGCTCTCTTTTTTTTATATTCTGGGAGAAGTGCGGGCGAAGCGTTACGATGAAGGAGGGCTTCCGCTGTGGCTACTATAACACAAGATATGCGCTTTAGACTATCACTCATTCATTATTCTGAAAAACACGGGGTATCAAAGGCTGCAATAAAGTATCGTGTTAATCGACAATATATTTATTGCTGGCGTAACCGATATAATGGCTCTATTGATTCATTACGAAATCAATCTCGTCGCCCACATCATCATTCTAACCAGCACACTTTAGAAGCGCTAAGGCTAATTGCTAATCTGCGCCGAAGAAATCCATATATAGGACTTGTTGTCTTCTGGGTAAAACTCATGCAAAGAGGCTATAAACGCTCTATAGCAGGGCTTTATCGTATTCTTCGAAGACAAGGAATTACGGAGTTATAGAACAAAACGTGTTGATAAAAGCTCTGTAGAGCCATGTAAATCATAGGGTTATGAGGGTTTAATCTTCCTTAGAAATATACTTCTTGGAGGAAGATTAAATGAATCAAATAAATTGTCCTATTTGTGGAAAGAAATGCGTTAAGTCAGAAAAAACAAATGTCGGCTCCCAACGCTGGCTTTGTAAGATCTGTAAATCCTCTTTTACACACAAGATTGATAATAACTCGAAATGAAGGTAGATGAGCATGGAAATAAAAGACCAACACATGAAAGAATTTTAAAAGCGGCCTTCTGGATGCTATACGCACTCTCCAGAGCCGCTTTCTTCGTCTGAAATATGAAATGTAATGCCTACCGATAAAAGTATTGCAGCACTCTATAAAAAATGAATGAGAAACAAAAGTTAGAAAAAAGCCTCTCTATCTGGGACGATGCTATTGTATTACAGTTCCTTTTTTATTCCACGGTAACGGATTTCGCCAAGTTCCTGGGCTTATCCGGATCGAAGCCCTTTAGGAGGCTGACTCGGTAGGCGAGGAACTGGAGAGGAAGCACCAAAAGGCTTCCGGCAAAGAGGGGATGGGTCTTAGCTACGCTAAGGCTTCCGGCAAAGTCCTCTTCTTCAATAGCAATATCTTCCGTCTTAATCGCAAAGCATTTGGCTCCACGGCTTCGTACTTCGTGAATATTGGAAATGCTCTTTCCGGCAAGCTCCTCCTGCGAAAGAAGACCGATGACCGGACTGTCCTTTTCGATTAAACTGATGGTGCCGTGCTTTAATTCTCCACTACTATAGCTTTCACAGTGAATATAGCTGATTTCCTTCAGCTTCAAAGCGCCTTCCATAGAGATGGCCCAGTCCAGCCCTCTTCCCAGGAAGAAAATGTTGTCCGCATCCTTTAGTTCCTTTGCCATAGGAAGGATTTCCTGATCCATAGACAGGCATTGCTGAACCTTTCCCGGAAGGAGGAAAAGCTCTTCTGTTAAGTTAGAAGCTTCTTCCCTGCTGATTTTTCCCTTTGCCTTAGCCAAAAGCAGGGAGAAAATGTAGCCTGCCACAAGCTGACAGCTGTAGGCCTTGGTGGTGGCTACCGCAATCTCCGGACCCGCCTGGGTGTAGAAGACAAAGTCGGATTCTTTGGCAATGGCAGAGCCCTTCACATTTACGATGGATAGGGTTTTTGCCCCTAATTTCTTGGCTTCCTTTACGGCAGCCAAGGTGTCCGCAGTTTCTCCGGACTGGCTGATGCTGAGGACCAGTTCTCCATTTTCCAAAATGGGATGATTATAGCGGAATTCACTGGCCAGCTCCACCTGTACCGGAACTCTAGCCAGGCTTTCGCAAACGGATTTCAAAACCCAACCCGCGTGGTAGGCGGAACCGCAGGCAATCACCCGAACTCTGGAAATATCCTGAAAATCCTTTTCCGCCATAGAAAAAGCTTCATAGGAAAAGTCCGGATTTTCCGCATTCTCCGGATCTTTCCTGGCAGAAGAAAATTGCTTCGCCCCGGGAGTAGCGTATTCTTCAGGCTTCCCATTTTCAAGCTGTTTCCCATTTTCCTGCTTGCAGGCATAAAGCAGAGTATCCTTCACCACCTTGGGCTGCTCAAAGATTTCCTTTTCCATAAAATGCAGGTAGTCTCCCTTATGAATCTGGCTTTGACTCAGCTCCGCAATAGTGGAAGAGCGCTTTACTTCCTCACCGTTTTGGTTATAAATATGGATTTCCTTCTCGGAAAGGCTGAGAATCTCCCGATTTTCCACAGGATAGATTTTCTTAGTATAGTCTAAAAAGGCGGAAACATCGGAAGCCAGATAGAAGGCATTTTTCCCTTTTCCCACAATCAAAGGGCTATCCTTTCGCATAGCATAAAGGGTATTTGCATCCTCCAAAAACATGATGGCAAAGGCAAAAGAGCCCTTCAGCTCCTTTTGTACAGAGAAGAGTGCTTTTAAAATATCCTTTTCTTTCCGGTAATAATATTCCATCAGGTTTACCGCAACCTCCGTATCCGTATCGGAGTAGAAGCTGTAACCCTTTTCCTGTAAGAAATTTTTAATTTCTGCAAAGTTTTCAATAATGCCGTTATGCACCAGCACCACTTCCTTATGCATGGACAGGTGGGGATGGGCATTTTTTTCACTGGCCTTTCCGTGAGTCGCCCAACGGGTATGTCCTATCCCCATAGAGTAGGGAAGCTCAAATTCCTTAGAAGCCTCCACTTTTTTCTTTAATTCTTCTAATTTTCCTACAGCCTTCACCACTGTGAAAGGATGAGCGTACAGGGCGATTCCTGCAGAATCATAACCTCTGTATTCCAGACGGGAAAGACCGGCCAGAAGAATCTCTTTGGGATTCCCCTGTCCAACAAAACCAACAATACCGCACATTGTATTTTCCTCCTATTAAATTGTTTAAGGTGCGGAGAAAGCTTTTGTTACGATTTTGATTTCGCTTTTTTTCTTTCCCTTACGATGCACTACTCCGAAACAGCATCCGCCGAATCTTTCGATTACTGTTTACCTCGTCAGCTTGGAATATCTCCGAAGCCCTGGCGCTAATTTTTCTTTTTTCCTTAGTAAAGAAAAATTTGTGCTATGATAGCACGGTGAAAAAGAGATTAGGAATGCTTTTTCAAAAAAATTAAAAAAAAATTCTTTTTTGGGAAGTATTTCTAAAATTGTTGTAAAGAAGAGTAGGAATCTGTGCCCTCGGAAAAGCTTCTCTGAAATTGCGGAAAAGCAGAAAAAAAGATGAAGCAATTCCTTGGATATGTAGGAAGAAAAATGTAGAAAAGTCTTGATATTACAAGGGAAATTCTATAAAGTGATAGGGCTGTTATTACAGCGGAACAGAAGCAGGGCAAATGCTATGTTGGTTCCATGAAGGAAACTTCTTTGAGAGATATGAGAGCAAACAAGCCGG
>CAUTXF010000109.1:0-3648 GCA_963542215.1 uncultured Oribacterium sp. | reverse complement strand
CAGGCGGAGCAGGCAAAGCATGAGGGCGAACAGCCCGGCTATGACGGCGCCCTGAATATTGAGCTCCACGATCAGGAAGAGATTCCGGAAACCGCAAACTTCAGACTCTATTGGTTCTCCGGCGAGACCGAGGAAAACGGCAGAACCATCCGTTACTGGGTGAAGAAGCTGGAAGGCATTCATCTGGACGAGTCCATGGAGTATTCCGTTGAGGACGGCACCAAGGTCTTCAACTTTACCCCGGATGACATTCCGGAGTATATCCCTATTTCCGGAACAGCCTTTGTAGAGGATTACTACTATGAAGGAGAGGACTGGATCCGTTGGGAAAGTCCGGAAGGGGTAGAGTATGTGAAGATTCGGTATTGGAGCCCGAAAGAGGCTTTAAAATAGGATAATGCTCGACAGAATTCACCATTGTGATATACTTTTATGTAAAGTGAAAGGTGAATTTATGGGCGATTATATATTATATTTAGATGAAGCAAATAAAAATTCTACGAATCCATTTTTTTGTTTGGCTGGTATAGTAATTAGGCGTGATGAATATGAGAATTCATTAATTCCAAAAGTAAATGACCTTAAAGATAAATATTTTTCTACAACTAGCATAGTGTTCCACTATACAGAAATGAAGAAAAACATCAATGAATTTAAAATGTTTATCGATCAAAATCAAAGAGCGAATTTTTGGCAAGATTTTAATAAAATGCTCTCGTTAATTGATTTTACGACGTTAGGAGTTTATTTTGATGCAGAAAATTTTAAATCTGCTTATAGAGTAAAACATAATAAACATTATAATTACGCCTTTATCAATCTACTAAATAATTATATGACTTTTCTGAGGTATAAGAATCAGTCGATGGGATCTATTGTGTTTGAATCTAGGCAGTGGAATGAAAATGCTGAAATACAGAGATGCTTTATGCATATGCTGGAATGTGGTACAGACATCTATTCTGCCAAGGAATGTAATGAGCTTTTGTCTACTTTGAGTTTTTTTACAAAGAAGGATAATTGCGCCGGACTACAAATTGCAGATTTTGTTCCGGATTCTTTCATCCGAGAGCTTAATGGATCAAAGAATTTTTATAATGTTAAAGCTATCTTTCTCGAGCGGTTGTTTGGGATAGAACAAAATCAACAGACAACCTTGGGTTTAAAAGCATTATGATAAATTTGACAGATTTATATTAAAAGCATATAATGAAAGTGCTGTGAGGGATGGTGTGACCTTGAACTTACAGTTGTGACGATGTATGAAGTGTGACTTCTTGTTGTTACATTTGTCTAAGGAAGGTTCGGGTAAGTAGTGTGACTACAAATCCGGCAAAGAATGATTCCCCAGCTGTCTGCATAGGCAGTTGGGGATTTTGTTTTTTAAATATAAGACATAGGATTTGTCCCTTAATATAATTATGTCTACAATTTGTGATTAAGCAATCTGCGATTTTTCTTGACATTCCTTCGGAAAGATGCTAGTATCTGCAAGGTATTAACCGAAGACAGCAGGTATCTAAGCTTTCGAACTGGTTTTGCAGTTTTTCTGCGACAGTAAGAAGGACAGGATGTAAAGAGAAATCGCCCGCCGAGGAAAGAGCTAGGATTTATCCTATTATGTGCGTTCATCCCTTGTCTTTGGCAAGGGATTTTTTATTCTTCTAAAATGAAGTAACGGCTTTATACGAGTTTGTGTCTTGCATTTTCCGGATACTTTGAAGAAGAAAGCCTCTCGTTTCCGTTAATACTTTCTAGAAAAATTACAGAAGGAGGAAAGCAAGGAATGGCAAAGGTTGAATTAAAGCAGCCGATCATCGACGAGATTAAGGCCCTTTTGGACGGTGCTGTTGCCGCTACTGTTGTAGACTATCGTGGTCTTACCGTAGCAGAGGATACAGAGCTTCGTAAAGCATTAAGAGAAGCCGGTGTACAGTACAAGGTTTTCAAGAACACCTTAATCAAGAGAGCCGCAGAGGGTACAGATTTTGCTCAGTTAGACGTAGTATTAGATGGACCTACTGCTTTGGCAGTATCTAAGGACGATGCTACAGCGGCAGCAAGAATTTTTGCAAAGTTTGCAAAAACAGCACCAAAGTTAGAGTTTAAGGGTGCAGTAGTGGAAGGAAAGTTCTACGATGCAAAGGCAGTTCAGGCATTGGCAGAGATTCCATCCAGAGAAGAGCTTCTTGGAAGACTTCTCGGATCCATCAAGTCCCCTGTCAGCAATTTCGCACGTGTGCTTAATCAGATTGCACAGAAGGACGGCGGAGAAGCAGCGTAAAGCAGCTTAATACGGAATTTATTCCGTGACATTTTCAAAAAATAAAAATAATGGAGGATAATACAATGGCAAAGTTAACTGTTGAAGAGTTTATTGCAGCAATTAAGGAACTTTCCGTAATGGAATTAAATGATTTGGTAAAGGCTTGCGAAGAGGAATTCGGAGTTTCCGCAGCAGCAGGTGTAGTAGTTGCAGCAGCAGGCGCTGGTGCAGGTGCAGGCGCAGCTGAGGAAGAGAAGACTGAGTTCGACGTTGAGCTTACTGATGTAGGTCCGAACAAGATTAAGGTTATCAAGGTTGTTCGTGAGGCTACCGGTCTTGGACTTAAGGAAGCTAAGGACCTCGTTGAGGCAGCTCCAAAGGTTCTTAAGGAAGGTGCTTCCAAGGCTGAGGCTGATGATATCAAGGCTAAGCTTGAGGCTGAAGGCGCTAAGATCACTCTTAAGTAATTTTTCTAGAGAAGATAAGAAGGTCGGGGAGAAATCCCCGATCTTTTTTAATTCTTAACGAGTATCGCTCGCGAAGTATGCGAATCACGTTTTTTTATGGAGAAAAAAGGATGGAACAAGATATAAACCATGATACGCAAGAAACCGTTAAACCATCACAATATAAAAACCCCAAAGCAACGAAGATTCAGGAACTATTTGCCGGATGGGAAGATGACGGCCTTCGACATCAAGAATTGGATTGGGGAAAAGCAGAAGGTACAGAGCTGAACAATTAATATCGATAAGCGATAGATGTAGTATAGACCTGTAAGAGGGACAATCCGAGCCCGCCGGTACTTGCAAACCTGCGGAGGGAAGGACTGTAGAAATCAATAAGCTGAAGCGACTGATGCAGTATAGGCATGAAAGAGGGGCAATCTGAGCTCACTGATATTTGCAGAAAGCCATCGAAGGGAAGAACTGTAGAAATCAATAAACTGAAGCGACAGAAGCAGTATAGGTATGAAAGAGAGCAATCTGAGCCCGCCGGTACTTGCGAAAAACAGCGGTAGGAAGGATTGTAGAAATCAATAAGCTGAAGCGACTGATGGAGTATGGGTCTGTAAGAGGGGCAATCTGAGCCCGTCAGTACTTACTGAAAGCGAGCAAAGCGAAGCTTGAAGTTAGTACTGTTACGAAGGCGAAGTTAGCGGGAGCGTGCCCCGATTACAGACCCATACTGCATCAGAGCGAGCCATATCGAGAAATACAGTCCTTCCTTCTTGACTTTTTCAATAATCGATGTTACAAGTTATTCATTACTAACTTTTGTTAGCATAGACTACATTGTATTAAAAATGGAAACGAAATACAAAAGAGTTAGCCTTGACTTAATAATAATTCCTATTTTACAATATGCTCGTTCTAAAGAAC
>CAUTXF010000108.1:0-3770 GCA_963542215.1 uncultured Oribacterium sp. | reverse complement strand
CAATGGGTCTGGACTTACATCCATTATTCTTATATTCCTGATAGGCTTCATTGGCGAGACTGATATCAGACTCCTCTTCAATACGTTCAAATAAAGCCCTTTTGAAAGCTTCTCCTAAAGACATTGCATGAAGCTTAGCATAGCTTTCTGCAAGTGCTTTTTCCTCCTCATTCATTCGAATTGAAAATGCCATAATTTTACCTCTATTTCAAAAATTATTTGCTGTACTATTCAAGCAAAGAATACACAAACCTTTTGTGTAGTACATTATACTACCCTGCTTATTTATTATCAACTCTAAATAGATTCTGTTATAATCTTTTCAAAAAGGAGGCGCTATGGCTTGTCAATGGAAAAACAGCAGTGCGGAAATGATTTCTTACCACGATAAAGAATGGGGTGTCCCCACCCATGAGGATCAAAAGCTCTTTGAATATTTGCTTTTGGAATCCATGCAGGCCGGGCTTAGCTGGGCCTTGATTCTTCGGAAAAGAGAAACATTTCGAAGCTGTTTTGCAAACTTTTCCCCGGAAAAGGTCGCAGCATTCACGGAAGAGGATATTGAAAGAATCATGCATACGGAAAATATGATTAAGTCGAAGCGAAAAATCAAAGCCATGATTCAAAATGCCAAGGCATTTTTAGCCCTGCAAAAGGAAGAGGGTAGCTTTGATAGCTATCTTTGGAACTTTTCCGGCGGAAAGAGCCTTTGTTATCAAGGACATGAAAAGGGGGAAATGCCGGCGAAAAATGCTCTTTCCGAGACAATCAGTAAAGATTTAAAAAAACGGGGCTTTCAGTATACCGGCCCCGTCATTGTCTATTCATTTTTACAAGCCTGCGGTGTCATTAACGATCACGAGGAAGACTGTCCCTGCTATCAGGCACTCCGCAAGGCTTATCCTTATCAAGAAGTGGAGGAAACATTTTCCTGCTGATAAATGCTGTAATACCACTCTCCTAATGCTATCTTTGTATTCCGGCTATAGCTATGAACATTCCCAAAATACTATCTTTCTAGAGCAATATAGCCTGCTCCAGCAAGCTTCCCTCCTCATATCCGTAGGAAGAGATTCTGTCATAGACCCTCTCTTGCCACTCACCGGAGAAACTGCCATCTTCATTAATGAAAAAATCGGCACTTAAGAAGCGAATAATCATAAACTCGGAAGTTTTTTGTGCAAACCCGTCTCCCCTGCTAAAGTCAATGCCGACTCCTGTATTTCTGGTCATGGCCGCCTCCAGGATAGGAAGGGTCAATTCATTTGCAGGAATACTCATATCCGGAAAATCAAAGAAGCCACCTTTTTCCTTGGTATAAATGCCTAAGTTGGAAATGGTGCCGTTGGTCACCATTTTCACTCGTCTAATCGCAGTTAAAGGAATACTATGCTTTGCTCCCGTAATACATCCTCCGGAAAGACGAATCTCCTTTTCCTTTAAGTTAAAGCCGATGGAAATGTCCAAGCTATCGATGCTATTGGGAAATTCAGCACCCAGCTTATTTCTTGCAAATGCAAGTAAGAGCGTCTTGGTTTCCGCAATATTATGCCCTCTACCATTTGCCTTGGTATCTGTCTCTAAATCCGGAAGACTGATATTTTTCCCCTGAAGATCCCTAAAAATCAGAGAATAGAGCATATTGGAGTTACAATATCGCATGGGAAGAATGGCTCCCACCTCGGAAAAAGAAAGGGTAAAGGGCTTCTTCCCTTCCACTGAAATTCCATCTTCCGTAATACAAAGCTTCCGTCCTCCCGCTTCAAATACCGCCTTACGATTTCCCAAAACACTTCTCATATGATTTCCTCCTATTCTCCTCTTGCTTATCACTTAGTCATTATGTAAACTTAATTTGTTTATAAAATAATATTCATTTTACAAAATATAAGTTAATAATAGCAAGAGGAAAATCTATGAAAATCACCAAAATCCAATGTCCTAACTGCAATGGTCAATTATCCGTTCCTGAGGGAATGAAGGAAGGCTTTGTGCAGTGTAAATTCTGTAATACCAAAGTCTATTTGGAGCCTCATAAGCCGGATATCACCCAAAATATCACCATCAAAAATGTGAATTATAACAAGGAAAGAACTATTCCAAACAACGCACGAGGTAAATATCTTTTTCAAAGCTGTGCAGTTGGCACTGTAGTAGTTGTGATATCAATCCTTCTATTTATTTTACTAAAAAGATTCTTTTCTCCTAGCGGAATAGAGCTTCCCACTGACCAATATCGCAGTACAGTGCAGGATCCGGTAGTGATTTCCTTTGTGGAGAAAGCATTTTCCAAGAATCTCTCTCAAATCACAAGGGAAGACTATAGTTCCTTAAAGTTCCTATCTATCTCAAAAGATATAGCGGAAGAAAACTGGTGTTTTTCTTATGCCGAGAAACTGGATGAAGAGGGAAATCCCGTGGATGAAAAGACTCTTTATTTTCCTGCTACGGAAAGTATTCCTCGGCAGGAGATTCAGCCCTTCACCGGTTTGGAGAATCTGGCACTGGGAAAAGACCTGGGCTTCGATAGTGACAGTAGCGACAATCAAGATTTAAAAAATCTTAAAGAGTTAAAATACTTTTCCGCTATAGGAAACAATTCGGAAGGCTTCCGAGAGCTTTTGTTAAGCTTGGCAAAGCCGGAACAGATACTCGGTCTTAGCGGTATTTACCTCCGTGATGACGCTGTTCCCTACAGCATTTCTTCTGAGCAAACAACGGAAATCACAGACATTTTTACACCCTTTTCTTCCCTGAAAAGCCTTTCCATCAGGGTGGATTCTGACTATGAGGGAGGACTACTTTTTTTAAGACACTTTCCTAAGTTGGAGAGTTTAACCCTTTATACCTCTGCAGATTTAGCTCCTTTAGCCACTTTAAGCAACTGTAAAACTCTGAGTCTGTCGGGTCCCTCTGATACCCCCTTGGAAAATATCTCCGTCCTCTCCGGCATGCCCCAAATAGAGAATCTCAGCTTATCCCATGTACTGTCCGTAAAGGATTTAAACTTTACCCAAAATATGCCTAAATTAAAGTCTCTTGAGCTCGAGAGCGTACCGATACTCTCTTTAGACGGTTTAGCCAATCACCCCTCATTGAACACGCTTTCCATTGATAGCTGTTATGAATTAACGGACGGAAAGGCCATTGCCGGTCTCAGTGCTTTACAAAGCCTGCATCTGGGCGTTCTCCTTTACGACTTTTCCCTGCCGGATTTGCAAAATTTAACTGCCTTGGAAGAAGTTCTTTGTAACTCCAGGTATCTCAGTCATTTTTCCCATATGCCCTCGATTAAGAGTCTCTACTGTTTTCTGGACGGTGACGAGATCAGCGCCGAACCCCTTCGTGGAATGAACTCTTTAAGCACCCTGATAATTTCCGGTTCCCTGGATTATATTTCTAACGACTGGGAAAATGTTTTAAAAGACTTACCAAAGCTTGAAAAACTAAGTATTCTGGGAGATCCTTTAGATACTTCGAGAGACTATCGCGGGCTATTCTCCGGTATCAAAGTAAAGGAGCTGATTTTTGATGAAAATGTCATTGATTCAGCTCACACACCTCAGATTCCCCTATCCCTTAGTAAGATGGAAGATAACAACACTACGGAGACCTTGATTCTCACCCAGGCAGAAATCAAAAATCTGGATGATGATTCCGATAATTTTACGGCCAATGCCAAAGCCTTTCTCTCCCATTTTAAAGCGATAAAGAAGCTTGGACTTCGTGGAAATAAGCTGGAGAATCTGGATTGTTTAGAGGGGCTCAGC
>CAUTXF010000107.1:0-3803 GCA_963542215.1 uncultured Oribacterium sp. | reverse complement strand
CCCTCGGTCAGGCCCTGCTTAATAAACTGTTTTTGGAAAAGGATAAACAGCAGTATATTGGGTAGAATCACGATGGTGCTTGCCGCAAACAGGCGTCCAAACTCCGTCGTGTGTTGCCCTCTAAATAGTTGCAAGGCCACCGATAAGGTTCTCTTATTCATGGATTTTGTAAAGGTAAGAATATCAAAGAGATTTGACCAGTAACCGTTTAGCGCAAAGACAACCTGGGTTGCAATAGCCGGCTTACTTAAGGGGATAATGCAATGCAGTAAAGTTTGCAGCCTTGATGCACCGTCAAGATACATGGACTCTTCCAGTTCTCTCGGTATGGCTTCAAAAAATCCTCTGTAAAAAAAGGTACTGCCGGCCACACAGGTTCCGCCCCAAAGTAGCCATATTCCCTTATAATCATCGATGAGATGCAGACCGTTCAGTACCGTATATTGAGAAATCATAGCCAGCTGAGCGGGGATCATCATGGTTAGTAACAGGATATTGAACAAAAATTCCTTTCCCGGAAATTTAAACTTGGCAAAGGAATAGGCCATAGTTACCGAAACAAACAGATTGATGAATACGCCTCCGGCCGTGACAATCACCGTGTTCAAAAAGTACGTTTGAAAATGACCGGAGAACCAGACCTTCACATAATTTTTAGTATAAAGCGGAAGCTTCGGGAAAATAATCGGTTCATTGGGAAGTACGCCCTTAACCTTCATAAAGGAGGTGGATACCATGGATAAGAATGGCAGTAAGCTGATTACACATATCAGAATCAGAAGGATATGAACCAAAAACTGTTCCATTGTCTGTTTCTTTTTCATTTTTATCCTCCTTACTCATCCTGACCGTAGCGCAGATACTTCTTTAAAAACATGGACAGGATGAAAACAACGCCTCCCATCACTAAACCGCAGGATGCGGCATAACCGAATTCAAAGTAGTTAAATGCACGCCGATACACATAGTCCATAACCACATCGGTTGTGCCTATCGGATCTCCCTTTGTAAGCAGAAATACCTGGATAAAAATGTTCATCGCACCGTTAATCAGATTAATCAGCAAATAAAAAGTGGTGGCTTTCAAGCCGGGAACCGTAATATACCAAAACATCTGTACATTGTTCGCACCATCCACCTTGGCAGCCTCATAACGATCCATGGGAATCCCCTGAAGACCGGCTGTGTAAATAATCATTACCCAGCCGAAGCCTTTCCATATAGAACAGAACCAAATGACGAAATTTGCCGTCCAGGTATTTTTCAGCCAGGAAACCGGCTCCTTCAGAATCCCAATGCTCGTCAAAATATAATTGACAAGACTCCCGTTATCGGGCTGAAAAATATAATCCACGATATTACAGAAAACAACCCAGTCACAAATAACAGCGATATAAAGTAAAATTTTGTAGATATTTTTTCCAAAACGCAGGTTATGGATGAAGACCGCAACCAAGAGTCCTAAAATCAGCTGTCCGGGCACGGTAATCAGTATGGCAAGGATATTGTTTCGAAATGCCATCCAGAAAAAGTAGGCATCGGAGCCTTTTACGTGTATATCTGTAAAGATTTTCCTGTAATTGGCCAAGCCGACAAACTCGTTTTTTGCTCCGGGCATAATGCTATAATTGGTGAAGGATATATAGATATTTTTGATTTGCGGGTAGAGGACAAACAAAATAAAAAGCACGGTTCCAATCAATAAAAACGGAATAACCGAAATCCACTCTCTGATCCCTTTTTTAAATCGTCTTGAAAATGACTGTTCTCCCATTTCCCTACTTCTCCTGTCTAAGAACTTTTAAACGAGATATCGCACACTTTGTACACGATACTCGTTATGAAACAAAAATAGCGGAGATTTTTCTGAAAACGAGGTATCCGGCACTTTAGACCAATCTCTCGTTACAAGCAAAAGCTTTGTTCGAAAATTCCCCGCTATTTCACTAAGTTCAATTATTTATCCGCATCCTGAAGGAGTGCATCGATTTCCGTTGCCGCCTTCTTTAAAGCGGACGCCGGCTCATCCTCATGCAATAAGCAGCTGGTAAAAGCAACTGTCAACTTATCGGACATCTTTTCCCAAACCGGTGTCGGCGTTCTGGGTACGGCACCTTCCAACTGCTTCAAATAAATGTCCATATAGGGTGTATTTTTTACTTCGTCACTTTCCGCAACCGATTTAACCGTCGGAACAAGATGTCCTCCGCCTACGGCCTGTGCGGTTTGTGCGTAATCACTCATCAAGAACTGCGCAAATACCCATGCAGCATCCTTGACTTTGCTGCCGTTAAAAATAACCAGGTCTTCTCCGCCGTTAACCGTAAGAGAACCTGCACTGCCTGCCGGAAGAAGTCCTCCCTCTACCTTCGCAATCTGCTCCTCATCGTCATTTGCATAGAACCATGGTCCCTGATAGGAGAAGAGATACTGTCCGTCATACAGTCCGTTTGCCGCATCCGGCTTTCCTCCGTTCATGCAAGGGCCGATAATTCCCTCGTCGTACCATTTCACAATGGTTTCCATCGCTTTGATGCTTGCTTCACTGTCTAAATAGCCGGAAGCTTTCGTATAATCCTCATTGGTATACACACCGCCCAGAGAATTAAACAGCGGCGCCATGGACCACGGGTTCGGACCTTCACAGGCAATCAGATACTGGTCTTGATTCAGCTTATCCTTAAGAGCCACAACCTCGTCATAGGTCTTCGGAAAATCCTTTAAGCCCAACTGCTCCATCACTGCTTTACTCCAGGTACCGGAAAGGCAATTGGTATTTAACGGAAGACCGTAATACTTCCCGTTATAATAATTGGTCTTCAGCGGTCCTTCAAAGAGCTTATCTTTCAGCTCTGCAAAGCCTTCCAAATCGTCTACCGGCTCCAGTGCTCCCATCTTAGCGAGTTCCGGTACCCAGATAATATCCATTCTCATTAAATCCGGTCCGGTATTGCCGGAGATACCGGTAATGATTTGTTGCATCAAGCCGTCATAGGGCATCCTTACCGCATCAATATGAATTTTGGGATAGCGCTTTTCAAATTCGGGAATAATCTGTTCCGTTAAAACTTCTTCTTCCGCATCCGAGTGCGTGTGCCAATAGGTCACGGTTGCTTCTTCTCCATTGTAGGCAATGGCCCCTTCTGATGCTTTCTGATCCTCTCCATCCGCCTTTTCCTGAAGAGAAGATGTCTCACTCTTTCCCGAATCGGTGGAAGAGCTTCCACAGCCAAAGAGTGCAGTCGTTGCAACAAGCGTTGCCATAATACTTGCCAAAACTTTCTTTTTCATTTCTCCTCCTTTACAAAGTGAATTTTTTGTTTTCATTTTGCTTTTTATCCTGCTTTTAAGCAATGCCTTTTTTTGTCTTATTTGTGCTTTTTTTATGTTTTTTTCTTTTGTATATATTTATTATTGTGCATTTCGTCCAGCAATAGTATAATAGCGTTTATAATTATTGAAATGCTATTTTCGGAGAGATTAACAATGGAATTAATAGAGTACGAACAAGTTATTCCGGAAATCAATTGCTTTTGCAAGGTTTTTCATTCACAACTCATTGAGAAAGAAAAAAAAAGTCCCACCGGTCGCCCTCTTCCTCACTGGCATAGCAGTTACGAATTTAATGTCTGTATAAACGGAAGGCTCGAAAATCATATAGAAAATGAAGTGAGTTATATAGAGTCGGAGGAGTTTGTTTTAATCAATCCGAATGTTGTTCATACCTCCTACGAAGTGAGCGAAGATTATCTCGGCTTTGCCGTTTTGATTCCCGAGGAATATATCCGCATGTATTTTGAAAA
>CAUTXF010000106.1:0-3804 GCA_963542215.1 uncultured Oribacterium sp. | reverse complement strand
ATGCTATGGAGCTTCTGGCTGTTTCCGGAAAACTGGGCTTTGATGTCCATGAAAATGCATTTTTCCATAGAGAGCTTCCTGATGACCCGGATAGAGTATTAAAGGACAATCCGAGACTTGTGGCGGCAAAAAAACTTATGGAGGACACCGTTTTTGTGGAGGATTCCCTTTGGTATGTGAAGTCGGGCGAGACAAACTACAGAGTGATTTACCCGGAAGGATCCGGAGTGGAAAATGCAAAATGCACCTGTACATGGTATTTAAAACATCAAAACAACAGAGGACCATGCAAGCACATATTGGCAGTAAAATTAAGACAGGGGCTGTAATTCTAAGCAGGCAGGAAATATGGTCAAAAGATTAAAATATAGTAGGCAAGCAGATAAAGGAGTTTACTATGGCAAGCAAACTGGAAAGAGCTGTTGAAATCTATCGTTCTTTAGGATACGAAGAAACGGCTTACGAAAATATTTTAAGCCTAGGGATAGGAACGAAGGAAGAGCAAGCTATTGCAAGGGATGGACTAAAATCCGGAGAATGGACGCAAATCAAACAATTATCGGAGAACACTTACGGCTTTGTTCCGGTTGTGGATGTAGACCTTAAGAAGCTTGCTGTTTTTGCCATACGGGTAGGCGTGGAGGCCAAAAGAGCGGCAAATATTTTAAGTCGAGGGGATGAGATTGTTCTACAGGCCATTATGGCAAGGGGAGAAAGCTATGCCCAAAATTTTGTTTTGGCAGCCTGTACATCCAACAGAAGGGCATGGGAGCATTCCCTGTCCGTTCTTGGCATGCTGGCCCTTAAGCTGGTACATATGATGAATCTTCCCCTTCCGGAATCTGTGGAGTATATGAAGGATTGGTCGGCTACTTCTGCCATTCTTTTTGGGAGGGAAAAAAAGGACTATAATTTTGATGAAAGCTTTGTACTGGAAAAGGAGGAGATTCTAAGAAGATTTTTAGAGCATATAGAGCTGGGGATTTCTCTGGGGCTTGCGGCAACAGGACCTTTTTCCAAAGTGCTCCTTTGGGGAGCGGAGAATCAGCTCTTTAGCACAGAGACAGCCAAAGACTATGTCTTTGAGGCTTTACAGATTGCGAAAAGGCCGGGAGACAGGAAGGCATGGCTGGAGATTTTGGATAAAATCGGCTGGACAGAGGAGGAGATAGTATCCGATGCGGAAAATCTTATTCCTCTCTTAGGACTGGGAGAAAGCCCCCTGCTGGAGAGATTTTCCCCTATTCTGATTGAGAAGGTTTCCGAAGAACTTTTGTCTCCGGTATTGATTTCCTGTACCTCGGCAAAGGGAAATAAAGTGAAAAAACTCATCTTAAATTCTGTTTTAAAAAGAGAAAAGCCAAATGCAGAAGAAGACTATGCAGAGTGGCTTTCCCTTTATTTGCAGGATGAGGATAAAAGTATCGTAAATCTTGCCGGCAAGGTGGAAAAGTCCTGGGGCATGTCGCTGGAAAAAGAAGAGTGCAAGAAAGAGCTACGGGGCTTATGGAGAAAAACACCCACATTGTGGGAAGTGCCAAGATTTTCCTTAGGTACTGTCTCTTCGGAAAGTTTAACAGATATGGTCGCCGTGCTTTCTGAAAGAAAGGAGTGCGTGGAAGACCTTCTTTTTGAACAGTTCCTTGCCCTGACAAACCACATTGCCTACAAAAATCCTGAAGCAGCCAAAATGAGTCTTGTGGGGATTCCTAACGGCGATTCCGGCACTTTATGGACGCTGGGGAAATGGGCAAGAGGAATAGAAATCAAGCCGGTGGAGGAAAGTAGGCAAAGGTTTTGGCAGGGGGAGGAAGAAATTGTAAAGATGCAATATCGGGATCTCTTAACGATGCGAAGAGAGCTTCTTTTTCGTACCATGGGACAATGGCCCTGCTTACTCAGCACCCCAAGCTTTGAAGACTTAAGCATTTCCATAGAGGATTTGCTGGAGCGCTTAAGCCTGTACCAAGCGGAAAAATGCTCTTATGTATCGGAGCCGGATTTACAGCTTGCGTTGACACGGTTGGATATGGAGACATTTTCACAGGAAGATAGAAGCAAATGCAAGGAAGAAAGAAGCAAATGCGTGGAAAAGCTACAGGAGCTTGACTTAAAAATTCAGCTTCCCTCCGGAGAATTTTTGCAGGATGAAAAGGGAAAAGAAATTCTATTAGGGGAATTGATTGCGGCTTACTTGCAAGAGCCTTATGTGGAACCGGAATTCATCCCGGGAGAAACGCCTTATTGGAAGATGGAATTGAAAATGCCGGAAAGCCTTCGCCTCCTACCTGATAGATTTTCTGACAGTTATGCAAAGCTGTTTTCCATCTTTCCGAATTGGGGAGATTTTGCTCTTACGGCAGTTCATAGAGACTCTGAGGTGTATCATGGACAGGGCCTTACCTTAAGACAAATCGCAAGAAGGAGAAAGCCTCTTAGCAAGGGTGCGCTGATGAATTGGATTGCAGTCTTTGGAAATCTTAGTGATGAAAATGCGGGAGATGCGCTAAAAGCAAATCAAGAAGCCTGGGAGAGAGGACTTCTCCTTCCAAGCTTCGCAGAAATAACTTATCTGGACTGGCGGGGAAAAGATTTGTCTAATCTTGCAAATCTGGCCTCTTCCATGGAATATATGGCCAATGAGAGAATGCTCAGCCTGCTTTGGAAGCCGGCTTGCGACTGCGTGGAACTATCCTTAAAGGCACCTAGAATACTGGCAGGAACGGCAGAGATTGTAAAGTTTTTAAGAGATTATTTGGACGAGGTGATTTTTGCAGTAGAAAATCAGCTGGCTCCTGCAGAGCTTTTGGATATGCCGGCAATAAAAGATCTTGCGGGGAAATCCGGTTCTTCCAAGGCAGTGGCTTATGCAAAGGAAATACTGGAGAAACGAGATATCGCACGCTTTGCGAGCGATACTCGTTATGAATTAAAATCTTCGCATCAGCTTTTGGGGAAGGAGATTGATAAAAATGTAGTGTCACAGCCTCCCGACGATTTTGAAAAAGTTTGGCTTCCCTTGCCTTTGGCAAAAGAACTGCTATCTGACCATGTTTCCTTCCGTGTAAAAGCTATAGAACTGAGAAAAAAGGAAAAGGTTTTCCAATTTGATTTGGACTTACCGGATGATCCGGATTGCTCTTATCGGGTAATTATTTCCGGATGGTTTTATGGCATTCGGCAGGAGGGGCAGGTTTCGGCATTTCCGGTGAATCATCAGGGAGAAATTTTGAATGAAGAGGAAAAGGGAGTATGGCTGCACTATGACATCGACAAAGGGAAAATACTTGTCAGTCCATTTAGAAATTGGCGGGGAAAAAACAATGGCCCCTTGGAAGGAGGAGCCACTCCCTATTCCAAGATATTTTTGACCATTGCAGTGGCGCTTTTGGCTCAGGACGGAGAAAGTGTCTATGGCGCTAATAATCTGTTCAAAGACTTGCTTCAATCCGGTACATTATCGTTGGAAATGGTAAGAGAAATCACAAGAGAGCTTTTGGCCTTCGAAGACATCAGTCCGGCAAAACTTCTTCGCATCGTGGAAAAGGACAGCGAAGTCTTAAGTCTCTGCTGGGGCATGCTTTGGGAATGCCTACGATATGCAGGGGACTTAACGGAAAAAGCAGGAAAGCCCCCGGTATGGATTAACAGGATTTTGGATATTTGTATCTATTATGGAGCTTATCTAAGGGAAGCTATGGAAAGAGGATATATCTCTAAAGAAGATGCCCGGTGGCCGGGGCTTTTGGACATTGCAAACTGTAGTGCCAAGTCTACAGCGGTAAAAAAGGCTAAGGAGCTTGC
>CAUTXF010000105.1:0-3885 GCA_963542215.1 uncultured Oribacterium sp. | reverse complement strand
ACAGGCTTTTCAAGGCCTGAGGAGATTTTGGAACTATTTAACTGTCAAACTACCGCTATTTAACTGTCAAACTACCGATTCTGGAAGCCCATGGATTGATAATTTTATCTAGTGCATTTGGCTATAAGTGCCTGTAGTTTGTAAAAAAATGCTTTTACTTTCTTTTCACTGTGCTAAAATAGACATAGTTCAAAAAATGAAGAAGAAGTACGTTTAGTGCTTCTTCTTTTGTTCGTAATCGATAAAGAAGGAGCGGGAAAAATGGAAGCAGAACAGGAGCATAAGCTACAGAAAAGGATTTTAAACTATTTGCAGATTATTGTAGGCTGTTTTATAACGGCCTTTTCGGTGAACTGCATTTTGGTGCCGAATAAGCTGTCCACCAGTGGAGTAACGGGATTGTCCCAGATGGCGGAGCGCTTTATCGGGATTCGCTACACCTATATTTATTACTTTTTCAGTATTACTATACTGATTCTGGCTTTCTGTTTCCTGAAACGAGAAGAGTTTATGAAGATTATCTTCGTTTCTTTTCTCTATCCTACATTATTGGTTCTCACGGGAATGTTTGACTTTGTCTTTGTACAAGGGGAAATGTTTTTGGTTTGCATTTATTTCTCTCTGTTTTACGGCGTTGGCTCCGGCTTGGTTCTTCGGGCAGGGGTGACCTTCGGCGGAACGGACACTGTTGCCAGAATATTGAACCGGAAGATTTTTAAAGGTGTTCCCTTAAGTAAAGTCATGCTTTTCCTGGACGGTTCCATTCTGATTTCTCTGGGCTTCGTTTTTGGAAAAGATATTGCCCTTTATGCTTTGGTCAACCATGTGATTTGTATTTATATTATGGACTATATGCTTTTTGGTTTCCGTCAAAAGCTTTATAAGGTCAACATTATTCCATTTATCAAAGATGATACCGAAGATATCACCAAGTATATTCTGGGGCTTGGTCGTGGCGTAACGCAAACAAGAGTTGTGGGAGCATATACAAAAGAAGAAAAGATTATGCTTTCCTCCATTTGTTCCCCCAGACAGTCGGCCATGATTCGTAAGTACCTTGCGGAGAATTTTCCCAGAGCCTTTATGGAGGTGGCACCAATTGTGACTGTATACGGCATAGGAGAACGCTTTGTGCGAATTAAAGGAGAGGATTAAAAAGTCTGAAAAATAAGGCGTTTTATTTAATATATTTGTCTTTTGACGGGATACCCTATTCCGGGGGAGATACTTGTTGGAAATAAAAAAAGTCGTTTCTTTGGAAGACCCAAGGAGCGACTTTTTCTTTTATTCATAACGAGTATCGCTCGCAGAGCGTGCGATACTCGTTCATGGTGTAGGAAGTCTACAACATTCGGTAAATAGTATACGCAGGATTTATCTTACCTGCCGATTTGTTTTCTGAATCAGTTCTTTTGATGACTCTTATACTTCTGCTGGCTCTTTTACTTCTGCTGTTCTCTTAGCACAAAGGCCAGCCAGGGGAAGAGAAGATAACCAAATAGCATTGCAAAGATGGCATAGAAGTTCGGCTCTACAAATCCGTCTTTGACATTGCTGAACTGTCCAACCCAGTTAAATTGACTGAGAAGGAATAGGGTTAAGAGAATCGCCAGGATGGATAATGGAACATCCAGGATAAAGCTTTTGATGGGCTTTTCGATAATTTCTCCCTTTTGTTTACCGTAGTAAAAGCATAGTACAGCCAAAGGTACCAAAAGGAATTGTACGAATCGAGCAATAGAGCTGATAATCATAATGCCTTTCATGTCATAGTGGAAGGCCATAGGAATCATAATTGCCCACAGAATGCTGAATACAAATGCGGCATAGGGGAAGCCTCCCGCAGTTCTCTTAGTGAAAACACGATTTACCTGTCCGTCCTTAGCCATCGCCTCCAAAAGTCTTGGAGTATGGAAGGAAGCGGCAATATTAATACCGAACATGGAAACAAAGGCACCTAAAACGATGGCGTTTTGTAATACGGGATTTTTAAAAATGTCGGCTAAAACTACAACATTGCTTGAGCTTAGCAGAGCCATGGGATTCAGTCTCATGGATACAAAAATGATTCCCAAATAAATAGCGGCAATCATGAAAATGGATAAGGGCAATGCTTTTGGAAGATTTTTCTCCGGACTTTCCATATCGGAGGAACCACTGGCTACTCCCTCAAAGCCTGTAAAGGCGTAAAAGGCTGCTACGATGGCAGTGACAAAGGATTTACTGCTTAAAGCAGGAACGGTGTTGCTGCTATTTCCGGGCACCAGCAGGGACAGGTCTGCAGTTTGTTTATGCTGTAATACGAAGAAAATTCCTGCCAGAATCGTCAGAGATAAGGCCAATACCTTTCCCAATGTAGATATATTGGAAACAAATTCCAGCACCTTAAGCCCGAACAGATTAATGATAAATAGGACAAGCATTAAAAGAATAAATCCTACTGTTACAAAAGCAAAGCTATTGGTGTCCCTACCGAAAATCTGCAGGACGGTTTTTACTACGCCTGTGGCCATCACACCCCAGGCAATGCTGGCGGAAACGAATCGGGTGATTCCGATATAAAGTCCGGCATTTTCACCGAAGGCGGCTTCCACGTAGGCATAGGCGGCTCCGCTCTTCACCACATAGCGGGAGGCGGAAGCAAAGCTTAAGGCCAAAATAACGGCAAAGGCTGCAGCACATAGATAAGCAAGGGGGGCATAAGAGCCTACCTGTTTTATGACAGAACCGGGAGATAAAAAGATTCCGGTTCCGATAATGGAATTAATCGTTAATAATACGATGGACCAAAAGCCTAACTTTTGCGATTTACTCATTGAAACTCCTTTAATTTTCCAGAGAACCCGAAACGATCCGGGTCGACTTTTCATAGAATCTACCGGATAAAGCCTAAGCCTTTCCGTTCAATTTTTGATATTCCCTTCCGGCTTCCACAAGGGCCAGGAATATTCTTTGAATATCTTGATACTGTGCTTGTAACATTTCCGGATGGAACTGTACTCCGATGCCGAAGGGGTAGTCCTTTAATTCAATAGCTTCAATAACATCATCCAAGGCTTTACCGGAAACTTTTAGACTTTCAGGAACATCCTTAATAGCTTGATGGTGAAAGCTGTTGACTCGAAGCTCTTCTTTTCCTAAGATTTCAGCCAGTTTGCTGCCTGCTTCTATTTTTATACTGTGTGTCGGGATAGAAGGCCCATGTCCCTGAGAATGCTTAAAGCTTTCCGTAGTCTTTAGGGAAAGATCCTGATACAAATTTCCCCCCTCTGCCACATTCATTAACTGATATCCTCGGCAGATGCCCAGAATGGGAAGCTTTTTCTCCTTTGCCAGACGATAGAGCAAAAAGTCAAATTCGTCTCTTTCCGGACAGATTTCCTGAAGCTTTACGTGGGGCTCTTCTCCGTAACGGAATGGAGCAATATCCTGACCTCCTGAGAAGATAATACCGTCTACAAGCTCCAGGCTTGACCGTAAATTCTCCTCGGAATCCTCCATGGGAATCATAAGAGGTACTGCTCCCGCAGCGATAACGGCAGAAACATAGTCCTTATTCACATAAATTCTTTCATAGCCGGGGAATCCGCCCCCCTGATCCACAAGCACACTGGTGGAAATACCGATTACTGTTTTTTTCATAATGCATCCTTTCATACTATTTTATCGCTATGATATTATGCCATAAATGTATTTTATGGGAAATTGGATTTTTGGAAAAGATGAGATAACTTTACAGAAAAATGCAGAAAAAAGACATAAAAAAGACAATTTAAGGAAGCACTTTTCTTTTTTCTTATCAGAAAATAGTGTATGATGAAGTTGTTTGGAAAAGACTAACTATTAATAGTCAAGCATAAGATTAAGATTTTTAGAATAAAATAC
>CAUTXF010000104.1:0-3996 GCA_963542215.1 uncultured Oribacterium sp. | reverse complement strand
AATTCCCTCCTTAAATCAATTTACAAAATAAGATAATAAAACATAGAAACTATCGGAATAATACTATCTAGTATACATTCTTTAGTGATGTTTTGAACACTTCGTTTTTTTCACTTCAATGTTCTTAATACTTCCACAACTTCTTTTTAGAGCTTTTCCTTTAGGGAACTTTTCTATACTAATCAGTAATAGGAAGTTCCCTAAACACAATGTTTTTTAAATACTGAAGGAAGATAAAAAATATTACAATTATTTCAGCCCTTCTATTTTCTGTCTTTTCCAAAGAAATACGACAATAGCAAAAGAGAATATCTGAGCTATCAAAACACGAAAAATCATATACTCATCTATGCCTGTATTGCTTACAACATGAAGCAAGTTAGTAGCAATACAATTATTGAAAAAGTGATCTGCCATGCCCGCATAGAGATTTCCTGTCATCCGATATAATAATCCCCATTTTACCCCCATCATTCCTGCCAGAATAATATAGCCTATACTCAGTGATACGAATCCCATCCCACTAATTTCTCCATCAATCCAATTGTGGAACGGCGTTACAATATGCCATATTCCAAAAAGTAGTGCCTGAATAAACAGAGCTGTTTTCAATGAATATCTGGTGTTAATCAGTTGATAAAACAATCCACGAAAGGTACCTTCTTCCATAATTACATTAATGATATTAAAGAAAATATTTATAAAAACAAACCCAATACCCGTTTGTATACTACCAACTCCGGTTAAGGAAAATCCCGTAATAAAGAATCCTAAATGAATTTTTTTCTCCTGAAAGTACAAGATACTACATTCAATTGTATAAGCAATAAAAAAAGAAAATAATGCAAGAGCGAACCCTTTGAGAATTGTTTTTACTAAACCATACTTTTTAAATCCTATCGTGCTTATATCCCAATGTAATTGTTTTAAAAGAACGAAAAGTAGTACGATACCAAATATCTTGTTAATAAAATTTTCTGCAAAAATCGTTTGGTCCATCCGAAGTGCAATTGCTTCAAAAGCATGTACCAAAAGAAGGATAAGGAATATAAACACACAACTCTTAATTGGTTTATGTAATATAGTATCCTCTGAAAGTTTCTCGGAGGAGTGTGTAGTTTTGAGCATATTTTATTGCCTTTCCATAAAGAAAATTCGGGATAATATCCGGCCCTAAAACCCAAAATATTGATTTCCAAATACCTCTAATCCGGTACGCCATTTTCAAGTTTTCCGGAAAGGCTCATTCTTATTGTTTTCATTCTGAGCTCCTCAAAATTTCTGAAATCTTATCAAAGGTATTTCCGTTTCGGATCGTAATTTGCTTGTAGAAATCCTGCTTCATGAGTTTTTTATGGTAGGTGGTTTTTAGATATTCCGCCTCATCCATTTTCCCCCAAAATACAGCCTGTTTCCCGACATATACTTTCTCATTGTAAGATATAGAGTTCTCTATAAAGTGGAGAATTCCGGATTTATCCATACCACAGGAATAAAACAAAACATCTCTTCTTGCCAACTCCTCTTCCCACCAAGCCGGTAATGCCGCTTGTTCTTCCAGATACTCCTCTTTCGTAAGTAAAGCAAAGGGAATTGAAAAATCGTAGTTTGTTTCTAAGACTTTTTTTATCTTTAAGATACAAGCCTCACGACTTTCCGCACTACTGAAAAATAGATTGCCGCTGTTGATATAGGAAGCAAGATTTTCAAAACCTGCATTATCCAATAAGGCTTTTAAATCCGTCATAGAAACTTTATTTTTCCCACCCACATTGACAGCTCGAAGGAAAAGTATATATCGCAAGGAACTACCTCCTTAATTGTAGCGTTTCTTCTTCCACAACGACCCCACCAAGATGCCGATTACAGAGATGATCGCTCCGGTTACAATCAATCCGAAGTCCGGGGCATTCAGTTTGTTGGAAGCAATGTTGTTTGCCATTTTAAAGCTGCCATATTCGGCCAGCATATACATTAGGCCAAAGAAAAGGGCAAATCCCCATTTTCCTTTTCCAAAAAAGTCATTTTTCCCAATCAGCAGGGACTCAACAAATGTTGTTACCGGAAGGATAATCCAAAGGTACATTAAACTGTAGCCCATAGCATCACTTCCACTTGTAAAAAACCAAAATACAATCATGGCAAGCGCCCAAATCAGAAGATAGGAGAGTATGATAATAATTTTGTTTCTAATATTATGCTCCATGCTACTGCACCTCCCTAGCATTTTTATTGTAGGGAAAATGCCCCCTGTCGTCCAGCAAATGGCTTTTACATCACTTATAGTGTGTGTCAAAATCCTTTTACATCGTCCTTTTATTGCTTTAATTTATCGCTAATCTCTTTAAATACTTCTTCTTTGATCTTCCAAATCCCTGAATAGGGTTGTTCAGCATAGCTCTTATTTCTATTTTCATATAGATAAACGAACCCCGGGTTCTCTTCCGTATTGGTATGATGAAAGGTAATCGAAAGATAATTTTCAACGTTTACAGGCTGATCATGAATACTTTTTCCTCCTGTATCTTTAGTATTTTCTTTGATGTCCTTCACAATTTTAGCTATTTCATCCTGTTCCGTAATTTTTACAGTATTTCCTGAAGGATTTTCCGTGATTTCAATTTCTGTTATTTCCTTTGCCTCCGGCAGGCTGATTTCCTTCTTAGCTCCACAAGCTGTTAATGCAAAAATAAAAATGAAAGCTAAGGTGATTCTCATAAACTTTTTCATATTTTTCCTCCACAAGTTTACTGCTGTATGCGCTTTCGTAATTTGCTCAATTTACTTGATTCTCTTTAGAATATCTTCAACCGATGGCAACTGCTCTTCAAGAGCATCCGGAAGGTTTCGAGTGACTTTATATTTACTTACGCCAATCGGCTTTGAAATGTCCCTTAGGGAAGATACCATGGAATTTGTGCAACAACCTGTTGCACGAATTCATGAACAGGATAGGTCTCGGCAAATTTTACCTTCTTTGTCGCATGAACTAAACAAATAGATTTCTCAAAAATCTATTTGTTCATACTCTAAAAATTGAGCTATGCTCATACACTTTGGATGATCTATATCAAGACTAAGAAAATCTTTATCTCCTGTAAGGATAATATCAACATTTGACACAATGGCGGCATTTAGAATCGGCTGATCTTTTGCATCTCTTATAAGTTTTTCCGCATAATCCACTGATGGAACCAGTTCAAACGACATTTCAGCAAGTAGAACTTCTGCATCCGGAAGATAACGCGGTGCTTTTCTTTGAAGAATATCTCGCAACTCTGCTATATTCCGATCGCATAAGACAATTTCATGATTATCTGCAATATAAAGCAGCGTCTGTGCGGGCTTTGACTTAGGAAAGACCAGTGCAGAAAAAAGAACGTTTGTATCTACCAGTATCCGCATTATACTTCCTTTCCATAACGCACTTCATTTACCAGATCTTGAATATCATCTTCACTATTTATACCCATTTCTTCTGCAACTCCCTGAAATGCAGCTTGTGCCTTTCGGATGGCAGTAGCGGAGGCATTACTAACAATAATTTCTCCATTTTGCTTTTGAAGAAATAAAAGCTTATCACCGGATTTTAATCCAAGTTGGCGGCGCACTTCTACAGGCACTGTAATCTGACCGTTTGCTGAAATTTTTGCCAAGTTCATATTTTCTTCCTTTCGCTCTTTATCTTACTTAAATTCTTTAGATTCTTTAGATTTCAAGTTTTCTTTTATTATTTTAAATCAAGCATTATAAAAAGTAAACTTTGAACTATTGTGCTTTAGTGAATCGATAAGAAATGCAATGCCTCTTCCCTGATTTCCTTATCGCATGATGCATTTTCAGAAATTCCCTTCAGAAGGTCTAAATAGACTTCCGCCTGATCTGTTCCATTGATAAGACGATTTAGCATCCAAACTGTATGCAATGTAGGCATTCTTTTCAAGGACAGAAGAAGTTCTTCTTCATATCCTTTTTTATAAAATCTCTCCACAAAAT
>CAUTXF010000103.1:0-4055 GCA_963542215.1 uncultured Oribacterium sp. | reverse complement strand
TGAAAAGTTCTTTCTTTGCGGAAACCAGCTCTTCATTCAGCTGCTCAGCTGACTTTGCCTTCAGCTCTTCTAAATATGTTTTCTTTTTCATTAGTTATCACCGCCTTCCAGATCTGCCTTTGCGACGATTTTGCAGTTACAAGGAAGCTTGTGAGAAGCAAGACGTAACGCCTCTCTTGCAATTTCCTCCGGTACACCGGCAATCTCAAATAATACGCGTCCCGGCTTAACTACTGCAACCCAGTACTCTGTAGCACCCTTTCCGGATCCCATACGTACTCCCAAGGGCTTTGCAGATACAGGCTTGTCTGGAAAAATATCGATCCAAACCTTACCGCCACGCTTAATGTATCTTGTAAGGGCAACTCTGGCTGCCTCGATCTGATTGGATCTGATCCAACAAGGTTCAGTGGAAATAATTCCGAATTCTCCATGGCTAACGGTATTGCCTCTAGTAGCCTTACCGGTCATTCTTCCGCGCATCTGCTTACGGAATTTCGTTCTCTTAGGCATTAACATAATTATTTCTCGCTCCCTTCCTTATTTTTCTTGGCAGGAAGTACCTCGCCCTTGTAAATCCATACCTTTACTCCTAATTTTCCATAGGTAGTATCGGCCTCAGCAAATCCATAATCGATATCTGCACGAAGAGTCTGAAGAGGAATTGTTCCCTCGCTATAGAACTCACGTCTTGCGATATCCGCTCCGCCCAAACGTCCACCAACGGAAGCCTTAATTCCTAAAGCTCCTGCCTTCATGGTTCTGGACATAGCCTGCTTCAAAGCTCTACGGAAAGATACACGGTTCTCTAAGGACAACGCGATACTTTCTGCAACAAGCTGTGCATCTCTATCCGGTCTCTTGATTTCCTTGATATCGATGAAGATGTTCTTGTTGGTAATCTTCTGAACATCCTTCTTTAACTTCTCGATTTCTGCTCCGCCCTTACCGATAACGTATCCGGGCTTAGCAGTAAATACGATAATGCGAACCTTATCCTCAGCCGCTCTCTCGATTTCAATCTTAGAGACATTTGCGGAATACAGCTTCTTCTTTAAAAATTCTCTGATCTTGTGATCTTCGATAAGATTATCTGCAAAGTTTTTCTTGTCTGCGTACCACTTAGAATCCCAGTCCTTAATGATACCGACTCTCATACCGTGCGGATTGACTTTCTGTCCCATTCCTTGCCTCCTTACTTTCTTTCGTCCAGAATAACAGTGATGTGTGAGCTTCTCTTGAAGATTCTGTAAGCTCTACCCTGTGCTCTTGGGTGGATTCTCTTTAATGTTGGAGCTGCATTTGCGAAGCACTCTGCAACATAAAGATTCTCTCTATTCATATTGTTATTGTTTTCTGCATTAGCAGCTGCGGACGCAAGAAGTTTCTTAACCAATGTGGAAGCATATCTTGGGTTATAAGTTACGATTCCCAATGCCTCTTCCAAGCCCTTGCCACGAATAGCATCTAAAACAAAGCAAGCTTTCTGTACAGACACTCTAGCATAAGAAAGCTTAGCGGAAGGTCTTTTATCTTTATTTGCATTTCTCTCTCTTTTAATCTGAGATCTATGACCTTTTGACATTTTTCATGTCCTCCTTTCTTTATGCAGATTATCCTCTTCTTTCGTCGCCGTTACCGTGATGTCCGCGGTATGTTCTTGTTGCAACGAATTCTCCCAGCTTGTGTCCTACCATATCCTCTGTAACGTATACAGGAACATGCTTTCTTCCGTCATGAACCGCAATGGTGTGTCCAACAAATGACGGGAAGATTGTGGAACGACGAGACCAAGTTTTCACTACTGTCTTTTGATTCTGTGCATTCAGTGCATCCACAGCCTTTAAAAGACTCTGATCTGCAAATGGTCCTTTTTTAATAGAACGTGCCATTTTTCTTTCTCCTCCTCAATTATTTGATGGCTCTACCATCACGTCTTCTTACGATAAGCTTATTGGAAAGCTTCTTCTTGTTTCTGGTCTTCAAACCAAGTGCAGGCTTACCCCAAGGTGTGCAAGGTCCACTCCGTCCGATAGGAGCTCTACCTTCTCCACCTCCGTGTGGGTGGTCGTTAGGGTTCATTACAGATCCGCGAACTGTCGGGCGGATACCCATGTGACGCTTTCTTCCTGCCTTACCGAGATTGATGAGGTTGTGGTCTCCGTTACCTACTACACCGATGGTTGCACGGCACTCGATTGGAACCATTCTCATTTCTCCGGAAGGAAGTCTTAAGGTTGCGTACTTTCCTTCTCTTGCCATAAGCTGTGCTGCATTTCCTGCGGAACGAACCAGCTGTGCTCCCTTACCGGGCTTTAACTCGATAGCATGAATCTCGGAACCTACAGGGATAGCGGACAATGGTAAGCAGTTTCCTACTCTTGCCTCTGCCTCTGCTCCGGACATAACCTTCATCCTGTCAGTCAAGCCGTTAGGGGCAAGGATGTATGCCTTGGATCCGTCTGCATAAGAGAGAAGTGCGATGTTTGCGGAACGGTTTGGATCATACTCGATACCTACAACAGTTGCCGCAATGCCATCCTTACTGTTTCTCTTAAAGTCGATAATTCTGTACTTCTGCTTATTTCCACCACCGTGGTGACGAACAGTGATCTTACCCTGATTATTTCTACCGGCAGTCTTTTTATTCTTAGCCAAAAGAGATTTTTCCGGTGTCTTCTTGGTAACTTCAGCGAAGTCGGAACCGGTCATATTTCTTCTGGACGGTGTATAAGCTTTATATGTCTTAATACCCATTTTCCTTTTTCTCCTTCTTTCTGCGTATAATTGAGAAATTTTTTCACGCAGTTCTTAGCAATTTACAGTGCGCTGAAAATCTCGATTTCTTTAGACTCAGCAGTCAATGTAACGATTGCCTTCTTAGTCTTAGCTGTCTTTCCGAATACCATTCCTCTTCTCTTCTTCTTTCCGTCAAAGTTCATGGTGTTAACAGCCTTTACCTTTGTTCCTTCGAACATCTTCTCTACAGCTTCTCTGATCTGAATCTTGTTAGCTTCAGGATTTACCAGGAAGGTGTACTTTTTCTCGCTCATGTCTGCCATGGACTTCTCAGTCACAACAGGGCGAAGAATCACATCGAAATATTGTAAGTTAGCCATTATGCGTATACCTCCTCAAGTTTTAAAAGAGCCGCCTTTGTAGCTAATACAGTGCCGTACTTCAAAACATCGTAAACGTTTAACTCGTTAACCTGAGCTGTCTTTACATTCTGAATATTTCTTGCAGAAAGCACAGTATTCTGATCATTCTGATCCAGAAGAACGAAAGCCTTGTTTACCTTGAAAGCGTCTAACATGCTCTGGAAGTTCTTGGTCTTGATTTCGTCGAAACGAATCTCATCCAGTACAATAAGCTTGTTCTCTGCTACTGCGTTAGACAGTGCAGACCTTAACGCTGCTCTCTTTTCCTTCTTGTTCATGCCGGTGGTGTAATCTCTTGGAGTCGGGGCAAATACTACTCCGCCGCCCTTCCACTGCGGGGCACGAATGGAACCTTGTCTTGCATGACCTGTTCCCTTTTGTCTCCAAGGCTTTCTTCCGCCTCCGGAAACCTCTGCACGAGTAAGGGCTTTCTGTGTTCCCTGACGCTTGTTAGCAAGCTGTGCAACTACTGCGAGGTGTAATAAGTGCTCGTGAACCGGTGCTGCGAAAATCGCATCATTCAGATCCATCTTGCCAACTTCCTTACCCTGCATATTAAATACAGATACGTTAGCCATTAGTATGTTCCTCCTTCCTTCTCGTCTTAGGACTTAACAGCTTCTTTGATGGTTACAAGAGCCTTCTTTGGTCCCGGAACCGCACCCTTAACCAGGATTAATCCCTGTTCTGCATCAACCTTCACTACAGTAAGGTTCTGAGTAGTAACCTTTACCGCACCCATGTGAGAGGGCATTCCCTTACCGGGAAGTACTCTGGATGGCGTTGCAGATGTACCGTTAGATCCCTGATGACGATGGAACTTAGAACCGTGGGTCATTGGTCCTCTGTGCTGTCCATATTTCTTAATAGCAGATGCAAATCCCTTACCCTTGG
>CAUTXF010000102.1:0-4107 GCA_963542215.1 uncultured Oribacterium sp. | reverse complement strand
ACTTTATCAATGTGTTCTACTCTACTGCAGTAAGTGGCGGAACAGAGGTGAAGGTGACAGACAAGAGTGGAAATGTGGTACTTAGCTACACACCGACCAATGACTTTACAGCAGTAATTCTTTCCTCCGACAAGCTTGTTACAGGGGAGACCTATACCGTAAGTGCAGGAAGCAATAGTGAAGAAATCACGATTTCTGCCGGAGAGAATACCATAGGTGAGCAAAGCGGCGGCATGGGCTTTGGCGGTGGAAACGGTACTTCTCCAAGTGGAGCTCCCGGGGAAAATGGCGGTACACCACCTAGTGGAAACGGCTCTATGGGACAGCCACCGGAGAAGCCGACAGATGCTAATGGGAATGAGTTGGCTATGCCGGAGCCACCCAGCGGTCAGGGAAATAACAGTGAAAGCAACTGATATCATTTCGGGAAGTTTGTGAAGAAATAGCTATCAGCAGATGGAAAACAGGGAAGGCTTAGGATCTTCCCTGTTTTTTATATGAAAAAATATTTTACACAAATGTCCCCCAATCATCTGAATTCCTACCTTATCCCCATCTAATCTTTATCTAATTCCCATCTAATTCATAATTAAAACCTATAAAAACATATTCAATATTCATATAAACATAATGTATTCATCATAAAATTTAATTAGCAAAACTGTGGTATATTTTAACATTTTCTTTTAAGATAAGGAGGCGATTATATACATTTTATACAATATATTGAAACATCAAAGGAGATGACATGAAAAAAGCAAAACGATTACTGGCAAGTACTATGCTGTGCACATTGGCTTTACAAGGAGTGGTTTTTGCCGCAGGAAATGGAGAGACAGTTTCTACGGTTATTCTAGAGAGCACAGCGACCAATGGTAGTGTTCCGGAGGAAAATAGGGGTAGTATCACTCATGTATTTTTGGGAAATGATGTAAACCAGGATAGTAGCACTCTTCCTGCAGAAGGAGGAAAGCTAAAAATCGGCCTAATGCTGGGCATCAACAATCGTCCTGATGGATATGAAACAATTCGAGTCAAGGCAGAATTTAAAACAAGTGATGGACTGGTTTCGGAAAAACTTCTGCCCCTTGAAGAGGAAGATCTATCCTCAAAGAAGGGAAAGAGAAGTTTTTCTGTAAGTATTCCGGAAAATGAGGAAAACAGCGAAAGAACGATAACTCTCTACTTTAACTGTTGGGGAGATGAAGAAAAATTCCAAGACGCTCCGATTCTTACAATTACCCAAGAGGCCGGAACAAAAGAACTTGCAAAGGCGGAAATCACTAAGCTTAGTGCCAATAAAACGGAATTGGCTAAGGGTGGAGAAATTTTATTGCATGTTAAGGGAAAAAACCTTACAGAGGACAATCTTTTTGGAAAGGTATATAGGGAAGAAAAGGGAGAGTATCTTGAAGATGAAGCTTTAAGTGAAAGCTTAAAAGGCGGTTGGGAAGGACTGGAAAACAATAGAACCAAGTCTTTGCTCCTTCCGGATGCAGAGGGAGGCATTCAGAAATATAAAGTTCAAGTAGGGACGACGGATGCCCCGGAGGATTTGTTTTCCGATGCATTGGAAATTTCTGTAGGAGGAGAAGAAAGCAAGAAAAAGGTACAATTTATGCCTCGCCTGGTTAGTCTTTCCGATGATGGACAGAAAATTACCGTATATTTTTACGAGAAGGTTTCTGCGGCAAAGGACCTGGATTTTCTGAAGAAAAGCATTTTCCTGAAAACAAAGGAAGAGGAGGGCTATGTTCCCTTAGAGGCAGAGGATGCGCTGGAATTTGTAGATGAGCATACTTTGGAAATCCGTTTGCACGCTGCCAAGAACTTCAATAATACTGCAAAGATTAAGGTGGAAGAGCGGAGTATTTTAGATACCAATCGACAGGTGGAAAACAATCCCTTTGAGAGCTTCTTGCAACAGTCCGGTGTCATCAGTGAAGTAAAGATTGAAGAAGGGACTGTTCTTTCCTCAGAGGGAGGACAGGTTCGTCTTCGAATTAAGGGACAGAATCTTTCCAAGGAAAAGTTCCGCATGAAAGTGCTTCCGAACAAGGCTTTTAGTGGAAAAGAGGAGGAGAATATTATTGAGCCTGGAGAACTTAAAATAGAGGCGGAAAACGGCTTGGCTGAAAATGCAGAAAAAGCGGAGAAGGAAGGCTTAGTTGTCAGTTTCTCTATTCCGAAAAATGAAAGCAAAGAGATGAGAAGCTTTACTTTACGTTTGTCTGCTGACGGCGGATTAAGCTTTAAAAATCGCTTTTCCAAGGTGGCACTTCCTAATGAGAAGCTTGTGGTGACACAGCTTTATGAGGGACAGGAGGAAGGTATTCCGGCAATTTCCTTTGCATCCATTCAATCCTATGGTACCTCCGGAGGAGGAACGGAGGTGGTGGACAATACCCACACTGTAAGTCCCACAGGACAGGGCAGTAAGAAGACTCTCGTGCATCTTTACGGCATTAACCTGGATGAAAAGAAGAGTAAGATCAAAATTGTGGATGAAAATGACATTACCTGGTATCCGGTGAATGATGCAACATCTGATAGTTCCAGCAACTTCATTATGATCGCTTTTAACCATACCGGAATCACCGGAAATGGAAACAGTCAGGTGATGGAAGTTATTTGTCCCAATAATTTCAAAGGAGATAGAACTTTTACTTATTATATTGCCCCGGACGGAGTGCACTATGATATGCAACACAAGGTTACAGCTACAGTGTTGGACGACAAGACTCCCAACAAGCTGGAGCTTTCCGGAAAGAACATTCGTGCAGTGCAAGTAAGCTATGTGGATGTGGAAGGGAATATTTTGGAGGATCCGGAATATATACAGGGCTATAGCTTTGCTAAAGTAATGTCCTTTGGTATCGTTCCCAAGGAGCTTTCCGGCTATAAGGCAAAGTCTTATCGTTACGGTAGTGTTCAGAATAAGAAAATGCAGTGGACGGAAGGAGACATTCGTATTTTAGATAACCTGAATGTTAAAGATATGGCAGAACTTCAGTTTGTCTATGAGAAGGACAACACAGGAAAAGAAGAAAAGCCTAATCCATCTGAAAATACTGAAGCTTCTCACGAAAAGCAAGAAAGCGGCAAGACTTCCGGAGATACTTCCGGAAACATTTCCGGAAATGGAAGCTATCGTTCCTCTTCTTATAGTAGCTCCGGTACTTCCACTACAACGAAAGTAGGAGCAGTGCTGGGAGAAAGTCGTGATACCACTCTTTCCGGAACTTGGCAAAAGGATGATAAGGGCTGGTGGCTGTCCGCAACTGACGGAACTTATCCAAAATCTCGATGGGAGGAAGTCAACTACGAAGGAAGACCTCAGTGGTTCTATTTTGGAGAAGAGGGCTATATGGCTAGCGGCTGGGTTTTGGTAAATGGAAAATGGTATTATCTAAATCCATTGACAGGTGCTATGCATGAGGGCTGGCTCCTTTGGAAGAATCAGTGGTATTACTTAAGTAAGGGCTCCGGAGAAATGAAAACCGGTTCTGCCAATATCAATGGGCAAGACTATCATTTTGATGAGAAGACCGGAGAACTGAAGTAATAGCAGAGTCTACACAGCAGGCGATAGAGAGTTGTACAAAACGAGATATCGCACGCTTTGCGAGAAATCCTCGTTATGAATAAATACCCCCGGAATACTTTTAATCCAACACCTTGGAGAAAAGCATTTCGGGGGTGCTTTTTAGAAAAGAATATAGACTGAAGAAGGGATGAAAAATGAGATTTTCTCGAATCAGTATATTCTCAAAGAAGAGCTATTTAGACAAGGAACTAAATCTTCGCCCTAAAGGACTTGACAATGCCGCGTACTGCCCCATAGCCCACTCCGGCTACCGGCCAAACAATCCAGCTGATGTCCCAGCGCCGGGTAATAAAACTGTAGCCAAGATAGATAGCGATTACCAAGCACCAGTAAATTTGCCCGACGTTTTCATTTTTGTACTCATCCATCTTTTTCTCCCTTCTATAATCCCCTTGCTCTAAAAGCATGTTCAAGGCATCCCAAATAATATTCGTTTTGACAATCCGAAACACGCCAACGGCCACAAAAAGCAGAAGGAAAGGCACGGCAAGAGCGGTATG
>CAUTXF010000101.1:0-4132 GCA_963542215.1 uncultured Oribacterium sp. | reverse complement strand
GAGAGCGAAGGAGGATGACCATGTCCTTATAGGCATAGCCCTTTTCCAAAAGCTCCCGAACCTTTGCTGCAATCATCTTACATTCCAGCTCTAACTTACTGAGAGATTTTCCGGAGGAGCTATTGGAGACGCTGTTACTCTCTTCTTTACTATCTTCCCCTTCTCCCCCCTCTTCCCCGCCGGAGGCAGTTTTTTCCAACTCTAAGAGAAGCAGTTCCGTTTGATCTCTTCTCTGCTTGCCTGTAATGGGAGCCTCTTGTTCTATCTCTTCCTGCTTTGCTTCTTCTGTTCTTATCTTCCCCAGGAATAGACTGTTCTCCAGATCATATTCGATTCCCCCGAAGGCTTTTTTCATAATCTTGAAAAACAGGGTGTTTACCGCAGAAAGCACGCCTTCATCGGAACGGAAGTTCTTCCGAAGAAAAATCTTCGGATAGCTTTCATCATGGTATTTTTCTAAGAATAGCTCCGGTCTTGCCATACGGAAACGATAAATGCTTTGCTTTACATCTCCCACCTGAAAGACATTGGGATTTCCGAAGCGCTCCTGAGATAGGGCACGAACAATATATTCCTGCACAAGGTTTGAATCCTGATATTCATCCACAAGGATTTCCCGATAGGATTTGGCCAGCTCATCCGCCAATGCACTGTAACGGACTTCATCCTCTTTTCCTCTACCTATCTCTTTAGCACCATCTTTATCGGCTTCTATCTCATGCTCTATTTCCGCATCCGTCTCGATTTCCGCCTCTTCCTCGATTTCAGCATCCGCCCCGATTTCTTCCTCCGCCTCGATTTCCGCCTCTTCCTCGATAGATTTATCTTCTCCATCTTTATACAAAAGCTTTAAAGCAAAATGCTCCAAGTCTGAAAAGTCCAGTACCGCCCTTTCTTCCTTTTCCTTTTGATAGCGCTCTAAAAAGAGAAGGCAACGTCGCACAAGCTCCAGGATGCGCTTCTGTCCCTTTTCCTCCACTTCCTCTTCCAGCTCTTTTGGAAGCAGCCTATAGTTCTCCTGCCAGGTCTTTAGCGTCTTCTTTCCTCTTTCCCGAAGGGACTTTACCAACTCCTTTCCCTCTGCCTTAGTGCTTTTCAGCCTTCCAAAGGAAAGATTCTCCAGTCCCCTGACCAGCTCTTCCAGAGTATCAGTATTGGCAAGTTTGAGGCACTGCTCCCGTTCTTCTAAAATTCGCTCTTCATACTCTATAGGGCCGTTTGGCTCCCGGCATAGGTCTAAGGCTTCTTCATAGAGAAGAGAAAGATTTTCCAAACGGCTCTTCATATCACTGTAAAGGTCCTTTTCCCATTTCTCCCTGCGAGTGTGGGAGTCTTCTTCTAAAAGCCCCTGCAAATAGGCCTTGGGAAAGGGCATGGCGCTGGCCAGATTATAAAGCTTTAGAATCAACTCCTCTATGCCCTTATCCTTCTTTCCCATGGAGAACTGGTCTACAAAAGCCAGAAAGGACTCTTCCTTCCTTTCGTATTCCTCCTCCAAAAGCTCTTCCAAGATATCCGACTGGAGCAGGGACATTTCCCCGGTATCCCCAATCCGAAAATGGGCGTCTATGGAAAGGCCTGCATAGTTTTCCGATATTAATCGTTTACAAAAGGCATGGATGGTACTGATATTTGCGGTGGGGAGCAGGGCAATTTCCCGAAGAATCCGTTTGTCATAGCCCTTTTGCAAATGTTCTTCCAAGCGTTTTTTGATTCTTTCCTTCATTTCCTCCGCCGCAGCCTCGGTAAAGGTCATCAAAACCAAAGAGGAAAGGGAAGCATTTTCCTCTAAAATCAGGGACAGCACGTGTTCCACCAGCACTGCCGTCTTTCCGGAACCTGCCGCCGCAGAAACCAGCAGATTTCCTTCTCTATGGGCGATTACCGCCTTTTGTTCTTCCGTCCACAATGCCATTTTACTGCCCTTTCTTCTGATACTTTCGCCGGCAATACCATCTTACTGCCCGTTTTCCGATACTTCCAATTACACTGCTATTTTACGGCTCTTTCTTCTTGTACTTCTCTATCCACTCCTCCCAAATCGCTTCTTCCTCTCCCTTTTCCATGCTTCTATAGGAAAATCCGGGGAGGTCCGGGTCAAAGCCGCAGATGCTGTGATAGGGGCAGTAAGTGCAGGCCGTCTTATCCATGGCCTCACGGATAGGGGAAATATCCTTCTCCCCCTCCAGGATTCTCTTACAATCCTTTTCCACCCTCTCCCGCACATAGGAAAGCATAGCCAGAATCTTTTCTTCTTTGGCAACGGAGCCCTTTTCCTCTACAACGCCATTTTTCTCTTTTACCGGAAGCAAAAGGCTGTCTCCCTTTAGCTCCCTATCCATGCGGAAAATGATGTCCTTATCCCCGTTGATTAGGCCCTTGGGTCTTGAAGCCTTCAGCTTCTCCTGAAAAAGCTCCTCCTCAGTCTGCCCCTTAAAGCTTAGGCTTGGGTTATCCATGGTGAAATAAAACAGCCCTGCAGGGTGCAAGTTGTAGTCCGGATGTCTCTTTCTCTCCTCTTCCAGTAAGATGGATAGGTAGAGGGGAAGCTGAATCTGTAGTCCCGCCTTTAAAAGATCTAAGGAAAAATCCGTATTTCCACTCTTATAATCCAAAACCTTTAGGTAATAATTCTTCTCCTCGTCCAGGTAGCTGTCCACCCGGTCCACCCTTCCCCTAAAGGACAGGGTATCACTTTCATAGTGAAAATCCCGCTCCAGGGCTTCCACCTGAAAATCCCCGCCGGAAAGCTGCCGTTCCAGCGCCCAGAGGATGGTTTTTGCATTTTCCTTAAACTTATGGAGAAAATATTGGTTCCGTCCCCCCTCTAAGAAGGGAGCAAATTCCGGATCCTCCTCGCTTTCCGCTATGGCGAAATTAAGATACTCCTGAAAATGCTCGGAAAGCGCCTCTCCCTTCAGCTTTTCTTCCTTTACTTTCTTAAAAAAGCTTTCCACCAGCTTATGGTAAAGATTTCCCAAATCAAAAGCCTGAATCTCCGCCTCTTTTCTTTCCTGCAAATGTAAGCCGTAGCGAAGGAAATGGAAAAAGGCACAACGATTCAGTCCTTCCAGTCGGCTTACGGAGCCTCTGATTTTGTCTCCGTAAAGCTCCGTGGACAGTTCTTTGCTTAAGGGCAAATGTCGATTCTCCCAAAATACAGCGTCCAAAAGTTTTTCCAAATCCTTTTTGTACTCTTTCTTTTGCCAGAGGCTATGAAGAAGCTGAAAGGATTCCAGCTGAAAATAAGGAAGAACTTCCTCCTCCGAACGGAATAAAGCTTCCCTTTTGCAAAGTTTCGGTAATTCCTTGGAAAGGCCGGCCTTTGCTTGGGAATAGCTCTGCATTTCCTGTATTTCTCGTTCCAGCTTTCGTATCTTAAGCTTGGGAAAGAGTCGCAAAACTTCCTGTAAAACAGGAGAAATGCCTCCCCTACCTTTTGGGATTCTTAAAGGGTAGGATAGATACAGCTCTTCTCTTGGGCTTAGGAAGGCGTGATAAAGGTAAAACTCCTGAATATAGCTTTCCTCCCAGGCCAAGGGAGACAGGGTACAGTGCTCCTTTCGTAAAAAGCTTTTTTCTTCCTCGGTAAAAAGGGACTTCTTCTTTGGGGGCAGGGGTATGAGCCCTGCATTTAGGCCTAGGAACAAAAAGGCCTTGGGATTATGGAAACGGGAGCGGGTTAAGTCTCCCACCAGTACCTGATCGTTTGTTGCGGGAATCTGCCGCGATTTTTCCAAAGATAAAGCCATATCGAAAAAGGCGGAAAATTCTTTTTTGTTTACCGGAATTTCTCCTAAGCCCTCCTTCATTTTGGAAAGAAGAAGCTGAATCTGGCTTACACTTCGCTCTAGACTTTGGGACAGGGAGTCCATGCCCTCCTTTTTAAGGAAGCTAGCTTCCTCTTCCAGTTTAAACATCGCCATAAGCTTTTCCGTAAAGCTTTCCAAGCTTTCTATTCTTTCTTTAAGACTGTGGCTTCCTTCATTTTCCTCCAAAAGACGAAAGAGGGTTTCCGCTTCCAAAAGGCTTTCCTCTTGAAAAAGACTTCTAAAGGCTGATTTCCCTTTAAGCCCCTTGGCTCTTGCTTCATTTTCCAAGGCATCAATCCTGTCCTCTTCCTCCATACCCC
>CAUTXF010000100.1:0-4164 GCA_963542215.1 uncultured Oribacterium sp. | reverse complement strand
CTCTTCCCCACGATGAAGTCTTTAGAGAAGAAAGATGAGGGAAATAGGGCATCTAAGGGTAATGGAAACGGAATTTGCGACCAAGTTGCGACCGTTCCAGAAAAGATTGATTTTTCAAACGTGAAGATTGAACCTCTCTTCGAAGAACAGGTTGACTTTGAGACTTTCAGTAAGTCTGACTTCCGTGCGGTAAAGGTAAAGGATTGCTTTGCCGTTCCAAAGAGTAAGAAGCTCTTACAGTTTACCTTGGACGACGGAACCGGTACGGACAGAACGATTCTTTCCGGCATTCATGACTTTTATGAGCCGGAAGAGCTGATTGGAAAGACCTTGATTGCTATCACAAATCTTCCCCCAAGAGCAATGATGGGCGTAGAGTCCCGCGGTATGCTACTTTCCGCTATTAATCAGAAGAAGGATAGTGATGAGGAAGAATTGCATTTGCTGATGGCAGATAACCATATCCCGGCAGGAGCAAAGTTGTATTAGTATTTTGTTTGTTATTGAAATATTTTGAAGACAAAGAGATTATGCCTTATGGCGGATGAAGTTAACTTCATCCGCCATTTTATATAAAAAAAGAATTGATGATTTACAAAGACTTGTTTCATCCCGTGTGCTATTATAAACTTAGTAATCGTATGTAGATGAATAGATAGTTAATTAAAGAAAAGAGGTTGCCTATGAGAATACTATTTAAGCTTGTCTTGTTTCCTATTAGTCTTCTATTATCGGTTAGCACCGCTTTTCTAACATTTTTGCTAAGTATAGGAACGGCTATCTTGTATTTATTGATGATTCTTTGCATTTTTGTAGCAATAGGTTCTTTTCTATTCTTTCAGGACGGAAAAGTTGCATTGGAGGCATTAATTGTTGGCTTTATCCTCAGTCCCTATGGATTACCTATGATAGGTGCAACAATTATTGCTTTCCTGGAAGTGCTAAATCAGAGAATACGATCTTTTTAAGAAAAGAGAAGTGAAGTTATATGAAGAAGGCGATAGAAAGTTCTATCGTCTTTTTTTATACCTAAAATTATGTAAAAAATAAAAAGGAGAGAAGATGTGGAGTTTGATTATTTTTATAACCGAGATGGTGAGCGATTTAGTTACTATATGCTTCCTAAGATTCTTGTGACTGATAGAAAGTTTCAATCCTTATCTTCAGATGCCAAGATTCTTTATGCCTGTTTACTTGAGAGAACGGCTTTGTCCTTCAAAAATAAATGGATTGATCAAGAGAATAGAATATACATCATTTTTACGTTGGAAGAGGTTATGGAAGTATTAGGTAGATCTAATAAAACAGCTGTAAAAGTTTTAAATGAATTAGATAACAGTACAGGAGGACTAGGGCTCATAGAGAGAAAGAAACAGGGTTTAGGAAAGCCAAATATCATTTATGTAAAGGATTTTCTTAGTATCATTTCTTCCGGAGGTAAAAACTACAGTTCAGAAGTGAAGAATATACATACAAGAAGTGAAGAACCTACACTTCAGGAAGTGAAGAAAATACACGGAACTAATTCTAATATTAATAAACATGAGGGTAATTATCCTGATTTTAGTTTTGGAAAAAAATCATATGGGATTTTTCAAAACGTTTATTTAAGAGATGAGGAAATAAAAGAATTGAAAGAAGTTCTAGTTAAGGATTTTTCAAACTATGTGGAAAGGTTGTCAGCATATCTTAAGAGTACGGGAAAGACTTACAAAGACCATAAGGCAACTATCCTTTCATGGTTTTATAAAGATCAGGGAAATCGGAGGGGAATAAAAGCTTCCAACATTCCCAGTTTGGAAGAATACGATAAAGGAGAGCATTTATAATGAGTGAAATGAAAAGGACTTGGATTGAGGGCGTGGAGTATTCCTACGATGCAAATGAAGAATATGAAAAGGATGGACATGTTTACTGTAAGACTTGTCATGAAAGAAAAGACGGAAAGATTTTGGAGTTCTTTGGTGGGAAGATGATTTGTCGTGTATCTTGTCATTGCGACAAACAGAGAGAAGAAAAAGAAGCTAAGAGACAGAAGCAATTGGAAATAGAACGTCTCAAGAGTAGTTGTTTTAGTTCCAGAGCTGAATGGGAGTACAGCTTTGAGAATTATCAAGGAGAAGAAAATCAAAGTCTTCTTATTGCCAAGAACTTTGTGAAGGATTATCAGCAAATGAAGAAGGAAAATATAGGACTTCTTTTTTATGGTTCTGTTGGAAGTGGAAAGACTTATCTTGCCTGTTCTATTGCCAACGCTCTAATAGAGCAATATCAAATTACGGTGAAGATTCGGAACTTTTCGCAGATTATGAATGAAATGCAAAAGTGTGGTTTTGACTTTGATAAGAATGCCTACATTGAATCTTTGGTTAATACTTCCGTACTGATTTTAGATGACTTGGGAATTGAAAGGGACACAAGCTATGCAAAGGAGCAGGTGTACAACATTGTGAACAGCCGGTACTTAAGAAGGAAGCCGACCATATTTACCACAAATCTATCTTATGACACTATTCAAAACTGTATAGAAAGTGTGGAGTATCAAAGAATTTACTCAAGAATTATAGAGATGTGTATTCCGGTTATGGTTGTAGGGCATGATTACAGGAAGCAAATTCAAAAAGAGAAGCTTTCTCGAAACAAAGAGCGATTATTGAGCGGAGGTGAAGGAACATGATCAATGAAGAAGTATCCGATAAAACCCTTAACTTAGAAATAAAGGCAGCTAAAATCACTGCAAAACTGATTATTCAGCAGATAAAGAAATTACTAAAAGAAGCTAAAAAATTTGGGGGAATGGAGAAATTTGTCAGCGAAAAGGGTAATGAAGTGAAGCTGAAGGACTTGGTTCAGAAAGGACAACTGGAAGAAATTGCTATTAGAGAAGAAGAGCTTAAAAGCCTGAAAAAAGAATTGAATAAATATGGTGTTAAGTTTTCTGTTATGAAAGATAAGAAGACAAAGCAGTATTCCCTATTTTTTCAAGCGAAAGATGTAAAAATCATGGATAAAGCATTTAAAAAGGTCCTGGCAGACTTGGAGAAAAAAACAGAAAGGAAGGAGTCTATCCATAAGAACCTTGAGAAGTTCAAAGAATTGGTTAAAAATACTATTTTCAAAGATAAAATCAAGAATAAGCAAAAGGAGCAAAGCCTATGATTGAGGAGATACTAAAGGATATCAGAGGCTTATTTAAGGTGCAGGATAAGGCAATATTTGTAAAGCAAAATATTCCCTATCTTGCATTTTTCTATTTAGGGAATATTTTTTCTCATCATATCAGAAGCTATACCGGCGGTGATGTGATAGATAAAACCTTGCAAGGATTATTGGAGCTTAACAGAATGAGCTTTTTCCCAAGTCTTTATCTTATTGACATTATCATGGGAATAGGGACGGCAGTTTTAATCAAATTTATTGTCTATACCAAAGGCAAAAATGCAAAAAAGTTTAGACAGGGGAAAGAGTACGGATCAGCTCGCTGGGGAAATAGGAAAGACATTGAACCGTACATGGACGAAAAATTTCAAAACAATATATTGCTTACCAAAACAGAGAGATTAAGCATGAATGGAAGACCAAGCAATCCAAAGTATGCAAGAAATAAAAATGTTCTTGTGATTGGTGGATCAGGATCCGGGAAGACAAGGTTTTATGTTAAGCCTAATCTTATGCAAATGCATTCTTCCTATTGCGTAACAGACCCGAAAGGGACGATAGTTCTTGAGTGTGGCAAAATGCTGGAAGATAATGGGTATGAAATTCGGATATTAAATACCATTAACTTCAAAAAAAGTATGAAATACAATCCTTTTAGCTATATCCATTCAGAAAAAGATATTCTGAAATTGGTGCAGACCATTATTGCCAATACCAAAGGAGAAGGAGAAAAGGCAGGGGAAGATTTCTGGGTGAAAGCCGAGAAGCTTTATTACACGGCTCTGATTGCCTATATCTACTATGAAGCGCCAAAAGAAGAAAAGAATTTTGCAACACTGCTGGACATGATAGATGCTTCAGAAGTCAGAGAAGACGATGAAAATTATAAAAATCCGATAGATAGGCTTTTTGAGGCATTGGAAAAGAAAGAACCAAGGCATTTTGCAGTGAAGCAATATAAGAAATATAAGCTTGCAGCCGGAAAAACAGCAAAGTCCATTCTTA
>CAUTXF010000099.1:0-4309 GCA_963542215.1 uncultured Oribacterium sp. | reverse complement strand
TGTCTTATTCAAAAAATCTTATTTTCCAATTGACTTTTAATAGTTAGTCTTTTTTGTTTTAATCTATACACTGTTTAGATGATGGCACTCAATCTAAATGATGTAAAGATGGAAAAATTTATAGGATAAAACTTAGCGATAGAGACATATTTTCACCTGAAAGTATAAAAAATATAAGATAACTGGCAGAGGAAAATGTGGGACAAGATAGAATCCAGCCTGTTCTGTCAGCCATTTTTTTGATAAAATCTATCCGAAGTAATTTTCCTGTTGTAAATGCTGTATGGAGGAAAAGAAATGGACTATAGAACAGAACACGATTCCATGGGGGAAGTGCAGGTTCCGGTGGAGAAATACTGGGGGGCACAAACCCAGAGAAGTTTTGAGAATTTTAAAATAGGAACGGAGAAAATGCCCGGAGAGATTATTCGTGCCTTTGCCATTTTAAAAAAGGCGGCAGCAATGGCCAACAATCGCCTTGGAAAACTGGATGAAAGACGAAAGACTTTGATTTCCGATGTCTGTGATGAGATTTTGGAGGGGAAACTTAACGAGCACTTTCCCCTTGTGGTATGGCAGACCGGAAGCGGAACCCAGTCCAACATGAATGTGAATGAAGTCATTGCCAATCGGGGAAATGAAATAGCGGGAGAAAAGCTTCTGCATCCGAACGACCATGCCAATATGTCCCAAAGCTCCAACGATACCTTTCCAACAGCCATGCATATCGCAGTAGCCTTGGAAATCGAGGAGAGACTTTTTCCCAGTCTTGACACCCTCATTCAATCCTTTGAAAGACTTATGCAGGAAAATGAAGGCATTGTAAAAACAGGGCGGACCCATTTGCAGGATGCCACACCGATTAGCTTTTCTCAGGAAATCAGCGGCTGGAAAGCTATGCTGGAAAAATCGAAGGAGATGCTTCAATTAAGTCTTCCCGGACTTCGAGAGCTAGCTCTTGGGGGAACTGCGGTGGGAACGGGACTGAATGCCCCGAAGGGATTTGATGTGGAAGTGGCTAAAGCAGTTTCCGAACTGACACATAAGGATTTTAAAACGGCGGACAACAAATTCCATTCCCTTAGCAGCAAGGATGAACTGGTTTTTGCCCACGGTGCTTTGAAAGCCTTGGCGGCGAATTTGATGAAAATAGCCAATGACATTCGCTGGCTTGGCAGCGGCCCAAGATGCGGTCTTGGAGAAATTTTCCTTCCGGAAAATGAGCCGGGAAGCTCCATTATGCCGGGAAAGGTCAATCCCACCCAGTGCGAAGCACTCACCATGGTTTGTGTGCAGGTCATGGCCAATGATGTAGCAGTGGGCATGGCGGCTTCTCAGGGAAATTTTGAGCTAAATGTATATATGCCGGTGTGTATCTACAATTTTTTACAGTCTGTACGCCTGCTTTCCGATGCCATGTTATCCTTTAATCAGAACTGTGTTGTGGGCATCAAGGCGAACAAGGAGAAAATGCAGGAAAACCTTCACCGTTCTCTGATGCTTGTAACCTGCTTAAACCCCTATATCGGTTATGAAAATGCGGCGAAGACAGCGAAGAAAGCCTTTCAGGAAAACATTTCTTTAAAAGAAGCCTGCCTGCAGCTTGGTTTCTTGACGGAAGAGAAATTTGACGAAGTGTTTAAACCGGAAAAAATGATATAGGAAGAAATAGTAAAAAGGCAGAAATTACATAGAATAGAATTGAAGCAAAGTATGGAGGAAGAAAAAATGGACTATGCAAAGGAATCCTTGAAACTGCATTATGAATTAAAGGGAAAGCTTGAGGTAACACCGAGAGCCAAGGTGGATAGCAAAGAAGCCTTAAGCCTTGCTTATACCCCGGGAGTTGCGGAACCCTGCCTAGTGATACAGAAGGATGTGGAAAAAAGCTATGAGCTTACCAGACGCTGGAACACGGTGGCCGTGGTAACGGACGGAACTGCGGTGTTAGGCTTGGGAGACATAGGCCCGGAGGCAGGCATGCCGGTTATGGAAGGAAAATGTGTGCTGTTTAAGGCCTTCGGAGATGTGGATGCTATTCCTCTTTGCGTGAGAACGAAGGATGTGGAGGAAATTGTAAAGACGGTGAGCCTCCTTGCCGGAAGTTTTGGAGGAGTGAACCTGGAAGACATTTCCGCACCCCGCTGTTTTGAAATTGAAAAGAGACTAAAGGAAGTTTGCGACATTCCAATTTTCCATGACGACCAGCACGGCACTGCGGTGGTCACTTTGGCAGGTCTAATCAATGCCTTAAAGCTTACCGGGAAAAAAATCGAAGAAGTGAAAATTGTGACTTCCGGAGCCGGAGCAGCAGGCATTGCCATTATCAAACTGCTCCTAAGCATGGGAGCAAAACATGTGATTATGACGGATAGGGAAGGCGCTATTTATAAGGGAAGAGAGAACTTAAATCCCATTAAGATGGAAATGGCGGAGATGACAAACCAACTCATGGAAAAAGGAAGTCTTTCTGATGTTATCAAGAATGCGGATGTTTTTATCGGCGTTTCCGCACCGGGAACCCTGAATAAGGATATGGTGAAAAGCATGGCGGAAAAGCCCATTATCTTTGCCTGTGCTAATCCTATTCCCGAAATTTTCCCGGAGGATGCGAAGGAGGCAGGGGCTGCGGTAGTATCTACAGGGCGCTCGGATTTTCCCAACCAAATCAATAATGTACTATGCTTTCCGGGCATCTTTAGAGGAGCCCTCGATGTGCGGGCAAAGGACATAAACGATGAAATGAAGGTTGCCGCAGCCTATGCTATCGCAGGACTGGTAAGCAATCAGGAACTTAATGCGGAGTATATTCTGCCGGCGGCATTTGACAAGAGGGTTAAGGATGCTGTAGCTAAGGCAGTTTCGGAAGCGGCAAAGAAAAGCGGTGTAGCAAGACTATAGTGCTGTATGGAAATATTGCATTGAAGTACTGCATGAAGATGCTACATAGAACTTTTTGTAATAATAAGGGCGAATGAATGATACAAGTACAAAAGCCGGGGATTTTCCCCGGTTTTTGTGCTATGCATAGTAAGTATCGCTAGCAAAGCATGCGTTTTCTCGTTTGGAAATATGCTTCATAATATAGAATTAAAAAGCCTTTCCATTTCTCATAAAGTCAACAAGGTTAATATGTTCAATACCATTACGTTGTTGCAGAATAGAGTCAGCAGTAACTACATATTTTGGATAATTGTCTTTAATTGCTTCAAGCGGTCTGTACTCACGGTCTTCCGTTTCCTTTGATAATGCAATGGTATACGCAACCTGAATGTAGGAATATCGCATTTCATCATTTCTTAAGATGAAATCGCATTCCAGTTTTCCAACTCGTCCAACGCTAACAGAGTAGTCGTGAGATCTTGCGTATATATAGGTGATATTTTCGAGAACAGGACCAAAGTTAATTCTATTATCAGTATTCTGTGCAAAATAAAAAGCAGTGTCTGCCAGATAGTATTTTTTTTCTCCGCTTAAGGACTTTTTGGACTTCATATCAAACCTTGGGCATTCGCAAAGAATTTTCGCGTCCAACAAGGCTTTAATGTATCTTGCAATTGTGGCCTCACTGATAGCTGTTCCACTCTGCTCAATGGCTTTTTTCAAACTTTTTAGGCTGGTTGTTGCACCAAAATTATCATAAAATGTCAAGTTTAACGTTGGCGATTTTGAAAAAAATGAAAAATCACCAACGTTAAATATCTAGTATCATAATAGTATGACTTTTCTACATCTGTATGTGTTATTATTAAATGTATTATGAAAATACTGAATATATGGTGTTCTCTGCACTGGTATATGTCATATCAGGCAGAGCAGATAGAAAAGGAAAAATATATGACTACAGAAGAAAAATTAAAGAAGTATCAGGACTGGCTGTTCAAATGCTCTGCCTATCAAATGGCCTTAAATATTATTGACATCGATAAGCAGACTGTGGCGCCGGAGGCCGGGGCAGGCTATAGAGATGAGCGATCCGCCTTTTTAGCCGGAGAACTTTTCAGTCTGGAAACAGACCCGGAAATTGTGGACTTACTCAAGGACTTAAAAGAGGACCCCAAGGTAGATGCGGAAAACAAGCGGGCCATTCAGTTATATTACAAGCAGGCCTTGGATACCCTCTGTATTCCCAAGGACGAGTTTGTGGCCTTTGAAAAGCTTTGTAGTGAATCCTTTGATGCCTGGCTTTTGGCAAAATCCAAGGCGGACTATTCTCTCTTTGCCCCCTATTTGAAAAAGGTGATTGAGAGCCAGAAGAAGCTTTACGGCTATCGAAAGAGTGAGAAGAGTATTTATAACCAGATGCTGG
>CAUTXF010000098.1:0-4350 GCA_963542215.1 uncultured Oribacterium sp. | reverse complement strand
AGATGAACAATAAGTGCATCTATTATGTAGAAGGCCCCTGTGAACAACAACTGATAGTGGCCTTAAAAGAAGCACCCTTTTTTATTCCTCCACCTCTCCGATGATATACATGGTCATTCTGGCGGTACAGAAGAGCTTATCTTCCTCGTCCTTAACCGTCACATCCTGCACCACCGTGGTTTTTCCCTTGTGCAGAGCATTACATTCCACAAAGAGCTTCGTGGCACCCGCCGGGCGGACGTAATTAATGTTGCCGGAGAGGGTGACATTTTTTACCCCGTAGGCATAGGCGGCCATGCCGGAGGCAATATCGCAGAGGGTGTAAAGGGCACCGCCATGAACGGCACCATAATGATTCAACATTTTCTCTGTAGCCTCAATGCTGTAGAGGCAGTGTCCCGGCCCGATTTCTAAAAGCTCTATCTTGTCAAAGCCGGATAATTCCTGAATATGGGCACGAACGCCCTCCATTACCTTTTCTCTCATTTTCATCCCCTTTTTAAATTCTTGTGTGCGGAAGAAATAGATGATTCTTCTACGCTCCGGATTTATCTATACAACAGAATTATTTTGCGAAATCTATAGCGAATACGGCTTTCCGGGAAAATGCTGAACGTGCTTTAGCCGTTTCGGGCATTTAGTATAGCATTTCTTTTCCGTAGTTAAAATGCCTAATTGGACGATTCCTGTTTTTAATACTTGCTTGCGTCACGGGAAAAGTTTAAGTTCTTTTACTTTCGAATAGAATCTATACGAAAAACTCTAATTTTTTGCAAAAATTCTATAAACTTAAGAAAAATTCCTTTTCAAGAAAACGAAACTACAGTAGTATGTGAACTGGAAAAAAGCTCTATTTTTTTGAAAAGGAGAATGATTATGAAGAAGCCGGACAAAAACAAGATGGGAAGAATCGGGAAGATGCTTGTCTTAGGAACAGCTTTACTAAGCATGGCAACCCCTATGGCTGCTTTTGCCAAGACCGATAGAGTGGATACTCCGGGTACCTGGCGGAAGCAGGGAGAGAAATGGCAGTTTGTCAGAGAGTATGGAGCACCGGAAAAGGGCTGGCTGGTGTATAAGAATGACTGGTATTATCAAAGTCCAGTAGAGGATTTGATGGAAACAGGCTGGCTGAACCTTCAGGGAAAGACTTATTTTCTCAGTACGGAAAATAATGCAAGCTTCGGTCATGTTGTAACGGGCTGGCAGTGGATTGACGGCTATTGCTATTATTTTGAAGAGGCGGATCAGGCGGATTACGGTGTTCTGTTCACCGGTGGAAGAACCAAGGATGGCTACTATGTGGATGCAAACGGTCGTTGGTTAAACGGTGTAGGAGGAGAGCCTGTTTATATCAGCGGTAAGGGATTGTCTGCAGCAGTGTCTGACCAGCAGGTAGCCGGTGTCAGCCGTAGTATTCCTTCCGGAAATGCAGGTCAGGTAGCCGGTGTAAGCCGTTCCGGCGGTAGTTCTTCCGGTGGATCTGTAAGCGGAGGAGGCTCAAGCAGCTCTTCCGGCGGAGCCACAAGCGGAAGCGGCTCAAGCAGTAGTTCCGGCAACTCCACAAGCGGAAGTACCTCCGGTGGCAATGCAGGAAATACCGGAGATAATACAGGAAATACAGGAGCTAACGCCGGTGGAAATAACAGCGGAAACAATACCGGCAATACATCAGATAATACCGGAAATAGCGGAAACAATACCGGCAATACAGCTGACAATACCGGAAATACCGGCAATACCGGCAATACCGCTTCTTCCTCCAATCTTCCGAAGGAAGAGGATGGAAAGCCGGAAGAGAAGCCCGGCACCGGAGACAACGGCAATACTGAAGAAAAGCCCGGTACCGGAGAAAGCGGAAAGCCGGAAGAAAATCCTACACCGGAACAACCTGAGGAAAAGAATGTTATTAAACTGGTGGGAGAAGCCAAAGTTAATCAGGATGTGAAGCTTTATGTGTCTAAGGATATTATGGACAGCATCGCGTTTGTTTCCGTCGGTTTTCAGCCGGTTTTACCCGAGTCTCATAGAGAGAACGAGCCTAGCTACTCCTTGGATCGGGAAAAGCAGATTCTGACTCTTCCCAAGAGTCTATTTAAGAAAAGTAAAACTTATGACATCTCTATCCAGGCAGGGGGAATTCAGCCTTTCCATGATATTACAGTAGATGTAAAAGACGATGTGGAAGTACCTTTTACAGCAGAAAAGGGTGAGCCGGAGGTGCTGAATAAGGGAATTCTTTTAGGACCTACTTATGTAGCTTTGAATGAAGAAGCGGATTTACATGCTTTCCGAGTTACCTATGTTCCCGGAGAAGGGATGCCGGAAAAGCCCTGGTGGACAACGCGTTTAAAGTCTGTGGTGGTAGAGAAAACCCTCTATGAAAGAGTAAACTCCGAGAAGGAGTTTTTAGAGAAGAAGGATGTGTATTACATTGTGCCTGAGGATGCAGAGGAAGGCGCCAATACCATTCTTTTGTCCGATTCCGCATTTGAAGATAAGGAGAAATTTGATCTGATGTTGGAGTCCGGGAATCCTCTAGAGAGTGTGATTTGGGATATGAAAGGCTAAATCAAAGCGAAGGATTTTATTGTATTTTCATTCCGGCCGAAATATAGTAAGGAAGAAGTGACAAAATATGCTCGGAATTCTATGCTAAGCTAATGCAAGCCTTTTGCCTTAGGGGAAAGGGTTCATTTAGCGGCAGAAGGCCGGAAAGAGAGTACTAATGGAAGATAAAAATCTGGATCAAAAGCTTTCGGACAGTCATCCGGAAGAAACGAAAGTATCGGATACGAATACTGAAGTAGCGGACAAGCCAAAACCAAAGAGGAAAAAGAAGCAGAGCTTTATTCATTATCTGATTCCCACGGTGCTGTTTATTTCCATGATTGTCTTTGGCGGCCTGTTCCTCCGGGACTTTCTGGAATATCGGGCGGCGGAGGATGAATACGCTTCCCTGCAGGATCATATCGTGATTTCCGAAGAGCCGAAGAAGGAGGCGCCAAAGAAAGAGAAGGCCAGTGAGGACGAATTTGATGATGAGGTAGAAGAGGAGCCTGTAGATCTGCTCCATCCTCATTTTCAGATTGACTATGGCGCGCTCTCCGGGGTAAATGCTGATTTCACCGCGGTTTTGCATGTGCCGGCTCTTTCCATCACCTATCCGGTGGTGAAGAGTAAGGACAATGAAGAGTATCTGCATAGAACCTTTGAGGGAAAGGCGAACTTTGCCGGTTCTATTTTCCTGGATGCCAATGCCAAGGGAAGCTACGATCATAAGAATACCTTCATTTTCGGTCACAACATGAAAAATGGAACCATGTTCGGAAAGCTGAAGTATTTCCTTCGGGACGATCAGCTGGCAAACAGCAATCCTTACGTCTTTCTTTGCAGACCGGAGGGGATTACCCGCTATCGTATATTTACCTATTATTTAACGACGGTGGAAAGTCCTATTTACAACGACTTCGAAGGGGACAAGGGCTATGACCAGTATTTAAGTCTGATTCAGAGACTTTCCTCTTATAGAAATTATCCAAAGGACAGTATCGACTTTTCTCAGCGGCCGGATATCATCACCCTGTCCACCTGTTCAGGGCCTTCCGGAGGAAACCAGCGCTTTATTGTGCAGGCAGCCTTGGAAGAGGTTTATCAGAACGGTTAAGTATATTCCGTTTCTGCGTAGAATGGAGAAGGAAAGCTCCTTGCAGCAAAGAACATAGAAAAGTGAATATCTAAACAGAAGAAACAGTCTTGCCTGTGTTTTTCCATTTTAAGCTTTCGTAAGCTGAAGAATGGGCAATGTACAGAGCAGGGCTGTTTTTTTGCCTTTTAGGCTGAATACTTATGGAATGCATTGCTCAATACGCTACCCTATGGATGGAGCAAAAGTATTTGATGGAAATCACTCTAAAGCCTTAAGAATCAAGGCCGGAAGCAGCTTTTGCTTCCGGTAAAATATTAAATATTAACAGATTAAAATCACGGATATAATTATTTTTAAAAAATAGTTTGAAAAATGCTTATACAAATTAATAAACAAGGCGATACATAAAACAGAGATAGAAATTCCACTAGAAAACAAGTATCTCTTAAATAGAATAAAGATTTTGTTTATCGCCCAGTATAAATTATGAATGCACTCTCAGAACTTATATAAATAAAAGTGATAACAAATTCAGAAAAACTTTTAAGAAAATTGTTGACATAGCAAAGGAATATGCTATAATCCAAATTGTAAGTCATTTGGAACTCTTGCGCAGGGGACGAGTAAGAGGATCTCGACTTACCAGCAGATTCTGACCGGATCTGTTTGAGCAAAATCGGGGAAACCCGGTGACGCAAAGC
>CAUTXF010000097.1:0-4387 GCA_963542215.1 uncultured Oribacterium sp. | reverse complement strand
GTAGCTGATTACCAAGAACAGGTAAAGAAAAGCTACAACTTAATAATACGAGGAGCTTATATGAAAAGTAAGAAAAATGCAGGAGTAGAGACTGGATATTCCCTCATAAGGCTTATCCCAGGGAGAGTATGCGGTATCTCGTTCCTTATGCTTCTTTTTCTTTTCCTTACGCCAAAAGTAAGTTTTGCGGAAGAACAGATACTCTCGGAAGTTAGATTAACCGGTTCACCGACTTCGATAAGTGCCGGAACATTGCCGGATCCAAGCGTGAAATCGGAAACTGCGCATGTAAAAGCGATAGTATATGATTATCCGTTAACAGCTTCAAGGCGTGGATTCGACTGGTGGTGGTGGAATGAAAAAGAAGGTGACTGGAATAACTTTAGTGTAGGTGAGAAGAAATACCAATATGAGTATCATACACCGATTGCGAGGGCAGATGGAACCGAGTATGGGTTAAGGGTACGTCTCACACCCGATGTGGATTATTCTATTGATGAAAGCACCAAGATATATTTTAACAATCAGGAATACCTTTCTGTAGGAAAGACAAAGTTGTCTTTTGAAGGAATTCACGCTTATGTGATACTGGACTTGGGAATTGCGACGGGGACTGCAAATCTATATACCATAGAGTATGATTCCAAAGGAGGTTCAGCGATTCCCTCGCAGACAGTAGAAGAGGGGCATCTGTCAGCTTTGTGGCAAAGTCCGAAGAAGGACGCCTGTACCTTTCTTGGCTGGTATCTGGATGAGGAAGGAACGAGAAAGTTTGATAATAAGGAGCCGATTCGAGAGAATATGACTCTTTATGCCAAGTGGAGGTCTAATGCATTATTGCCGGAAATTCGCCTCTACAGCGATAGGACAGTTCTACCTGCCGGGCCTGTGCCGAGTGTTAAGGTCACGTCAGGTACGGAGCAGGTTCAGACAGGGGTTTATGAAGGATACAAGGGATACTGGCGGTACTGGAATAGGCTCCGTTCAGTTTGGAATTACCTTTCGGAGGAAAGGGTAGCGAAGGACGACGGTACAGTTTATGGACTCTGTATTCCCCTCTATTTCCAAGATGGTTACTATGCGAATGAAAAGACGAAGGTATATTTTAACGATCGGGAATGCCTTTCTTTAGGACACACAGTGTTTTATACGGAGAGTGTTATAGGGAGCGAATACGCTGAACTTTATTTGGATTATGGAAGAGTGGGAACCGGTGTTTTCTCCGAAAGAAATGAGGACGAAACTGATTTTGAACCCGAAGATCCCGCAGATAAAAATTCGGATAGCAGTGGAAACTCTGAAAGCGCAGGCAGTAGCGACTCCGGAATTTCCGGCAGCAGTAATTCGGGAAGCTCGGTTAGTGGCAGTTCGGGAAGTTCTTCCGCTTCAGGGAGCTCTAGTACCGGTGGTGGCAGTTCCTCCGGCTCATCGGGAAGCAGTTCAGGAAGCTTTTCCGGCGGAGGCGGTGCAGGCTCTTCTTCCGGTGGCGGAGGCGGTGCAAGCGGAACAGTAAAGATAAGTTCCGGAACTGCAGGACAAGTACTCGGTGTAGAGCGTGCTTCCTTTGACGGAAAATGGATGCAGGATGCGAAGGGCTGGTGGATTCAGTACAACGACGGAAGCTATCCAAAGAATGAGTGGAAGCTTTTGCCCTGGAACAATACTACTGCATGGTATTTCTTTGATGAGGCAGGCTATATGAAGACCGGCTGGTTGAATCATAACGGAAAATGGTATTTCCTCTCTACCGTTTCAGACGGCTCTCTTGGCGCAATGAAGACCGGTTGGCTTCAGGATGCGGTAGACGGAAATTGGTATTATTTGGATGCCGTAAGCGGAGAATTGAAAACAGGCTGGCAAGAAGTTAGCGGAAAGCTGTATTATCTTAATACGGAAAAGTCTCGCCCACTCGGTGCAATGTATCAAAACGAAAAAACGCCTGACGGAATACAGGTAGATGAAAGTGGAGCAAAAATCGGCTGAACAAAAAAGTAAATCAACATTCAATAGCAAAACAGGAAAATCTAAGGTTTTCCCGTCAGCGCAAAAATGGAATAACGACAAGAAAACCCTATTTCACAGATTGGAGGATTTATGCAACATCGTATATTAGGAGATAATGATTGTCCCATTTTGGAAATTTCCTTAAACCCGGGAGAAAGGGTGAAGATTGAGAGAGGCTCCATGGCCTATATGGCCGGTGTGGAGTTGCAGGGAAAGATGAATTCCGGCGCTAACGGCGGGGGCTTGGGCGGTTTGTTAAGTGCTGTAGGAAGAAGCCTTGCCAGCGGAGAAAGTATGTTTATTACCGAGGCTATCGGTGTAGCCAATGGCGGTAGAATCGGTGTGGCGCCTTCCATTCCCGGAAAGATTGTTCGTTTAGAGATTGGAGAGAGGCAGTATCGCTTGAATACCGGTGCCTTTTTGGCCGGAGATTCTACGGTGAACTATGCCATGAAAATGCAGGACTTGGGAAAGGCGTTCTTCGGCGGCACCGGTGGACTTTTCGTCATGGAAAGCCAGGGGCAGGGAGATCTGTTTGTCAATGCCTTTGGTGACCTTTTGGAACTGGAGGTACATCCGGACAGTCCCTTAACCATTGACAATGACCATGTGGTGGCATGGGATAGAGGTCTGGATTACCACATTTCCATAGCCTCCGGAACCTTCGGCTTTACCACAGGGGAAGGCTTAGTCAACCGTTTTATTGGAGAAGGAAAGGTATATATTCAGACCAGAAACTTAAGCAGTCTGGCCTCTGCCCTGCCCATTGCCAGAACGAATAAGAACAACGGCAAGGGTGGCTTTGGCTTATAGAGCTTTCTATGTCCTATAAGCAGTTTCGCTTCCACCGTAAACAAAAATGCTTTAAAATGAAAAAGGAGTGTCATAAGCCGAGCTTGTGACGCTCCTTTGCATTAGTGAATTCCTAAACTTTATCTGAAAAGAATATAGTTTTGTGGAAGAGAAGGGGAAAGTAGGATATACTGCAAAACAGTTTTTGTGAAAGCGAGTTTTTATATTATGAAGAAAAATGTAAGCGGGCGTGAGCTCCTTTTTATTGCCTCCCTTCTCTTCGGCATGTTGTTCGGAGCAGGCAATTTGATTTTCCCGGTATCCCTGGGGCAAAAGGCGGGAAATACCGTGGCCTTGGCTACTTTGGGCTTTTGTATTACCGGAGTGGGTCTTCCCCTTTTGGCGATTATAGCCATGGCCCGCACGGAATCTGCCAGTATGGCAGAATTGGCTTCTAAAGGTGGAAAAAACTTTTCCACCTTTTTTTCCTGTCTTCTTTATCTTTGTATCGGACCCCTGTTTGCCATTCCCAGAACCGCCTCGGTTTCCTTTCAGGTGGGGCTTTATCCCTTTATCGGAGAAGCCCATCAGAGACCGGGACTGCTGATTTTCACCCTACTCTTCTTTTTGGCGGCGCTGTATTTTTCCCTGCGACCGGGAAATATCCTGACCTATGTGGGGAAAATTCTGAATCCGCTCTTTCTCTTCTTTTTGGGGATTCTTTTGCTTACGGCCTTTCTGCGTCCTATGGGGAACTTTCAAAGCCTCCCTCCCACAGAAGAATATGCGAAAAACAGCTTTGTCACCGGACTTTTAGAGGGCTATAACACCCTGGATGTGGTGGGGGCTCTGGCCTTTGGAAACATTTTGATTGAGACCATTAAAAATCGGGGAGCAAAGGACGGAAAGGAGGTCTCTCGCTTAAGTATTATTTCCGGAAGCATTACTACGGTAATGATGGCAATCGTCTATTTTGCTTTGGCCTTTACCGGAGCGGGCAGCAGAAGTCTTTTTTCTTTGCAGGCTAATGGAGGAGACATCCTGCATTCCGTTTCCACCCATTACTTTCCACGATTTGGCGGCATTCTGTTGGGAATTATCATTTGCCTTTCCTGTTTAAAAACGGCAGTGGGGCTGATTACCTCCACCAGTCTGGCTTTTGCTGAAATGTTCCCTAAAGGGCTTCCCTATAAAAAGCTTGTGCTGTTGTTTACCTTCTTCTCCTTTGCCATTTCCAACCTTGGTTTAAGTAGGATTATTCAATATACCGTTCCGGCGCTTTACTTTATTTACCCTATGAGTATAGTGCTGATTTTATTATGTCTGATAGGAGAGCATTTTCGGTTTGAAAAAAAGATTTTCCAAACCGCCCTTTATGTTACCGCGCCCTTTGCCCTTTTGGATGCCTACAAGGCTCTGCCGAAGGAGCTACTTGCAGGGATTCCTTTTCATGAGAAGATGATGAAGCTTCTTTCCCATATCCCTCTTTTTTCTATTGGGATGGGCTGGGTTTTACCGGCGATTTTGGCCTTTCTCCTTTCCTTTCTTTTTTGGAAAATGCGGGAGGAGAAAAGCTAAGGTATTCCCTAGA
>CAUTXF010000096.1:0-4680 GCA_963542215.1 uncultured Oribacterium sp. | reverse complement strand
CTGTGGATGAATGGCTGGATTTAGAGGCTTACTTGCAGTCTATCTTGATTTATGCGGAACTTATTTTGGATTTTTGTCAGGCTTAATACAGTGCTTAATAGCTATTAAACAGTGCTATTAAAAGGAATATGTAAGTTTTAAGAGCAAATAGTGAATGAAAAGGAGAGTAAGAACATGGCGAAAAAAGTTTTATTGGCGGGTGAATCTTGGATGAGCTATACCACTCATGTGAAAGGTTTTGACAGCTTTTATACTTCCGTTTACGAGACAGGAGAGAAGTATATTAAAAGAGCTTTTGAAGAGGGAGGATATGAGTTTACATTTCTTCCGAATCATTTGGCAACGGAAGAATTTCCTTTCAGCTTGGAAGAATTAAAGCAGTATGATTTGATTATTTTATCGGATATCGGAGCCAATACCCTGCTTTTGCCCGGGGCAACTTTTACCCGCAGTGAGATTATGCCGAACCGTTGTAATTTACTTCGGGACTATGTCTTGGATGGAGGCGCTCTCTTGATGGTAGGAGGATATTTGACCTTCTCAGGAGTGGATGCCAAGGGAAAGTGGCAGGATACTGCTGTACAGGAGGTTTTACCGGTACAGGTGCTTGCTACAGACGACCGTATGGAGCATTGTGAAGGCGTGCGCCCTGTTTCCGTGAAGGAACATGCTATCTTTGAGGGATTAGAAAAGACTTGGCCAAGAGTTTTAGGTTACAACAAGACTATCTTAAAACCCGAGGCAGAACTTTTAGCAACGGTATGTGATGATCCCTTTATCGCTTTGGGAGAATACGGTAAGGGAAGATCCGCTGTGTTCACTACGGACTGTGCTCCCCACTGGGCACCACCTGAGTTCTGCGAGTGGAAGGATTATAATCGCTTGTTCCAAAATCTTGCACGTTGGCTGACAAAGGAAGCATAACGGGAGAAGCTATGAAGGTTTTAAATTTTGGTTCTTTAAACATAGACTATGTTTACAGTCTGGACCATTTTGTTCAAAAAGGAGAAACGATTTCCTCTGATGCCTTAAACATTTTCCCGGGAGGCAAAGGCTTAAATCAGTCTCTGGCTTTGGGAAGAGCCGGTGTTGCTACTATTCATGCCGGAGCTGTAGGAAAGGACGGAGAATTTCTCCTAAAACTGCTTCAGGAATCAGGAGTGAATATAGACTATGTGCAGTCTTTGGATAGCGTACAAACAGGAACGGCGATTATTCAAAAGGATAAAGAGGGGGATAATTGTATTATTCTCTATAGCGGTGCAAATCATAAAATCTCTAAGGAGCAGGTGGAGAATACTATTCGTCATTTTTCTACAGGAGATTTCTTGCTGTTGCAAAATGAAATTAACGAGTTGGAGAGCATTATGAAGCTGGCCCATGAAAAAGGCTTAAAGATTGTGCTGAATCCTTCTCCTATGAATGAAGCAATCTTAGCTTTACCTTTGGAGTATGTAGATTATTTTCTTTTAAATGAGGTGGAAGCGGAACAGATTTTAGGCTTGCAGAGTAGTACGAAGGATAGTGAAGAGGTAATTCGGGCCTTACATCGGCAATATCCTACTGCAAAAATTATTTTAACCCTTGGAGGAGAAGGCTCTCTGTACTTTGATGGGGAATGTATGCATCGTCAAAGAGCTTATAAGTCGGAGGTTGTGGATACTACCGCGGCGGGAGATACATTTTCCGGATATTTTATCGCAGGCATCTTAAATGGAGAAACGGTTCCGAAAGCCATGGATCTGGCAGCCAGAGCTGCAGGAATAGCAATTTCCAGATTTGGTGCTGCTCCATCCATTCCCTTGAAGGAAGAAGTGTTGTCTTATTCTTTTTCCTAAAGTGAACTTAAAGATAGTAAAAAGGGTTGTAAAATCAAAATAATAAATAGATTTCGGCAATATAGGTCTAAATGAGGGGTAGTCTGAGCCCGTCGGTACTTGCGAAAAACAAGAGAATCGCAGTTTTTCGCTTAGTATCCGCTACGTGGCGAAGCTAGCGAGAGCGTGCCCCAAATTTAGACCTATATTGCTTAGAAAACTATTTTGATTTTTACAGCCCTTTTGTGTGAAAGAAGTACTTTGGAGGAGGTTTTTCAATCTTTCATTTTGTGAATAAATCCCCTTATACAAGGATGGAAATTTCTACAAAACCACCGGTTTATTTTATTCTAAATCTACAAAATTGTTTATTTCTCTGTACATTTTATTGACTATAAAGTGAAGTATGTTTATATTATTCTTTAAATAAACAATAAAGAACATACAATAAACATATATTAACACAAATTAGCACATACTAACAAGCTTAAGAACTAGCAACTATCGGAGGAGAAGAATGCCAAAGTGTATTGTCATCGCAGATGATTTAACCGGGGCAAATGCCACTGGAGTTTTACTGAAAAAGATGAATTACAGTGCCTATACGGTTTTAAATGCGGAGCGTTTGGAGCTGTCTATGCTGGAGCAGTGCGACTGCGTTTTGTATCCTACGGACAGTAGGGGGATTGATCAGGATCTGGCATACAGAAGGGTGTCCAATGTCTGTAATCTATTAAAGAATGAAGATACCAAGGTTTACGGTAAGCGTATCGACAGTACTCTTAGAGGAAATCTGGGAGCGGAAGTGGATGCTATGCTGGAATCTCTTGGAGAAGACTATGTGGCTATTGTGGTGGCTTGCTTCCCCACATCCTCTCGTATTGTTCTCGGAGGCTATATGCTGGTGGAGGGACTTCCGCTTCATAAGACGGACATTGCCATTGACCCGAAAACGCCGGTAAATAATCCGGAGGTGGCAGAGCTGTTCCGAAAGCAGAGCAAATATCCCATTGCCTCTATTTTGATGAAGGATTTACTGCACGGAAAGCATTATCTGGCGGATTGTATGAAGAAGCTGGCGGATGAGGGCAATCGTATTATTGTGGTGGATTGTGTAAGCCAGGAAGATATTGATTTGATCGCAGATGCGGTGGAAACCTCCAAGCTAAAGGTCTTGGCAGTGGATCCCGGTGTATTTACCGCAAGTCTTGTGAGAAAGAGAATTCCTCCCACAGAAAAGAAGGAGAAAAACAAGGTTTTGGCTGTGGTAGGTAGTGTAAATCCCCATACACGACTTCAGCTGGAAGAGCTGTGGCTTTCCCAAAGATGCAAGAATGTTTTTGTGGAAACCAAGGCGCTTTTGGAAGGGGAAGAGCAGTGGGAGCAGGAGGTTCAGAGAGTGGTGGATGCCATTCTACAGGATGTGGATAAGGATAGAGTTTTCACGGTGACGGGAGACGGTATCTATCCGGAAAATCGTGTGGATCTTGGAAAGCTTGCGGAAAGCAGAGCCTGCCAAATCGAAGAAATCAGCAATAAGATGAATCTGGCCTTTGCGGAGATTGCTCATCGAATCTGTGAGCGGGAAAAGAGCTTTAAGGGAATATACAGCAGTGGTGGAGATGTGACGGTTTCCATTTGCAAACGCTTCCGTACTGCAGGACTTAGCTTAGAGGAAGAGGTTTTACCCTTGGCAGCTCATGGGGAAATGCTTCTGGGAGACTTCCCGGGCATGCACATGGTGACAAAGGGCGGCAGCCAGGGAGGAAGAGATGCTATTATCCGTTGTATTTCCTTCCTGAAGGAAAAGCTCTTTGTATAAAATGGCAGATCTAATAGATTTTACAAAACAAGATTTGCCGGTTTCAAAAGTGAAAATGATGAAATAGAAGGAGGATAAAATGAAGAAAGCAGTAATTGCAGTACCTATGGGGGATCCTGCAGGAATCGGTCCTGAAATTGTGGTGAAGGCCGTATCCAAAAAGGAAATCCAGGACATTGCAAAGGTGGTAGTTATCGGAGACGGAAAGATTTTGGAAAAGGCAGTGGAAATCTGTAAAGTTCCCATTCACCTAAAAAGAATTGAAAAGGTAGAGGAGTGCGGAGAAGAGAAGGACACCCTTTACTATATGCAGGAGGGCGAAATTTCCATGGCGGACTTTGCCTATGGAAAGGTAAGCGCGATGTGCGGTAAGGCTGCATTTTCCTACATTAAGAAATCTATCGAGCTGGCCAATGCCAAGCTGGTGGATGCGGTGGCTACCACCCCCATCAACAAGGAATCCTTAAAGGCTGCAGAGGTGCCCTTTATCGGGCACACGGAGATTTTTGGATCCTTAACCAATACGGAAGATCCTTTGACCATGTTTGAGTGTAACGGCATGAGAGTATTCTTCTTAACCAGACACGTTTCCCTTCGGAAAATGCTGGATATGATTACCAAGGAGCGTATTAAGGATTATGTGAAGCGCTGTCTGGAAGCTTTAAAAAAGCTGGGGGTTACAGATGGAAAAATGGCTATTGCCGGCCTGAATCCTCACTGCGGAGAGCATGGATTGTTCGGAGATGAGGAAGTAAGAGAGATTATGCCTGCGGTGGAAGAGTTGCAGAAGGAGGGGTATCCGGTGGTAGGACCGATCGGAGCGGATTCCGTTTTCCACCAGGCGGCACAGGGAAGATATAACTCCGTACTGTCTCTCTACCATGACCAGGGGCATATCGCCACCAAGACCTTGGATTTTGACAGAACGATCGCCATTACCAACGGTATGCCGATTTTAAGAACGTCCGTGGATCATGGAACCGCATTTGACATTGCCGGAACCGGTATTGCAGACAGCATCAGTATGGAAGAAGCGATTCG
>CAUTXF010000095.1:0-4918 GCA_963542215.1 uncultured Oribacterium sp. | reverse complement strand
TACCGACGGGCTCAGACTACCCCTCATTTAGACCTATATTGCCGAAAATCTATTTCTTATTTTGATTTTTTTACAGCCCCTTTTTTTATCTTGTTTTATAACGAAGGAGGAATAATTCAAATGACTTGGGAAGAATGTATGGAGACTCTTGGGGTAAACGATTGGTACGGTTGTAAAATGGGTCTTCAACCAACCAGAAATTTATTAAAAAAATGTGGAAATCCGGAAAATAAGCTTCGGTTTATCCACATTGCCGGTTCCAACGGAAAAGGTTCCGTTGCGAAAAGTCTGCAACAGATTTTAAGTCTTTCCGGTTATAAAACCGGAATGTATATTTCCCCTCATATAGAAATCATGAATGAACGCTACACCATTGACGGAGAAATGATTTCCGATGAGGATTTAAAAAGACTTTGTCTAAAAATGCGGGAGCTCAGCGAAGGTTTGGAAGAGGAGAAACCCAATTCCTTTGAAATGCTGACTGCCCTAGCCTTTTGTTATTTTCTGGAAAAGGGTGTAGATTATGTGGTCCTGGAGGTAGGTCTTGGAGGACGACTGGATGCCACCAATGTTATTCCCCATAAAGAATTGTCCGTTATAACCCATATCGGTTTGGAACACACCGCTATTTTGGGAGATACTCTGGAAGCAATCGCCCGTGAAAAGGGCGGTATTATTGCAAAAGATACTCCTGTGGTATTAATGCATCAGAAGCCTGAGGTCATGGAAGAGATTCGAAGAATTTGCAAAGAAAAAAATGCCAAGCTACATATTACCAATCCCAAATATTTTCATTCTTATTCCTTCCATATTGACAACGGCTACCAATACTTTTCCTATCGTGAGAGACAGGAATATGCATTGTCCTTACTGGGGGATTATCAATTGGACAATGCCATGGTCATCTGTGATGCGATAGACTGCCTGAAGGAAAGAGGCATTTCCATTCCTGAGGACTGCGTAAAGCAGGGGCTTATGACGGTTACATGGCCGGGACGATTTGAAATTCTTAAAAAACGTCCTTTGATTATTCTTGATGGAGCCCACAATCCCCAGGCGGTAAACAGTTTGGTTCGCTCTATAGAAATGCTTTTTCCGAAGTACAAGAAGAGAATCTTCTTTTCCGTTATGGCGGATAAGGATTATATGACCATGTTGGAGCTCTTAAAGAACAACACCCTAAGCTTTAGCTTTTTTCAGGTGGAGACACACCGAGGACAGTCTCCGGAGATTTTAAAGAAGGAATGGCAGGAACATTTCAGTGGTGAAATTTATTGTCCCAACACCTTGGAAGAAGGTCTGGAATGGAATCTGAATGCCGTAAAAAAAGAAGAAGAGAAAACTCTCCTTCTTTGTCTGGGTTCCTTGTATCAGGTAGGACAGATTCGAAATTTCTTTAGAAACTATTATAGCTCCCACTAGGACATCCTATTCGATTTAGCCAAGAAAGTAAGTTCTAAGAAAAAGCACTCTTAGGAATCTTACTCCTCTTCCCATTCCTCCTCATCTTCCTCCACATAGATGGAGGGAAAATATCCCGCCTTACAATACTCTTCTCCTTCTTCATTTTCCAAGAGGGAGAAGCTTTTTTTTGCTTCAGGAAGTCTGTTCATATCCTTAACATAGTAGAGGCACAGCGTATCTCCGTCTAAGTCCATGGAAGGAATCTTTCTTTGGAAAAAGCTTAAAACTTCCCAGGTACTTAATTCACTGTCATAGCCCAACGCCAAAAGAAGATCTTTGCTTTCCGATCTTCGAAAATAGCACTTTGCCATGGCTCCTACTGTATTTTCTCCGAAGCTTTCCATATAAGCCAACTGTAGCTCCTGCTCCGGAATCTCCTCGCCCCCATCCAAGTATTGCTCCGCATTTTCAATATAAACCAAAATCTGAGAGAAATACTGATCCTTTAATTGAATAAAATCCATCAGATTGGAAAATGCCGTTTCTCTTGTTACAGCATTTTTCTGTGCATAATCTTCTAATACCTCTTGATACACTATGGGGATGCTCCATTGATCCATTTTCTTTCCTTTCTTATTTTTCCAAAAATGAGCTTCTATTCCGGGAAAGGGAATTGCTTTTGAGAAATTTGCGTAATTTCTTTGCTTTTCTCTATTATCTTCTTTCCAACCCCTTTCTTTTTTCTACAATATGTTTTACTATACATACTATTCTGAAACAAGTTCATTTTTGTTTTCCTAAATAAAGGAAATCAGGGAACTTTGAGAGGAGTAGAATCATAGGCTGAGTCACGGATAAAATGGAGGGATCAAATGAAGCTGCTGGAAGAAAGAATCAAGGAGGATGGACAAGTCAGACCGGGAAATATTTTAAAGGTGGATAGCTTTTTAAACCATCAGTTGGACGTTTCTCTTTTGGAAGAATTGGGAAAAGAATTCTATGAGCGTTTTAAGGACAAAGGGATTACTCGTATTTTAACCATTGAAGCTTCCGGAATCGCCCTTGCCTGTTGTGCAGCACAGTATTTTCATGTTCCGGTTGTTTTTGCCAAGAAAGCAAAGAGTAAAAATCTTGACGGCGATCTTTACACCTCCACTGTACATTCTTTTACCTACAATAAAGATTTCACCGTAACCCTTTCCAAGAAATTCTTAGGATCTGAGGACAAGGTTTTGCTGATTGACGACTTTCTGGCTGTTGGAAAAGCCATGAGAGGATTGATTGATATCTGTAAGCAGGCCAATGCAGAGATTTCCGGTATCGGTATCGCTATCGAAAAAGGCTTCCAATGCGGCGGTAAAGAACTTAGAGAAATGGGTCATGAAGTTTATAGTTTGGCCATCATTGATGAGATGACAGATGAGGGAAATATTACTTTCAGAGAGAATCCATAAAGAAATTCAAAAAATAAACTCACTAAAAATAGTCATGAACATAAATTAAACTTAATATCCTTTAGATGAAAATAGTAATAGCTTCATCTAGAGGATATTTTAAGTTAATAAATGTTCCTATCTAAGAATGCCTCGAAGGTAAAAATAAAGGGGTAGAGCAATATACTCTACCTCTTTTACTTTAATCTACGACTGTTAATAATTCAATCTTCTGGTTATTACTTAACCCTCATTCATGATCTTCAATCATTTCTTCTGCCTTTATTTTCGGCTTTTCTTCCGACTTTTCCTCTTCCTTTTTCTCCTGAATAATCTTTTCCAAGCGGAACCACATGATTTTATAGATAACCGCTGTAAGAATTACGATAAACAGAAAAGATAAAAGCAGGAAGGGAAGGATCCACTTGGCATTGATTGCAATCGCCAACACCACACTTCTATTCATTTAACTGCGCCTCTCTCCCAAAACAAAAGCAAAGCTTGTAACAACACCGTCTTTATTCTGCTTAATATTTTGCATGGATAAAGTCGGCAGGAAGGATACGGCGTCCTGTGCGGTAATGCTCGGCAGATTCTCATCCAAGTAACTCATTATGGCCATCTTAGATACCTTGATTTCCGTCTCATAAGCCACTTTACCGCTGGCTCTGCCGTTTTTCTTCTGATAGTAAATCTTTGCCGGGAAAAGATAGTAAGAAGACTTTTCTTTTCTCTGTTTGCTTTCCACTACGACGATACTGTCCGGATGAGCGGCATACAAATCAGCGGCTAGGAAGGCACGCCTTCCATCCTCATCAAAATGTACCCCATCCTTATTTTCCTGATTCCGAAGCATTACGCCGTCTTCCCCTACATAGTAAAGATTATCAACCCAGGCATCCTTAATCATATGCCCATCCTGATCGAAGAAGTAGGTCTTTCCTTCCAAGTCCAGACGACCGGTCTGCATAGTTCCATCGGCATTGAGATAGTAGCGCTCTCCTCCGATATCTTGGAAGCTGGTTTGCATAATGCCTTTTTCATCAAAATAGTAGTACTTTCCTGCAATTTCCTTCCATCCGGTGACCCTATCTCCATTTTCATCGATGTAGGAACGTCCTCCCTCTTCATCTACAAACTGTGACAGATGATACTTCTCCGGATCCAAACTAATACTAAAGCTTTTACTGTAGCTTTCTCCCATACTGCCGTCACTGGCTTGTGCATAGGCTGTTAAAGTGTAATTACCGTTTCGACTCAGCTTTATCGGAGCAAGATATTCTTCTTTTTGAATATCCTCTTTTCCTCCGCTTAAGCTGTAAATAATTTTCTTTCCACTGCTTTTTAAGCTGATTTCCACAGGATCCGTAAAACTGTCCCCCTGCAAATCCGACTCCACCTTGGGATCCAAAAGAGACAGTGCAGTCTGAACCTCTGTATCCTCCGGATAGAGCTTCTTCGCTTCTTCTAAGGCCTTAACCGCCTCCTGATGTCTTCCTGCCTTACCATAGGCCTCTGACAAAAGAAGATAATATTTGCTGTTCTTCGTAAGGTTTTGTGGCATTCCCTCTAAAAGAGCTATAGCCTCTTCTCCCTTTTCGGCCTGAACAAGGTTTGTTCCCTTCTTCAGTAAGTTGTCATATTGGGTAGAGGGCAAGTTTTGATAACAAAGATAAGCAATTCCCAAAACAGGAATAATCGCTAACGGAGCTGCCTTTTTCCATTTCTGCCAGCCCTTTTTCCATTCTCCTACAGAGGTGGGAGGGATGGCTGCCTTATCCTGGAAATCATCAGGATCATCCGGAATTTCCCCCTCAAAAGCAAGCTTTTCCTCCATTTTCTTACGCTTTTCTTGTAAGGAAAGGATTTTCTCCTCCGGCTCTTCTTCCTCTTCCTGTACTTCTTCTTGGAAAAGATCCCTTTCAATAACTGTAATGGGCTCATCCTCTAAAGGAAATTCCTCTGAAGCCACGACAGAAGCCTCCAGCTGAAGATTCTCTCTTAAAGAATCTCTCTCCTCAGGTTCTTGCTCTTCCACCTGTTGAGAGTCTTCCTGTTGAATCTCGTCCTCGTGAAGGTCT
>CAUTXF010000094.1:0-5267 GCA_963542215.1 uncultured Oribacterium sp. | reverse complement strand
TAATTATATGTTGTGCCGTCAGTGATGGTGTTGGTGGTGCCGTCCACTAAGGTCAACACAATCTTACGTCCTGTAGCTGCGTTAATGACGGAGGAAGTCGTATTTGAGATATTTACGCCGTTGAAAACGATGTGTACCAGGTCTTCGTCTCCCACCTCCGTAATGATCTGTCCGTTGAACTCTCCGCTAAAGACATAGGTTCCGGCCTTGGTAATGACAATATTGCCATCCGTGTAGCTTGCGCCCTCTCCGGTAATCTTGGCGTTTCCGCTACTTAACTCAATCTTGGTATCCGAGTCGGAATAAGAAGTATTTAAGTCTTCCTCGGAATAACTTGCCGTTGTTTTTGCGGAGGTGTTCGTTGCCACCGCCTCTGTGCTCTGGGCGGTCGTTGCTGCCGCTGTTGTAGCAGTCTTCGCATTGGAACATCCTACGATGGCCATGCTCATCGCCATTGCCGCCAGCCATATACTCATTTTATTTTTATTCTTTTTCATACTGTCCTCTTTTCTGTGATTGGGTTGCTCTTTACACGCCCTACTATCGCAGAAACTTATGTTCAACTTGTGTATGAAATGTGTAAAATGTATGGAATTGCATTTTGTTGCATATTTATTCAGTCCAGAATAATTTTCCTCTTCATTCTCTCTTCACGAGCTTCTTCTATGTTTAAATCGGAAGGTACACTGGAAAATAACTCATCTACAATTTTTAATTTATCTTGATATGGTGAAACTAATTTAGCAATCGGTCTACCATTTTTTGTAATACAAATATCTTCTTTCTCCGCCAGTAATAGATACTTACTTAAATTTAACTTTAACTCCGTTGCAGTAATATACATCGTTGTTCCTCCTTTTTTCTTAGTATGAAAGAATCGTACAATTTCCGCAATGAAAATCGTACGATTCTTTTCTTATCCAATATCTCTTCTAGCTTGTATAGTAAGTCTTCCTCTTCGAAAGCACTCTTTGGTTTCCCTTGGTTCCACACAATGTTTTCCCTTTTCCGCCAGAATTTCTTTAATCCTAAGATAATCCTCCAGAAGCTCTACTTCTCCTGTAAAAAGCAAATACTCATTTTTATACAGCACGGAATCCAGGATCTTAGACGTGCTGTTCTTCTTGTAAAGGCTAAAGTGGGGCGAAAAACGTATTCTACTTCCCATACCCTCATGGAGTTGAAAATCCACAAATCCTATTTCCGTATAGGGAATCCTCCGGCTTTCTCCCTTGTTGTAGAGAAGCACAATCTCCTCTTCATACAGAATTGCTTCCACAATATAAGTAAGAAAGAAATATTTGTAGATATCCCATACGCAAAAGGCGGAATACATAGTGAGCAGCCCATACAGAAGCCACACACTCTTATCTAAGCCTAATTGCTTATAAATCAGAAAAAATATTCCCAGTAAGAAAAGAAGACCAAAGAAAGAAAAAATCGGATTGGACGAGTAGTACCTAATTTGCCAGTGGCAGGATCCATTTTCATCCAGATAAGTATTTGACTTTCTTTTCCACATGAATCCACCACTTTCTCTAGCTACTTTTATTGCTCTTCATACACAATGACATAAGCCTTAACCTGGTCGCTGCCCTTCACAATGGAAAGAGGAACTTCTGCAATAGCCTTTCCGGTCTGTCCCTTGTAATACTCGTTTCTATCTTCTGCGGAATAAAAATACATTGCTGCAGAATAAACATGACCTGCTTCCACATCTATATCAATACTAAGCTTTTCGCTGACCAAATTCTTATTGCCTGTAACGCCTGCCTCTGTAGAACGGAAAACGCCTTCCAATCTATGCTTTCCCGGCTCCAAAGCTACGATCGTCTGCAGATATTCTCCCTTAGTATGAGAAAATGTGGAAAGACTGTTTCCGTCAATAGCAACATGATCGCAGTACAAATGTAAGAGTGCCTTATAAGCATTATCCGCATTAAATTGCTGTTCCCCTGCCTTACGCTTTTTTTGAAAGCTCATCATGACAACAAATAAAACTGCCCACACAACTACCACACCGGCTACAATCATAATAGTCTGATTCATCTTGTTTTCCTCCTGAAAGCTGCTACAAATATTGATAAACAGTAACGTTTGCTTCTTCTCCATAATCTCACTTACGGGATAGGAAAAAATCTCTATCCTATGCATGCAAAACCATTATAATTTCACTGTCTAAGAAGTCAATCTGCTTCCGTAAAAGATTAAGATTTTTCTTGACAGGCATTAATATTCCGCCTACAATTCTTAAGGATTAAAATTAATATTTTCTTTTTTAAGGGAATAAACAAATCACTTTGATTTTTAGGGGGAACAAAATGAACCAGCAAACCATGACCATTATCGTTACTCTTGTCTGCTTAGTAATGTGCGTAGGACAGATTCTTATGATTAAACAAGCTCATGAAAACGGAACCAGTGTCCGCATTCGTCCATTACAAATTATAGCTTGTGCCGTTGTAGCAGTTATGGGCATTTATTCTTTAATTACCGGACATTACTTCTGGGGCTAATGATAGTTCCAAAATATCAAGAGCAATATAATAAGAGCATTATAACTTCAAGAACAATGTAATCTCAAAAGCAATATAGCCTCAAGGACGATATTGCTATAGGAAGCATTCAGCTTCTACAATATTTCATAAAAAATCGGACTGTGAAAATTCACGGTCCGATTTTTTACGCTCCTTCATTGCCTTGACGAGTCTCTTACTCCACCGCCTTTACAATTTCTAAAATCTCTTCTTCCATCATTGGCTTCTCCTGTGCTTTTACCGCATAGCTGAAGCCATTTTCTTCCCATAATGCTAAGAAGTATGTTCCGTCTTTGCCTTTTAAAGTCAGCTTTCTTCCTTCGAAATTCACTTCTTTGGTTTCTGCATACTCCGTATAATCTCCGCTGATATCCCCTTCAGCTCTTGCTTTTCGGATGGAGTATCCAACCGCAAAGGGCTCTTCCTTAGAATAGGCCACTTCGATCATATCCTCTCCGATTACACTGATGGTTTTTTCGGTATAAGGAGCTTTTCCCTCCGGAATACGCATGGTAAAGCCGGTAAGTTCTGTAGCCTGCTGCATAGACGCAACTTCTTCTACGCTCCGTCCCTTAGCCGTGATTCCGGCAGAGTTCTCTTTCAGCTCTCCGCCCTCCGCTGCAAATTCTTCCGCTTTATCCTGTGTTCCACCGGAGTCCTCCCCTTGTGCTCCCTCCAGCATTACAGAGCTTGGTTTGGCTGCTCTGGGAGCGAAAAACATGAATACTCCGATATAGCAAACAAAGCAGGCAGCCGCTATGGAAGCTGTAAATCCCAGAACCCGAGGAAGGGTAATAAATTTTCTCTTCTTAGCCTCCTGCATCTTGATAATCTTTTTTTCTTTTTCTATACTTTCTTTTTCTTTAATTTCTTTTACTGCGTTTTCCCTATCAACGTTCTGTTCATCCTTCTTTTGGTAAAATGCCTCCGCTTCCAGAATATATTGGTCACTGACCTCTGTCATTCCCCGAAGCAGTCGCTTGCTGTCCTCTTTCATAAACGATATCCCTCCTGCTCTAAGAAAAGCTTAAGCTGCTCCCTTGTACGGCTTAAACTCATTTTCACCTTACTAAGACCAAAACCGGATTCCTTCGCAATCTCGGATACGGAATCCATAAACCAATATCTTCTCATGAAAATATTTCTGCTCTCCGGCTTCAATGTATGCAAAAAAGAGTCCATAAGCTCCGACAAGGCATCACTCTCTCCGGGAATCGATCCCTTATCCGGAAGAACTTCCGACAGCTCTTCCAGCACCACCGGAACTTCTCCTCCCCCACGCTTTTCCGCGTGCAAACTGTCATATCGGTCCAAAGAAAGATTCCGAACAATCTTCGATAAAAAAGCCGGCAGATTTTCCGGCTGTTTCGGTGGAATGGCGTTCCAGGTCTTTAAGTACGTGTCATTTTCACACTCCTCTGCATCCGCCATGATTTTTAAAATACCATAGGAAATAGAAAGGAGTAAGCGGCTGTATTTATTTTTGGTTTCTGAAATCGCAGTCTCCGCCCTTTGAAAATATAGGGCGATAATCTTTTGGTCTTCCATCCTTCTGAATCCTTATCTATGATTTTACGTTCCTAAAGCTATATTCCAAATGCTTCATTTCCCAATCTCGGCTTCAAATACGTTTTATTCCTTACTTTCTATCAATTCATTTATCTGCGTCTTATAATCCAGCGCATTACCCAAGTTAAAATCACCCATAACAGTGCACTGACAGCACAAATCATAATCCACGCTCTTTGTTCATTCATAAAAGGCAGAGGCACATTCATGCCGAAGAATCCGGTGATAACCGCAAGAACACTGAGTAAAATCTCAAAAATAGTTAAAGTACTCAGATTGTTATTTAAGTCATTATTTAAAACATTGTTGTAGGAATCCAACAGTTGGCGGGCAACGCTGGAAAGTAAGTCCGTCATGGATACCAGCTGTCTGGCCTCCACCATGGCATCATCAAACTGTGCAGACTCTTCCTCATCAAAGCTACGATAAATCGCATGGGCCTGAATATGTTCCAGCAAAAGGCGATTTTGCGTCGCGGCAGAGCGTAAATAAATCATGCCCACTTCCAAATCGGAAAGAGCATAGAGATTTTTCTTCGTGGTTTTCTGTCGAAGTAAATGGTTGATCTCGTCCTTCTGCTTATCCAGTCGCTCAATTACAGGGTAATAGGCATTGGAAATCATTTCCAGACTCGCAAACAACAAAGTATAAATTGAAAGATTCTCTTTTCCATCCACATAATCACACATTTTTTGAATGATATATACATTGTCTTCATTACTGATGGTCACCAGTCGATATTTTTGCACAATAAAAGTGAGAGGAACCGTCTCATAATATTCTTTATCCTTTTCCAGATCCAAAACACTGTAAATAAAGGTAACGGTTCCGTCCTCCCGATCATAGTCCATATGGGCATGTTCATTTTCATCCAAAGCATACTCCAGAGTTTTCGGATCAATATCATATTCCTCGTAAATTTTGGAATGCTTTGTGATTTCATCCGAATTGATATTAATCCATGTAGTATTATTACTGAGCTTTTTCGTAACAAGCATATTTTCCCCTACTTCTACTCTCTTTCATTTCCTTTTGCTTTGCCGCCGACAGGGCAAATGCCTTTTATACCTCCTTATTATACGCCAAAATCCACATCTTCTGTAGACAAAATTTCCGCCTTGCCGTCAAGATTCTCATAAACTGTAACGATACTTAACTTTG
>CAUTXF010000093.1:0-5282 GCA_963542215.1 uncultured Oribacterium sp. | reverse complement strand
AATGTAAAGAATCCCAACATGGTGGATGTGGAGAAGGAAAAGCTGAGAGACTTTAATGCCAACGACCGTAGTAAGGCCAGAATCATTGTGGATTCCTATAGAACGGAGCCGGAAAAGGTATATGCCGGAGATGAATTTACCTTGATTTTAAATATGAAAAATGCTTCCAGCTCCATTGCTGCAAGCAATATTCTCTTTACCCTGACCTCGGAGAAAGCCCAGGAGCAGACCGTGTTTGCCATTTCTGAAGGATCCAACTCCTATGTGGTGAATTCCCTTGCGGCGGGTGCCAGCACGGAGCTTAGACTGAATGTAAAAGCTAATGCGGGAGTAGATCCCAAATCTTATATTTTGACCATTAATGAAAAATACGATTCTCCCGACTTTAAGAATGCGGAGGAAAAAGTGGATATTGATATTCCGGTAAACCAGGTGGCAAGAATGGGATTTTCCAACTTTGATGTGAATCCTTCCAGCGTACCTGTGGGCAATGAAGCCAACGCCATGTTCAGTATCAACAATACCGGACGTGTAATGCTCTACAATGTTACCGCCAATTTTGAAAATGACTACATCAAAAAGACCACGGCTTATGTAGGAAACATTAAGCCAGGAGAAACAGGATCCGTGGATGTTATGCTTTCCGCCGTTAAGGCAACGGATGGGGAGACTACCATTCCTGTAGAGATTTCTTATGAGGATGTAAACGGAAATAAGGCCACGGAAAAAACCGAAATTACTTTGACGGTAACGGAAGCTGCGGAGACGGATTCTATGGATGATGCAGGCGGAGCCAGCAGAGATCTTACTGAAACAAAACCCACTTCTTCCCTCCCGGTTAAAGGTATTGGCATAGGAGCAGCAGTAGTAGCTGCTGTGGGGGGAGCCGCCTATTTCATTCGTAAGAAAAGAAAGAAGAGCTAAATGAAGGTAGTAGATTTATTTCTCTTGGCCATTAACAACTTAAAACGAAGAAAGTTCCGAACGGTACTTACGGTTTTGGGTGTAGTCATCGGTACTTCCTCCATCGTAGTCATGGTGAGTCTGGGACTGGGAATGAGTGAATCTCTTATGCAGTCCTTTAAGAACTCCGGCTCACTAACAAAAATCAACATCAGTAATTACGGAGGAATGGCGGATAATACCGGCAAAAAAGCGGCGGTACAGCTGACGGATGACAGCCTGAAGCAATTGGAGGTTATCCCCCATGTAACCGGTGTTTCCCCGTCCCTGGAGGTGCCGATTACCGCGAAATTCGGAGCCTATGAGGCCAATTACAGTATTCGGGGGGTTTCTCAGGCGTATTTTTCCCAGATGAAATTAAAGGAGGGAACTACACCTCCTGCCGGAGATTCTGAACTGACATTGGTCTACGGCAATACGGTAGGAAGCTCCTTTCATAAGGTGAAGAACTGGCAGGACAGTTATGTGGCCAACCCTATGAAGGATACTATTTTCTACATTTTCCCGGAAAAGCAGGTATCCAATCCTAACGGAGTCAGCAAAGACCAGCCGGAGACAGCAAACAATAAGCCTCAGAAAAAATACATTCTTAAGACAGCCGGTATCATGGAAGGTACAGCAGAGGATTACAGTGAGGAATCCATGTATGCCTATGCGGATATTGACACCCTGAAAGCTTTCTTAAAGAAGATTTATAAGAAGGACCTGGTTCCGGATCCCAAGACGGGAAAGAACGGAAAGCCTCTTCGTTACTATGTCTACGATGAAGCCTATGTTTTTGTAGATGATATGAAAAATGTATCCGAGGTTCAGAAGACGATTACGGATATGGGGTACTCCGCATACTCTAACCTGGAATGGTTAAAGCAAAGCCAGGACTCCATCAACATGGTACAGATGGTTTTGGGAGGTATCGGTGCAGTTTCCTTACTGGTTGCAGCCATCGGAATCATGAACACCATGATGATGTCTATTTTCGAAAGAACCAAGGAAATCGGTGTAATGAAGGTTTTGGGCTGTGATATGGGAGATATCCGGAATATGTTCCTGACAGAATCCGCCCTTATCGGATTTTTCGGAGGCTTAATCGGCATTGCTTTAAGCTACGGAATTTCCGCGATTATTAACAGCTTAACCGGCGGCGGAGGAAGCGATGTGCTGAGCGGCTTTACCAATGGCGGAGAAGGACAGCTTTCCCTGATTCCGGCTTGGCTTGCTCTTTTTGCTATCGGCTTTGCCATGCTGGTGGGTATGTTATCCGGTTATTTCCCCTCTGTAAGAGCTATGAAGCTAAGTCCTCTTGCAGCTATCCGAAACGAGTAAGAATAGGATAGAGGAATATAGAATTGTCTTAAAGAAGGCAGGAGAGTGAAAACTGAGCTCTCTAAACCTTGTTTTATGAATGGGGAAATGATACAATTTCCCCATTCTTTTTCTGTTCTTAGCTTGGCTATTCCGGAAAAAACCGGGATATGTCCTTATAAGCTTGGAGAGAGAAGCAAAGTGGAAATATAAAATTTTTTGAAACGAAGGTAAGTATAAAAGAGAGAAGGGAAAAGGGATGCTGAAAATTGCAAAGTTTGGAGGAAGCTCCTGCGCCAGCGGAGAACAGTTTCGTAAGGTAAAAGAAATCGTTATGGAGGATCGGGAAAGACACTATATTGTGGTTTCCGCACCGGGAAAACGAAATGATCGGGATACGAAGGTGACAGATTTGCTGCTGTCTTTATATGATGCGGTACAGAACAAGTCCGGTGCAGAGGAAATTTTAGAGAAGATTAAAAATCGTTTCCGGGATATTATTTCCGATTTGGATTTGTCCCTTTCTCTGGAGGATGATTTTCGGGAGATTTACGAGAAGCTTCTGGCAGGAGAGAGCAGAGACTATGCCGCATCCCGGGGAGAATACTTAAATGCCAAGTGTATGGCGGATTTCTTGGGCTTTCCCTTTGTGGATGCCAAGGATATGATTTTCTTTTTAGAGGACGGAAGCTGTGACTTTGAAAAAACGGAGATGATGTCCAGAGAGGTCTTAAAGGACTTGGATTATGCGGTAATTCCCGGCTTCTACGGAGCCAATGGGAAGGGAGCAACCATTACCTTCTCCAGAGGGGGCTCAGATGTTACCGGTTCATTAATTGCTGCAGCGGTTCATGCGGATCTTTATGAAAACTGGACCGACGTATCCGGCTTTTTGGTGGCGGATCCTCGCATTGTGAAAAATCCGGAAGTTATTGATTATATCACCTATAGAGAATTACGAGAGCTTAGCTATATGGGAGCCGGTGTTCTCCATGAGGATGCCATCTTTCCGGTACGAAAAGAGGGAATTCCCATCCAGATCAAAAATACAAACGCGCCTCAGGATCACGGTACCATGATTGTGGCCAATACCCTGAAAAAGCCCAGATTTATCATTACCGGAATTGCCGGAAAGAAGAATTTCTGCTCCATCAACATTGAAAAAGCCATGATGAACGCAGAAATCGGATTTATTCGAAAGGTGCTTTCCGTAATCGAGGAGAACGGTATTTCCGTAGAACACACTCCTTCCGGTATCGATACCTTAACATTGTTCATTCATCAGGAGGAGCTGGAATCCCATGAACAGAAGGTTTTACAGGGAATCCAGAGGGCAGTTAATCCGGACCTGATTGAATTGGAGGCGGATTTGTCCCTGATTGCGGTTGTAGGACGAGGAATGAAGTCCTCTCGGGGTGTGGCAGGACGTATTTTCTCTGCCCTTGCTCATGAGTACATTAATATCAAGATGATCGACCAGGGCTCTTCCGAGTACAACATCATTATCGGTGTGAAAAACGAAGACTTCAATGCGGCGATTAAGGCGATTTACAATATGTTTGTTTTATCGGTATAAGAGACGTTTTAGCCGGAAAGCATTCTTGGAACAGGAAGGCCGGTTTAGAGGGGAAAGGGAGGAAAATGCCTTCCTTTCCTAAATCCGGAAAGAGAAAGTGAGGGCTATGGACATTCTTGTCATAGGCGGAGGACCGGCGGGGATGATGGCGGCTATCTATGCGAAAAAGGAAGCCGGGAATCGAGAGGTGGTTCTTTTCGAAAAAAATGAAAAGCTGGGGAAGAAGCTCTTTATCACAGGGAAAGGAAGGGGAAACTGGACCAACTCCTGTGAGGAAAGTGTTTTTATGGAGAAAATCCTTCGAAATCCCCGTTTTTTCATGGGGGCCTTTCGGAACTTTAACAATCAGGATGCCATTGCCTTTATGGAGAAAAATGGCTGTGCACTGAAGGAAGAGCGGGGAGGCCGCATTTTCCCGGAGAGCAATAAGGCCTTTTCCTTAACGGACGGCATGAAGAAGGCTTTGCAGAAGGAAGGGGTAAAGATCTGCCTGAACAAAAATGTGGACTCCATCCGAAAAAAGGGAGATGTCTTTTTTATTAAGGGAAATTTTCCGGAAGTGGAAGCGAAGAAAGTTATTATCGCCACCGGAGGACTGAGCTATCCCTCTACGGGCTCCACGGGAGACGGCTACGACTTTGCCAAAGATTTTTCCATAGGAGTCACAAAGACCTATCCTTCCTTAGTGAAAATGGAGGTTTTGGAGGAGGATGTGTACCCTCTTTCCGGCCTGAAGCTAAAGCATATCGGCTTGAAGATTTTAAATGAAAAGGGAAAGTGCCTGTACGAAAAGACGGGAGAATTATATTTTCAAAAGAACAGCCTCTTGGGACCGGTGGTTTTATCCGCCAGCGCGGCCTTAAGTCCGGAGATTTCCGAAGCTCCCATGGGAAGCTATCAAATCGCTATTGACCTTAAGGCGGAAATGGGACAGGAGCAGTTTGACAGCTTTTTCCTAAGAGACTGTGAAAGTAAGGGAAAGGAAAAGCTTTATCAGCTTTTAAAATCCTATCTTCCGGCACAGCTTTATCCCATTTTCCTGAAACGCTTGGAAAAGCAGGGCGTATCTTTAGAGAAAAAAAGCTCGGAGCTGAAGAAAGAGGAACGAAGGAAGATTTTAAATCTTTTTCACAGCTTCCCCTTTACCGTACAGGGCTTGGGGGGCTTTCCGGAAGCTATAGTCACCAAGGGGGGCGTGGAAACCAGGGAGCTTTCCAAGAAAAGTCTGGAGGCCAAGAAGGTTCCGGGACTTTACTTTGCGGGAGAGGTGGTGGATCTGGATGCCTATACCGGAGGCTTTAATATGCAGATTGCCATTTCCACCGGAGTTTTAGCGGGACAGTCCGCAGGAAGAGCTTTAAAAGAAGAACCATTAGAAAAGCTATAAGAAAAGCTATAAGAAAAGCTATAAGAAAAGCTATAAGAAAAGCTATAAGAAAAG
>CAUTXF010000092.1:0-5748 GCA_963542215.1 uncultured Oribacterium sp. | reverse complement strand
AAAAAGGGACTTCTTTTCTACAAAACGCCTAATGCTTGCGATACTTTATGGCAAAGAAGAGTCCGGCCAATAGTATAATAGCGGATGCTCCTAATTCTACCCAAACGCTTTTATCCAAGTCTTCTAAAGAAACAAGATTTGTAGAGACAGTGGTGCTTTCCTCCGTGCTGCTTCCTTGATCAGGAGAAGATCCTCCCCTGTCTCCGCCGGGCTGTCCGGAAGGCATATTACTATCACTGCTTTGTCCCGGCATGGTGGATGAACTTGCGCGGTTTCCTTCGGAAGACATTCCGGGGGCACCTCCTCCTTGTCCCGGGCCTCCGCCCATATTGGAAGAACTTGCGCGGTCTTCACCGGAATGCATTTGAGGGCCTCCTCCTTGTCCGGGACCTCCGCCCATGCCGCCCATTCCTCCGCTACTTCCACTGGTGGTTGCAACAGATTCCAGAGTCACTTCCGCAGTAGTTTCTCCGCTGACCAGGGTGTAGCTTTCTCCAAGGCTTAGGACAGGTGAACTGAATGAAACAGAAGAATAACTGTTTGCAGGGGTATAGGATAATACTTCCTCTCCGCTGCTATTCAATACTTGGAAAGTAGTTCCTCCTTCTATAGTCGACTCCAGATTATAAAGAACCGCAGGCTGTGTACTGCTTTCGCTAAATTCCTCCGCCATACTGGAGGCTCCAAAGGCCATTACCGTTCCGCCGGTTACAATCAATTCTCCGCCGCTTTCACTGCCATAATCCAAAGCGGAGTTACTTCCCTGTCCAACAAGACTTATATAGATTTCTCCGCCGTCTATATAGATGCTGCCGTTAGAATCCAGTCCATCCGCATCATTTCCGCTTCCGTTGATAATGGTGATTTTACCGCCACTGATGCGAATATAGGTTTCTTCTTCGGTACTTTCCGTAGTATCTGTGGTGCCACTGCCTGTGGTAGCTTCTCCGGAGGCAAATGTGGGCATAGCTTCCGTGGACTCGGTACTTTCTGTTGTTTCACTGCCTGTCATAGCTTCTCCGGAAGCAACTGTAGGCATAGCTTCCGCGGACTCGGTACTTTCTGTTGTTGTACTCTCCTCCCCGCTTGCAGACTCCGAAGCCGTATCTTCCGACAGGGAAGGCCTTTCGCCTGCGGACATATCGGGAGGACCGCCCATTCCCCCTCCCATGGTGTTACTTGTTCCGCCATTGGCATTAAAGCCGTCATCCGTGGGATAAACGGTAATATCGCCGCCTGCCACGTCAATGGTTAAAGCTTCCAGTCCCTCCACGCAGGAGTTAATCAGAATCGTACCGCTTTCTACATAAAGCTCTTTATCACTGTGAATACCGTCATCTCCGGCGTCAACAGTAAGACTTGCTTCGGTAAAGCGGAAGCTGTCATTGACATGCACACCGTCCTGTGGTGCGGTAATCGTGATATTTCCTCCCGTAATAACCAGAGAGTCATTTGCATCAATGCCGTGTTTATATTCTGCTGTAATGCTAAGGCTTCCACTACCGTTAATAGTCAAATCATCATGGGAGAAAATCGTCCCTCCTGTATTGTCAGACAGGGCCTCATCAGAATAGGTACTTCCACTGGTAAAGCTGTTTTCCGTACCCTCCGCAAGGGTCAAAAATACCTTATCCGCCTGATCGATTCTCAGGCAGGCATCATCGGAACAATTCAGCGTAACTCCATTTAAACGAATCCATATTTTGGAGGAGTTATCGGCATCTACAATGATTTTCCCGTCATCCAGGGAACCGGAAATGACATACCAGCCTCCATTGGAAATCACCAGATTTCCATCCAGAAAATAAGCTCCGCTACCCTTGATTTTTCCGCCGGAGCTATCCAAGGAAATATAGGTGGTATACGCATTGTCATCCCAAGTTCCGTCCAAATCATTTTCCGTAAAATAACTACTTCCGGAAGAAGTTTCGGAGTCTTCGTTTTGAATGACCTGAATGCCTAATTTTTCTCCGTTCATGAAGACTGCGGTCAGAAGAAGCGCAAGTACCAGCACGGCAATACATATTTTATCGATGTATTTGTGCGTTGACACGTTCTCCCCTCCTTATCCCATGTAATCGCCGTTAAAGCTTACCAACACGGCATTTTGTACGCCGGGCATATCTGCCAGTGTATTGATAAAATCGGTATTATCGCTCTTTAAACGAACTTCCAGGTTAATCTCTACACTTCCCTTACGAGCTGTCTTACTCTTTACGATGCACTTCTTGGTATTTTCGCTAAGGTAAGCCGTTGCAGCCTTTTCGCTTTCGTTGCCTTCGCAGGAAAGAACGACGATATAAGGATTGGAGCTGTCCTTCTGATTGGCAAAAAGTAAAAGGATAATTCCGATTACCACGCTACCGAACACAGCCAAAGGAATCAATCCTGCTGCCAGCACGATACCGACTGCAATGGACCAGAAAAGAAAGGCAATATCCAGAGGCTCTTTAATGGCTGTACGGAAACGAACAATGGACAACGCACCCACCATACCGAGGGAAAGAACCACATTACTGGTTACCGCTAAAATCACCAGAGTCGTAATCATGGTTAAGGCAATTAAGGTTACACCGAAGGAAGATGAATACATCACTCCCGCATAGGTTTTTTTGTAAACAAAAAAGATAAATAACCCAAGGGCAAAAGCCAAAGCCAGGGCAACTACCATGTCTAAAATACTTACGCTGGTCACATTGGCCAGGAAGCTGGATTTGAAAATGTCTGAAAATGTCATACTACTCTCTCCTTCTTAAAATAAATATTGTTCTTGAAATAAATATTATTATAACTAGGTTCCTGTGATTTAGCCATACACTCTACACTGTGCATATTTGGAAAAGGCACCTACCCGGCGATTCGGTAAAGAAACCGCATCCCGAATGATACTGGGAAGAAATTCATCCCATTTGACTTCAATTAAAAGCGGAGCATCCCCTGCGGGAATGGTCACCGCATCCGGATTTAACAAGTCTGTGCTGTGAAGACCTGTACGAATGTCATAATCCAAGGTGACACGCACATTTCCCGGACGGAAGATAAAAGGCTCTCTTATATAGTCCACAATCGTTTTCGGACGCATCCCTTGATAACGCATCTTGCAATAAAGTTCCTGAATCAAAGAGTTTTCCGACTGTAACATCCAGTCAATCTCTCCATCCACAATCTTCTGTGCCTCTTCCGCACTAAGCTTTGCGGAATACTTTGTTCCCAAACCGTTTTTCTTACTCTTCTTTTCCAAATTAATCAGAGAAGAATTATAGTTATACAGGCGAATTCTAAACTTCTCTCGCATATTGACGCCGTCAATCTTCTCCCTTAGTGCCTTGTCCTCCAAGTTATCGAAGTAAAGGCTCCGGATATGATATTTTCCGTCAATGGCATGAGGATCACTTTCCATAATGGCCCTTAGTCTTTGTCGAAGAATCAGCAAGTCTGTTGTATTCAGAACATGCTTCCATTCATGTCGATACTTGATTCCCATACTTCCTCCTTTCTTTTCTATCTTTAGCTTCCTAACAAGATCCTGCACGCTACGCGCTTTATTTTGTTCCACTTAAAGCAACACCGTTTACATATAAGGTATGGCCGTTGCTAATAACATTGGAAGCATTTCCGTTAAACTCTGTTACATAGCTGTCTCCTGTTAAAGTCCAGGTACTGTTACTATCTAAAGTTACGGAAACAGTTCCCACATCAGTGGAGACAGTTTCCCCGCTTGCATTGCTAATCTTACCGTCAATAGATCCTTCAAAAGTAGAATTACTGCTTAAATCAAGAGTAAGCTTAGAATCACTGCCAACCTTTACGGCTCCCTTCAGAGTCTGGGAAATTCCCTTAAGAGTAGCTATATTTTCACCACCGCTCCAACCGTCCGCACAGACAGAAAGCAGGATATTCTCTGCATCTTCATTGGTAATTGTTACCCCGTTTAAAGTAATTACCGCATCGGTATTGGTCACATGGAAAACGTGTCCGTTCTTACTGGTAAGGCTTCCGCCTGTCATGGTAAAGCTACTGGTTCCGCTATCCGCATCTCCGGACATGGACTGGTAAATCATGATGCTATCCAGGAATTTTGCATTACCGTTTTGCTTGGTATTGCTCGCGGTTAAATTACAATTTTCCAAAGTTATGGAGTTCAGACCTTCAATACATACACCCTCAGAAAGATTGGATACCAGAGTGGCATTGGCTACGGAAATGTCTGCAGTGGAATAGATTGCAGGAGACCCTAAGCCGTTGGATGTATAAGTTCCGCCGTCTACGGTTACAGTTCCTCCACCCCTATCGGTACGAATCGCCGCAGAAGACTGTCCTCCGGTAGTTACATCCAGATTATAGGCATGGGTTATGCCGCCACCGGTGGTCATAATCCCTCCGGATCCATCTCCTGTTGTAGTAATTTTCGTATCCTTAATCGTTACAGTAGTACCATCGCCGGAAGCTCCATTCTTTCCTCCGTTACCGCCGTAACTGAATACGCCGTTTGCCCCGTTTGCATCGGAGCTGATCGTTCCGCCGGTAATGGTGGTGGAAGAACCGCCCTTTACTAAAACTGCCGCATTTAAACCGTAGAAGTTACAGTTATCTCCGCCGTCGGAATCTCCGGTCTTGGTCACAGTGGCATTTTCAATCGTCACATCCTCGGAAGTGGAAATTAAAAGTGCGCTCTGATCGCTAGTAGTCGAAGAATAACTCTGTCCGCTCTGACTATCTTTGGAAGTAATTTCTGTGGATCCGCTATAGTTAATATCCGCACTGCTGCTTCCTCCCGGTGCGCCATTCCCGTCAGGAGGAGCTCCCTTTCCTTCCATAGAAGGTACTGTTTGGGTATTTGCCGCCGTAGTCGTCTCACTTGCCGCCTCTGTGCTTGCAGAAGTCTTTGTTCCACAAGCTGCCATACTCATGACCAGTGTGGATGCCAACAAAATTGCCATTGCATTATTGTTCTTTTTCATAAAAATCTCCATTCCGCCGCTTTCTTTACCGACCCTACATTTGCTTTAGTATTCCATCTACATGGCATAGTATAGCGCATTTTTATTGAAAAAAGATAGAACTTATATAAAAAAAATGGATTTCATAGAAAAAAGACGGAAAACCTTACTTTTCCCTCTTTGCAGGAAACGCTGATTCTTCCCTTGTGTTTTTCCGCAACTGCCTTGGCAATGGAAAGGCCTAAGCCATAATGTTTTCCATCAGCATTTCTAGCTTCGTCCATACGGTAAAAACGGCCAAAAAGAGCTTTCTGCTTTTCTTCCGGAATGGCTTCTCCTTCATTTTCCACAAAGAACACAATCTCCTGTCCTTCTCGCATAAGCTGTAAGTCTATTTTTTCTCCTGAGGAATAGGAAATGGCATTGTCCAGTAAGATGGAACAAAGCTGGGTGAGTTGAGAAACATTTCCCATCATTCTAATATTCTCTTCTATTTCCGTTTGCAAAATTTTTCCTTTTTCAAAGGCAATGCTTTCCAGGGCCAGGCTTTCTCTTTCACTTACTAAGTAGCTTAAGCTTCCCAGCTTCCCGGAAGCTTTTCCATTCTTCAAAACTTCCTTAGCCATTTTTCGTAATTCCGCATCACTGAACATGGCTTTCCCTTCATGACTAATGGAAAGGACATTCTCTTCACTATCTATAGCCACTCCGTAAAAGGTGGAAAACTCTCCACCGGGCTGATCCAAAATCGGATGAGATTTTCTCTCCGCTACGCTTTCCTTATGGGAAAACGCCTCTTTTTCTTCCT
>CAUTXF010000091.1:0-5754 GCA_963542215.1 uncultured Oribacterium sp. | reverse complement strand
GAAACAGAAAAAGAACTACTGGATATGGAACTAAATCGCCTGGAATATCAAAAGGCAGAGCTTCAAAAAGTAATGCCAAAAGAGCTTGAAGCCAGTGAAATTAACATTCGGCTAGGGGCTACATGGATTCCCACAAAGGATATAGAACGCTTTATTTTTGAAACTTTAAAGACACCGGGCTATGCCAGATGGAATATCCATGTAAAATTCTCCGGTCTTACCAGTGAATGGAATATTGAAGGAAAGAGTCAAGATAGAGGGAATGATTTAGCGGAAATGACCTACGGTACTTCCAGAGTAAGTGCTTATAAGCTTATTGAAGATGCCCTAAATCTAAAAGAAACCAAGGTATTTGACCAAATAGAAAATGCAGATGGCTCTAAAACTTCTGTACTAAATAAGAAAGAGACCATGCTTGCCGGACAGAAACAGGAACTTCTTAAAGAAGAGTTTCAGAACTGGATTTTTGACGATCAGGAACGGAGAAACAGGCTGGTAAAGACCTATAATGAAAGATTCAATTCCATTCGGAATCGTGAATATGATGGCAGTAACCTAAGCTTTGAAGGCATGGGAGAAGGAATTGCGCTTTATAAACATCAGAAAAATGCCATCGCAAGAATTCTCTATGGAGGAAATTCGCTTCTTGCTCATGTGGTCGGTGCAGGTAAAACTTTTGAAATGGTAGCAAGTTCTATGGAAGCAAAAAGACTTGGAATGTGTACAAAATCCCTTTTTGTTGTACCGAATCATTTGACAGGACAAATCGGGAGAGAGTTTATGCAACTCTATCCTTCAGCGAATATTATGGTTGCAGACAAAAAAGATTTTGAACCAAAAAACAGAAAACGCTTTATCGGAAAGATTGCAACAGGTGAGTACGATGCAGTTATTATCGGGCATAGCCAGTTTGAGAAAATTCCGATGAGTAAAGAGTATCAAGAGAAGCATATTCAAGACCAGATTGATGAGATTATTAATTATGTGGAGGAATATAAGCATGATAGAAACCAGAACTTTACCGTGAAGGAGTTGCAAAAGACAAGAAAAAAGCTGGAGACTAGGCTGGAAAAGTTAAATGACGACTTCAAGAAAGATGATGTCATTACCTTTGAAGAACTTGGTGTGGATAAACTGATTGTAGATGAAGCTCATAATTACAAAAACCTTTACCTTTACACGAAGATGAGGAATGTAGCAGGCATTGGACAGACGGAAGCATTTAAGTCTTCAGATATGTTCATGAAGTGTCGCTATATGGACGAAATGACCAATGGAAAGGGTATTGTCTTTGCCACGGGAACACCAGTAAGCAATTCCATGACGGAACTTTATACCATGCAGAGATACTTACAGTATCAAGAATTAAAGAAAAATGGTTTGGAGCATTTTGATTCCTGGGCTTCCACTTTTGGAGAGACTCAATCCGCTTTTGAATTATCACCTGAAGGAACAGGCTATAGAGTGAAGACGAGATTTTCTAAATTTTATAATCTTCCTGAACTTATGAGCCTGTTTAAAGAAGTGGCAGATATTCAGACAGCAGATATGTTAAACCTTCCAGTTCCGAAAGCTCACTTTGAAGTGATTAAGACCATGCCCAGTGATGAACAGAAAGAAATTTTAAAAGGCTTATCGGAACGGGCAGACAAGGTGCGGAACAGAGCGGTAGAGCCTGACGAAGACAATATGCTAAAAATAACCAATGACGGAAAAAAGCTTGCTTTAGATCAGCGTTTAATCAATCCATTATTGCCTGATAATCCGGACAGTAAGGTAAATGTGTGTGTGAAGAATGTCTTTTCCATCTGGGATAAAACAAAAGAAAACAAGTCTACGCAACTAATCTTCTCCGATATGTCAACGCCAAAGGGAGATGATAGTTTCAATATCTATGATGATATCAGGGAAAAGCTTGTGGGAATGGGCATCCCAAAAGAAGAGATTGCTTTTATCCATGAAGCCAATTCCGATAAGCAAAAGGATGAGATGTTTGCTAAGGTGAGAAACGGAGAAATCCGAATCTTAATGGGATCCACACAAAAAATGGGAGCAGGTACAAATGTGCAAAAGAAACTAATTGCCTTGCATGACTTAGATGTGCCTTGGAGACCTGCGGACCTGGAGCAAAGGGCAGGAAGAATTATCCGACAGGGAAATGAGAACAAAGACAAAGGCGGTGTATATATCTACCGTTATATTACGGAAAATACCTTTGATGCCTACCTTTGGCAAACCATTGAAAACAAGCAAAAGTTTATTTCCCAGATAATGACCAGTAAGACTCCGGTCAGAGTTGCAGAAGATGTAGACGAAAGTTCTTTGAACTATGCTGAAATCAAGGCTTTGGCTACAGGAAATCCGAAAATCAAGGAGAAAATGGACTTGGACAATGAAGTTACTAAGCTAAAAATGTTAGAAGCAAACTATAAGTCCAATCGTTACAGGTTAGAAGATAAAGTGGCGAACACTTATCCTGAAGAAATTGCCAGGATAGAAAAGCTTATTGAAGCAGTTAAGAAGGACATTTCCCTAATAGAACCGCAAGGAGAAGGAGAGAACAGATTTACTTCCTTAATCCTACATGGTGAAAAAATCATGGATAAAAAAGAAGCCGGAGAGAGACTGCTGGAAGCAATCAAGAATGTCAAAGTAAATGAAAGTAAAGTTATTGGCCAGTATCGAAATTTAGATTTGGAGGTGAGTTACAATATCTTTACGAATGAGCATACTTTCAGTCTGAATGGGGCATCTAAAACCATTGGGGAGCTAGGAGTCAGTGCAGATGGTAATATCACAAGATTAGATAATGCTATCGATAAATTACCCGAAAAATTAAGTTACCTGGAGGAGAAGCTGGTCAGCACCAAAGAACAGCTACAAAATGCCTTGGAAGAACTTGAAAAGCCTTTTGAGAAGGCTGAAGAGTTAAAGACGAAAGTACTAAGACTTGCTGAACTAAATAAGCTTTTAGATATGGGAGAGGTCGAGGAACAAGAAAACACCAATCCTTTACTGGAGGATGTGAAAAAAGCGATTATTGACTTTGTGAATAGGGAATACGGTGAAGAGCATGAATACGATGAATTTGCTTCGTTGTACCCGGACTTAAAGCATGTTGGTATTGCCTATACAGAAACGCCGGACGAAAGGCATGCAATACAATTTGAGCTTAACTTTGAGGACTATACATCTTCTCTCCTGGTAGACGGCAAAGAAATAAGCTATAACGACTATCTGCAAGAAATGGGAAGCGAAGAAAAGGCTCTACAGGTATTGAAGCTAGAAATGGAGAATGCTGCATTTGAGAACTTTGTTTCTGTTCCAGAAGAGGATTTAAAAAGAGTTATGGGGCTGGAAATTGATGATGAAGGGAATTTTTATAATCCCTCGTTTCAAGACCTTGATAATGATGGAGTGCTTGATAAGTATGATTATGATATTACAGATAGCGACTATCAGGAATCCACTTATGATGTGGAGGATAACCTGCAAGCAAAGGAAGAAAAAAGCTCGATTTTAGAGCAGATTAAATCCTTTCAGTCTGAACAGAGAGAGGACTCAAGAGATAGGCAATCCAAAGAACACAATGGAAGATAGGGGCTTGATCAAAGCTCCTTTTTTCTTCATGTAAATGGAAGATGTAAGAACTAGGAAAATTGGAATAAATTTTAAAACAGAAATGATGGAGGTATGTATGATGAACTATAAGGAAATCAGAACTATGATTGAGGAAATGGCTAAGGAAAACCATGAGGACTTTGTAAAGGCATTAATTAGCTTCGAGAAAGGGATCCATGATAAAGAAGCCCTTGGCATGCTTTATGAGCGATATATGGAGAACGACTCTATGAGCCTACTGCATGATGAGTTTGACTATATGATCGATGAAATTCGTGAGAGTGGGAAAATCCGGGACGATGTAAGTTTTGAGAAGGAAGAAAATGACTTAGTGAACATAGTCGGAAATATTGTGGGCAAAATGGAAGTTATCGAAAGGGTAAGTAAGACAGGAGAATCCTTTGAGGTTGTTAACTTTTCTGTTGTATCAAAGGATACAGAGGGAAATAAACACTATACCAATTGCTCGGCGTATGGAGAAAAAGCGGATATTCCCAAAGGCTTTAAGCCCGGTGATTTTGTAAAGCTATTTGGGCAAGAGAGGAAATTTATTGACGAGAATGGAAAAGAGCATAGAAATGTGAAAATACTGTCCTCTAAGCTCCTAAAGGAAAAAGAAAAAACAAAAGAAAAAATAGATAAGAACGAGTCTGTTCTGGAGACTATCAAGAAGTTTAAGATTGAAGAAAAGGCTAAGCTACAAGAAAAGATGTGGGCTTCCAAAGGTGTAGAAAGATAATTTTTTGTCGGTGTGGTCTTCGGACTGCACCGATTTATTAAAAAGAAAAGGGTGTGTGATTTCTATTGAAAAATAATTGATTTCCAATTAGTCTTATTGTATTGGTTATAATAGCATTTTGGAGCTTTTGCTTAGATTAAAAATAGTGCTAGAATTTGTTGCTGTGGTATCGTACATATTTGGAATCTTATTTTCTTTGTTCATATGGAAGCTTGGGATATATAATATATTGGATTGAACAGCTTTCGTAATACTCGTTATGATAGAAGCAACAATAATATTGTTTATCAAATTTCTATACATCAGAAATAGAGGATATAGATAAAATTTGTGGAGGTGTTTTTATGTCAGAAATTAAAATTGAAAATCTCACTTTCTCATATTATGGATATGCAAAATGTGTCTTTGAAAATATATCATTTTCTTTTGATACAAACTGGAAAACAGGGTTAATTGGTAGAAATGGAATTGGCAAATCAACTCTATTTAAACTGCTTTTGAACCAAGAGAATTATCAAGGACATATTACTAAAAGCGTTGACTTTGTTAAATTTCCACCTGACATAATTGATGCTTCTAAATTAGTGAAAGAGATATATAAAGAACTAATATTAGACAATGAGTGGAAATTGTTTAGAGAACTTAATTTGCTTAATGTTGATGAGAATGTTATTTATAGAGAATTTAAAACACTTTCGAAAGGAGAACAAACAAAAGTTCTTTTAGCTATTTTATTTGCAAAGGAAGATGGATTTTTGCTTATTGATGAACCAACAAATCACTTAGACATTGGCGCTAGACAAGTTGTAAGTGATTATCTGAATAGTAAAAAGGGCTTTTTACTTATATCTCATGATAGAGATTTTTTAGATGACTGCATAGATCATATTATTTCTATTAATAGAACTTCCATTGATGTTCAATCAGGAAATTTTACGTCCTGGTATGAAAACAAATTGATGAAAGATCATTTTGAAATTAGTCAAAATGAAAAGCTAATAAAAAATATCAAACGATTAAAAGAATCTGCAAGGCAAACTAAAATTTGGTCTGATAAAATTGAGAATACTAAAAATGGTGTGAAAGACTCTGGGGCAAAACCAGATAAGGGATATATTGGTCATCGGTCAGCGAAAATGATGAAAAAGTCAAAGAATTTAGAGAAAAGACAAAAAAAGGCTATAGAAGAAAAACAGAGTTTATTAAAAGATATTGAAACAAAAGAAAGTTTGCTATTACATCCACTACATCATTATAAAAATTCTTTATTATTAGTTGATGATTTAACATCATACTACGGAGAAAAATGTATATTCAGTAATGTAAGTTTTGAGATAAAACGTAAATGGTCAATAACCCGTCATCTTTTTTCTCTCCATAAAAATTGAGATAAT
>CAUTXF010000090.1:0-5783 GCA_963542215.1 uncultured Oribacterium sp. | reverse complement strand
TTGTGACCATTACACTGGCTTCGATTATTGAAGAAGTAGGTTGGAAGGGATATTGCGAAGACTCCATAGGACAATATATGGATTGGTTTATTGAATCTCTGATTTTCGGAATCTTGTGGTCATTCTGGCATTTTCCCCTGCTTTTTATCAAGGGGACATATCAGGCAGGACTTATGGGTAATCCCTTGTTTGTCATTAATTTCTTCGTGGGTGCCATTCTCATGGGATATATCATCACGTGGGTGTATCTGGTCAGCGACCGCTCCATTCTGGCCTGCATGGTGTTCCATTTGTTTGTAAACTTTATGCAGGAAAAAATCGCGATGACAGCGGAGACAAAGTGTGTGGAAACCATTGTGATTTTCATTGTAACGGCGATTATTGTACTGCTGAATAAGAAAATGTTTTTTGGAACGGAGCACGTTGGAAGACTCTTGAAAACACGATTTGGGGAGGAAAATTAAGATGAGTTCCGGAATGAAAAAGTTCCTACTTCTTTGGATTGGGGAGCTCATATCGTCTATAGGTGGCGGACTCACTTCTTTTGGACTTGGGGTTTATATCTTTCAAAAAACAGGCAGTGCGGCAGGAATGGCCTTGGTGACCTTGCTTGGATTTCTGCCTACCCTTCTTTTCACTGTTCCGGCAGGAGTGTTGGCTGACCGTTACGATAGAAGAGTTCTGATGATGATTGGAGACGGTTGTTCAGGACTTGGCATCCTTTACATTTTCCTCTGCATGCTACATGGAGAAGCAAACCTCGTTCGGATATGTATAGGCGTGTTCGTCAGTGCCATATTTTCCTCCCTTTTAGATCCTTCTTACAGAGCAACGATCACGGATTTATTATCCAAGGAGGAGTTTTCCAAAGCCTCCGGATTAGTGTCTTTGGCGGGAAGTGCCAGATATCTGTTTTCGCCCGTTATAGCAGGCCTATTGCTGGCATATCATGACATTTCCCTGTTGCTGCTCATTGATATATCTACCTTCTTTGTTACGATTACAACGACCTTTATTGTAAGGCGAGGAATAAAAGCAAAACAGCCTACAGAGAAGCAGTCATTTTTGGAAAGCATGAAAGAAGGCTGGAGAGCAATCCACATAGAGAAAGGCGTTTTTGTGCTTGTCCTGTGTTCTTCTCTGATTACCCTGTTTCTTGGGACTTTGCAAATTCTTGTTGAGCCGATGATCCTTTCTTTTGCGGATTCCAAAGTGCTTGGCATTGTAGAAACCCTATGTGCAAGTGGAATGCTTGTATCGGGAATACTTCTCGGAGGTTTCGGCATTAAGAAAGAATATGGAAAAGTTCTTCAAATCTCCTTTTTTATGGCAGGAATCTTTATGATCGGTATGTCAATATTTGAAAATCTGGTCAGCATCAGTATATTTGGTTTCTTTTTCTTTGCTACCTTGCCTCTTTGCAACAACTGCATGGATTATCTTTGCAGGACAAATATACCGGATGCTTTGCAGGGCAGAGCTTGGGGATTTATAGGCTTTCTCTCGCAGATAGGATATGTTATTGCCTATGCAGTTTCCGGCTTAGCCGCAGATGGTCTCGGTAGTCTGAGCGGAATGGGTGTCGGGCGGGGAGCTGCGATGATGATTGGAATTTCTGGCGCCTTGCTTTCCCTTGTGGCAGTTACACTCCTTCGTTTTCCGGCTATCAAAGAACTGGAAAAGAGGACGGAATAGAGGAATCGGAGTGTGTAATGGTAATGTGTAATTTACGGAAGCTAAAGGCAATCTATGAATTTAAGGAGGCTAAGTCAATGCATCAGAAAAAAATGAATCTTTTCCTGCGTGTGCTGTTTATCATTCTAATCATAGCGATATCCGGTGCGGCAATACTACAGATTTTCGCACCGGAATATATGGGAAGGCACGCCGCGTATGGCATTTCTACAGGATGGCAGAGGGAAATCGGCTTTTGGAATATTGCTGTTTTAGTCATATTGATTACGGCGTACAAGCACTACAATTGGACCTATCTAAAGTCCATTTTACTTGCTCTGATCCTTGGAGGAATCGGTATCGGAAGCAATCATTTTGTCCATTATCTTAAGATGCATCAAATTGTAAATTTAATCGGTGCTGTGGAGAATTATCTTCTGGTTCTTGCTTGGATAATCGGATGGAAAATAGAAGAGAGAAGGCAGAATTTATGAGAATATGCATAGTAGGCCTTGGCGTCATAGGCACAACATACGGGTATGTGTTCCAAAAAGCCGGGCATCAAGTTGAACATTTGCTGAGAGAAGAGAAAAAATCGAAAGCGCCGGCAAGTCTAAAAATCAGTTTATTAGATGGACGCTATAACAAAAAAGGAGAAGAAAAAGCGGATCAATACATAGTGAACCTTGCCGAGCCGAGTACAGAGTATGATTTTATTATTTTAAGTGTGGCAAGCGGGAAAATAAAGGATGCTATAGCGACACTTTCACAAAACCATATCGCAGGAAGCCTGATTTTATTTTGTAACTTTTGGAACAGTCGGGAAGAGATTGATGAAATAGTGGGTGCTTATCCTTATATTATCGGCTTCCCTACTGCCGGCGGAAGGCTTGTGGGGAATACTTTGGATTGTGTTCTCTTTGACCATATCATGCTGGAAAGTGAGGATAAAGCAGGGATTTCCAATTACAAAGCTTTAACAGCCCTTCTCGCTTCTGCCGATTTGAAAACGGAGATTCCGCACGATATGGTGGAATGGATATGGCTTCATATGGCTATCAATGCAGGAGTCACTTCTTCTGCTGCCCGAGAGGGAAAAATGGATTGTCCGGCGCAGCTTGCTCTGAACTTGATGAATGATGCCCATGCCCTTTCTATTACAGTAAAGGCAATAAGAGAAACCATTCAGGTGGTCAAGGCAAGAGGGGTAGACTTAAGCTTCTATAAAGATGAACTTCTCCCGTATAGGATTCCGGCAGCCTTTGCAGGAATTCTCATGAAACGAATGTTCAAAACGAATGAACTTACTCGAAGAATCATGACTTTGCATAGCGATGTAGGAGATATGCTGTATGGGTGCAAATGTGTTTATGATACCGGGAAGTTAAAGCATCTCGAGCTGCCGATATTTTACTCTACTATGGATAAAATCTTGGCATGATTTTTGATTGACTGTAGGGATTGGCTTTTAACATTTGTTTTTAACATTGGTGTTGGATTCTACTATTTGGAGAATCCCTAAGCACTTATCCGCTTCAAATATTTTTTCAATGTCTCTTGAATGCTGTCTAGAGAATCCACCATTCCCCGGTCAATCCATTTGAAAAGCACATTCCAGATAGCTCCCACATTGAAGGCAATGAGGTAGTCCGGCTCCAGTTCTCCTATAAGCTTTACAAAGGGATTGCTACTCATATCCTCTGTTTTACTGTACTCCGGAAGAAATTCATTTAGGCGAATCAGGAGGAAATACAGCATTTTATTTTTGTGCAGTAAGGAAAGAAAGACTTTATTTTTATCGCAGAAGGAGAAAATAACAGTGAGCGGATCAACATTTTCCTTGGAAAGTGCCTCGGTATATTCCCCGATTAATTCGTCCAGAATGGACTCCAGTACATCGTCTTTGGAACGAAAGTTCAGGTAAAAGGTTTTTCGGGCTAGGCTTGTTTCCATAATAATCTGCTTTACGGAGATTTCTGCATAGGGATACTCTTGCATTAGCTTGAGCAGAGCATTGGAAATCTCCTTTCTTGACCGTACAGCGGATGGATTTTGGCTTTTCTTCATAGCATATTCTCCTAAAATACACAGAAAGCAAAGATTGTGTATCTTTTTTGAAATGATTTACTTTCCTTTGATGCTACAGTACCATGCCCTTGCAAGATACACAAGTGAGTAGTTTTGGAGGAGAAAATGCAGGTTTTAATCATCAATGGGAGTCCGAGAAAAAATGGAGTGACGGCAGCAGTGCTTCATAGGATTGAAGAAAATCTTCGGGGAGCAGGTATAGAAGTGCTATTTTACAATCTGGGGGAAATGAAAATGTCCCATTGTACCGGCTGTAACTATTGCTATAGAACAGGGCGTTGCTATATGGAGGATGATGCAGAGCTACTCTCCAAAAGAATTGAGGAGGCGGACGGAATCGTTTTGGGTTCTCCAACTTATGCAAGTAATGTATCCGGATTAATGAAAGATTTTATCGATCGAGGACATTTTGTCATTGAACAACTGCTTCATAAAAAGTACTGTATTGTGGTGGCAAGCGGGGAAAATTACGGAAGTCAAGATACTTTGAAAGTTCTGAAGAATCTTGTGTTATTTTCCGGAGGAAGATTGAGCGGACAGCTTCGGATTCAAGCCGGCTTTAACGAATTTGAGGGAATGATAAGGAAGAGAAAAGGGGAGATTGATTATGTATCGCAAAGCTTTATCAGGGCAATAAAATGTAGGCAATACTATCCTATGCAGAGCATAATTCATTTTTTTATTTTCCATCTGGGAATCAAGCCCTTTGTAAAGAAAAAAGGAGCGCTATATCAAGGGGTTAGGAAAAGATGGAGTAAGTTGGGGATAGTCTGAATAAAAATTTGACTCAACCGGTGGTAGAATCAATAGAACTCAACTGCCGGTTCCTGTCATTTTCGGCGGTTTCCTGTAAGCTTATGCCGTGAAAGGAGGTGTCCGATATGGATCAAATCAAAATCGGAAAATTTATAGCATCTTGCAGAAAGGAAGAGGGTATGACCCAGGCGGAGCTTGCGGAAAAGCTTGGTATCAGTGACCGGGCGGTATCCAAATGGGAAAACGGAAAGTCTATGCCGGATTCCGGAATCATGCTGGAGCTTTGCGGATTTCTGAAAATCAACGTAAACGAACTCCTGTCGGGCGAAAGAATCATGGCAGAATTCTATAGTAAACAATTAGAAGAGAACCTTTTGGCAATGAGACGAGAAGTGGAGGAAAGAGACAGGAGAGCCCTTAAGTTGGAATACTGGCTGGGATTCTCGGCTGTACTCTCCGGATCGGTCTTAATCTTTTTGGCATCCTTCCTGGTGATGCCTTTCTGGCTGAGAATGGTACTCTCCGCCTTTGCCCTTATGATGATTTTACTGGTAAGCTTTATCGCAGTTGGTATTGAACAGAAAGCAGGATTCTATGAATGCGGGTGCTGCCATCATCGCTATGTGCCCTCCTACGGTAAGGTCATTTTATCCATGCACAAGGGTCGAGCAAGATATATGAAGTGTCCTGTCTGCGGAAAACGAAGCTGGCAGAAAAAGGTATTGGGAGAGGAATAAAATCATGTGTGGTTTATAGAAATGTTGTTAACAGCGCAGTAACGCTTCTACCAAAAGCTATTATCTCATTTTGATTTTCTGCCTATTTTATAAAAGCGTCGTTTACGGCAAAAAAATGAAATGCATCTCTTGCGAATTTTCCAAATAATGAGTACACTATTTTACAAAACTGCCGTTTACGGCAAAAATATAAAATGGAGATCAAGATGGGAATCAATAGAGAAATCAATAGAGAAATCAATAGAGAAATCAATAGAGAAATCAATAGAGAGGTGTATCTTAATCGTCTAATTGTCAGAAAACACAATGGCTTCATTAAAGTGATTACCGGAATCAGACGCTGCGGGAAGTCGTATTTGCTGAATACTTTATTTTATAAGCATTTACTTTCAGAAGGTGTAGGAGAGAGTCACATTATCCGATTCGCCTTTGATACAGCGGAGGATTTATTAAAGATTGGAGAAGATCCCATCGTACTGGATAATGAAAAAGAAGAGCGTAAGGTGGATCCCTCCCGATTTATTACCT
>CAUTXF010000089.1:0-5801 GCA_963542215.1 uncultured Oribacterium sp. | reverse complement strand
TAATAGAATGTAAAATAATAGAATGTAAAATAATAGAATGTAAAATAATAGAATGTAAAATAATAGAATGAAAAACAATAGAAGCTAAAGGCAATAGAACGATAGATAATAAATAAATAAAGACTAAGACTATCTTTAAAAATAATCTTAGTCCTTCCCCTTAGTCTTGTCAATAAGATAAGCATCCAAATGAAAGCTTTTTAAAATCTCAAAATATTCTTTTGGAAGTGGAGCAAAAAAGCATTTTTCTGAAAGAGAAAACAACACACTGCTCTCCGGTATTTTCGGAAACCGTAAAGAATAGGCGTGAAGAAGCTGATAAGATAAAGGCAGAGTTTTTCTTAATCTGGAATTTTTTCTGGTATCTCCATACTTATCATCTCCCACAATAGGATGGGAAAGAAGGGATAGCTGGCTGCGAATCTGATGGGTTTTTCCGGTAAAAATCTGTACCGAAAGAAGGGAAAGGGGACCCACACTGCTTTCCACGCAAGCCAGCTTCTCAAACGCGCTCTTGACTCTTTTCCCTCTTTCACTTTCTAAGGCCTTATTCTGCCCCTTATCTTTTTCCAGAAAATGCTCCTGCAGCCCTGTTTTTTGAAAATCTCCATACACCAGAGCATAATATTTTTTCTCTAAATCATGGCTTTGTAGAAGCTTGGCAAATGCCTGCAATCCCCCCAAGCTTTTTCCAAAAATGATGATTCCCGATGTATTTCTATCCAAGCGATTGGCAATCCCCGGACGAAAGCTTTTCTCCTGTTCCTTACTGAGCTCTCCCTTTGTTCGCATATAGGATAAAAGCAGGGAATTTACAGAAAAAGAAGAACTTCCGTCATTTTCAGAAAGAAGTCCTACCGGCTTATTAAATAAAATACAGTGTTTGTCTTCATAAAGAATAAAGTTCTGCCACTTCTGCGTCCAAAGCTCCTTTTCCCCACTCTCCCGCTCCTGAATCAGCTTGCCCAAGCTCTCTTCACTGAAATAAAGCTGAACGGTATCTCCCAACTGTAAAATCTCTTTACCATCGGCTTTTTTCCCGTTTAAAAGGATATTTTTCTTTCGAAGCATTTTATAAAGAAAGGAATCTGCCTGTCCTTTAAAATACTTTTGTAAAAGCTTTAAGAGCTTTTGTTCCTTTTCGTTTTGTGATATCAGAATTTCTCGCATAGTCTACCTATAAAATTTACGAACCACAGGAATCAAAAGCATATCCGGACACATCTGACAGAGAAGATAAAATCCCTTCATCGGTAAGCCATAAATAGAAATAGGACGATTTAACACTGCATCCATCACCGCAAGCTTAGCAACCTTCTTCGGCTTTGCCATAAAGAGTTGCTTGATTTTTTGCATTCTTCCTCCACCTCCTGCCACCGCAAAGAAGGGCGTGTCCACAGGTCCCGGACAAACAACGGTCAGTCCAACTCCTGTATTTCGCAACTCTTCTCTTAAAGATAAAGAAAATGAGTATACATAAGACTTTGTAGCCGCATATACGGAAAATTCAGCCTGTGGTAAGAAAGCCGCGGCGGAAGCCATTTGAATAATCCGGGAACTGGAACCCATATATTCCAGAGATTTTAAAGTAAATGCCGTTAGAGCCTTTACATTTAAATCCAGCATCTTCAGCTGTTCCTCAACGGAAATTTCCGTCACTCTCCCCAGTTTTCCGAACCCGGCTGCATTAACCAGAAAAAGAATTTCCGGATTTTCTTTTATCAGTAAATCCTCATACTTTTGAAAACATTCTTCTTTTGTTAAATCCCATGAAAAAAGACGAACCGGTCTGAATAGTTGCTCTTCTACCTCTTGCAAACTTTCTTTCCTTCTGGAAAAAAGCCAAAATTCTTGTATTGCCGGAATGCGATCCTGCAATGCAAAGCAAATTTCTTTTCCTATTCCCGAACTCGCCCCTGTAATTACTGCTATTTTCATCCCATCCATCCTAGATTCTATGAAATATGCTACACTTCCTTGGGCCTGTTATATTAGTAAAGCCTACGCAGAGGAAGCCCAAAGAAGATTTTTGTCACCGAACCAACGGTACTCTTCCTTGAATACTGAATTAAGTATAGCTTACTCAAAGTATAATCTCAATCTATTTTCCGAATTGTCGAACTATATCCATCATTTTATGAACAGTTTTATAGGCAGTTTCATAGGTAGTTCCGTGGAATATTTGTGGGTTACATTCACTATAAAATGAGGAAAACCCTGCTTTTTCTGTAAAACAGACTCCAAAGAAGCAATAAAAAACCTAGGTTTCAAGCCGTTATAGGCTTAATTCCCAGGTTTCTCAATTCCTGCGGGAGATGGGACTTGAACCCACACGTCCTATCGGACACAAGATCCTTAGTCTTGCCTGTCTGCCATTCCAGCACTCCCGCGCAACAGAGGAAATTCTATCACAATTTCCTCTATTGTGCAAGTTTTTTTCTTGTAGAAACGAAAAGTTTTTTGCGGAAAAGAAAAGTTTATACCTGTTTTATTCCGGTGAATAAGTGCTTTGGTTTAGCTTTTCTACAAATCAGACTACTTGTCAGTCTCCTTTGTTTCTTCCTTTTTCTTTCTTCCTCTCCGACCGGGCTTTTCCGCACTTGCTGATTCTGTTTTCTTTGTATCAGCCTTAGCTTTTACAGATTTTTCAGTAGTTTTAGCATTGGAAGTTCTTGCACCGGTCTTTGTTTTTGCCGTTTTTTCTTCCTTAGTTGTATTTGTCTTCTCTACCGCCTTAGTTTTATCGGTTTTTTCCACAGTCTTCGTCCGGGTAGACTTTGTTTCCGACTTTTCTTCTCCTGTATTAGCCTTTACAGACTTTCTTACCGGCTTTTCTTTTGTAGCTTTGAGATTAGTTTTGCTTTCTACAGACTTATCCGCATCCTTAACCCTTGCTTTCTTTTCTGGAGTCCGGTTCTGCTTTTTCTCTTCTTTCGTCGAAGCTTTAGCAGAATCCTCAGCAGATTTCTCAGTAGACTTTTCAACATGTTTTTCTTGAGAGGCTTTTGTTCCTGTTTTTCTGGCGGATTTCTTTTCCTTTACCACTTTATCAGACTTTCCGCTTTTCTCCTTTGTTTCCACCTTCTCTTGCTTTTCCGGCTTTTGTTCCTTTATGGACTTGGACTCTTCCTTAGAAGCATCCTTTCCATGTTCTTTAGAACCGTCCTTTGCTACTGTTTTAGCATTGTCCTTTGCTCCTACTTTAGCACTATCCTGCGACACCGCTTTAGTATTGTCCTGGCTCGATTCCTGATTAGAATTTTGTCCTAAAGCCTGTGTTCCGTTATCCTTCTTTCCGTTAGAACGCCTTCTTCTACGATTATGATGTCTTTGCCGTTCCCTTTGCTCCGTAGAGCGACTTTCTGTTACAGCGTTGGCATCCTCCTGCACAGCTCCATCTTTTCCGGCATCGGAAGACTTTTTCTCTTCCGTTTTTTCAGACTCTTCCGCCCTGGTTTCGGAAATGCTGTCTTCCGCTACTTCCTCTACATCCACACGCTTCATCCTTTTTAAAACCGGATCATAAATATACTGGATTTGATTAGAGGGTCTTCCGGCATTTGCTTTCTTTTCCGTCTTGAGATAAATACGATTCACGGTTTCCATCGAACTCTTGGAGGAATCCTCATGCTTCACCTCTTCCGACTTGATGTTATCTGCAGGTTTAGCTTCCTCCTGAGAATCCGGATTTTCTCTTTCTTTAGCAGCAACAGTTTCTTCTGTAGCTCTATCGGAAGATAGCTCTTTCTCAAAGCTTTCAGCATGTTCCTCATCCGGAAAAAGCTTTTCTTCCTTGATGTTTGCAGAGTAATCCACAGAAAAATGTTCTCCGTCATTTTCCTCCTCCACCAAAGAAGCATAGCTTACATCTTCCTTTGCTAAAGGATTCGGCAAGAGCTCTACCGGCTCCAAATGGCTGTTCACATCCAGAAATTGATTTTTTCTTCTTCTATAATTGTTTCTGTAGCTTAATGTCGGTCTGGTAGGAACATTGTTGGTGGTTTCAAAGGCATCAATAAGCTGTACCTTTTGGTTTCTCTCCTTGGCTCTTCTGATTCTTTCATCGTCATTGGCCACAGAATGGAGAAAGCACTCTTCAATGGTCTCTCCCAAAAGAATTTCTGCACCTCTTAAGCTGTGCCAAAAGTCTCGAACCGCTGCATAGCCCTTGTCCTTGGAAACAATGCAAATCTTTTCTCCCGTATCCAAAAACATTCCCGTTGTAGAAGCAATGTACATATCCAAAGCATTGCTGTGTTGTTTTAAAAGCTTCACCATTCTTACATGGACAGCTTTTTCCTTTAAATCCTCTACTACGCCCTTCTGTAAAGCAGAATTCTCATCACTGTAATACACCACCAAGGTATCCTGCTCTGTCAGATAATGATACCCCTCAAAGCCGCTGGCATGGGTATTTTCAAAATCTACTAAAAAAATCACAACTTATTCTCCTTTTTTACATAAAGTCATCGTTATGATTATCCTGGGATAAAAAGCCGAAGAATTCTCCTTCATCCAATTTTCGGAGTATAAACTTAGCTTCCTCCAAAGGACAAGGCAATGCATCTTCTTTACAATATAGAACTTCAGAAATCATCATTACGGTTTCCGCATTTTCCTGCTTCAGACTGGGAACCAACACAAAATCTCCCACGGAAATATTGTCCTCTAAGCTCCGAAAATAACTAGGCTTTCCATTCGGTTCGGATAAACAGCTTAGAAAAATATGTTCTCCTTCTTTCACACCATGCCGGTACAGTCTTGGATCAAAAAGAGAACCGAATACACCGTAGTAGGACAGAGTCTTATGAAAGTCCTCCAACAAGTCTTCCCAGTCATCCGGAAGACCATAGCGATCATAGGACCTTTTTACTTGAAAATATCGACCATCCCGATATTGAATGGTAATCTCTAAAAGAGCCGAACTCTCTTCCCCGATGCTTCCCGCACTCTGATCATAATGTTGAAAATAGCGCTCTATATTGCCCAAAAGATAATCCACGATTTTGGGTATAAAGTACTCATGCTTTACCGAAGGAAGCTTATTCATGTTCTGCAGGTAAACAAGGCTTTGACTTTCTCTGGAAAGAAGCAGAGTCTCTTCAAAGAAGACGTCCTCTCTTTCTTCTTTTTGGGTCAAAGGATTCCAGCTTACATTCTCCCTTTCCTCTTCCACTCGTAAGGAAAAGCGCATAATTTGATGAGAATTCGCGTTATTCACCTCAGCCGTCAGTCTGTTTAAAGAAGCAATAAAATGGTTCCAACTTCCCGGAACACTATTAATCCCTTGATACTCTTTCGCCTCTTGATTCTCTTCTTTATACAATAAAAACCAACGGAAGGAAAATGCAGGAATGCCTCCTTTTTTTTCCTGAAAATAGCTTCGCTTCCACTTCGGTATCGCACACTCATCTAAAGAGTTTAAGAAGCTTTCCGAAGATTCTTTGGGCACATTCAAGACAAGAGCCGGACCTTCATCTTCTACAGGCGCATCATAGGCATACTTAATCCGACCATTCTTCATCCAAATGTTCAATGAGCTTTCCCCTACACCCAGTCCATCCAGCTTTAAATTCAAGTACTCCAGCATGAAGCCTCTCCTTTCTCTTTAGTTAGCTTCATTATAGCGTATCGTTTCGAAAAATACAGCAAAGTTCTAAAAAATAATGCTTGATTTTCAAAAAAGCTAATGGTATACTTGCACAGTTGACTGAGACGAGGTGTGATAATGGTAGTCGGCCAGCCTGGAAAGTTGGTGCCCGTTCTGCGGGTTGTGGGTTCAAGTCCCATCCTCGTCGCTA
>CAUTXF010000088.1:0-6081 GCA_963542215.1 uncultured Oribacterium sp. | reverse complement strand
AAAAAGGGAGAAGCTATGCAGGAAGAGCAGGATAAGAAAAAGAGCAGTCGGAAGAAGCCCCAAAGCTTTTTGGGAGAGCTTTTTGAGTGGGTGAAGATTCTTTTGGTGGCGGGAATTGCCGCATTTTTACTGAACAATTACGTGATTGCCAATTCCACCATTCCCACCGGATCTATGGAAAATACCATTATGGCGGGAAGCCGTGTTTTCGGTTCCCGGCTTCATTACCGTTTCGGCCAAGTGGAAAGAGGGGATGTAGCCATCTTTTTGTATGGCTACCAATGCCGAAACGACCATCAAATTTACCGTGAAAACGATAAGGGAGTCTGCCCCTATGACGGCCGGGAGGATAAGAGAAACCAGGTCATTTACTATGTAAAGAGAGTCATCGGTATGCCCGGAGACCATGTGGAAGTAAAGAAGACCGGGGAAGTGGATGCCGGCATGATTAAGAAGCTGGCGGTACAGTCCTCTTCCGGAAAGGTGCCGGTGGGCACCGTATACATTAACGGAAAAGCCATTACGGAAAGTTATTTACCGGAGCCCATGATTGTGGATGGCAACCAATTTCCGGAGGTGGATGTGACCGTGCCGGAGGGCTGCTACTTTATGATGGGAGACAACCGAAACAATTCTGCGGATGCCCGTTTCTGGGGAGAAAACCAGTTTGTAAAGCGGGAGAAAATGTTGGCGAAGGTCTACATTTGCTATTGGCCGTTAAACCGGGCAGGATTCATCCATTAAGTCGAAACAGACAGGAGAGTAAAAAAGCGGTGAAATCCCGCTTTTTTTCACATTTTCAACACAGGAACACAGTAGAATCTTAAAAAACGCATTGAAGGAGGTGTCTTTATGGGAAAGACAGAGGGACAGAAGTTAGAAGAGAAGTTGTGTTTTAAGCCTCAGCATATCGCAAAGGAAAGACCGGAGGATTTGCAGAAGGCTATGGACTTTGCAGAGGGCTACAAGACCTTCTTAGACCATTCCAAGATTGAAAGAGAATGCGTAAAGTACAGCGAGGAGCTGGCGAAGAAGGCGGGCTACAAGGAATTTGCAAGAGGCGTGAAGTATAAAACCGGAGATAAGCTATACTTTATCAACAGAGGCAAGAACATTTTCCTGGTAACCATGGGAAAGAAGCCCTTGGATCAGGGAATTCATTTTAATATTGCCCACATTGATTCTCCAAGAATCGACTTAAAGCCCAATCCGCTTTATGAGCAGGAAGAGCTTTCTTATTTTAAGACTCACTATTATGGGGGAATCAAGAAGTACCAGTGGAGTACCATTCCTCTGGCTCTTCACGGAAGAGTAATGTTCCGGGATGGCAAGCATGTGGATTTTGACCTTGGAGAGAAGGAAGGAGATCCTATCCTGGTGATTACCGACCTGCTTCCCCACCTTTCCAAGAAGCAGGACGACCGTAAGCTTAGCGACGGTATCCGGGGAGAGGAGTTAAATATCCTTTTGGGCTCTACCCCTGTTGATGACAAGGAAGTAAAGGAAGCCTTTAAGCTGAAGATTCTTTCCCTTCTTCATGAGCAGTACGGCATGGTAGAGCAGGACTTTATGCGGGCTGAGCTTACCTTAGTTCCTGCACAGAAGGCTTGCGATGTGGGACTGGATCGTTCCATGGTGGGCGCTTACGGGCAGGATGATAAGGTTTGTGCTTATACCGCTTTGATGGCGGAGCTGGAGTGTAAGACTCCGGAATTTACTTCTCTTACCGCATTGGTGGATAAGGAAGAAATCGGCTCCACCGGAAATACCGGAATGCAGTCCGATGCGCTTCTCCATTTTGTAGAGGATTTGGCGGAGTGTGAGGGAGAGAGAGTACGGGATATCCTGAGAAACTCCATTTGCCTTTCTTCCGATGTAAATGCAGCCTATGACCCAACCTGGGCGGATGTATATGAGAAGCAGAATTCCTGTTTCTTTAACCATGGTCCGGTTCTCACCAAGTACACCGGTTCCAGAGGAAAGGGCTATTCCAATGACGCTTCCGCAGAAACCATGCAGAAGGTTATCGGGTATATGGAAGATGCCAAGGTTTGCTGGCAGGTGGGAGAGCTTGGTAAGGTAGACGAAGGCGGCGGAGGAACCATTGCCATGTATATGGGCAACATGAATGTAGACACGGTAGACTTAGGAGTAGCAGTTCTTTCCATGCATGCTCCCTTTGAATTGACAGCAAAGCTGGATGTTTATTATACTTACAAGGCATTTTTAGCTTTCAATAGAGAGTAAACTCTTTGGCAGCAAAAATATCGAAAACAGGGAAAGAATTTTTCCAAGAAACTAAGGAGTATTATGAGAAAAAGAAAATTATTTGCATCGGCAGCCATTCTGGCTATGGCGATCATGGCAGCAGCTTGCGGCAAGAAGACAGAGACCAAGGAGTCCGAGAAGGCTTCCGGAAGTGAAGTAAGTTCCTCTACCTTAACCGAGGACAGTCCTGAGATTAAAGAGCTGGAAGCTCTGAAGGTTCCCGCTGAGCCTAAGCTTTCCGAGATGGGAAGCATCACAATCCCGGATTTAAAGAGCATCACCGTTACGGTAGCACCTTTGGAGAATGTTACCCAGGAAGAAGTGGACAATGCCATCCAGCAGACCCTGGATCAGAATCCTACCGTGGTAGACGATGCAGCCAAGGAAGGAGATACCGTAAATATCGACTACAGCGGCTCCATTGACGGAAAGAAGTTTGACGGCGGTACAGCGGAGAAGCAGGATCTGAAGCTTGGTTCCGGACAGTTCATCCCCGGATTTGAAGATCAGCTGATTGGTAAGAAGGCCGGAGAGGATGTTACCGTAAAGGTTACTTTCCCGGAGAGCTATGGCAATGAAGAGCTTGCCGGTAAGGCTGCGGAATTTGCGGTAAAGATTCATGAAGTAAAGCGTCCTGCTACCTTAACGGATGAATGGGTAAAGAACTATGACGGTACTACTGCGGAAACCGTAGAGAGCTATCGCGATCAGGTTCGTGAGCAGCTTCAGGCCAGAAAAGATTTTAACTACCACTCCAATATTCAGGATCAGGCACTTCAGGCGATTAGTGAAAAAGCTACCGTTAAGCCCTCCGAGAAGCTTATGGAATATGCAAAGGCTTACCTTTTAGATGCAACTCTTAAACAGATGAAGAGCTACGGCTTGTCCGTTGCGGATATCATCAACATGTCCGGAAAGACCGTGAAAGAGTATAAAGAGGATGCCTATGCCAAAGCGGAGGATTATGCAAAGCAGCTTTTCTTAATGCGAAAGCTGGCGGACGATCAGGGCATTAAGGTAACGGATGCTTTATTGGATGAGCTGGCTGAGGCGGAGTCTTCCTTAACCGGAGAAAAGACCAATCGTGTGAAGCTGATTGAGCAGTACGGTAAGGAGCTGGTAGAAGAAGCGGCAATCCGTAATAAAGTAATGGAATACATTGAGTCTCAGATTACCGTTAAGAATGAAGAGCCTTCCGTAATCATGGAGCAGGACAGCGATAAGGGCAAGGAGAGCAAGGCAAGCGAAGCCGAGACAGAGGCTGCAAAGGAGCAGGAGTCCTCTGTAAGCAAAGAATCCTCTGCAAGCAAAGAATCCTCCAAGGCTAAGGACGATTCCAAGAAGAAGGAAGAGACCATCGCTTCTACAGAGGAAAGCTCTGTAATGGCTACCATCGAAACCAAGGCAAAAGAGTAATAGACAGCGGCGGATATTTATTTCGCTTTATGGAAAAAGGTCTGAAAAAGGGAAGTTTCCCGATTTCAGGCCTTTTTATGCGTAATGAGTACCACTTTCGCAGTGTACGATATCTCGTTTGCCCCGGAGGTATAGCCGGAAACTCTGTAATATCTTCTAAAAAAATCTTGACAAAAACACTTTAGCATAGTAACGTGTTAGCATGATAACAAATCAAAGTAAAAAACAGAGAAGGAAAGAGAGAAGAGTATGAAAAAGTTTGGAAGAAATCTTTTATGGATGGCAACTGCAGGAGTTTTGGCACTGGGCATGGTGGCTTGCGGAGGAAAGAGTACTACCGGAAGTAGCTCCGGAAGCAAGGAAGAGGGCAGTACGCAGGCAGGCAGCGAGCAGGCCGGTACCGAGAAGGCAGGAGAAAAGGCAGAAGCCAAGGTGGAGGGAAGCAACGGAAGCCTCACCGTGGGCTTTGACCAGGAATTCCCTCCAATGGGCTTTGTAGGCGAGGATGGAAGCTATACCGGCTATGACCTGGAGCTGGCAGAGGAAGTGGCAAAGAGATTGGATTTGACCTTTGTACCCAAGCCCATTAACTGGGATGCCAAGGATTTAGAATTAAATTCCGGAAACATTGATTGCATCTGGAACGGCTTCGGTATGGAAGGCCGTGAGGACAGCTATACCTTTGTGGGACCTTACTTAGCCAATAAGCAGGTTTTTGTGGTAAGAGAGGACAGCGATATCAGCAGTCTATCCGATTTAAAGGGGAAGGCGGTAGAGGTGCAGAAGGATTCCACCGGACTTACCGCATTAAACAGAGAAGAAAACAAGAGCCTAAAGGATAGCTTTGGTAGCCTCACCGAGGTGGGAGACTACCAGAATGCCATGATGGATTTGGAATCCGGTGCCTGTGACGCCATTTGTATGGATTCCGTAGTGGCGGAATATCAGATTAAGACTTTTAAAAAGAAGGCTAAGGTTCTTTCCGAAAGCCTGACGGAGGAGCAGTACGGTATTGGCTTCAAGAAGGGGAACACCGAACTTGCGGATAAAGTGAAGAAAACTCTTTTGGAAATGAAGGAAGAAGGCGTGATTGATAAAATCAATGAAAAATGGTTTGGTACAACGGAAGGTTTTATCTTACAATAGGAAAGACAAAATTTTAAGACGGCAAAAAAGCGCGTCTTGAAGAAAATAGTAAGGAAAATTCACTAATGCAATAGAGTGAATTTTCCAAGTGAGCAAGACTAAATCGGTAGAATAAGACTAAATCAATAGAGTAGTAGAGAAAAAAGAAAGAGGAAAAGGGGAGAAAAAATGGAGTGGACTGTGGTGCTGTGGAAGCTGGGAGAAGGATTGCTTGTGAGTTTGGGAATCTTCGCCATAACCCTCCTTTTTTCTTTGCCCTTAGGTCTTTTGGTGGCCTTTGGGAGAATGCATAAAAACCCCTTGATATCGGGAATCATCAAAATCTACATTTCCTTTATGCGGGGAACACCCTTAATGCTACAGCTTTTTATGGTGTATTACGGCCCCTATTACATTTTCAAAGTAAGTCTCCATCCGGGTTACCGCATGACAGCGGTATATATCGGATTTATTCTGAATTATGCGGCATATTTTGCGGAAATCTATCGTTCCGGAATTCAATCCATGGACCGAGGGCAGTATGAGGCGGCGGAAATTCTCGGCTACAGCAAAATGCAGTGTTTCTTCCGTATTATCCTTCCCCAGGTTTGGAAGAAGATTCTTCCTTCCATTACCAATGAGGTGATTTCTTTGGTAAAGGATACTTCTTTAGCCTTTTCCATTTCCGTGATGGAAATGTTTACCCAGGCCAAGGCCCTGTCTTCCTCCCAGAGCTCCATGTTCCCCTTGATTATGGCAGGAGTGCTTTACTACATTTTCAATTTTGTGGTAGCCTTTATTATGGAACAGATGGAAAAGAAGATGGCGTATTATCAATAGAATTGGATGGCATAGAAGATGTGGGAGTGTCCATCTGAGGAATCAATAGGAGAGCGTAATGGCGATTTTAGAAATGAAAAATATCCGAAAGGCATTTTCCGGAGAGGAAATTCTGAAAGGGATTTCCCTGTCCTGTAAGGAGGGCGAGGTGCTCAGCATCATCGGACCCTCCGGTTCCGGAAAGTCCACATTGCTTCGCATTGCCACCCTCCTGGAAAAGGCGGAGGGAGGAGAGCTTTTCTACGACGGAAAGGCGATTTTTTCGTTGACGGAAGGGCAGAAAAAACAGGCAACGAAGGAAGAAAAGGAAGAGGCCAAGAAGCTTTTCGGCCTGGTGTTTCAGAACTTCAATCTTTTTCCCCATTGGACGGTTGTGAAAAATGTGATGGATCCCCTGATTCACGTGCAGAAAAAAACAAAGGAAGAAGCGGA
>CAUTXF010000087.1:0-6162 GCA_963542215.1 uncultured Oribacterium sp. | reverse complement strand
ACTGCTCACTTTGCTTCGCTAAGCAAATTCCTTCGGAAGTTGGTCTGTAACAGGACGACTTTTCTGATGAAAAGCCTGTCCTTGCGGATTCTAAGCGAAAAACTGCCTTTCTAACTTTTTACCCGCGCACAATCAAAGATTGTGGCATTCCTATACCTGCGCATAATCAAAGATTAGAACATTCCTAACCCGGCGCATAATCAAAAAATAGCAGAAAGGGCTGTATTATCCCCTTCCGCTATCTTCTTTTTTTCTTACGCTATGCAAGCACTTCCTTAGGAAGAGCATGCCATCTTTTTTAAACCACCGCCGCAGCAAGTTTTCCATCCTGCAAACGGATTTCTATAGTATCGCCTTCCTTTACCCTGTCTTCCAGGATTTCCTTAGCCACCAGAGTTTCCACATGCTTTTGCATGTAACGCTTCAGCGGTCTTGCACCGAAGCCGGGCTCATAGGCATTTTCCAAAATGAAGTCCAAGGCTTCCTTCTGAAGATGGATGTGCAGACGACGCTCCTGCAAACGCTTGTTGATATCCTTCAGAATCAGGTCTGCAATTCTTTCCATATCCTTCTGTACCAAAGGCTTGAAGAGAATGATTTCATCCAAACGGTTCAGGAACTCCGGACGGAAATGGTCGTGAAGAGCTTCCATAACTTCCTTCCGTACATTCTCCGGAATGTCTCCGTTTTCAGAAATACCATCCAGTAGGGTCTGGGCACCGATATTGGAGGTCAAGATAATGATGGTGTTCTTAAAGTCCACCGTCCGTCCCTGAGAATCGGTGATTCGTCCGTCATCCAGCACCTGTAAAAGGATGTTGAATACATCCGGATGAGCCTTTTCGATTTCGTCAAAGAGTACTACCGCATAGGGCTTTCTCCGAACCGCCTCTGTCAGCTGTCCACCCTCTTCGTAGCCTACATAGCCGGGAGCCGCACCAATCAAACGGGACACGGAGTACTTCTCCATGTACTCGGACATATCGATACGCACCATAGCATTTTCATCATCAAAAAGGTTCTGGGCAAGGGACTTGGCAAGCTCCGTCTTACCTACACCGGTAGGTCCTAAGAATAGGAAGGATCCGATAGGCTTTGTGGGGTCTTTGATTCCGGCCTTGGAACGAAGAATAGCCTCTGTAACCTTGGTCACCGCCTCTTCCTGTCCGATTAATCTCTTATGGATTTCATCGTCCAGATGAAGCACCTTGGAACGCTCGGACTCGTTTAACTTGGTTACCGGAATGCCGGTCCAACGGCTGATGATTTTGGCGATTTCTTCCTCTGTCACCTTGTCGTGCACCAAGCCCTGGGCTTCCTTAGACTGCGCAAGCTCTTCCGCCTCTACAAGCTCTTTCTCAACTTGCGGAAGATCCTGATACTGCAGCTTCGAAGCCTGCTCATACTCTCCTTTTTGAACCGCAATATTTATCTCTGCTTGCAACTGATTCTTCTTTTCACGAAGAGTCTGGAGCTTGGATACGGCATTTTTTTCATTTTCCCACTGGGCCTTCTGCACATTAAACTGATCCCTAAGCTCGGAAAGCTCCTTCTGCAGGGTGGTCAGTCTTTCCTTGGAAAGCTGATCCTCTTCCTTCTTCAAAGCCAATTCCTCAATCTGGAGCTGCAAAATCCTTCTTTGCATCTCGTCCATTTCCTCCGGCATGGAGTCCATCTCGGTCTTAATCATGGCACAGGCCTCGTCCACAAGGTCAATGGCCTTATCCGGCAGGAACCTGTCGGAAATGTAACGGTCGGAAAGGGTTGCGGCTGCAACCAATGCGGAATCGGTAATCTTTACTCCGTGGTAAACCTCATAACGCTCCTTAATACCTCTTAGGATGGAAATGGTGTCTTCCACATCCGGCTCATCCACCATGACAGGCTGAAAACGTCTTTCCAAAGCAGGATCTTTTTCAATATATTTTCTATATTCATCCAGAGTGGTGGCTCCGATACAATGAAGCTCTCCTCTGGCCAGCATGGGTTTTAAGAGATTTCCGGCATCCATGGAGCCTTCGGTTTTTCCGGCTCCTACAATGTTGTGAATCTCATCGATGAAGAGTAGGATTTCTCCCTCGGACTTCTTCACCTCATCCAAAACTGCCTTTAATCTTTCTTCAAACTCTCCTCTATATTTAGCGCCGGCAATCAATGCACCCATATCCAGGGCGAAAATCTTTTTCTTTTTTAAGGAATCCGGCACGTCTTCCTTGGCAATTCTTTGGGCCAAGCCCTCTACTGCAGCGGTCTTACCAACACCCGGTTCTCCAATTAAGCAGGGGTTATTCTTCTGCTTTCTGGAAAGAATTCGAATAATATTACGGATTTCATCATCTCTTCCGATAATGGGGTCAAACTTCTGCTGTCTGGCTCTTTCCACCATTTCATAACCATATTTGTTCAAAGAATCATAGGTGCCTTCCGGATTGTCGGTAACCACCTTCTGATTGCCTCGAACGGAGGACAGAGCCTGTAAGAAGCCGTCCTTGGTAATGTGGAACTGCTTGAAAAGCTCCTGAATCTTCTTGTCTCCGTCCTTTAGGAGAGCCAGGAAAAGGTGCTCTACGGAAACATATTCATCTCCCATGGCTTTGGCATGGTCTTCCGCATTCATCATGACCTTATTGGCGTCCTGGGAAAAATACTGCTGTCCCCCGGAAACCTTAGGCAGACTGTTCATCTTCTCTTCCAGCGCTCTCTTAAAGTCTTCTACCGGAACTTCCATCTTTTCCAGAAGCTTTTCAATCAGGCTGTCCTCAATGTCTAACAAACTATATAAAATATGAAGCTGTTCAATGGCTTGATTGCCGTGATCCATAGCAATCTTTTGGCTATTGTTGATACTTTCAACGGATTTTTGGGTAAAACGATTAATGTTCATAGGAGTCCCTCCTTTATTTTCCTTAATATAGTTCCATTATACACGTGCTGTTAGCACTGTCAAGCGATGAGTGCTAATTCTTTTGTGATTTTTTTGTGAAGCGAAAAAAACCTTCCTGAATAGATGGAACGCCGGTCAAATTATCGGTATACATGATGATTTATAGCCAACTTAATTTTTATTAAAATTTCACTTGCTTTTTTTGAAAACTCCCGCTATACTTACTCCCGCTATATATTTCATAAGGGAGTAACAAGAGCCTAGCTCGTGGATATCAACATTGCATGCAGGAAACTGCTGGTATCTACTGAAAATGTGAGACTTATGCAACCCGGTTTTCCGAGGGGCATAGGTCTCTTTTTATTCTATGGAGAGCGCCGGCCAGCGGCAAATATCTCATTTTTAGAAGCCATCCGGTTCTTGCCTCTTATGAAAACCTAGGGAGAAAGGGTAAAGGAAAATGAAGGATCAAAACATGGAACAACAAAGCACAAGAAAAGTATGGCAGGACAAGGCTTATCAAATGGAGATAGCCGAGCTGCTGAGAGCCGTAGAAAGTCCGGTGGAAACAGGGCTTTCCTCTGCCGAGGTAGCCAAAAGACAGGCGGAGTACGGCAGTAATGCTCTGGAAGTGGAGAAGCATTCTTCTCTATTAGAAAAATTTATAGAGCAATTTAAAGATTTTATGATTATCATTCTTTTGGCTGCTGCCGCTGTTTCTCTTTTTGCCAGCCATGAATGGCATGATGCGGTGATTATCCTTTTGGTGGTGGTTTTAAACGCTATTATGGGCGTGATTCAGGAAGCAAAGGCGGAGGAGGCTATCGATGCCTTAAAGGAAATGGCTTCTCCGGATGCCAGAGTTCGCAGAAACGGTAATGTGGAAACCATCAAATCCCATGAGCTGGTGCCGGGAGATATCGTGCTTTTGGAGGCAGGAGACATTGTTCCTGCAGATATGCGTCTCTTGGAAGCCAACTCCCTGAAGGTGGAGGAAGCGGCTCTTACCGGCGAATCCGTTCCCGTGGATAAGGACATTGCCCCCATTACTTTAGAGGATGCAGGAATCGGCGACCGGAAAAACATGGTTTTCTCCAGTACCAATGTGACCTATGGCCGTGCCGTGGCAGTGGTTACCGCCATCGGTATGGATACGGAGGTAGGACATATCGCCAATATGCTGGCCCATGCGGAAAAAACCAAGACCCCTTTACAAAGGGATCAGGACCGTTTGGGAAAGAGCTTAACCATTATGATTTTGGCCATTGCCGCAGTAACCTTTGTGGTGGGACTGCTTCGGGGAAGAGCCATTACCGATATGCTCTTGGTATCCATTTCCCTAGCGGTAGCTGCTATTCCTGAGGGCTTACCTGCCATTTCCACCATCATCCTCTCTCTGGGAACCCGTTCTATGGCGGAGAGAAAGGCTCTGGTGCGTACTCTTCCGGCGGTGGAGACTCTGGGAGGCACCCAGGTGATCTGCTCCGATAAAACCGGAACTCTGACCCTGAACCAGATGACCATTGAGAAAGTGTATTTTGACGGAAAATCTCAGGATCGTAGCGTGGAAATTCCTGTGGATAATCCCCTCCTTCGTAGTTTAGTTTTGGCAAATGACAGCAAGCTGGATGCGGAAGGAAAGCTGATTGGCGATCCTACAGAAACCGCTATGGTACAGTTTGCCTTGGATCAGCATTTTCCTCTTCAGGAAAATAAAAGCAAGTATCCCCGTGTGCAGGAGCTGCCCTTTGACTCCACCAGAAAGCTGATGAGTACCTTCCATCCCTTGGGAGGGGAATTCCTCCTTTGCACCAAGGGGGCACCGGACCAGCTTTTACAGCGTTGTAGTCATATCGTGGAAAATGGAGAAGTTCGCCCCTTAACAGAGGAGGACAGGAAGGCTATCCTTTCCGAAAATACCAAAATGGCAAGAGAGGCTCTTCGTGTTCTGGCGGGAGCTTATCAGATTTGTAAGTCTGTGCCTGATTCCCCTCGTTCCGAGGATGTGGAGCAGAACCTGATTTTTGCCGGTCTTGTGGGCATGATTGACCCGGAGCGTAAGGAAGCTGCGGCAGCGATTTCCGTTGCCAAAGGCGCCGGCGTTCGCACCGTAATGATTACCGGAGACCATGCAGAAACTGCCCAGGCCATTGCCGAGCGTCTAGGTATTCTTCCTATGGGAGAGGATAATCGTTGCCATGTTTTATCCGGTGCTGAACTGGAGCTTTTGTCCGATGAGGAGCTGGAGAAGAAGGTTCCCGAGATTTCCGTTTACGCCAGAGTTTCTCCGGAGCATAAGGTTCGAATCGTGAGAGCTTGGCAGAAGAACGGAAAGATTGTTTCCATGACCGGAGACGGGGTAAATGATGCTCCTGCCCTAAAGCAGGCGGATATCGGTGTGGGTATGGGAATCACCGGTACGGAAGTTTCCAAGGGTGCTTCCGACATGGTGCTGGCGGATGATAACTTTGAAACCATTGTGGTAGCCATTGAAGAAGGAAGAAAGGTCTTCTCCAATATTCAGAAGGCGGTACAGTACCTGCTTTCCGCAAACTTCGGAGAGGTGATTACCCTCTTTGTGGCAACCCTCTTAGGCTGGACCATCTTACAGCCGGTACATATCCTTTGGATTAACTTAGTCACAGACGTTTTCCCGGCTATCGCTCTGGGAATGGAAAAGGCCGAGCCGGATGTAATGCAGAGAAAGCCCAGAGAAAAAAGCTCTAGCTTCTTATCCAACGGTGTACTGGAAAGTATCCTTTATCAGGGTGTTTTGGAGGGAGGCTTGACCCTGTTTATCTATTGGCTGGCAGGACAGTATTTCCACGAGGAAAATCTTTCCGAGACCATGGCTTTTGCCACCCTGGGACTTTTACAGCTCTTCCATGCCTTTAACGTAAAATCCGTTTTCCGTTCCCTGTTCAATGGAAATCCTTTGGACAATATTTACTTAAACGGCGCGGCACTGCTTTCCGCCTTCCTGCTTTTAGGCGTAATCATTACTCCCGGAATCAATCAGTTCTTCGATGTAACCCCTCCAAGCCTTATGCAGTGGGCAATCGTTTTCGGAATTTCCTTTAGTATCATTGTGTTCGTGGAGATTGCCAAGGCGATTTTCAGGACGATTAGAAAGCAAGCATAAACCTACACACAAAAAAGAGGCTATAAAATCAAAATTAAATGAATGTTTTCAGCAATATAGGTCTGAAAATGGGGTAGTCTGAGCCCGACGGTACTTGCGAAAAACAAGAGAAACGCAGTTTTTCGCTTAGTATCCG
>CAUTXF010000086.1:0-6350 GCA_963542215.1 uncultured Oribacterium sp. | reverse complement strand
CAAGACAAAGGAACATTCAAAGTATGAAGCCCGGGAATCCAGGTCTCTTTTGCTGCATAATCTTCCACAGCTTCGAGTTGTGGATACTTATCCTTCAGTTTTCCACTATCAATCTGTTCCTGTAAGTTAGCAAAAGCTCTGTCGATTGCATCGTAACTGGTAAGAGTTGATGCATCAATTCCGGCATCTTTAAATATTTCTTTATTGTATACCAATCCATAACCTTCCACACTGACAGGAAGTCCATATACCTTTCCGTCAACAGTCACATCATCAATACTTCCATCTACAGCATTTTTCACCCATGGCTCTGCGCTTAGATCTTCTACGTAATCCATCATGTTTGTAATGTTGTCGCCCAATGCAAAAATATCTACGGCATTATCTCCCATGAGCTTTGCTTTTAAGTTTGTGTTATAGTCATTTCCCTGAATACTCTCTACATTGATTTTTACATTAGGATGTTCTTTCGTGTATGCGTCAGCTGCCTTCTGTAAAGGATCTGCAATCTCCGATTTATTCTGATACAAGTTAATAGTTACTGTATCCCCTTCTGCACTTCCCTCACTTGTTTTACCGCTACATCCGCTCATCATACCAAGCGCTATTGCTCCGATGAGAAGTACAGCCACCTCTTTTTTCTTCACCATATTGTCCTCCTTAAACTTTATAAATTATATTGACACAAGTTCTTTACAAGGCAAAACTCTTCTGTAAGCACCTGTGTTTAACTCAAACTTTTTCTTAAATTTCTAGCTTTTTTGATTCTTTCAAAATATTAGATTTACTTTCCTACTCCTGCTGTAATGCCCTTCACAATATACTTTTGACAGCTAAAATAAAACAGTAGAATGGGAATCATACACAACATTAGTGACGCGGTGGCAAGATCCCACTTCTTTGTAAATTGCCCAAAGAATAAATAAGTACGAAGTGGCAATGTCTGCATGCCATTCTTATTAATAACAAGGGAGGGAAGTAGAAAATCATTCCAAATCCACATTACATTGATTACCGCCACAGTAGCAATTATTCCTTTCAACAGTGGCAACACAATATTTACAAAAGTTTGTATCATAGAACATCCATCTATTATCGCTGCTTCCTCCAGCTCTATTGGGATATTCTTGATAAACCCATGAAATAAAATGATAGACATAGAACATCCAAAGCCCATATACATAAAAACCAGACCGGGTCTGTTCATCAAATGCAATTTACTCATAACATCTACAAGCGGGAGCATGACACATTGAAACGGAATTAGCTGAACTGCAGCAAACATTAGGAACAGAATTTTACTGGTTCTTGTTTTATACCGAACAAGCACCCATGCAGCCATGGAAGAAATCAAAATAATCAAGGCCGTGGAAATACACGTAATTATAAAAGAATTCATAAATGCTTTTACATAACCCATCTCTTTAAAAGCCTTACTGTAATTCTGAAAAGATAGATGTTTTGGCAAAGCAAGAATATTGATATAGATTTCCTGCAATGACTTAAAGGAACTGTTTATAAGAATAAATATGGGAGAGATGAATAACAACGCTAAAGCAAAGCCTATAGCTGCAATAGAAATTCTACTTATTATGCGTTTACTTCTCATTATGCTTCAACCTCCCTTCTCTTCGTAATGGAAAGTTGTATAACTGAAATTACCATTACCACAATCATAAAGATAACTGCCTTAGCTTGCGCCAGCCCGAATCTGTTCTCACCGAAAGCAGTCGCGTAAATATTCAGTGCAAGCATCTGCGTACTATTTACCGGACCACCAGCCGTTAAAGATAGATTTTGGTCAAAAAGTTTAAAAGCATTTGATATCGACAAAAACAGTCCAATTGTGAATGCTGGCATCATAAGGGGAAGAATGATGTATCGCATTCTATTCCAGCCTACTGCATTATCCAACTCTGCAGCTTCCATTACCTCTTCAGGAATATTCTGTAACTGTGCAATATAAATCATCATCATGTATCCCGATAATTGCCAAGTCACAACGATCAGTAATCCAAAAAATCCGGTCTTCTGGTCTGTAAGCCATCCCCTAAGCCACAAAACACCTAGCTTTTTTCCTATTGCATCAAAAACCTGTACAAATATGAACTGCCAGGTAAAACCTAGTAAAATTCCGCCAATCAAATTTGGCATAAAAAAGATTCCACGTAAAAGATTTACACCTTTAATTCTTTGTGTAACCAGTATTGCCAAAATAAAACCAATTAGATTAACTGAAATAACTGCACACACAGAGAATAAAAAGGTAAAAATAAATGCATTTCTAAAGGATAAGTCACTTGTTAGAATTGTTATATAATTCTGTAGACCTACAAAATGCTTGGCTTTACTGATACCATTCCAATCCGTAAAAGAATAACTAATTCCCATCACCGTAGGAATCAATTGTACCAATGTAAAGGCAAGCAAAGCCGGTGCCATAAATAGGAAGAATCCCTTTTTTGATTTCTTCATGATGTCATACCTCCCTACTTCTCAACTATAGCAATTTTCATTCTATTTAGCAAAAGGTTTTATATAAAACCTATATTAATAACAAATTTACACAGAAATAAATATACATATTTCACATATCACTTCTTTCTGCGAATTTTTTCAATCTTTCCTCTACATTTGTTCTGAACAGATATCACACACTTTTGGAATGAGCTTTTATTCAACGAGATATCGCACGCTTTGCGAGCGATACTCGTTATAAATAAAAAAGGGATATCATACATTTCTTGCATGATATCCCCTAAAAAATATTTTTGTTAATTCACTTTTCAAAATTGAACCTAAGCCAAAGTAAGTGTATTATCTTCTTCCGGCATAAGTCGAATTACGAGAGCTCTGTCTTCTCTAAGGAAGAATCCCGCCTCATACCGAAGAGCATTCACGGAAGGAAGCTTCTTTAAGGGTTCTCCGTTTAATTGTACAACACGGCTTTCCCCTTTTGAAAATTCCTCTTCTTTCCAGAATAAATCAGCCAAACCGGGAAGAATGAGATACGAAAACTCTTTCATTTTATGCATGACAATCTCCCAGGAGCCTTCCTTTTTCCGGAAGAAATAGGGCTTCACGGAATCCTCCTCGCTTGTATGACTCTCCGCTTCAGGAAGGGCTACAAGGAGTACTTTTTTCCTTTCGGCACTCATACTTTCTCCAAGATTCAAGTCTCCGTTTAGCTCTAAGGGAATGAAAGAGCCTTCCTTAATATATACCGGAATCTTCTCAATAGGCACTTTTTTTACATTACTCTTTCCCCCCTGCACAATCTCTCGAAAATCAAAGAAGTTGATCCATTTTCCTTTTGGAAAATAAATCTCCCGTTCCTCTTTTTCCTCATGGACAGGTGCCACCAAAAGGGATCCCCCGTACATATATTCATCCTCAACGGCTATCGCTTTCTTATCCCCGGGGAAAGCCATAGGAAGCGATTGCATCATGGGCATTCCATCGCGGTGTGCTAGCTGAGCCGTCTGAACACTATAAGGTAAAAGATTCTCTCTCAGCCAAGCGTAATATTTATAAAGCCTTACCGTATAGTCGCTATAAACCCAAGGCTCTCTAGGCTGTGTTCCGTGATAGCGCATAATCGGGCAAAATGTAGCAAATTCAGTCCATCGAATGTAGCTTTCCTCATCACAAAGTCCGTCATATCCGCCCGCGTCCACACCCCAGAATGGAAGACCGGAGGCTCCGGCGCTCAGTCCTCCATGAATAGAATAAGTAAGGCCTCTGAATCCGGATAACTGATCTCCGCCAAATTGACAGGCATAGCTTTGGGTTCCCGCTGCAGCAGACCGGGAGAAAAGAACATGATCTTCTCCTCGATACTTCAAAAACAGCTTTCGATAGGCTTTCGTATATGCCGTAGCATAGGCATTATGCATTTCATCGCCCTTACGGCCATCATAAAATACCGCTTCATCCGGTGTGATTTCCCCGAAGTCTACCATTGTTCCGTCAAAGCCCGCATCCATCCTGTCTTTCCACTCCGCTTCCAAAAGCTCCATAGCCTGCGGGTGAGAGAAATCAATTTCCGACGGGAGTTTTTTCTTTCCTGTGTAGAAGGGTGTCCTGGTAATCGGTAGCTCTTCCTTCGGACAGTTCGGTAAATACGCAGCAGCTTCCTCCTCTCCGATATGAGAAAACTGCCACGAAAATACACGGATTCCCCGCTGATGGGCAAAATCCGCAATCTGATATGGCTCTTCCTTATTACAGTGGTCTCCAAACTTCCATCCTGCGCCTTCCGCATACAAGCCGGAATGAGGGATATCCAAGTTTTGGAAGCGGTTGATAACCCCCTCCATTTCCTTGACCACATCATGCGTGGGGCCATCCCCCCATCTTCCCACTCCGCCGCCTGCCCAGGGTCCAAAAACCCATTCCGGCGGAAGAAGTGGCTTCCCTGTAAGCTCCGTATAGGCATTCATATTTTCTGCCGGGCTTCCGGTAAATATCGTAAAGTCCGTTTTCTCTCCCATGGTAGAAACTCTTAAGCCATGATATTCTCTTCCGCAGTCCACCCGAATTCGATAAAAGCTGTTTATAAAAAGGGAGTATCCCGCTGTAGAATGGAATAAGGGAATATTCTTGTAGGACTGATTCCCTATGGAACATCCGCATCCTTCAAAGGCATCTCTATGCCAGAGACTCAATATTTTTCTACTCTGGTTTACCGCGTCAAAACGCTCTCCAAAGCCGTAGAGCATTTCTTCAGGATGCATGCCTTGCCGAAGGTCGAAGGCCATCCTCCCCTTAGTTCTATATAGTCGAAGATTTTCTTGATTTAATAAAAACTTATCCTCAATGGAAATTTTCCATTGCTTCCCCGGTACAATAGTCACTTCACCGAAAGAACCGTTGATTCGAAAGCAGTCTTTCTCCCTTTCCAATTTAAAAGGCACCGGTACTCCTTCAAAATCGCCCTTTTTTTCAAGATAAAACCGTACCGCTTTTTTCTGTGGTATAAGGTAGGCTTTTTTACACTCTCCCTCCATAAGAAAGGAAAGAGTAACCCTATCTTCTCCCTCTTCAACACTCTCTAATGAAGAAAATGATTTCCAATTTCCTTCATCCGCATTCCCCAGCGTACCGTCCGCATACCACCAGGAGGTCAAAGTTCGAAAGTAAGAAGTCAACTTATCCAGCGCTTTGCATGCCTCCTGAATCTCCTTTTTCCGTAGGGCTTCGTTGCACAGCCTTCTTTGTACCCAAGGATCAACTTTATCGAAGGCATTTTCACAACGAGCATTGGGGAAAAAGTCCAGCCCCTCCAAAATCAGAACATCCTGCCAACACTGTACCGTAACAATACGGTCCGCAAGATTCTCCTCCGTCGTCTCCTCCTCCGTTTTTTGTAAGTCCAAAATCTTCTTCCTGCTAAGGGAGCTCGGCCACTGCAAGACCGCAGGTCTCTGCCAATGCATAATTCCGCTGGGAAGGATAATACAGGCACATTTTACATACTCTACACTCGCCTTCTCTCCAAAATAACACTCCAGGAAGGTTTCCGGGTCATAGTCAAATTTATTCTCATAATTGGAATTCAAATCCAAGGGCGTTAAAGCCAAAAGCTCATTGGTCTGATTTTTCTTTCTGTAGATTTGAAAACGGAAGCAATCCTTCTCATCCGGTATCCCACCGAATAGCGTCCAAGGGATTGCAAAGGAAGCCGTCCAGGAATCTTCTCTAACCTCAAGCCCAAGCTGATAAGCCGAATCCGGAATTTTGCATATTTCGGCCTCATTTTTTTCCTGAAAATCATCATTTAAAATAGCCTGATCCCCACCGTGATAAGTCATTCCCTTTTCTGTATGAGCATCCTGCCTTCCATCCGAGTCTGCCGCAAAAACGGCATAGTCCCTCTGACCGAACCGCTTTCCGGAAAGAACAAGCTCTACTTTATCTTTCCTCTTCATCCATTCCAATTCCCTGGTATTTCCATCCTTAGGTCGTAGAACTCTCGGACTATTTTCATAGCAAGTTACTTTCACGTAAAGATTGCTTTTGTCCCACAGCATCTCGGCTTCCGTCTTGGAAAGAACTGCTCTTCCGCCTGCACTGTAAAAAGTATCAAAGTGTACAGTCTTCTCCCGGTCTACTGTATTTTCCCGCTTAGAAAAGCCCTTAATAGCCTTTCCCAGATAGACAACCCCGATTCCATAGCTATTCTCTTTTTCTGTGTCCATCTCTATTTCTCTACTTTCCCGCTTCATGGTCTATTCTCATCCTTCCATTATCCATTCTTTCTCTTCCATTCTTTCTTTTCTATTCTTTCACTGCACCCTCGGTCAGGCCCTGCTTAATAAACTGTTTTTGGAAAAGGATAAACAGCAGTA
>CAUTXF010000085.1:0-6356 GCA_963542215.1 uncultured Oribacterium sp. | reverse complement strand
GGTCCTCTGTGCTGTCCATATTTCTTAATAGCAGATGCAAATCCCTTACCCTTGGAAGTAGCACTTACGTCTACCTTATCTCCTTCAGCAAAGATATCTGCCTTAATCTCATCTTTAACCTTATACTCTTCTGCATTCTCAAAACGGAATTCTCTCAAGAATCTCTTGTAAGAAACGCCGGCCTTGTCGAACTGTCCCTTAAGAGGCTTGTTCACCAGCTTCTCTCTCTTCTCTAAAAATCCCACCTGAACTGCCTTGTAACCGTCGTTCTCAAGGGTCTTTACCTGGGTAACCACGCAAGGACCGGCCTGCAGTACAGTTACTGGAATCAACACACCATTTTCATCCCAAATCTGTGTCATTCCTACTTTTGTTGCCAAAATAGCTTTCTTCATCTGTTCTCCTTTCTACAGCGGAACCGTAATCGGTTCATACTAGAATTATTTGTTTTTCATCTTGATGTCTACGAAAACACCTGCGGGCATCTCCAATCTCTGTAAGCTGTCCATGGTCTTCTGGTTAGGATTGATGACATCAATCAATCTCTTGTGGGTTCTCTGCTCGAACTGCTCGCGAGAATCCTTGTACTTGTGCACTGCACGAAGAATTGTTACAACTTCCTTCTTAGTAGGAAGAGGTACTGGGCCGGAAACCTGAGAGCCTGTCTTCTTGCAGTTCTCTACGATTTTTGCGGCGGATTCGTCCACAAGGCCGTGCTCGTAAGCCTTGAGGGTGATTCTCATTACTTGACTTGCCATAAAAAAAGTCGCCTCCTATCGGGTTATTGACGATAAGTTGGTGACTGTACACGTTTCCGCGCGTATCTTATAAAAATACACACGCCGCACCCGCTGCTTGGTGCTTAGATTGTAGTACAGTGACCTGCCGTCAGTTTCAAAACTTGACATTCGCTCCAGAAAGCTCTCTGTAGAAACTTATACATTACTGCTTTCATTTCTAAAGTAATCTTTTCCTTCAACGCTATCATGCCACAGCCGTACTAAAATACCATATCCCCGGCCGGAAAGCAAGATTTATCCCGCTTTTTTTGCACAAAATCAAAAACATAAGCAAATCAACGTATCATCAAGAATCCTTGTTTCCGGATTCAATTCCACGCCACCGTGCGTGTCGCATAAGTATAATAGAAAAAAGAAGCCTTGTAAAGACTTCTTTCACTTGTCAGCCGATATTTTCGTCAAAAAATTCTCCGTATAGTCCTGTGTTCCATCCGGCTCAATCCACATGGCTTCCACATCCGTTCCACCATCCTGAAACTTCTTCAGAAGCGCCTTTCCCTCTTCCACATCCAGAATAAAAAGAGCTGTAGAAAGTCCGTCTGCAAGGCCGGAGTCCTTGGTCAAGATACTTACGGAACGATGGCGGTCGGCAGGCATCCTTGTTCTCGGGTCCACAATGTGAGCATAGCGCTTGCCGTTTACCACATAAAAACGCTCGTAATCTCCGCTGGTTACCAAAGAAGTATCTTCAATTTCTCCGGCCACCGCAAACTGCTCCGTATCCTGTCCATCCACATAAAAGGGATTTTCCACGGGGCAAACCCAGCGTTTTCCGTCTCCCCTTTTTCCGATGGCCCGGAGGTTTCCACCGATATTCAGTAAATAATGCTTGGCGCCGGCTTGTTCCAAAAGCTCTGCTGCCCTTTCCACTGACCAGCCCTTGGCAATACCGCCTACATCCAGCCTGAGTTCCGGATCTTGAAAGTACACGGTGGAGTTTGCTTCATCCAATATCAAATCTTCAATATTACAATGCTTGGACGCCTCCAAAAGAGAACTTTCCTCCGGAAGACTTGCATTTTCCGGATTGGCAATGCCCGCCTCCCGATAGTCATGCCAGATGCGAAGGACAGCCCCGTAGGCGATATTTACCTCTCCGTCTGTCTTTTCATAGATTTCCTTTCCGAACTTCAGTAAGGCCATAATCTCCGGATCCACCTTCACCGGAGCAGTGCCGGCATTTTCATTTACATATTTTAAGTTCTGTACCCCGGGATAATCGTCATACACATCGAAGAGCTGATGGAGCTCCTGCAGGCGCTTATGCACTGCCTTGAAGTTTTTCTGAAAATTCCCTTCCTTGCCCTCGTAGCCGATAACCAGAGAAACCGTATCAAAGACATCCATAAACTGGTCCTGGTAGCGATTCTTTTTTCCACAGGCGCTAAGAATAAGGCAGACACCGAGGACAAGACAGGCGCTAAGGACAAGATAAGACTTGCGGAGGCGTGCAAAAGAAAAAGAAGTATGAGGCAATATCTTTTTAGTGCTCACGATACAAAATCCCCTCTTCCTCTTTGTGACGGGCAAACCATTCCTTTACATAAGGACAGGTGGGAAGGATTTTTCCATCCTGTGCCCTGACCTCTGCAATAGCCTTTTCCACCAAGGTCCCTGCAATTCCCTGTCCCCGAAGAGAGGGATCTACAAAGGTATGGTCAAATTCATAGACCTTTTCCTCTGCCTTATAATAAGGAAAGGTAATTTCCGCCAGGACTTTTCCGTCCTCTTCATAACGAATCTGATGCTTCTCTATTTTCCATTCCATAAACTGCTCCTTTCCAAAAAACAGCAAAACCGCTTTCCGGTTTAGCCTTTAAATCCATTTTTCAACAAGAAAAAGTAAAGATGTCTTCTGTAACAAAGTTAGTTTACTATAACATTTTTTCTTCACAAAAAAAAGCTTCACTTTCCTCCGACAGAACTGAACTGTTCTCCCCGCAGACTAAATCAGTCTGCATTATGGAAAAGAAGCTTTTTTCTATTTTTAGCATTCTCTATGATTTATACGGAAATAACTTAAGCTCTCCTTTGTTATATTCTCCCAAATATACTTCGTGTATACTTTGATAGCCCTGCTTTTTCAATTCCTCTTGAAGCCATTCCTTGTCTTTTCCGATAATGGTCAGAATGTTTTTTTGAAGGTGTCCATCGGTAATCAGGGGAAATTTTGGATTTTCCTCTCCGTATTTTACGATAATTAACTGTCCGTTCTGCTCACAAACAGCCCTCTTCACCTCCGTTACGGAATATACTCGATTGGTTCGCAATTTAAAGGAGAGATCATGGGCGGAAAGCCCCAGTTTTCTACAGTTGTCATAGAGTATAACGCCCTCATCCACTACAGGAAGGGCAATCCCGTCCAAGACCTGTTTCATTTTCACATTGTGCATCTTTACGTAGCGAAGAAGCAAAACCAGACCGCACCAAATCGCCAGTACCGCCAGATATTCCCAAATCTTGATGTTGTCGTTATAAATTACACCGCCGATAATACCACCCAATACATAGTTTTGCACTGCATCGGAGGCTGTGCTGGGCGCCAGATTGCCTTTTCCGGAAATGTTAATGACAAAAATCAAAGCTAAAAAGCCGATAAATAACTTTTCCGTTACCAAAATGAATTCCTGCATCCTCTTGCCTCCTACTCTTTGCTCCCTCAAATTTCAGAAACATCCTCAGATTTCTCCGAAGCACTATGATATTTTATGCCCTTTTATCCTGTAAAAGCTATCTTTTCGTATAAAAAAAGCCGGGAAAGAAAAATGCTCTCTACGCGCTTTCCTTTCCCGGCCTATCCCGGAGATAGAGAGATTCGAACTCTCGCGCCGGTTTCCCGACCTACCGCATTTCGAGTGCGGACCCTTCAACCACTTGGGTATATCTCCTGATTTTTTGTAAAAAAAACGGCGAGACAGTCTCGCCATTCCTTCACAATGCCGGCGACCGGGGTCGAACCGGTATGGGATTTTTGTCCCGCAGGATTTTAAGTCCTGTGCGTCTACCTATTCCGCCACGCCGGCGTTTCAAGTTTCCCTGAAAACGTCGCATTGTTTTGCAACAGTACGATAATACAGAATGTTCCTCTGCTTGTCAATACGGGGGCAGCAAAAATTCAAAAAAGTTTGGAAGATTTGAAATCTTTACGTAGAATAGTCGTAAGCTAAACGTTTGGTTCCATCTCCTACGATAACCTCCCCGCAATATTGAAAACCGAAACGCTGAATTGCCCTTTGCATGACCTGATTGTTCTCATGGGTATCGATTCTAAGGTAGGGATGCTGTTCCTTACAAAACTGAAAGCACAGCTGGGCAAGTCCGGGGATTTTTCTGGAGGATACCACCCGATGAATGACACCATAAGCTTCATTCCTATGCCAAGCCCCTTTATAGATTTCTTTATAATTGGGCTCTTCTCCCACATGAAAATGAAAGGCCAGCTCAATCTCCTCGTCCTCCGCTACATAGAAATAGCCCTCTTCGATATCCTTTCGAATCAAATCCTCCGGAGGATTATTCTTTCCCCACTGAGTGGGATTCCCGTTTTTCGCCATAAATTCTCTGGCCTTTTCGTATAAAGGCATAATCTGCTGTAAGTCTTCCGGCTTTGCTTTTCGAATCTGTAGCATAACAGCCATCCTCCTAATCTCTTTAAAGCTTCTTGGGAAAGTATCGTTGAAAGCTTCTTTTGTAAATTCCTGTTGAAATTCTCGTTAAAAGCCCCCCCTTGGACTTTATGTCTAAACTTATATGATAGCTGTTTTCAGCGCAAAATAATCACTAAATTTTCCATCAAAACTTATTTGTTTTCCACAAAGACTGTCTTTTTTTCTCTCATTATGACTTTTTCTTTTCTCAGAGCGGCAGAGAACTTGATATCCTTACACTTTCCCCTATATACTCCACATTCGGATATTATCCGTAAGTGGATATTATCCGAATGTGGAGTATAGGAGATTCCTAAGGCTACCGCTATAATCCTTTTCAGGAGGTGGATATGCCTTATCTCAAACATCATTTTCTTTATCTTTTTCTACTCTATGCAGCCATCAAAGATTTACAAGAACAGAAAATCCCCAAAGTCTATTTTATACTTTTTCCCTCATTCTTTTTCTTCCTTCTTGCTTTCCCCTTTGAAGCCGCAGATCTGAAAAAATCCCTTATTACCCTTATCTACTGGATTCTAAGTCTTTTCGTAAGCTATCCCCTCTTTTATTTCACCGCCGCCGGAGGAGCAGATTGGAAACTATGCTCCCTTCTGATCCCCCTTTTACCCTTGGAAGAAAGTCTTCCTCTTCTCCTCCTGGCATCCCTTTTCTCTTTCCTTTTATTTTTCATTGGTCACATAGAAGACATCCCCTATGCTTTTTCTCTCTTCCTCGGCTACACCCCGATTATGCTGATGAAAGGATAAAGTCTTAATTCCCACAGAAAGGATATTCGTCATGGAAAAAATTCTTGCCATCTACGATGAAGATGCCCTGTATTGCAAGCGTCTTAGCCTTTACCTTCGGCAAAACACCAAGCTCCCCTTCCAAATCTATCCGATTCTTAACAAAGAAAGCCTGGAAAGCTTCTCCAAGAAAAAGGAAGTGGATCTTCTGCTTCTCTCCGAAAAAAATGCGAAAAACCTCCATTTTTCTCCCAAGTCCCACAAAACCCTTTATCTTTCCGAAGAAAATCTGCTTACAAAGCAACGGAAGGAGAATTGTATCTATAAATACCAGTCCGGAGACCAAATTATGCGGGAAATTCTGGTGCAGTACGGAGAATTGGAGCTTTTAGCGGAAGGAGGCCAGCATCGTGCGGATGTATTTCTGGTTTACAGCCCCCTCGGTCGTTTGGGAAAAACCACATTTTCCAAAGCCTTGGCTAAGGAACTGGGGAAGAATAGAAAGACGCTCTATCTCAGTCTGGAAGAGTCCGCCTTTTCTCCAACGGATCAGGAAAGGGAGAAGGAATGTTTAACGGAAGCCCTGTATCACTTTAAGGAAAATCATCTGACCCCGATGATTTTGCGAGCCCTTTCCTATGCCAAGGATAACTATGTCACCATCCATCCGGTTCGAAGTCCGGAGGATATCAGCAGTGTCTCTCAAAGAGACCTTTCTCTTTTCTTGGAAAAAATTGCGGAAGAAGCGGGAGCCGATGCCTTGGTTGTAGATACCGACAGCAGTATGAGTCGTTATCTGGAATGTTTCACTTTAGCCAGAAAAGTCTTTCTTCCGGTTTTGGAAGATCGAAAAAGCAAGGCTAAGCTTTCCGTTCTTCAACAATACTTGGAGAAAAATGCAGGAGAAGGCGTGGCGGAAAAATTCATCCAATGCAATCTCCCCGCTCTAACGGAAGAAAGCGCCTCCTTCCCCGCCTTGGAACAATACTGCCGGGAGCTTTTATTACGACAGGTCTATGAAGAGGAGCAGGTAGAAGCGGAGCAATACCGAAAAATGGCTTTATAAGCATTTGGAAGATAGAGATAGAGATAGAAATCGAGATAGAAATAGAAACAAAAATAGAAGTAGAGATAGAAATAAAAATAGAATTAGAAATGAGAAC
>CAUTXF010000084.1:0-6740 GCA_963542215.1 uncultured Oribacterium sp. | reverse complement strand
GGTATTCCCTCGCTATGGGCAAGTCACTTTTCCTGGTTGTCTCAGGTAACTTCCCCCCTGATTTTAGGCTTTGCTTTGGCGTATTTGTTAAGCCCTCTCTGTTCCATCATAGAGAGAGCTTTGGGGAAGTTTCCTCTTCTTCGCAAAAAAGAGAAAATTCGGAAAAATTTAGGCATCCTCTTTTGTTATCTATTCCTCTTACTTTCCCTGATCCTTTTAGGATCCTTACTGGTATCGATACTGAGCAAAAATATTCAGTTGATTCAGGGAAAAGATTTTGCAAAGGGGCTGGAGAGTGTGCTTCTTCTCTTGAAAAGTTTTTATGAGGATTTAAACCAAAGAATTTCGGAGATTCCCATTGCGGGAGATAACCTGCAGGAAGGCATTCAAACTTTTTTGGCTAAGCTCTTAAGCTTTGCGCAAAACCTGGGAACGAATTTCCTTTCTTCCGTAGGGAATATGGGAAGTCTGATTGGCACTCTGCTCTTTGGTATTATTTTTTCCATTTATTTTTTGGCAGACGGGGTAAAGATTGCGCTTTATTGGGAAAAAATTCTTCGCCTTGTCTTTGGGGAAAAGAGAGTTTTAGCCTTCCGCGGATTTCTAAAGGATGCGGATAGAGCTTTTTCCGGCTACATCCGTGGACAGATGATTGACGGTATCATTATGGCTATTTTGGTCAGTACCAGCCTAAGTCTTATAGGGGTGCGCTATGCCTTGGCCATAGGAATTCTTACCGGAATCGGAAATCTCATTCCCTATGTGGGTCCCTTTGTAGCCTATGGAACCACCATTTTGGTTTGCGCTCTTTACGGAGACTTTGCCAAGCTGCTTCCTGCTGTATTGGCGGTTTTTGTGATTCAAACCATAGATGGAAATGTGATTAACCCTAGACTCCTCTCCAACAGTATAGACATTCATCCCCTGCTGGTGATTATTTCTTTGATTATCGGAGGGGCAGTGGGCGGCGTTTTGGGTATTTTCTTGGCAGCCCCCATTGCCAGCTTGATTAAGTTGCAGGTGGATCGGATGATAGAAAGAGGGGAAGCAAAGAAGGTGAATTCATAAATTTATGGTTTTCTAATCAGGATAGGGATGAAATTCGTGGCACGCTTTCACTAGCTTAATCCAATGTATTGAAGAACTGTATTTATCATAAGGATGCGCTCAAATGCAGTATGGGTCTATAATCGGGGCACGCTCCCGCTAACCTCGCCTTCGCAGTGGTACTAACTTCAAGCTTCGCTTTGCTCGCTTTCAGTAAGTACCAGCGGGCTCAGATTACCCCTATTATAGACCCATGCTGCATTATTCGCTTTACATATTGATTTTTACAGTTCTTCACTTCATCGGATTTCGCAAGTATCGGGCTCAGATTACCACTCATTTCATCCCTATCCTATAGAAAACCTGGCTGAATTTATTGCTTCACCTTTTAATGCTACTGGAGAAACAGTAGTCTAAATGCATTCAGGGTGTTGTACCCCTTTCTTCAGCTGGGCGGCCTTTTCAGCGCTTTCCAGTCTTTCCACCAGTGCTAAGGCGAAGTCTAAGGCGACACCCATTCCTCTTCCGGTGATGATCTGTTTTCCCACTTCCACGGCTTTTCCGCTCCATTTTGCTCCTTCCACTCCGGAGATGCCTTCTTCAAAGCCCGGATAGCAGGTGAAGTCTTGCTCTTTCAAAAATCCCAAACGGCCGAAAATGCCGGGAGCGGCACAGATTGCGGCCAGATCCTTTCCTGCTTGGAACTGCTTTTCTAAAGCATCCAGCAGGCTTTTATTTTCCTCTAAATGGGGAACGCCCGGGATTCCACCGGGTAAGAAAAGTAAATCCGAGGCGGAAAAATCATTTTCCGAAAGCTCGGAAATATTCTTATCACAAAGAATGGTAATCTGATGGGAGCCTTTCACGAGATTTTCCGGAGCAACGGCAATAAGCTCCACCGAAACACCGGCTCTTCGTAAAATATCCACCACCATTAAACATTCAATTTCTTCCGTGCCCTCCGCAAAAAATGCCAGTACCTTTTTCATAGAAACTCCTTTCAACGCTTTTTGTATTTCATTACTTTCATTGCGGTTATTACTTTTATTGCTTTCATTACTTTCATTACCGCCGTTACCGTCATTACTTTTATTACTGCGGGTGCTTAGCTTTCTTACACTACAATACATATCTTACTCCATTTTTTGAAAAAGAAATAGAGTGAGAAGAACTGTGAGTAGAAGAGCAGGAAAATGTTTGAAAAAGCTTCCGCAAATTTTTTCTTGCAAAAAAAAGTATTTTGAATAAAATATTAAAAGTAGTATAAAATTGTAATAATTTCACTAATCATATCAGTAAAATACAGACTTTCTTTGGCGGAAATGTCGTAAAAGTGGAGTGTAAGGGTGATTGGTTGAAAGAAGGGAGAGTCTATGGGAGAGAGCAAAGAGACAGTAGAGAGCAGCGGGACTATGCCGCAGAGTAGAGCAGACTTAGGGAGAGAAGAAGGGAGAGAAGGCGGCTCGAAACAGAACCCGCCAAAAAAGGGAGGGCTTGGAGCCTATCAGGAACCGCTGCTTCTCCTGCTTTTTGTAACAATAGGCGCTGTTTTGGGATTGGTATTTCGGGAAAAGGTAGCCTTTTTAAAGCCGGTGGGACAGATTTTTTTAAATCTTTTATTTACTCTGCTGGTGCCCTTGATTTTCTTTTCCATTTCCGGCTCCATTGCCAATGTATCGGATACCAATAAGGTAGGAAAATTGCTTTTTTATCTGATTCTGATTTTTGTCAGTACGGCGGCGATAGCGGCGGTTTTGATGTTTACCGTAGTGCACTTTGTGGGGCTGGATACCCGGTTGAACTTAGTGTCGGAAGCCGTAGAGGAAGTAAAGAAAACGGATATGGCCAGCCAGATCGTAGATATGTTTACAGTCTCCGACTTTCCCCTGGTCATCAGCCGTGCCCATATCCTGCCTTTGATTATTTTTTCCATCTTTACCGGAATGGCGGTATCCCTAATGGGAAAAGAGGGAGAGTATGTAGCCAATTTTCTGAACCAGTGGTCCAAGGTCTTTTATAAGATGGTTTCTCTTTTAATGAAGCTGGCCCCCATTGGAATCGGAGCCTATTTTGCGGATTTAACCGGAACCTACGGCATTGACTTGATTAAAACCTATGGAAGAGCCTTACTTACCTTTTACCCCACGGTTATCGTATATTTCTTCCTTTTCCTTGGCTTCTATGCATTTTTGGCAGCAGGTCCCTGGGGCGTTAAAAATTTCTTCCGGGTAATTTTCCTTCCGGCATTAACCGCATTGGGAACCAGAAGCTCTGCAGCAGCCATTCCTTTGCAGCTGGAATCCTGCGATGATTTGGGGGTACCCAGAGAAATTTCCTCTGTAGTCATTCCTACCGGAGCCACCTGCCATATGGATGGTGCATGTCTTGCGACAGTGTATGAGATTTTATTGGTTTCCGCTCTTTTCGGCCATTCCTTCCACGGCATAGGAGATTACCTCTATGCGATAGTGGTGTCCGTAGTGGCCAGTGTGGCAGTTTCCTCTGTACCCGGTGGAGGGGCGGCTATGGAAACCATGATTCTTGCCGCCTTCGGTTTTCCGCCACAGGCCTTACCTATGATGCTGATGCTGACCCAGCTTTTTGACGCCGGATGTACCCTGTTGAACTCCTGCGGCGATACGGTAGCTTCCATGCTGATTAGTAGAATCATGCTGGGAAAGGATTGGTATAAGAAGAAGGAAAACGGAAAGCTTTCCGAAAATGCCTAAAGCAGATAAAAGTTGGCTAATTCTCCTTCTGAAAATGCCTAAGGGCAGATGAAAAACCGGCTAAACCGACTTCTGAAATGTGCCGGCAAGCAACGAAAAAATATATTGCTTTTAAAGCGAAAAATAGGACGGTATATTTCATTTATATCTATGCATAAAATGGATTTATGCAAAAAGCTCAAATTGATAATTATTTTAATAAAGAAAACAGGATAAAATGCCCAAAAATGATTGAAAAAGAATTGACAAGCTGGGAGAAATGGGGTAGAATTGCCTTACTCGAATCGATAAGGATTCGACCTAAAAATTGGCGAACAGGTTTAATCGACCCTTACTACTCTATACAGCAGAGAACCCGACGGAAACGCCGGGTTTTTTGCTATCTATAAGGAAATACAAGGATTTTCCTAAAAGGAGCCGGAAAGAAAAGAAAAAGCTCCTGTGCATAAGTAAAGAGATTTTATGCAATTTCTCTTAAAGATTAATTATAGTAAAAACACATAAAAAAGAGAGTTTTATAAGAATTCAAAATTAGACTTTGCCCACTTCCTTAGATAAAATAGACGCGGTCGGAGAAGAATACACATCATTGTCTTTCCTCAAAATCACTTTTCCGAGAAACAGAAGTGAGCGTAAAACATTTTCCTTTTATAGACCGGAAAGAGCCTATCATAAGGGGAAATTTTTTTTATCCCGATAAGCGAAAGAAATTTCGTCAGGGAGATTCTGTTTACTGAATTCAATGTTGGAAAGACGTCATAAAAGGAGAAAAAACATGGAGTCTATTGTTACTTATCATGCAACGAAGGTAAGCCCTCAGGAAGTACAGAGAAAGGCAGAGGAGCAGTATGCCGGCGGATATTTCTGCTGTGAGGCGGTAATGTCCGTAATCCGTGACGCTTTCCAGGCTGATGTTCCGGAGTCCGTTATTGCCATGTCTTCCGGTATGTCTATCGGAGCAGGTCGTTCCGGCTGTATGTGCGGAGCTTTAAACGGCGGAATCCTTGCCCTTGGTATGTTCTTCGGTAGAACAACACCGGACGGTCCTAAGGATCCAAAGGTAAATGCTTTAATGGCATTGTCCAAGGAATTACACGATTGGTTTAGAGACTCCAACGCTAAGCATGCCGCTTGCTGCCGTGTTCTTACCAGAGGCTTTGATATGGCAGGGGGAGAGCATAAGAAGCAGTGTATTGCTTTCACAGGACTTTGCGCCGGAAAGGTTGCAGAGATTCTTTGTAGAGAGTTAGGAGTTGAAAATGTTGATTCCGAGCCTATTAAGGGTCTGGAAGCACCTTACCTTCCACCTGTAAAAGAAGTGGTATAAGGAGGAAGTATGGAAAAAATCAAAAGAGTGCCCTTGGCTATTTCCGGTGTGATTTTGGGAATGGCGGCTTTGGGAAATTTATTACAGTCCTACGGTGAGGGGATTCGCCTGATTTTTGGAGGAGTAGCCTTTGTACTACTCCTTCTTCTTCTGTGTAAGGCGATTTTCTTTCCACAAGTACTCAAAGAAGAATTCAGCAATCCCATTGGCGCCGGTGTTACCGCCACCTTCCCCATGGCTTTAATGTTGTTTTCCGTGTATGCAAAGCCCTTTGTTCCGGGCATTGCCTTTCCCTTATGGTGTGTAGCCATCCTGCTACAGATTCTTTTACTCCTCTATTTCACCAAGACCTACGTTTTACACTTTGAGGAGAAAAATGTTCATACGGTATGGTACATCGTTTATGTGGGAATCGTAGTGGCATCCCTTACTTCTCCTGCTTATAAAATGCAGGTTTTGGGACAGGGAATCTTTTACTTCGGCTTTATCGCCCTGCTGATTCTTTTGTTGGTAGTTTCGAAACGTTATCTGAAAATGCCGGTACCGGAACCTGCAAAGCCCTTGATGATGATCTATGCAGCACCGATGGCTCTCTGTACAGCCGGCTATAATCAAGCATTTGCAGAGAAGAATCAGGGATTTGTACTCTTCTTACTGGCGGCAACCTCCGTGATTTACCTTTTTGCCCTGGTAAAGAGCATTTCCTTCCTGAAGCTCCCCTTCTACCCAAGCTATGCAGCCTTCACCTTCCCCTTCGTTATCTCCGCCATTGCCACAAAGCAAAGCGTGATGGTTTTAGGGAAAATGGGAATGAGCCTTGCCTTCATGCAGCCGGTGGTTTTACTGGAAACCATCATTGCCGCAGGCTTTACCATCTATGCTTGCCTGAGATTTTTGGAGCATATCTTCCTTAAGAAGGCTTAATATAGATAGTCCATTAGATACCCCCGTTAGTTTCTCCTATTTGTTTCTAAAATTCTCTTTATTCTTTGGGGAATTCCTTGTCATTGAAGTTTTTCTCTGTTATCCTAAGGAAACACTTGCGGAGATGGACAGACAGAATAGTTGAAGGACAACGGAAAAGGGGAAGCAATGAGCGATTTTTCATTTAACCATTTTAATTTTAATGTACTGGATCTGCAGAGAAGTATGCGCTTTTATGAGGAAGCGCTGGACTTACATGAATTAAGCAGAAATGAGCAGGATGATTTTATCATCGTGTATCTGGGAGATGATTCTACGGATTTTCGTTTGGAGTTAACCTATCTGAAGAATAGAACAGAGCCCTATGATTTGGGAGAGCAGGAGTTCCACCTGGCTCTGCGAACTGTAGACATCGGTGCGGCTCATGAGCGTCACGAAAAGATGGGATGCATTTGTTTTGAGAATCACGGCATGGGAATTTATTTTATCGAAGACCCGGATGGATACTGGATTGAGATTATTCCGGATAGAACTAAGCCTATTACTTGGCGATAAGGTAAGAATAAAGAAAGCGATTTCCTAGGGATTTTTCCCAAGGAAGTCGCTTTTTGCATTTTTATTCTTAACGAGTATCGCTCGCGTAGTGTGCGATATCTCGTTAATGGACTTTAGCCAGTATCGGAGCTGACATTTGAAAAATGTTAGCTCTGATA
>CAUTXF010000083.1:0-7091 GCA_963542215.1 uncultured Oribacterium sp. | reverse complement strand
CCGTGGAAATCAGCTGAAAGCCTAAATCCTTTAAGCCTTTACAAAATTCCACAATACCGCTCTTGTCAAACACACTGATTAATGCAGTTTTCATACTTTTTCCTCCCGTATAAAGGCACGTTCTCCCTGCCAAAACACCCGCTCTTCCAAACACGCTCTTACTGCAGCCGGTAGAATGCGATGTTCCAGTTCCAAAACCCTTCTTGCAATCTCTTCCGGTCTGTCTTCTTCTAAAACGGGAACCACATCCTGCATGAGGATTGCCCCGCCATCCACTACATCGCTTACAAAATGCACTGTCGCCCCGCTCCATTTCACGCCGGCACGATACACCGCCTCATGCACCCGCATTCCGTAAAATCCGGGGCCTGAGAAGGCCGGAATCAAAGAGGGATGAATATTTACAATATGTCGGGGAAAATGCCGGATAAACGCCGGTGTGAGTATCTTCAAAAAGCCGGCGAGCACAATCCACTCCACTTCTCTCTTTTTCAACTCTTCCAAAAGCGCGCTGTCATAGTCCCCTTTCGGAAGCACCATAGTCTCTATTCCCCTTAGCTTCGCTCTTTCCAGTCCATAGGCATCCCCACGGCTGGAAACCACAAGGCGGATTACGCCGCTTTGTTCATGCACATTGTCAATAAGCGACTGTAAATCCGTTCCCCCTCCCGAAATAAATACTGCTATTTTCTTCATTTTGCTCCCTTAAAATACTGTACCCCGCTGTAAAACAGATTCTGGGGATTCAGAATTCGACGATTCCGATACAGTCCCTCGCCATGGCGTTCGCTGTGTCCCATTTTCCCGAGGATCAAGCCGTCTTCCGAAACCATGCCCTCGATACCGTACAAAGAGCCGTTGGGGTTGAACTTTCCGTTCAGGCTTGCATTTCCGTCAAAGTCCGCATACTGGAACGCCGCAAGATGCTTCCACTTCTCAACGGATTTTCCTACAAGCTTCCCTTCGCCATGGGAAAAGACCACGTCATGCATTTCTCCTATGCGGAAATGCCGAGTCCATGCACTGTTCGTATTGGACACTCTGGTAAAGGCGGTAGTGGATACATGGTGCATACAATCATTGTGGTACAGCGTTAAATCCTCCTCACTGAGATCCCGAATCTCTCCATAGGGAAGTAGGCCGGATTTTAAGAGGGCCTGGAAGCCGTTACAGATTCCAAGGATGAGGCGCTTTTTCTTTAAATGGCTATGAACCGCCTCTTTAACCTTCTCATTTCTCAAGAAATTCACAATAAACTTGGCAGATCCGTCCGGTTCATCTCCACTGGAAAAGCCCCCCACAAACATCAGGATATGGGCGCTATCCAGCTTCTCCACAAACTCTTCCATGCTTTCCTTTAAATCCTGCTCTCTTTTATTCCGGATAATGACCGTTTCCACCACTGCTCCCTCCTTTTGGAAGGCACGGGCGCTGTCATACTCGCAATTCGTTCCGGGGAAGACAGGAATCAGGACTTTCACCTGCTCCACCTTTTCCGGAGAGAAAAACTCTCTTTCCGTTTCTGTAGACAAGTTCTCGCAGTTTTCCTTCTCCAAATTCACGTACTCCGGATAAAGGGTCTCAAAAGTACCTGTGTAGGCTCTCCGTAAGCTCTCCTTATCGAATGTTTCTCCATTCGCAAGAATGTCCTCTTCCACCGTTCCGATCTTACGGAAAGGCAGGTCGGTGACCCTGGCCTCAATAACCATGGAGCCCGGCTGAAAGTCTGCAAGGTCTTCCATCGTAACGTGAAAACCTAAATCATTTCCTACTGCCATCTTGTAAAGGGCGGAAAAGGCAGAGCCTTCCTCTAAAACATAGACGGAACAGACCTTTTTCTCCGAAATATAGCGGTGCAGGAGATCATACCGGGCTACCGTCTCCGCTATATTCGGAAAGCCTCTCTCGTCCTTTACGACCGGCAGGAAATAAAGGGTGTTTCCGCAGTTTTTCAACTCCGGTGTAAGCACCTGCTCTATTTTCACCGTACTACAGGCAAAGGAAATCAAGGTTTCTACCACATGAAGATCATTAAAGGTACCGGACATACTGTCTTTTCCCCCGATGGCGGAGATTCCCAAGGCTCTCTCGGCGTGCAAGGCTCCTAACAGCGCTTCTGTAGCCATTCCCCACTTCTTTTTATCCGTTCCCAGCTTCTCGAAGTACTCCTGACAGGAAAGATAGAGTGTCTTTCTGTCTCCTCCTACCGCATAGACCTTTGCAACGGAGAGAAGAACCGAATACAGCGCAGATAAAAAGGGAGAATAGTGGGAAATCTTCGGAATAAAGCCGTAGGTCAAAACAGTCGCAATGTCACTATCAAAACCTAAAGTGGGAAGCGCCTGAACGGAAGCCTGCACCGGTGTTAATTCTTCCTTTCCCGTAAAGGGCATCAGCACCGTTGTTGCCCCGATACTGCTGTCAAAGTTCGTAGCGAGGCCCTTCTGAGACGCCACATTTTTCTCCGAAAGCTCTTGTACTGCCTGCTCTTTATGAAAGCTCTTATGGAGAAAGGGATTCTCCTCAGGGTGATCCGTTAAAACAGCCTCTCTATGCTGCCGTACCCCGGAGCTCTCCAGGAAAGAGGCCTTTAAGTCCACTAGCTTTTCTTTTCCCATATACATTTCCAGTCGATTTTTATCGGTCACGGTGGCAACATGGGCATATTCAATATTTTCCTCTTCGCAGGCTTTGACAAATGATGCGTAGTCCTTTTCCGAAACCACCACCGCCATTCTTTCCTGAGATTCACTAATCGCAATTTCCGTGGCATTTAAGCCCTGATACTTGAGAAGCACCTTGTCCAGATGAATCTCCATTCCGGGACTGATTTCTCCGATGGCAACGGCCACCCCGCCGGCACCGAAGTCATTACATTTTTTAATCAGGCGGGAGACTTCCGGACGACGGAAAAGCCTTTGTATCTTCCGCTCTTCCGGCGCATTTCCCTTCTGTACCTGGGAAGCCATAGTGTGAAGAGAGGCACTGGTGTGCACAACACTGGAGCCGGAGGCCCCCTGGATGCCATCCCGACCGGTCCGACCGCCGATTAACACCACAATATCCCCCGGCACGGGAAGCTCTCTTCGCACATTTTCTACCGGACTGGCTCCCACTACCGCACCAACCTCCATGTGTTTCGCTACGTAGGAATCATCATACAGTTCCTGCACAAAGCTTGTGGCAAGACCGATTTGATTTCCGTAAGAGGAATAGCCCTGCATGGCTTTCTTCGAAATCTCCGCCTGAGGAAGCTTATCGGGAAGCGTCTTCTCCCGTCCTTCCAGTACATTTCCCGCCCCGCTGATTCGCATTGCCTGATAAACGAAGCTTCGTCCGGATAAGGGATCCCGAATAGCCCCGCCGATACAGGTGCTGGCTCCCCCAAAGGGTTCGATTTCCGTCGGATGATTGTGGGTTTCATTTTTAAACTGAATCAGCCACTTCTCTTCCTTCTCATCATGCGGGACGGTCGTAAAGAAGGCGCAGGCATTGTTCTCGGAACTGACTTCCACGGTCTGATCCTTTAGAATAATCCGATGATACTTTCCCACAATGGTCGCCATATCCATAAGGGTAACCGGCTTCTCCGTCCCCAGTTCTTTTCGAAGGCTTAGGTATTCCTGCAGAGCCTCTTCCATTTCCTTCTGAAAATGCTCTGACTCCACGGAAATCTTATCCAGCTCCGTCTCAAATGTGGTATGCCGGCAATGATCACTCCAGTAACAATCCAAAACGTAAAGCTCCGTTTCACTGGGGTCTCTTTCTTCTTCCCTGTAAAATTCCTGAATAAAAAGGAGATCTTCCATCAACAGGGAAAGGTTCATCTCCGTCTTTAAAGTAGCAAGCTCTTCCTTGGCAAGCCTCCGGAAACCGCTCATATCCCGCATTTCTTTTCTCTCTGCATCCGGTGAGAAAGAAAGAAGGGACAGGTCCTTCTCTTGCGACTCAATAGGATTGATGAGATACTGCGAAATCTTTTCCAATTCCTCTGCCGTGAGCGCACGATCAAAAACAAGGAGTGTTCCGGAGCGCACAAATGCCTTACTTCCCGCATCCAAGAGCCGAATACACTGCATCGCACTGTCCGCCCTTTGGTCAAACTGCGCCGGCAAGGTTTCATAGGCAAAATAAAAGCCTTTCTGAAGGGGCAGTTCTTCGAAAACTTCGTTCACCATCACCTCGGAAAACACGGACTGCTCCGCCCGTTTCAATACTTCTTCTTCAATAGAATACACATCATAGATTTGGTAAATGGCCGCGCTTTTCACAGAGATAGAAAGGCTGCGGAACAATTCCTCTACCAGTTTTTCCTCTTCCTGCCGGTACTGCTCTCTCTTTCGTACAAAAATACGTTTATCCATAGTCCACCTTTTCCCACATATTAAGTACCGGAAATCCTCCGGCGTCTATTCCATTGTCACTTCTTCGGTGCCTACCGAATTGTCACTTCTCCCTTTCCTCTCACCACTTCTCCGATTCGCCCTGCCTCCGGAAGCATGGATAAAACTTTCTTTTCATCCTCTTTCCTTACAAAAAGGGTAAAGCCTACTCCCATATTGAAGGTGCCGAACATTTCCTCCCGACTTAATTCTCCCCACTCCTGTAATTTGCTGAAAATAGGAAGACCGGGCAAAGCGCTTTCTTCGATTATGACAGAAAGTCCTTCCGGTAAAACCCGGGGCAGATTCTCCGGCAGTCCTCCTCCGGTAATGTGGGCCATAGCATGAACATCTACTGCATTAAGCACCGGAAGCACTTCACGAACATAGATACGAGTGGGGGTGAGTAAAATATCTGCCAGGCTTTTTCCGGAAATGCACTCCTTTTCCAAGTCCAAATGCATCTTGTCAAAAATGATTTTTCGAACCAGAGAAAAACCGTTGCTGTGAATGCCCGAAGAGGGAAGCGCCAGGATGCTATCTCCTTCCTTCACTTTCTGCTTACCCTCAATAATCTTCTCCCGGTCTACAATTCCCACAGCAAATCCGGCAAGATCATAGTCCTCTTCCCGATAGACTCCGGGCATCTCCGCTGTTTCTCCTCCGATTAAGGCAGCTCCTGCCCTTTTACAGCCTTCCGCCACACCTTCCACAATTCCCGCCATCTTCTCTGCATCCAGTTTTCCGCAGGCGATATAATCCAAGAAAAATAAGGGTTTTGCCCCCTGACAAAGGATGTCATTCACGCACATGGCCACGCAGTCAATGCCGATGGTTTTGTGTCTGTCCAGCTTCTGCGCCAGTACGACCTTCGTCCCCACACCGTCTGTACCGGATACCAAAACAGGATGGGACATCTTTTCCTGCTCTAAGGAAAACAATCCCGAAAAACCGCCCAAATCCGATAAAACACTGGGGGTATAGGTCTCTTTTATGAACTTCTTGATGAGTCCTACCTCTTTATAGCCTTGCTCCTTGTCTACTCCCGCCTCCTTATAACTTAGTGACATACTGCCTCCTTATAGCTTAATGACATACTGCCTCCTCTTGGAAAATGTCCACTCCGGTAAAATATTTTTCGTAATAGCCCTTATTGCCACAACATTCTTCCAGCCCTTCAAGGCTCAGATAGTAGAGGCTGTCACATCCGATATAGTCCCGCACCTCTTCCACCGTCTTGTTGTAGCCAATCAGCTGCTCCTTCTTCGGAATATCAATGGCATAGATATCATTGGAAAGCACCTTGGGGCTGGCTATGCGGATATGCACCTCCTTCGCCCCTGCATCCTTTAAGATTTTGATAATCCTCTTTATCGTCGTTCCCCGAACGATGGAATCATCCACCAGAATGACCCGCTTATCCTGTAAGTTCTCTTTAATCGCATTTAACTTGATATTGACACTGCTGACTCTTTCTTCCTGGGTGGGTTTAATGAAGGTTCTTTGAATGTAACGATTCTTCAAAATTCCGTCCACAAAGGGAATTCCCGATGCCTTTGCATAGCCTTTCGCGGCAATCAGGCCGGAATCCGGAGAGCCGATAACGATATCCGCCTCTGTCGGACACTCCTCATAGAGCCGCTCTCCCGTCTTATAGCGTGCCTGATAGACACTCACGCCATCAATCACAGAGTCCGGTCGAGCAATATAAATCATCTCAAAGAGGCAAAGATGGTGAGGCTTTTTAGAAAAATGATGGACGGAATAATCCCCATTTTCTACAAGAATGATTGTTCCCGGTTCCACATCCTGCAAAAACTCCGCATTCATCGCATCCAAGGCACAGCTTTCGGAAACGGCAATAAAGGTATCCTTCAGTTTCCCGAAACACATCGGTTTTATGCCGTAAGGATCTCTGGCAATCAGCATTTTCCCCTCATCAATGTAGAGGAGGTTATAGGTCCCCTTTAGGCTTTCCATATAGTCCTGAAAGCTCTCCAAGGGGCCGTTTATTTTGTTCACGAGTTCGCAGAAATTAAAATTCCGGTTTAAAATCGTACCGTCCAGGGCAATCATGGAATTTCCATGATCTGTCTGGTACACAAAAGGCATCATCGGCTCATATTTGGTATTGTGGGAAAAGAGGTACTTTACAAAACCAATGCCGGAAGACCCGCTAATATCCTCGATAATCTGTTGATTCAGTACTTCTGAAAGCATACCCTTACGCTTTAATTCACAGACTCTTTGCCCCTCCATAGTGGTAATGCCGAATCCCTCCTGTCCCCTATGTTGTAAAGCATAGAGTCCCACCTCCAGAAGGTCGGTGATATCGTTCTTTTTATCAAAAGAAAAAATGCCGCATAGTCCACTCACGCTGTACCTCCTAGAGAGAAATCCGCTCATTCATCTCCTGAACGGACAGCTTCATTTTTTCCTTGTATTGTCTTAGCTTCTCTTTTAAATCCGGATTGGACAGCGCCAGCATCTCTACCGCAAGAATAGCCGCATTCTCTGCCCCGTTGATGGCAACGGTGGCCACCGGAACCCCCTTTGGCATCTGTACCGTGCTAAGCAACGCATCCATGCCGTCCAGGCAGGAGGACTGGACCGGTACCCCAATCACCGGTTTTATGGACAATCCGGCCAGTACCCCGGCAAGGTGTGCCGCCTTTCCGGCAAAGGCAATGATAATATCAATCTTATTCT
>CAUTXF010000082.1:0-7381 GCA_963542215.1 uncultured Oribacterium sp. | reverse complement strand
TTATTCTGATTATTTTTATTCTGATTATTTTTATTTTTTTTAAGAAATTTACCCCGTATTAAATAAATACTTAGTGTAGTGATAATACCCCATATTAAACAAATTAAAAGGTAATATCCTAATAAGGATATGTAAAAAGTAATTGTATATTTCGGACTCTCAGTCCACCACCATATACCTATTACAATCAGAAATGCTGTCATAATTACTCTTAAAAAAAGGAACTCATCCTTATTCTGATTATTTTTATTCTGATTATTTTTATTCTGATTATTTTTATTTTTTTTAAGAAATTTACCCCATATTAAACAAATAATTAGTGTAATGATAATATAAATAGTATGGTTAAAAATATCCATTTTAACTTCATTAAACACAAACGCAAAACAAAAGAATAAATATAAAATAAACAAAATTACATGCGCAAAACAAAATATTATTTTCTCGACTGTATTACTACCTATAGGTGCTAAAATAAAGACAACCATAGGAAAAAATACTACAATTAATCTTATCAATATATGTACTGAAGCTTCAAGCAACATCGCAATAACAGATTCTTGCAAAAAATAAGTCTGCTCTATCTGATAAAACTCCGCTGCCTGATAGCTATTCCTATCCTTAATAAAAGTCATGATAAGTGCCATAGCAAATGTGACTATAGTACATACGGAGGCAATCGCACCAATATGGTCTTTATACTTTACAAGAGCATTTTTTTTATTCTCTAATTCATTGATATACTTAACTATTTTCTGAACCATATAGCACTCCCAACACAAAATTCACTCACCGTTTTATCTTAAATTTACAATTGATTCTAACATAGGATAATTTATTTGTCATTTACTACATATATTGTCAGGATTTTATGAATTCATTAGTCATTATACATCTCATAAAACATTAACAATACAAAATATCCTCCCCTTCCCTCCCTTTTATGCTATGATAGTCTTCGTTTATCAGGGAAGCATTTTCCCTCCCAAAAGAAAGGAGCAGTCATGGATATCCCCAAGGATCCTTTTATCTTGCTTAGTTTCATCAATCTGAAATTAAGGGATGAATACAATAGTTTAGAAGATTTGTGCTTGGATTTACAGCTGAATAAAGAAGAGCTTTGCCAAAAATTACAGGCGGCGGGCTTTGAATATCAAGAAAGCCAGAAGCAGTTTCGTTAAGATAGCCTAAGGAGGTTTTATGCGTTGTTTAGTACAAAGAGTAAAAGAAGCCAGCGTTTCCGTTTCGGGAAATGTTATCGGAGCCATTGAGAAGGGCTATCTGATTCTGCTTGGGGTAAGCCAGACCGATACGGAAGAAGTGGCGGATAAGATGCTGAAAAAAGTTTTGGATGCCCGTCTTTTTGAGGACGAAAATGGAAAAACCAATCTTTCCATTCGGGACGTTTCCGGCTCTCTTTTGGTGGTGAGCCAGTTTACCCTCTATGCGGATACTCGTCGGGGAAACCGCCCCAGCTTTATCAATGCGGGTGCGCCTGACCATGCCAATGCCTTATATGAGTATTTTTGTAAAAAGGCGGAAGAACAGGGAATGCCTCTTGCCCATGGGCAGTTCGGTGCGGATATGCAGGTTGCTTTAATCAACGACGGTCCATTTACCATTATGTATGATAGTGAGGCGCAATAGCCGAAAAGGAGTTCCTTATGAATACTTTGCAAAAAGAGGATAATTGGGATTTCTCCAAAGAAATTCTTGACGACTTGCTTCGGCAAGGTTTCACGGGAGAAGAGCTTGAGAAACAATTTTATGCCATAAAAAATGAAATTCCAAATGGAATAAAAGCTATGCTTCATGAAGCACAGCTGGTGGCTGAAGGTAAATCGGAATTTCAAAGCTATGAGGATATATTTGAATAAGCCAAAAGCAGCCGGAGAGAATTCTGCTTCCCTCCGGCTGCCTTTTTCATTTTCATGTTTGAATTTTGTTTTTCAATCTTTTTTGCGACCGGGCTCTAAGCATTTTCATAAAACCCTTTCACACAGCCCCAATCCTTACTCTACTGCCTTGATTCCCTCTGCTACAGAGACTCTGGCACGAAGAGAGGTGCTGTAGGTCACCACTACGGTCTTTCCTACATTTTCCGTAGCAGCCTTAGTCACTTCCTGATCTCCATTTGTAGTAAAACGGAAGATATGGCTGTCATCAGACTTTAAGGTAAGGATATCTCCCTCTACCTTCTCTAAGCTTCCCTTAATCTGAAGGTTATTGGCATCTTCCTCTTCCAGCGCATCTTCGGTAATGGTATAGAAAGCCAAAGGATTGCTCTTTGCATCGCCTAAATAGTAGATACTGATTTCCTTCCCTACTGCCAAGCCTTCCTTTGTAAGATCCAACTCAAAGGGAGCTCTTTGGAAAACCACGGTATCCCCGTACTTTCTTCCTTCGGTATCTTCTCCCTCCAACGCCACTTCACGGAAGTCGGGAATTTCCTTTACGGTGATATTCTTGTCATCTACTGCGGTGATTTCTCCGTAGAGGTTGGACTCGTCATTAAATTCCTCTGTGGTAAATTCATAAGGAACGGATACAGTCACCTTCTTAATCGCCATGCCGTCCTGAGGCTCGGTGCCCTCATAGCCGATCTCCACCTCGTCTCCTGCCATCAACTCCCAGGTAGAATCCAAAGTAGCGCCCTTGCTGTCAAAGCTGTAAACCTTTCCTTCTCCGGTTTCTACAGTCAGCTTTCCTTCTTCAATCTTCTGGATCTTGGCACTAAGACTATTTTCCGATAATGCTTCAGAACTGGGTTCTTCTGCTGCAGCCTTTGATTCCTGGCTTGCCTTCTTTACACAGCCTGCTGCAAAAATCATAAGTCCTGCCATGGTAATCAAAATCGCTTTTTTCATAGTTATCCTCCTACTGTGTTCCTGCTTCTCTAAGATAAAAAGCAAGAATTTCTACTGTCCCGATGCTAGGAACATTTTCATCCTAACAGATAGATAGGAATATAGTATTGCCTTTTTCTGTCTTCTTTCTTAAAGAATACGAAGAAAATGCCTACTCCTCCATATCATAAAAAATCATATCTTTAATTTCTGTAGGCAAATATTGTTGCTCCACATAGTGCCCCGGATAGTCGTGGGGGTATTTATAGCCTATGCCCCGCCCCAACTGCTCATGCCCTGCGTAGTGGGCATCCCTTAAATAAGAAGGGATGGGCAAATTTCCTTTTTCCCGAACCACTTCATTGGCGGACATAATGGCCTTGACACAGGCGTTGGACTTCTTTGCACAGGCCACATAGGTACAGGCTTGGGACAAAATGATTTGGGCCTCCGGCATGCCGATTCTCTCCACCGCAAGGCTGGCGCTGGTGGCTAAAACCAAGGCCTGAGGATCCGCATTTCCCACATCCTCCGCCGCACAGATCATGATTCTTCTGGCAATAAAGCGAATATCTTCTCCGGATTGCAACATTTTCGAAAGATAATACACCGCCGCCTGAGGATCCGAGCCTCGCATGGATTTGATAAAGGCGGAAATGGTGTCATAATGCTCCGACTCCCCGTCATAGCGAAGAATCTTCTCCTGCATACACTCCGCCACCACCTCTTTCGTAATGCGGATTTCCCCGCTTGGGGAAGGATTGGTGCTGAGAATGGCAAGCTCTAAGGCATTTAAGGCAACTCTGGCATCTCCGAAAGCGTGCTCTGCCAAAAAGGCACAGGCCTCTTCCTCCAGCACAGCATTGTAGTTCCCCATGCCTCTTCCCTTGTCCTGTGTGGCTGTTTGCAAGAGTTTTACGATATCTTCTTTCTTTAGAGAATGCAGTTCAAAAAGCTGGGAACGGGAAAGGAGGGCGGTATTCACCTCAAAGTAGGGGTTCTCCGTAGTTGCCCCGATCAAAATGATGGTGCCCTCCTCCACATGGGGAAGAAGATAATCCTGCTGGGCCTTATTAAAACGATGAATCTCGTCTACAAACAAAATGGTTTTCCTGCCGTAGCCTCCCATGTTTTCCTTAGCTCTTGCCACTGCCTCTTCCATGTCCTTCTTTCCGGCAGTGGTGGCATTGATGGGGATAAAATCCGCCTTGCTGCTGTTGGCAATGACCTTCGCCAAAGAAGTCTTTCCTGTTCCGGGGGGCCCGAAGAAAAGAAGAGAATGAAGCTGGTCCGAGCGAATCAGACGGGATAAAAGCTTATCTTTTCCCAAAATATGCTCCTGCCCCACCACTTCCTCTAAGCTTCTTGGCCGCATTCTGGCGGCCAGGGGAGCCATCTTCTCTTTATTTTTCTCTGCCTGGTAGCTAAAGATATCCATGCTTTTCCTTTCTTTTTTGAAACACAGTTTTTTCGCTTAGTATCCGCAAGGATAGACTTTTCATCAGAAAAGTCGTCCTGTTACAGACCAACTTCCGAAGGAATTTGCTTTGCGACGCAAAGTGATTGATTACAATACTGCTATGATATTGTACTCCTTCGCTTTATTGTAGCTTGCTCCCCTTGCTTCCACAAGCTTATCTTCCTAAGCGGATTTGTTGCGGATTGGGTATCCTTGTATAGTTAATCTCTCCCTTAATCGAAAGCTTCGTCCATAAAATCGCTCCAAAGTCGCCCTAAAGTTCCTACTTTTGATTTGACATCAACATTTTGGAAGGCTAAAATATCCATATATCAACATTTTAGAAGGTAAAAATGTCCATCCATCAACATTTTAGAAAGTAAAAATATCCGTCTATCAACATTTTAGAATAAAAGTATATCTATCCGACAATACTTAGGGAAGATTTCAAGCGCTTTATGGAATAGTCATCGATTTTCCTCACGAAATTCTATTCCGAAATGTGGCTATATTTGCAAAAGAGGAGCAAAGCATGTTAAAGAGAAAAGTGATGAGTCAATTGTGGAATTGGAAAAAAAGGGAAAAGAAAAAATCTTTAATGGTTCTTGGGGCAAGGCAGGTGGGAAAAACCTATGCCGTTCAAGTATTTGGGAAATCCGCTTATAAAGAGATGCTTTATATTAATTTCAAGGAAAGCAGCTCCGATCGCTCTATTTTCACCGGGGATTTAACTGTTGCTGCCATGATTACCGCCATGCGCTTTCGTTACCCTAACTTACAATTTATCCCCGGAGAAATCCTCATTTTCTTAGACGAAATTCAGGAGTGTCCGGAAGCTATCACCTCTTTAAAATTCTGGACCTTGGATGGGCAGTTCGATATTATCGCCTCCGGTTCCCTTCTTGGGATAGACTACCAAAGGGCCTCTTCCTATCCGGTAGGGTATGTAGAATATCTGCGAATGTTCGGCTTAGACTTTGAAGAGTTTTTATGGGCAAAAGGTATTCAGGAGGATCTGCTTTTTGATTTAAAAACTCTGTTCTTGAAGAAGGCACCGGTTTCAGAAGCTGTTCACAATACCATGATGTCCTATTTACGAGAATATCTTGCCCTGGGGGGAATGCCCGAAGTTCTTGCAAACTATATGGAGCATCAGGATTTTCGAATTGCAGATCAAATACAAAAAGAGCTGCTGATGGGTTATCGTTATGATATTGCCCACTATGCAAGATCCGAGGAAAAAGTTAAGGCGGAAAAATGCTTTTTATCTTTAGGAAAGCAACTTCTGGACAAAGAAAATCATAAGTTTCAATACAAGGAAGTGGAAAAAGGAGGAAGGGCACAGAAATTTTATTCCAGTATTGACTGGCTCTTTTCGGCAGATATGGTCGCCCTTTCTAAATTGGTGACAGATGTGCAGTACGATCTCTCCGACTATGCCAGGGAAGATTTCTTTCGAGCCTATACTACAGATTTATCTTTACTGATTGCCATGAAAGATTTCGGTTTGAAACAACATATTATCGAAAATACCCTCCTGGCCAATACAAAAGGAGGCTTATATGAATGTCTAATAGCGGATATGCTTATCAAAAAAGAACTTCCTCTTTATTTTTACAAAAACGAAAGTTGTAAAAAAGAAATTGACTTTTTAACACAAAAAGATGGAGAAATTTGGGCTATCGAGGTTAAAAGCGGACAGAGTAGAGCAAATTCTTTAAACTGGCTGATAAATCAGAAGCATGTTTCCAGAGCTTATAAATTTCATGACGGAAACATCGGCGAAGAAGGAGGCGTTCTGTCTATGCCCCTTTATATGGCGGTATTTTTATAAGAAGGAAAGGAAAATGTATGTGGTGGGAGGAATGTAAAAGTATCGAAGCAAAGATTATTACCATACGAAGGGACTTGCATAGAATACCGGAGCTTGGCTTTCATTTGCCAAAAACGCGAGAGTATGTCACTCATCAATTAGATGAAATCGGCATTCCCTATCGCCTTTCTGAAAAGGACAGCAGTATTATTGCCACTTTAAAGGGAAAGCGTCCCGGAAAAATTCTGGCTATTCGGGCAGACATGGATGCTCTGCCCATAACGGAAAATACCCAACTGCCCTTCTGCTCGGAGCATGAGGGTTGTATGCATGCCTGCGGTCATGATGCCCACACCGCTATGCTGTTAGGTGCTATGCGGGTTCTCTATCCCCATCGAGAGGAAATAAGGGGAGAAATTCGTTTTCTCTTTCAAACCGCTGAAGAGCAGGCAAAGGGGGCTGCTGTTTTACTGGAAAATGATGCTTTAGAAGGGGTCGATGCCATTTTCGGCATGCATATCGGAAGCATCTTAGGCAAGGATATTCCCAGTGGTACTATGGTCTGTGTCCCCGGCTCAGTAATGGCGTCCTATGATCGTTTTATCCTGGAGGTGCAGGGTGTGGGTTGCCACGCTTCTACCCCGGAGAAAGGTATCGATCCTATCAATATTGCTGCCCATATTGTATTGGCTTTGCAGGCGATTCCCTCCAGAGAAATTTCGGGAACGGAGCCTGCCATTCTTACCATCGGTTTGATTCAAGGAGGGGAGCTCTACAACGCCATCCCTTCCGGCGTACGAATCGAAGGAACTACCAGAGCTTTTCAAGAAGATATTCGGCAAAAACTGGCTAAACGCATTGGAGAAGTTGCGGAAAACACTGCCAAAGCCTTCGGCGGAACGGTAAATTTCCGTATGGACTTCGGCGCACCGCCTGTTACCAATGATTCGGATATTACCGCCTTTGCTCAGGGCTGTCTTCAAGAAGTCTTTCAGGATAAGCTCCTAACCCGGATAGAGAAGCCCAGTATGATTGGGGAAGATTTTGCCCTATACCAGCAGAGAGTTCCGGGATGCTTTTTGTTTTTAAGCTCCTCCAATCCGGAAAAGGGCACTGATTACCCCCACCACCACGCCAAGTTTACTGTAGATGAGGATGTGCTTTGGAAGGGAAGCGCCGCTTTCGTGGCTCTGGCAGAAGGTTTTCTAAAATCACTACCACCCGTCAAACGGGTGGTTTGCTCGGGGCTATAAGCCCCTGCTA
>CAUTXF010000081.1:0-7428 GCA_963542215.1 uncultured Oribacterium sp. | reverse complement strand
GTAGCTCGTCGGGCTCATAACCCGAAGGTCGTTGGTTCAAATCCATCTCCCGCAACGAAAGAGACTTTAATAGTCTCTTTTTTTTATTGCTTTTCCTTATACTTTGTTCTATTGTAGAAAAGCAAGATTTCTGCCGTAGTGTGTTAAAGGGGGTAAGGATGAGAGTAGGAATATTAACCAGTGGAGGAGACTGTCAGGCTTTAAATGCAACCATGCGCGGTGTGGGAAAAACCCTATATAACCTATTGGGAGACGTGGAAATCTATGGTTTTCTGGATGGTTATAAGGGTTTGATTTATGATGAATATCGTAAAATGGAGCGTTCCGACTTCTCCGGAATTTTGACAGAAGGCGGAACCATTCTGGGAACCAGTAGGACACCCTTCAAACAGATTCGTGAACCGGATGCCAATGGATTGGACAAGGTGGAGGCGATGAAGCATACCTATAGAAAGCTTCGCCTGGATTGTCTTGTGGTTTTAGGGGGTAACGGTTCTTTAAAAACAGCCAATCTTTTGTCGGAAGAAGGATTGAATGTTATTGGTTGTCCCAAGACCATTGATAATGATTTGTACGGTACAGATATGACCTTCGGCTTTTATTCTGCTGTTCAAGTGGCTACCAATGCCATTGACTGTATTCATACTACGGCTGCCAGCCATGGTAGAGTATTCATTGTAGAGATTATGGGACATAAGGTAGGACTGCTTACCCTTTATGCCGGACTTGCCGGCGGCGCCGATATTATTTTGGTTCCGGAGATACCCTACGATATCAATGCGGTTTGTAAAAAGATTGCGGAGCGTCATGCCAGTGGTTCTCGTTTCTCTATTGTAGCTATAGCAGAAGGTGCCATTTCCAAGGATGAATCTAAACTGACAAAGAAGGAATTAAAGAAGAAGCTGGCGGAGGATAGGAAGAATCATCCTTCCGTAGCCTATAAGCTGGCGAAGGAAATAGAGGAAAAAACCGGTGCTGAGGTCAGAGTAACCGTTCCCGGACACACCCAAAGAGGTGGACAGCCGGTTCCCTATGACCGTGTTTTTGCCACAAGAATCGGTGCGGAAGCTGCCAGAATGATTAAGAAGGAAAAATACGGTGTGATGCTTTCTTTAAAGAATACTGAAATCACAACGGTTCCTTTGGCAGATATTGCCGGCAAATTAAAAACGGTGGATCCGGATTCCGGAATTGTGAAGGAAGCCAAGATGCTGGGTATTTCTTTTGGAGATGAAGAGTAGTCGGAGATGAAATTTTTTATAGAGCTTATTTAAAGAGCTTGTTTAAAAAGAAGCTGATGAACTTAGGCCTCAATTTTATCTGTTTTAACGATATAGAAGGGATAAGAAGAATTGTCATATACCGCTTTATACAGAAAATGGAGATCCCGGGATTTCGATGATTTGGTGGGACAGGATGCCATCACTCGTTCCTTTAAGAATCAGGTAAGTCATGATCGTATTGGTCATGCTTACCTTTTTTGTGGTACCAGAGGTACGGGTAAAACCTCCATGGCGAAAATCTTGGCAAGAGCTGTGAACTGCCTAAATCCAAAGGATGGAAATCCCTGTAATGAGTGTGCAAACTGTAAGGCCATTTTGTCCAATACCAGTATTAACGTATATGAAATGGACGCAGCCAGTAACAATAAGGTGGATGATATACGCTTGATTCGGGAACAGGTGGAGTATCCACCTGTAGGCATGCGCTATAAGGTATATATCATCGACGAGGTGCATATGCTGACAGAGTCGGCCCATAATGCCTTTTTGAAAACGCTGGAGGAGCCGCCGGAATACGCCATATTCATCTTGGCTACTACGGAGCCAAACGCCCTACCCATTACCATTCTTTCCCGCTGTCAGCGTTATGATTTTCGTAGAATTCCTGCAGACATTATTGCGGACAGGTTAAGACACATTGTGGAAGAAGAGCATATTGCCATTGAAGAGGAGGCTATTCATTATATTGCCCGGATGGGAGATGGCTCCATGCGTGATGCGGTGAGCCTTTTGGACCAGTGTGCCAGCTATGATTTTCAGCGGGAAATTACTTATGAAGATACACTGAAAATATTGGGAGCGGTGGATACCGCAGCATTTTCCCAAATGATTGCGTCCCTTCGAGAGAAAGACATAGCAAAAGCCATGACCTTAGTTTCCGAAGTTTTGGAGCAGGGAAAGGAGCTTAGCCAATATACTTCCGATTTGCTGAATTATTATCGTAATATCATGTTGGCGAAAACCGTAGAGAAGATTGACGGTTTGATGGATTTATCCGCAGAAAATAAAAAACAGCTTCTTTCCGACGGGGAAAGCCTTTCCATGGAAGAAATATTACGAGGTATCCGTTTACTGACAGAGCTTTTACAGCAATATCGTTTTGCCAGACAGAAGCGGGTTTTACTGGAAAGTACCTTGGTGAAACTGGCTCATCCGGAGATGGAAGGGAAGACGGATGCTCTTTTACAAAGATTGCGGGAGCTGGAAGAGAAGATGGAGAAGGGAAGCTTTCTTCCTGTAGAAAGGACAGCATTTTCCAAGGAGGAAAATGGAGATGTGCCGGAAGCCATGGAAAAGGAAGTCGTCCTTCCGAAAGCCCAGTATGAAGACTATATGCTTTTAAAGAAGGACTGGGATATTATCAAAAACTACTTCGACTCCCCCACGGTGAAACAGGCCTTGGCGAAATCCAGAGTTTATCCGGCAAAGGATAAGAAGTCCATGGTGATTGCCCCAAGTCTGGGAATGCTTTCCAATGTGCTTACGGATATGGAGCTCCTGGAAATCGGAAAGGTTATTTCCGCAAAATATCAAAAGGAATTTCACTTTGTTTTGGGGAAGGTGGAAACGGAAGAACGCAGTACCAGATATGTTTCCGATGAAGATTTAAATAAAATTTCCATGACGATTGAGATTAGCGATCAGGAATAAGATAAGTGCCTGTTTTGCGGAAAAAAAGGATAAAAATTCCACACTGTAAGGGAATTATAAGATTTCTCATAGATTTATTCTTGGGATTCATGGTAAAATAGTAAAAGTTATGCTTAATTTAAAATTAAGGAGGAGCTATGGCAAAGCATGGTGGATTTGGCGGGGGAATGCCCGGCATGAATATGAATAATCTGATGAAGCAGTATCAGAAGATGCAGAAGAAGCTGGAAGAAACCCAAGAGGAGCTGGCGAAAAAGGAATACATTGCTCAGGCCGGAGGCGGTGCCGTTAAGGTAGTGCTGAACGGAGAGAGAAAGGTCTTAAGTGTCAGCCTGAATAAGGATGCCGTAGATCCGGAAGATGTGGAAACTTTGGAAGAAATGATTGTACTGGCAATGAACCAGGCTCTTTCCGACATTGAGAAGGAATCCAATCAGGAAATGGGCAAGCTTACCGGCGGAATGGGGTTAGGATTTTAATGGAGTATTTTTCCAAGGATATGGACCGTCTGGTGCAGGAGCTTTCCAGGCTTCCCGGCATTGGTCCGAAATCCGCACAAAGATTAGCCTACTTTCTGATTAACGGAGAGAAAGAACAGGCTTATGCTCTGGCAGACAGTATCAAAAAGGCCAGAGACAGTATACGCTACTGCAAATGCTGCTGTACCTTAACGGACGCGGAGCTTTGCCCGGTATGCAGTAGTGCGGAAAGAAACCATAAACAGATTATGGTGGTGGAAAACCCGAGAGATATGTCTGCCTATGAGCGAGTAGGCAAATATCAGGGAGTTTATCATGTTCTCCACGGGGCGATTTCCCCTTTGCTCGGCATAGGACCGGAAGACATCCGTTTGAAGGAACTGATGGTTCGTTTGCAGGGAGAGGTGGAAGAGGTGATTATTGCCACCAACTCCTCTTTGGAAGGAGAAACCACCGCAAGCTATATCACAAAGCTGATTAAACCTTTAGGAGTGCCCTTAAGCCGTATTGCTTCCGGGGTTCCTGTAGGGGGAGATATAGAAAATATTGATGAAATAACACTTCTTAGAGCATTGGACGGAAGAGTCAGTTTATAGGAAGTGGAAGGGGTATTATGGACAAGTACGAGTTTAGTATCAAGGCAGAACAGATTAAAAAGTTAAGCAGTCAGGGAGATTACAAGACTGCTATGCAGATTGCGGATACCATTGACTGGAATAGGGTGCGTAATGCAAACCTTCTTTCTTCCATAGCGGATATTTATGAGTACAACGGAGAGTACGAAGAGGCTAAGGATATTCTTCTGATGGCTTTTGAGAGAGCTCCGGTGGGAAAGCGTTTTCTTTATAAGCTTTCAGAACTGTCCTTACGTTCCGGCTCTATCGAAGAAGCTATTGAATTTTACAAGGAATTCCTGGATGTCAGTCCGGAGGATCCCAGAAAATATCTGCTTCGCTATAAGATTTTGAAGGCAAAGGGGGCTATGGCCTCCCAGCTGGTGGGACCCTTGGAGCAGTTTACTGAAACCGAGCTGGATGAAAAGTGGCTCTATGAGCTGGCAAAGCTTTATGGAGAAGCCGGAAGGGAAGAGGATTGTATCGCCCTTTGCGATAAGATGATTCTTCTTTTCGGTATGGGAAAATATGTAGACAAGGCTCAGGATTTAAAGCTTCGGTATCGTCCCTTTGAAGAGGATACAAGAAGAGCACCCCGGAAAGAGAACTTTGCTCTTCCGGAGGAAGAACCTGTTTTCGAAGAGAAGAATTCCGGACAGGCTGTATATGAGGAAAAGCCTCCCGTTAGAGAGCTTCCGGAAGAGGCTTCTCGAGTATTAGCACCGAAGAAAGTAAGCAGAGAAGAGATTCAAAGAGAAAAAGAGAAGCAGGCGGAGAGCAATGCGCTAAGTCAGGCTGATGAAGAAAAGCCGGAGCAGGAAAAGGCGTCGGAGACAGAAGCATTTTCCAAGAAGGAGACGGAGGAAGCTTCCGATCAAACTTCCGATAATATGTCCCCGGAAGATTCCAAAGAAGCATCCAAAAAATATTCCGAGGACAGCTCCGAGGAGAAGGCCGAAGGAAAGGATGCGGCACTGGAGGAAACTCCGGCAGCAACGGATAAGAAGGAAGAGTCTATCCCCACCTACCACATGATTATTGAAGCGGATACTCTGGAAGAAGGCTTCAAGATTGCGGTAGAGGAAATCAAGTATTTCCATCAGGAATACAATCTTGCGTTTAAGGTAGCGAAAACCAATGCGGACAAGCTTAATGAAAAGGGCTTCGCTCCATTTGCGGAGAAGCTGAAGGAAAGAGATTTAATTATTGAAGAAGCCGGAAAACTGAAGTACTCCGTTGTGGATGAAATCGAAAGATACATTCAAAATCCAAAGGACGCTTCTTCTATTATATTGGTGGATGTGTACGATCATTTTGATCGTATGGCTGAAGATAGACCCAGATTTATCGACTATTTCGACATCGTTTCCAACAAGGAAGAGCCGGAGGAAGAAGAGGATAACGATCTTGAAGACGTGGATCTTGAGGCTTCCGTAGAGGAGCCGGAGAAGGAAGAGGCGGAAGAGACTGTGGAAGAAGAGTATGTTCCCCATAAGCCTTCCATTTTCGACAGACCAGCACGTCCCTATACCGAGGTTTTGGAGGAAGAAGCCCGGAAGGAAGAAGCTAAGGAAAAGCAGGAAGCTCCATCAGCAATTCGTGAGGAAGCCGATTCTCGGGACTTCGAAGATGCAGAGCCCGAGGATGAGTATTATGATGATGAAAATGAAGACTACGACGAGGAAATAGAAGAGGAAGCTGTTGAGGATGCTCCTTCTGTAAGAGAAGAGAGAAGAGAAGCTCCAATTAGGGAACAGGAAGAAGACTTATCCGCTATTTCCTATGCGTTGGAAAAGCATTCTCCTCTTGGCCAAAAGGAAAAGAAAAATGCGGGAATGAGCATAGACGAGTTTGCGGAATATGCGATATCTTATGCCGACAGCATTGACTGTGCCATCACGGAGAAGGGAATCACCGCTCTCTATGAGAGAATTCAGCTTATGGAAGAGGACGGAATTCTTCTGAATAAGCAAAGTGCGGAGGACCTGGTGGAGGAAGCTGCAGACCAGGCGGAGAAACCCGGTCTTGGCAAGAAGTTAAGTTCTTTCCTTCGCCCAAAGTACAATAAGGACGATAAGTTGATTTTACGAGAAGAACATTTTATGGGGTAAAATATGGGAATGAGTGAAATGGGAGTAGGCTTAGTCCTACTCCTTTCCCTTAGTGCTATGGTGTGGCATGGCTACAAGAAGGGATTATTAAAAAAAATATTTGCGATGACCTCCCTGCTTCTCTCCATTGCTATGGCAAAGCTGCTTATGCCGGTGGCACAGCAGGAGATTGCCAAGAATCAAGAGTTGCAGAAGCTGGTGCAAAATATTGCAGGATTTTTCTTTCCGATTCATAGGGAGGGAGCGCAGCTTTCCGATGTGATAGGCAGCAATCCAACACCGGACAAGTCTATGGAAAACATTGATTTGTTCTATCAATTTATTGGTCTGGAGCAATGGAAGGCCAATCTTTCGGAGAAAATCTTCCAGCTGGTTTATAGCGTGATTTTCTTTGTAATCTTATATCTTATTCTTCGGATTCTTTTGAAAATTGGCTTTCAAATTTTGGAGTATCTCTTTAAATTGCCGGGACTTAACCTGGTAAACCGGCTCTCCGGAGCGGCGTTATCAGCGGTGGAATGGGTGTTTTGGCTTTGGTTCGCCTTGATTCTTCTCAGTATTCTGCCTAACTTCCCCCTAAAGGATACGATTTTGGAAGGCTTTTCCCGACCGGGAAGTATTCCCTACATTCTGAAGGAAAGCAATCTGTTTACAAGAATCTTTTTTATGAATTAATAGAAGAAGAAACAAGATATAGAAGCCTTTAAACCAAGATATAGTTGTTTCCTGAAAATGGAAAAAAATTCTAAAAAAAAGGCAAAAAATTGCTTGACAGTCCCATAAACGGGTGTTAAGATACACAAGCTGTCGCAAAAAACAAGACAGCAAAAAGCAGAAAGAAAACAAGGAAAATCAAGGCTTCAGCCGAGATGAACCGGAAAACTTTTTGCAAAACTGAACCTTGAAAATCAAAGATCGAATAATACACAGACCCTGAAGATTCTTGAAAAGAAGTTCTTCTAAGAAGAACGAAAAGCCGGAGTTCCGGCAGAGAAAATTCAGAAGCACAGAAATGTGCAGCGAAAACAAACTTTAACAGTAAAAAGGAAAAACAAGCTAAGCGCGTTTTGACTTGGACTGAACTTAAACTGTCAGTGATGGCAGATAATATTTTTCTTTATGAAAAGTACTTTTTTGACCTCCTCCTTGCTTTGAAGCAAGTTCGGAGCCCTGCTACGCAGGGTACAGCTTACGCTGTAGTCTTGTACATAAGCACTTTTTCTGAAGAAAAAGTACTTATTATGAGAGTTCGATCCTGGCTCAGGATGAACGCTGGCGGCGTGCCTAACAC
>CAUTXF010000080.1:0-7452 GCA_963542215.1 uncultured Oribacterium sp. | reverse complement strand
AAGAGGAGGAAAGTATGGTTAACGGTTTACATGGAGAGCAAATGCTCCTGGGCTTGGCAATCGGTATTGCCCTGCTGATTTTCATGGTATTAAAGACAAAGATTCAGGCCTTTTTGGCTCTGATTATTACTACCGTAGTGATTGGCGTGATTGGCGGAATGCCTTTGAACACCATCACCTTGGAAAATGGAACGAAGTTCGGCATTTTGCAGTCTATTACCAGCGGATTTGGAAACACCTTGTCCAGCATCGGTATTATCATCGGCTTCGGTGTAATGCTGGGCGCAATTTTTGAGGAAACAGGTGCAGCGAAGCGAATGGCTCTTTGCTTCTTAAAGGTATTTGGAAAGAATAAGGAAGAGGAGGCTTTGGCTTTTACCGGTTTCCTGGTTTCTATTCCTATCTTCTGTGATTCCGGTTTCATTATTCTGTCTCCTATTGCAAAGGCAATTTCTAAGGTTACCAAGAAATCTCTGATTTCTTTGGGTGTGGCTCTTGCAGCAGGTCTTGTAATTACCCATACCATGGTTCCTCCTACACCGGGACCCCTGGGCGTTTGCGGAATTTTCGGTGTGGATGTAGGACAGTTTATCTTATTGTCTTTGGTTCTTTCCATTCCCATGACCATTGTGGCGATTCTTTATGCCAGAAAGTATATCGCTAAGAAGTTAAACTGGGTTATTAATGAAAATGATGAGCTTGTGGAGGCACAGGCGGGTAGCGTAGAATCCGGAAAATCCATTGAATTGGGTTCTGAGAATCTTCCTTCTACATTTTCTTCCTTCCTCCCCATTGTTTTACCGGTCATCTTGATTTTAATGAATACCGTATTTACGGCAATGAAATTAACTGACGGATTTTTCCATATCCTGATTTTCCTGGGACAGCCTATCGTGGCGGTTGGCATCGGATTATTAACGGCTATATTCATTCTTGGTAAAAATATGAGCCGTAAGGATATCCTTTCTTCCATGGAAAAGGGGATGATGTCTGCAGGAATCATTATGCTGGTAACCGGTGGCGGTGGAGCATTGGGACAGATCATTAAGGATTCCGGTCTGGGAACCTATATGGCAGAGGGAATCACCGCGATGAATGTACCGATTATCCTGCTTCCTATCGTTATTTCCACGGTAATGCGTTTTATCCAAGGTTCCGGAACAGTAGCTATGACTACTGCGGCAAGTATTTCCGCACCGATTATCCTGGCTACCGGAGCGAATCCTGTGGTTTCCGCCCTGGCTTGTTGCGTAGGTTCCTGCTTCTTCAGCTATTTCAATGATAGCTACTTCTGGGTAGTAAATAGAACTCTTGGCGTAAGTGAGGCAAAGGATCAGATTCGTGTTTGGTCTATCACCACAACCATTATTTGGGCAGTAGGATGTTTGGAAGTTATTATTCTTAGCTTTATTATGCACTAACCCGGGGGAGAAGTGCATGAGGCTAAATAGCTAAATACTTGAGGCTGTACTTGTTAAACACCCCTAAAGAGAAATGTTGCAGAGTTTTCATAGCCTGTTTCCATAGCCGGGATTGGCTTTTAAAGTGTGATTTATTAAACGTGAAAATGGCTTGGTTTCTATCAGGAAGCTAAGCCATTTTTTTATAAAATATGCTAAGATATTTTCGGAGTAAAAGACCGGAATGAGTTAGGGGAGAATCATGAAAAAAGAAAAGGTGTTATCAGGAGAACGGCAGCAAAGTATACTGTCCATCTTAGAGAAGGATGGTTCCGTTTCCGTGGATGATTTGGCGAAGCAGTTTTCCGTCAGCGGAATGACTATTCGAAGAGACCTGAAATATCTGGAAGAAAAGAATCGGATAGAGCGTTTTCATGGCGGCGCCATCCTGCGGGATGAAGTGCTTTATCAGGAAAAGGAAGTGCAGAATATTGAGGCAAAAAAGCGTATTGCCCAAAGGGCTTTTGGACTTATTAAAGATGCCAAGGTGATTTTCTTGGATGCGGGAACAACCAACAGGGAGCTGGCTCTCTTATTAAAAGAGCGGGAGGGATTATCTGTGGTCACCACGGACTTGATGGTTGCCGGAGTTTTACAAAGCGGAAAGGGGAGGATTTTTTTCTGTGGAGGAGAAATCCAGAAAAGTACCGGCTCCGCCCTGGGGAGCTATACAGTGAATCAGCTGAAGGATTATTCCTTCGATATCGCCTTTTTAGGGGCTTCCTCCATCAATGACAGGATGGAGCTGAGTACTCCCACGTTGGAAAAAGTGGCGTTGAAGAAGGCTGTTTTGCAGCAGACCAAGCGGGCAGTTTTATTGGCAGATGCCAGCAAGTTTGAGAAGCAGGCAATGATGAAGATTTGCTCCATTCAGGAATTTGATACGCTGGTGACGGATAAGACATTTACAGAGAAAGAAAAAAAGGAAGTGGAAAAGCTGGGCGTGAAGGTGGAAGGAGTCGTATAGGCGCATGAATCCAATATCAAATAAAAATTCAAAGAAATTATCCCTTGCCTGCTCTTTTGAAAAGGCACATTTTTCTGAGATCCAAAGACAGGAGCGACCAGGCTTTCATTTAAGTCCTGCAATAGGCTGGCTCAATGATCCAAATGGTTTCTCTTTTTACAAAGGGGAGTATCACCTTTTTTATCAATACAATCCCTATAGCACCAGATGGGATGCGATGCATTGGGGACATTGGACTTCCAAGGACTTACTCCACTGGGACTATCACGAGGCAAGCATTGCACCGGATGAGGACTATGAAACCGGGGTATTTTCCGGAACAGCTATTATGGATAAAGATGGTTCGCATCTTATCATGTATACTGCGGACTACACCAAGGCTCCGGATTATTCTACGGATTTATCCGGAAAAAATGGCGTTCGTAGAGAAACCCAGTGCATTGCAAGGGGAGACGGAAGACTGTATCAAAAGTTTCAGGGAAATCCGGTGATTTCAGAAAAAGAGTTGCCGGAAGAATTTACGATTGAAGATTTTCGGGATCCGAAGCTTTGGATTGGAAAAGACGGAAAATATTATGCGGTAACCGTGGCAAGAAAGAAGAGTGATAATCTTGGAGTGGCTCTGCTTTTTTCTTCGGAAAATGCTGTGGAGTGGCAGTATTTAGATACGATAAGGGAAAATGACGGAAGCTTCGGCGGGATGTGGGAGTGCCCGGATTTCTTTTTCTTGGAAGGCCGTCCGGTGCTTTCTCTGTCGGTCATGAATATGAAAAATACAAGCCCCTTGTTTAGGAATGGAAATTGTACTGTTGCTTTTGTGGGGGATACCATAAGTGAAGAAGTAGGTATTCTACCGGAGTCACAGCAGGGAAAGGAAGAGAATAGAACAGAAGAGTTTTTGGAAAATTGCTTACAGAAGGTCATGAAAAATGCAAAGCCCCAGGCTTTGGATTTAGGCTTTGATTTTTATGCGCCTCAGACCATGGAAAGGGATGGACGAACAATCATGGTAGGCTGGATGCAAGCTCCCGAGGCCGGTGGAAATGCTCCTGAGAATGCTAAGTGGTATGGGCAAATGTCATTTCCCAGAGAGTTGTTTTTCCGAGGGGACAGATTGTGCCAGCACCCTATTTCAGAGATTCAGAAGCTTTATAAAGATAGGGTAGACTTGGAGATTTCCTGTGAAAAAGAAGAGAAAAGCTATGCGGAATTAGAGGGGAAACTTCTGGATCTTAGTTTGCGGATTTCTGCGCCTAAGAATGGAGTAGAAAGTAAGGGTATCTTCCAAATGAAATTTGCAAAGCAAGGAGATTTCTATGTTCTTTGTGCTTATGATTTTGCTTCCGGAATTTTGACTGTGGATAGAAGTCATGCAGGAAGATCGGCCAGCATTTGTGAAGTAAGAAGGATTTACGTTGGAAGTTCGGAAGAGCTTTCGCTTAGACTTTTGCTGGACCGTTTTTCCTTTGAGCTTTTTGTAAATGATGGGGAACAGGTTCTCTCCGGCACCCTTTATGAGCTACCGGTAGAGGCTAAGGAAATCAGCTTCCAAGGAGAAGGGATTCATTTACAGGTAGAAAAGCATAGCTTAAAAGAGATTGAGCTGGGGGCACTGTAAAGCATGCACAATAGTAGAACGGATTCTACATTAAGTTCAGTTCACGAAGGAGTTTTTTTCTGTAGCGTTTATCCTTGGAAGCTTTTTTGATATCTTCCAGTCTACCGTTTTCCGCTAAAATACCCATTAATTGTGCTAACTTCTCACTACCTTCTTCTCTTCCTTCTTCCCTACCTTCTTCCAAGGCAGCTTGGCGATAACGTTCTAAAAGAATATTCATATTTTTGTCTCCTTTCTGCATAAAGTCGGTAGATTTAAGCTCTGCTACTCTATTGGACAGTATTGTCGAATGCATTTGCTTGGGATCGTTGGTATGAAAATCTTCTGCCAGCTTTCCCAAGCTATTATTTTCTATGTTAGAGGTATTAAAGTATATAATATAAGAATCATCATCAAACGGCTGGCCATTTTCTTTAATGATTCTCTCAATATGATATACCTGTAGCTTTTGTTTGAAAATATCTTTAGCTGTAATAAATATAACATAAGTTTTAGGTAATTGGTTGAAATTTTGTCCTTTCTTTAGAGAATGAATATCTATTAGACTGGTGTGAAATCTGGCTCGTTTAGGGATTGCCTCTTGAGGATCATTTTGAATTTCGATGTTATATAGATTATGTTCCTTGTCCTCGCAGAAACAATCCAAAACAAGAGAATGTCCATGAACATTGGGAATGTCCTTCTGTATCCATTGTTCCTTCAGGTGTAAAGAATTATTTTCCATAATAACTTGTAAAATGTATTCAGTGCATCGTTTATCTTGCAATACAATTTTGATAAAGATATCATCCATCAGAGTTAGGGAGGATATTATGGCTTGTTTTACTTCAGGCTGAGAGCTTGATTTTTGTAATATATGTTGCTTTTTTGAATTTTCAGAATTATTTGCTTGGGATTTCGACATAAGGCACTCCTTTTAGAAATGGGAATAAGAATAGTCTTAGAAAAAAATGAGAAGAATAGACAGAATTATGTAGTGCTACTATTGTAAAGGAGTCAATGTAAATATACTAGACTCCATATTCGGATAATATCCGTTAATGGATAAGGTATGGATTAAAAAAAGCTCCTCTCATCCTGGGATAATGGACGAGAGGAGATAGTGGATTTTTTCTCCACTGCTTTTTCCTATCTTTAAGATTGTATCAAAGCCGGCATGAGTTGACATAAGCCAAGATTAGCCAAGATTAGCCAACATATAGCATTCCCCTAAAGAGTTCATTTTCATCTTTTCCGTTGATCTTTAAAGTCCAATTCTGTGTGTCTCTTTCGACCTGTACTCGGTAGCAAGTTCCATTGTATTGGAATTGACTAAAATCATTTAGGTTAAAAATACTGAAGTCCTCATTTCCTACATTGTCTATATATTTTTCATCAACAATGCGCATATCCATGTAAGAGGCATTATCCGTATACATCAGTAGGAGATAGGAACCGGCGGGGATAGTTCCTTCTTTTAGCACATTTCCATTTGCATCTACCTCCTGAACCGGAACATCTTGAATAGCCTGGATAACATGATTGCTGGTTATTTTGTAGCGGTTTCCATTTGGTTTTGGATAAGCTTCCGCATCAATCAGCCAGTCTATTTCTACAGTATTGGTGCTGAGAAAACCGTTGTCTTCTGCACCGCAAAACCCTTTAGCATCTGTAAAATTTTCCTTGAGAAGATGCGTGTATTCGATATTGTCTACATCCTTCCTGTAGGATTCTCTAGTGGATAGGTCGACATTCCAGTTTTCCTCCGGTTTTAATTCCATAGTGGAGAGGTCGATTCGATAGAGTAAAGTTATCCCGTCTTCTTCATCCTTAAAGAGGTAAATGTAGTATTTTCCGGACTTTTTGAGAAGATAAGGGGTTCCGTCAATGCCTTCCACAGCTCCGCTTTCTCTACTGCCGGAAACGATGGAAAGATCCAAATAAAACATTCCCTCTTCTTCCTGTTTTTTCAGATAAACGGGCTCCCGTTTTCCGCTTCCCTCCACATCTAAATCCAGATACATATTGTCAAAAAGAGGGATTACATAGTCTTCTTCCGTTTTAGTATATTCTTCGGCAAATATATTCTCCCCTTCATCAAAATATACGGTAAGAACCTTGGGGGACTTAAGAGATCGGCCGGTAAGATCGATATCAGAATATATGGAGATGCCCTCCGCATTTACTGTCCAGGTAAGTTCATCTCCCTTCTCTTTTATACTCTGTACAAGTGCAAGAGGAAATTCCACCATCGTACCTGCGGATTCCTGCGCTCTTTTTTCTGCCAAAGCAAAGAAGCTGTCCCTGTCTTTTACCACATCGGAAAATGCCAGTCTTTTTCCGTTTTTACTATCAAAATTCACAGAATAGTACTGATACTCACTTCCGCTTCCGGTGTAATCTATGGACTTGGAATTTAAAATGCTGACGATGCTTTTGTCTGCGCGAATAACATCACTATTGGTCTTTACTTCAGGAGTATTTCCTAAGTAGTTCGCCACATTCCTTTTGGCTTCTTCTGAAGTATTAGCGATATTTACCAGTTCCGCAAAATCCTTTTGATATAGATCTTCTACTTCCTTGTTATAATCTTCAAAGGCCTTTCTCAGGGCATTAAATTCCTCACCCTCTTCCTTTAGGTGTAACTTAGTGCTTTCTATACTATAAAGATAATGATAGTTTGCATCCGTGTGCCTTTCTCCGATTTCTTCTAAAAGGATATGGGGCATTCCTATAATCGTGCTTTCAGCTTGTGCTTCTTTTTCTTCCCCGCTGTCCTTTTGCGCCTCCTGTGAATCGCCGGCTTCTGCCCCTGTTTTATCCGTCCCGCCAGCTTCTTTTTCTGCCTTTGCACAAGACAGGAAAACAAAGCTAAGGAGAAGGAATAGTACTAAAATTAGTAGCTTTTTGCTTTTCATTTTGTCCTCCTTGCCTTTCCTCTTTAAGAGATTTTACTTATCGTCTCTGTTTTTGTTCCGTACTATTTAAACATTAATTTTTACTATCTTATCATACTTTGTTTTCGTTTCAATATGATTTGAAGAGCAGATGGAACGTCAGAGCGCATAGGGACTGGAGGGAACTTAGTTGCGCCGGCAACTAAGGCAAGGAAGATGGTTTTTTATATATACTTTTTCAGTTCTCCATACCCCTCTTTTTCCATTTCCTCATAGGGAACAAAGCGGATAGAAGAGGAGTTAATGCAGTAGCGCAGGCCTCCCAGTTCTCTTGGACCGTCATTAAAGACATGACCCAGATGGTAGTCTCCACCCTGGGAACGGACTTCTATTCTACGCATTCCCAGACTATCATCCTCCAGATAGCGGATTACTTCTCCGGCAATAGGTTTTGCAAAGCTGGGCCAGCCGCAGGCGGAGTGAAACTTGTCTTTGGAGGAAAATAAAGGCTCTCCGGTGGCTCTATCCACA
>CAUTXF010000079.1:0-7717 GCA_963542215.1 uncultured Oribacterium sp. | reverse complement strand
TTTATTCTAAAAATCTTAATCTTATGCTTGACTATTAATAGTTAGTCTTTCTGTCAATTTTTTATACTATGTTCAGTTACAATAAACTGCTTTCTTTTAAGCCCCTATAGCAGCGATCAACAATGACCATGCAGCAATATCATCAGCAGGACCTGTAAAAATATTAATTGTAGCAAGAATAACTAATACACTAGCTCCACTAACAAGTAAAGCTTTAATGGCTCCTGACTTGTATTTAAGGGACGGATTATAACCTTTAATTCTATCTTGAACACTTTTATTTTTCATAGCCTTTTCCATTAACCAACCAGGCACACTACTACGATCAGATTTATCTGCATCACACATCTGCAAATTATCTAACCTCATACAATATAAATGTTTTGTTTTCTTGTAGAAGTGAACATGATACACGTCTCCACTAAAATGCGGTGAATCTAGTCTTATACTATATGCTGAATTCTTACCATCACCATAAATATAGCGATTACTCGCTGCAAATGCAGTCTTTACTGTAAGTGTCAATAAAATTGTAACTAATAATAAGCTAAAACAAAAAACTTTTTTCACTATTCAACCCTCCCTCGTAATTTTAAAAATTTTTAACGATTATATAAAAAAATAAGGAAGTTTGTCAATATGTATTCAAAAAAAATTATATTTTTTCTTTCATTGTTTTACTTTTATTCTTTTTTATGCGTAAAGCCCTTGCAGGCTTTGCAATGTCTGTTACACTATTCTCATGCCAAAAAAGAATACAAGCTTGCGTTCTGTGCTGAGAGCTCACGCAAGGGCTAAACGAAAATAATTTTTCTTTAGAATAATGAATTGAGTAGAAAGGATGTTTATGAAAAAACTGATTTCCTGGAATGTAAATGGGCTAAGAGCCGTTATGGGAAAAAATTTTATGGAGGATTTTAAGCGTTTGGATGCGGATATGTTTTGTTTGCAGGAAACCAAATTGCAGGAGGGACAAATTGACCTGGATCTGCCCGGTTATTTCCAATACTGGAATTATGCGGTGAAAAAGGGCTACTCCGGCACCGCCATTTTTACCAAGGAAGAACCGCTGTCCGTACAGTATGGTATCGGCGTGGAAGAGCATGACCAGGAGGGTCGTGTGATTACGCTGGAATTTCCTGAGTTTTATCTGATTACCGTCTATGTACCCAACTCCCAGGGCGAACTGAAGCGTCTTCCCTACAGAATGGAGTTCGAGGATGCCTTCCTGCATTACATCTTAACTTTGGAAAAGAAAAAGCCGGTAATTTATTGCGGCGACTTAAATGTAGCCCATGAGGAAATCGATTTGAAAAATCCGGATACCAACCACATGAGTGCCGGCTTCTCAGACGAGGAGAGGGCGAAGTTTTCCCGGGTTTTAGACTCAGGCTATCTTGACTCCTTCCGTCATTTCTATCCGGACAAGGAAGAGGAATACAGTTGGTGGAGCTACCGTACCAAGGCCAGAGAAAGAAATGTAGGTTGGAGAATCGACTATTTTGTGGTTTCCAAGCAGTTGGAAAAGAAGCTTCTTTCCGCTTCTATCCATCAGGAAGTGATGGGATCCGACCATTGTCCGGTGGAAATCACTTTAGATTTGTAATTGAAGAAAGGGGAATAGTATTTTATGAAATGGAAATGTGATGTTCATACCCATACTCTTTATTCCCGCCATGCTTATTCCACGATTTTGGAAAATGTTGTTGCGGCTAAGGAAGCGGGATTAGAGCTTCTTGGCTCTACAGACCATTTTTCCGCCATGCTCTATCCGGATTATGAAAATGTCCGTCACTACCAGTATTTGATGGTGAGCCACACCTGGCCCAAGGAGATTCAGGGCATTCGGGTTTTGCAGGGCTGTGAAGTGGATATTGTGGATATGGAAGGAAACCTTTTCGGTTTTGATATTCCCATTTGGAAAAATATCGATGGGGATTTTTATAATGACGGAAAGAAAATGTCTCTCTACGAGCGTGTCTGCAAGAAAATGGACTATTGTATCGCCTCTGTCCACCGAAACAGCTTCGCCAAGGGAGAAAGCGCTTTGGCTTGCACCAAGCTTTATCTGGAAGCCATGAAGCATCCTAAGATTTTGATTCTGGGACATATCGGTCGTTCCGGGCTTCCCTTTGAAATCGATCCGGTGCTTCTTGCCGCAAAGGAGCAGAATGTACTGATTGAAATCAATGAGCATTCCATGGATGAAGGAAACGAAACCAAAAAGCGCTGCGAAGCCATTGCAGTCCGCTGTGCGGAACTGGGAGTACCCATCTCCGTTTCCAGTGATGCCCATATCGCTTTACGAATTGGAGAATTTTCAAAGGTGGAGTCTCTACTGGAGAGGATTCATTTTCCGGAAGAGCTGATTATGACCAGAGATAAGGAGAGCTTTTTACACCATATGAAGAAGGCAGAACTGGGGTAAGGCAGCTTTGCACCGCTGTTTCAAGTTAATATATATATATATATATATGGTCGATATTACTCATAGAAAATAAAGGAAGAGGTACTATGATGAGTATGACCGTTAGCAACATGGCAAAATACGCCATGGCAAAACAGGATTTTGATCCTCAGTCCCAAAAAAACCAAAATCTATCTCCTGAAGAAAAAGAATGGAGGAGTTTAAGCCAAGAAGAGAGACACTTCCGTAATCTTATTGCCGCAGGAGGTGACCCTTGGATGAGTCCGGATTATCCCGGTGCAGGAAAAGAGTATATTATTCCTGTAAGTAAGGATATTGAAGCTTTGGCAAGAAAAGAAATCCGGGATGCCTTCTTAAAGAATCAGGGATTTGTGAATTCTGCCGACGCGGAAAGCTATAGTAAAAAGTTTAGAGATTATGCTAAGTCACAAAGCGGCCCGGAAAGAAGAGCCATCATGTACACGATAGATCAAATCGGAAAAGATGAAGTTTCCAAAATTGAACAGAAAATAAAGTCTGTTGATACAAACTGGAGACCTCGTCAATCCTTTGATCCTAAAATCATTCAGGAGTATCTGCAAGAACAGGTGCAAATGGAAGGGATTGATCAAAAAGTATAAAAAGAGGATGCAAGATATATAGCTTTTCCTGCAGTATAGGTCTGAAATACGGGGCAATCTGAGCCCGTGGGTTCTTGGCTTTTGTCTTGTAAAAGCTTAGAACCCCTACGAGGCGAAGTTAGCGAGAGCGTGCCCCGGTTTAAGACCTATACTGCAGGAAAAAGAAGCTAAATATACTCCTACATCCTCTTTTTGAATCCTTCTGCATCCTCTTCGATTTCGGAAATCAGAGCTACTCTTTCTGCGTGTCTTCCCCCTTCAAATTCAGCCAAAAGGAAGCTGTCTACAATCATCTTTGCAAGCTCGATACCTACTACTCTGGCACCAAGACAAAGTACATTGGCATTGTTGTGTCTTCTGCCCATAGCTGCGGAATAGGGCTCTGAACAGGGGAATGCTCGAATGCCGGGAACTTTATTGGCTGCTAAGGAAATGCCCACTCCCGTTCCGCAAATAGCGATGCCGAAGTCTGCCTTTCCCTCCTGTACAAGCTTGGCTACCTGATAGCCTGCCAAAGGATAATCATAGCGTTCCGGAGCATCTGTTCCTACATTGATAATCTCGATTCCCTGCTCCTCCAGATAGGCCTTAAGCTCCATTTTCATCTCTACAGCGGCATGATCGTTTCCCATTGCAATCTTCATTTTCATTCCTCCCCTTTTGGCATTTCCTTTATCCTACAAAAACAGTGACTGAAGCTAGTTTTGAAATACGCTTCTCAGATTTCCAAGCTCTCTTTGGGCTCTTTCCTCTAAAAGATTCTGATAAGCAAAAACTGCATAGCCTTTTACAATGCCTGTCTTTCTGGCTTCTTCCACCTGTCTTTTTAAAATATCACTTTCCGTAAACCACTCCGATACAGGATTTCCGTCCCAAACGGTGCTTCCTGCTCGGTACAGTCCTAAGCCTAGCATGAGTTCCACCTGATTTCCAGTGGAATTTGTTAAGTTCACCCAGTCTCCAAGGCTTCGCATATAGGCATGGGGAGCTTCCTGCCCTTTTCCATTTTTCGCCCTAAAGCCGTGATACATCTGGGGCATGATGTAATCAATATAGTCCTTGGATGCCATAATTTTGTCCACATCCAGGAAATACGCCACTGAAGAGCGAAGGCTTTGCAGGTTTGGCACCGGGCTTACACCGAAGACCACTCCTCTTTCTTTACACAGGCTATGTACCTGCTTTAACAATAAAGAAACCTGATTTCTCCGGTATTCTGTCAAGCTCCCTGTCTCTCCCTGTCTTTTCGCCTCCACATACTCCGGCTCATCAAAACGTTTGCCCTCTTCTATCAAGGAAACTCTGGGATAGAAATAATCGTCAAAATGAATGCCGTCCACGGCATAGTTATCCAAAAGCTCTTTAATGGAAGCCAGAAGTGCCTCTCTTCCTGCCGCCCTGGAGGGGTTAATGTAATACTGCCCCTCATGAAGAAGCACATTTCTTTCTTCTCCGGAGGTTCTGCTCCATTTTTTCACAATGCTGTCTTCAGGAATATTTTCCCACTTGGACATGGAACTGCTGACACGGTAGGGATTAAACCAGGCATGGACGGAAATGCCCTTTTTCTTTGCCTCGGAAATCATAATCTCCAAGGGGTCAAAACTGCCATTTCCCGGCATAAATTTAGAATAGGGGAAAACCGTCATTTTCTTCCCGTAGCTGTCGGAATGGCTGTGCACATGGAGGAAGAGGGTCTGAAAACCGTTCTTCTGCAAATTGTCCATGACCTTGGCCGCCTCTGCCCGAAAGGCCTGCTCTTCCTTCGGCATATTCATCCAGTCCAGATAAGAAAACCAAACCGCCCTTAACTCTTTTTGAGAGGAAAGGCTTTTCACACCGGGTCCCGCAATGTTTGAAGCATAGGCGGAATTCCCTGCAAGAAAGCTCAGGGAAAAAAGAAGTGTAAAAAGCAGAAAAGCCAAGCTTTGTAGCAGGCTTCTTCCTCCCAGGCTATTCCTAGTATTTTTATTCTTACCGAGTATCGCTAATGGCGCGAGCGGTATCATGTTTGTAAAATTTCTCTCCATCGTCTCTCTTCTCCTATTTTTCTTTTTGCCCTTACTATAGCATAATCCGGCGTAGAACTTTTTTCTTTTCCCTCCCGGATTTCCTACAAAACCATTACGGAAGACTTCCTCCGGAAAGTAAGCCTTCCAAAGAGAAGTAAATCTTCCGAAGAGAGCTAATTCTTCCGAAAAAGCATAAAAATAACAGGAGACGGTAAAGACAGAATAGTATCCATATAGCTTTTCTAGCATAAATAGCATTGGATAAGGGGCAATGTGAGCCCCCGGGTTCTTAGCTTTTGTCTTATAAAAGCTTAGAACCCCTGGGAGGCGAGCTTAGCGAGAGCGTGCCCGCATCCAATGCTATTATGCTAGGAAGCGTAGGTATTTCTATATCTTTACCGACTCCTGTGATTATGCTTCTCTTCGGAAGGCTTCCACTTCTTCTTCCGTTTTCGCTAAAATGATTTTGGCTCCTAAGTTCATCAGCTTCTTTTCGAAGAACTCATAGCCTCTTCTAATATATCCTATGTCTTCCAGCACAGTGATTCCTTCTGCGGCAAGGCCGGCCAGAACCAGAGCGGCTCCGGCACGTAAATCCAAGGCATGTAGGGTTGCTCCCTGTAATTTTTCTTTTCCCAAAATGGTTGCCACTCTATCTTCTACAGTGATATCCGCCCCCATTTTCTTTAATTCCTCTACATATAAGAAACGATTTTCAAAAATCGACTCGGTAACGGTGGATTTACCCTCTGACAATGCCAGAGTAACCGCAATCTGGGGTTGCATATCCGTAGGAAATCCCGGGTAGGGAAGGGTCTTAATCTTGGTTCCCCTCTGCTTTTCTCCTCCGATGACCTGAATTTCCTCGTCTCCTTCATAGACGGTATTTCCCATATCCCGAAGCTTGGCGGCAATGGATTCCATGTGCTTGGGAATGATATTTTTAATCAAAATATTTCCTCGGGTAACGGCTGCTGCACACATAAAGGTACCGGCTTCAATCTGATCCGGAATTACCCCGTAAGTGGTTCCGTGCAAACGCTCCACCCCTCGAATACGAATGGTATCCGTTCCGGCTCCGCGAATATTCGCCCCCATACTGTTCAAGAAATTGGCTACGTCTACGATATGAGGCTCCTTGGCCACATTTTCAATAATCGTCTGACCATCTGCCAAAACCGCAGCCAGCATCAGGTTAATGGTTGCCCCTACGGACACCACATCCAGATAGATATGCTGTCCTACAAGTTCCTCCGCCTTCGCTACAAAATAGCCATCCGAAATTTCCACCTCGGCTCCCAAGGCGGTAAAGCCTTTAATATGCTGGTCAATGGGTCTTTCCCCGATAGCACAGCCGCCGGGTAAGGCCACCTTGGCCTGGTGGTATTTTCCCAGAAGTGCCCCGATAAAATAATAAGACGCACGAATACGGCGAATCGCATCGTCATCTACGCTTTTCATAGACAACTGATCCGCCTGAATAGACACCACATGACTTTCTATGCGGTGCAGCTTCGCTCCGATGGCCTTTAAAGCCTCCAGCATAACATTTATATCTCGAACATCGGGAAGATTCTCTATAATTACTTCTTCGTCGGTAAGAAGGGCTCCTGCCACGATACCCAGTGCTGCATTCTTTGCCCCGCTGATGACTACCTCTCCACGAAGGGGATTGCCCCCTTTCATGACGAATACTTCATTCATTTTAAACCTCAAATTTTTTCGTCTCGCTCTAAATTTTTCCACAAAAAAAGCTCCTAATCATAGAGCGTTTCTTGATTATAAAGCTTAAAGGGGAAAAGTGCAAGAAATATACGCAGTTCAACAAAGCTACAAATGCACAGTTCCACATAGCGCAATTTACGTGGAGCTTTCTCCTACCATTTCGAAGATTTCCTCCTACTCCAAAAGGCTTTGGAAATCCTCTTCCTCATTAAATCCGGGGTCCATGTGGGTAAGAAAATGCCAGTCTTCACTCCCTTTTTTTCTATAGAGCACCGCTTCCCCGTCTTCCGAACCGAAGTAGGCTCTCTCCGCCTCATAGCCCTTTGCTTCTAAAAATGCTTTGGCTTTTCGGTACTGACTTTCCCGTCTTGCAATATAGTCCTTCACTTCATCATTGGGAATAAGATAGGCATCCACTCTGGTGGAACCCTCCACCATGCCCTTTCCGGGGGTACTTAAGTCCGGTAGCTCTTTCCAGAAAATGTCTATCTCCCCTTCTCCGGTAAACATAAATTTCGTAAGAGGAACAAGATGTCCGTTGTACTGAAGTTCCAAATACTCCGGAAGCTTCCGAAAGTCTAAAGTTTCATAGACAAATCCCTCTTCTTCCTTATATTGATAGCCTTCCACTTGGGAAATAAAGGCTCTTCCCTCTTTAATCGTTTGAAATAAGCCGATTTCCGTCCCAAGGCCTTCCTGATTTAATTCCAAAATAAACATATCGCCCCCACTATTCCTTTCGAATCCTTGGATTGATTTCCTTCAGCTATCCTTTCCAAATCCATGGATTAAGTTTCGTCCCTAGGCCTTCGCCTTTACTTCTTCGGGCACATCCACATTGGTGACCCCGCAGGCAATGGCGTCCACCGGGCAGGCATTCTTACATTTTCCGCAACGGATACACTCCAAATCATTGCAGTTTTGTACCGGAT
>CAUTXF010000078.1:0-7947 GCA_963542215.1 uncultured Oribacterium sp. | reverse complement strand
TGAGTGGAGATAAAGGCAAAAAAGCCGATATTTCACTATGAAAGAAAGTAAAGGCAAAAAGCCGATACATCATTTCGAAAGAAAGTAAAATAAAGTAGATGATTAGAGAGCTGTTATATAAGGATAAAAGAGAGAGTGAACAAGAGTTTTGTTTGAAAAAGCAAGAGCTTTATCGAAACAAGCAAAAGCTCCGGTTCTTCTTTGAAGGAGTCTTTATGTAACAGCTCTTCTTGCTAAAAAGATAAATGGGCGCTAAGGGAGAGAGCAATTAAGGCAAATAGCGAAAGAAAGCTAAGCCGGTATTGCTCTGGAAACCTTGTGAGACAGCAAATATTAGGGGAGTAACAATTATGAGTTATGATGTGATTATCATAGGAGCCGGTCCCGGCGGATATGTAGCAGCTTTAAAGTCTGCAAAATTAGGCTTTAAGACAGCGGTGGTAGAGAAGGACAGAGTGGGAGGAACCTGCTTAAACAGAGGATGTATTCCTACCAAAGCAATGGTTCATGCCACTGAGCTTTTTAGAGAAATGCAAAATGCGAAGGAGTACGGTATCTTTGCCGAGAATATTTCCTATGACTACGGCAAGATTTTGGAATATAAGCAGGATATTATCGATAAGCTGGTAGGCGGAGTAGAGCAGCTCTTTAAGTCCAACGGCATCGATTACCTGAAGGGGCTGGGAACTTTAGAGAAGGACGGTTCCGTTACCGTAAGCGGCGGAGAAGGAGCAGGAAATTATCAGGCGAAGCATGTGATTTTGGCTGTTGGATCCAAGCCTGCCTTAGTACCGATTCCGGGACTGGATAGTGAAGGAGTATTAACCAGCGATGAGCTCTTCCAGTTAACGGAAGTACCCAAGAGCTTAAGCATCATTGGTGGCGGTGTAATCGGTGTGGAGTTTGCTTCTATCTTTGCCTCTTTAGGCACTAAGGTGACCATTTTGGAGGCTCTGCCCAGTATTCTGGCTAATATGGATAAGGATATTTCTCAGAATTTGAAGCTGATTTTAAAGAAGAGAGGCATCGATATCCATACCTCCGTAAAGGTGGAGAAGGTGGAAAAAGATGCTGAGGGCGTTTCCTGCTTCTATACCGAGAAGGATGAGCCGGTGAAGGTAACATCCCAGTATGTGCTTTGTGCAGTAGGCCGTGTGCCCAATACCCAGGGACTCTTCGGAGAAGGGGTTGAACTGGAAATGGAGAGAGGCCGAGTAGTGGTAGACGAGCACTTCAAGACCTCCATGGACAATGTTTATGCCATCGGAGACCTGATTAAGGGCTTACAGCTTGCCCACCTTGCTTCCGCACAGGGCATTTGCCTCCTGGAGGAGCTGGCAGGACACAAGAGAAGCATTGATTTAAATGTGGTGCCCGGTTGCGTTTACACCTCACCGGAAATCGCCTCCGTTGGAATTACGGAAGCTATCGCCAAGGAGCAGGGCTTAGAAATCAATGTGGGTAAGTTCATGATGAGCGGAAACGGAAAATCCATGATTTCCAAGGAAGAGCGCGGATTTATCAAGATTCTGTCCGACAGCAAGAGCCATGCGGTTGTGGGCGTACAGATGATGTGTGCAAGAGCCACCGATATGATTGGAGAGTTTGGCAATGCTGTGGCAAACGGCTTCACCGTTGAGCAGCTTCTGAAGGCTATGAGAGCTCACCCAACCTACAATGAAGGAGTGGGAGAGGCTTTGGAGGATGTATTCGGAGAAGCGGTACATTCCATGCCGAAGAAGAAATAGTTTAAATAGAGAACTGTGAAGAGTAGGATTCCTTTAGCTGCTTTTCGCAGGACAGCTTTGGAATCGGGGCACGCTCCCGCTAACCTCGCCTCACAGGGGTTCTAAGCTTTTATAAGACAAAAGCTAAGAACCCGTGGGCTCAGATTACCCCGTATTCCAAAGTAATCCTGTTGAAAAGCTAGCCTAAGTATCGCTCTGTTCGCAGCTCTCTTTTTTAAACCGGAAAGAGCTCCCTAAAAGATTATTCAAAACAGGATGTCATTGTCTTTGCCTAGGCATCGCTAAGGCATAAAAAAGAGGCTGAAAGAATCAAAATTATTGTGATTCTTTCAGCTTCTTTTCTCTATTGCTTTTTATGCCGCAGATGGTAGAGCCGCATCACCTGTTCCACACTATCTGCCAAGTTCTTCTTGGCAGTTTCTTTTTCCATGGCTTCTTCCAAAGTGCTGATTCCTCTAAGAATGGGGAAGTAGGCATCGATTCCGGCTTGGTTGCAGGCTTTTGCTCCGACCGTTACAGCTCCTGCAAAGGCCAGAACAGGAATTCCCTGTGCCTTGGCCAGCTTTGCTACACCGATTGGGGCTTTTCCCATGGCGGATTGTTCGTCCAACCTTCCTTCTCCGGTGATTACAAGATCAGCTCCCTGCATTTTCTCAGAAAGCCCGGTTTCTTCCAAAATCAAGGAAATTCCGGACTTTAATTCTCCTTGAAGAAAACTGCGAAAGGCAAATCCCAACCCTCCGGCGGCTCCGGAGCCCGGAGCTTCCGGATTGGCGGCAAGGTTATATTCTTTTACAAGCTCGCTATAACGCTTCATCCAAAGATCCATTTGGGAGAGCATTTCCTTGTTTCCGCCCTTTTGGAATCCATAGACAAGACTTGCTCCATTTTCCCCGTAAAGAGGATTCTCTACATCACAGGCAATCTGGAAGGAACACTGTAATAAGCCCTCAGGTACAGAAGAAGCGTCTATTCCAGCCAAGTCTTTCAGGCCTTCTCCGATAGGGCAGATTTCTTCTCCGTTCTTTTTGGTAAAACGAAAGCCTAAAGCGCTTAACATTCCGATTCCACCGTCATTTGTGGCGGAACCGCCGATTCCGATTAAAAAGCGTCTGCAACCCTTGTGGTAGGCATCTAAAATCATTTCGCCCACACCGTAGCTACTGGTTTTTAGCGGATTTCTTTCCTCCGGAGAAACTAAGGTAATGCCGGAAGCTTGGGACATTTCTATCACGGCAAGCTTCCCTTCTATCGGGGAATATTGCGAGTCTGAGAGAATACCATAATGAGCTTCCACTTCCTGAAACAAAGGTCCTTTTACCCGAACTGTTTCCAAGCTTCCCCCTAAGGCTTCCAACAGAGTTTCCACGGTGCCTTCTCCACCGTCTGCCAGAGGAGAAATCAAAACCTCCGCATCAGGAATTACCCGTACAATACCGCTTTTTATGGCTTCGCCCGCTTCTTTGGAGGAGAGGCTGCCTTTGAAGGAATCTATAGCAATAAGGATTTTCATAATTTGCCTACGCTACCTGCCAAGCACCATCCGGGCCAAGAGTATAGCCCTGAACCTTAGTATTGAAAAGCATCTTTCCGTTTTCTGCACCGGACTTCGGATTCAGGTAGTACCACTTGCCCTTTACTTCCTGCCAACCGGTACGCATCTTGCCATTTTCCGCACCGACCTCTTCACTGAAGTAATACCAGAAGCCGTGAATCTCCTTCCAGCCAAGGCTCATCTTTCCCTGTTCACTGCCCTCATTTTCTTCAAAATAATACCAGGCATTGTTATAGAAAAGCCAACCGGTGAACATATAGCCTTCCTGATTAAAAAAGTACCAACGATTATTAATCCATAACCACTGTGCTTTCGGATACGTTCCATCCGAGTTCAGAATCCACCAGCCCTTTGCGTCTCTTTGCCAGTTTACATTGGATGGCAGATTGCGGTCTGCTCCTAGAACCATTGGTGTCCCTCCTGAACCGCCACTTCCTCCTGAGCCGCTTCCTCCGCCTGAACCGCCACTGTCACCTGAACTGCCGCCTCTACCGGAGCCGCCTCTGCCGCTTCCGGAATAAGAAGGAATCGGCGCTTCTCCTGAATCATCGGTTGTGTAATCCGTAAAAAGCGGGTTTACATATCGTGAACCGAGCTTCACGGAAGAGTGATTTTCTATGCTGTTCTTTCCCTTAAAATTCATCTTATCTTTATAGAAGGCAGCTATCCCGATATGTGTAACGGAGGCGGGAATCATGATGACATTGTTTTCTTTTAAGTCACGGAAAGCACTTTCCCCAATGCTTTCCAGCCCTTCCGGTAAAGATAGATTTCCCTTATAAGTAAGATATCGAAAAGCGGAATCCCCTATTTTCTTCAAATGCGTCGGGAAAACAAGATTGCCCTCTATCGATTTCTCATAAAAAACGGAATCTCCTATTTCTTCAATAGATTCCGGTAAGATCAAGCCTTTCTCGATAAAAGTTATGCCTTCTAAGGCATGAGAATCCAGTGCTGTAATATTCCCCTTTAATTCCAGATGTGCTTTTCTTCCTAGAGCATTCAAGAGCTTATTCCATGGGCGAAGTTCTCCGTTTGCATTAAGGCCCTGCATCCGTCCGCTGCCTTCTATTGTAATCGTATAGGGTTTCTTTTCTCCTGTTACTTGCCAGCTAAAATTCCTGTCCACACGTGGCAAGCGGGCCTCATCCGATACCGTAATCACTTTTTGCAACAATTGCGTCTCACTATATGGTCTATTGCTTCCTCCCGGATTCATTAAAAACGTACAATAGTAGGTGTGCCCCGGTAAAAAGGAGAATCTGCTTGTATCCCTAAAATCAAATAGAAAAGAAGTGAATACCCTATTGGTTCCGGGAATCTGCCATCTGGTACCGCTTGAAAAATTGTTAAATTTCAGCTCTCTCTTAAGACTTCCACTGTCATCTGTAAAGTTCTTCACCGTAACCACTTCGCTTGGATCTTCCGTCTTATACAGATAATAGTTCGCGTATTGACGTCCTGCCGTCTCCAACTCAAAGAAACATTTATTGATTTCCGGGAGCGTATAAAAATTCACATTTTTTAAGGAAATGTTAGACTCTTTACCTTCCTGTTCTTCTTTCGCAACATTTTGCTGCACGGAAGTAAACGCGGGATTATACTGCCTACTTCCTTTCTCACTCATAAATACCGGAGAATGATTGATAATCGTATTTTTCTTTCCATTCCCTACAGACTTGTAGAATGCCTTCTCCCCAATCCTCCGCACGGACGCAGGAATGGTGACGTCCCCTAAGTTTTCTGAATGATAAAAGGCATGGTCCGGTATTTCCTTAAGAGTAGAGGGAAGACTCACTGTCTCCAGATGTTCCATACTGCCAAAGGCTTCCACCTCCACATGCAGCTTTTCTATCCCTTCTTCTATAATGACTCTCCGAATCTTCTCCCTATAGGGTTCCCAGGGGGCCAGTTCAAAAGCATCCGTTTCCCCTCTTCCACGGAGTGTCAAAGTCATATCATTTCCGGAGCCGCTTAAACTATACTCAATCTCCTTCCCTGCTCTTCCACTTAGAGATGCTTTCTGCACAATAACCTTGTATTCTTTTGTTTCCTCCACCTGCCCATTTTTTATGGTTACAAGCAGTTTGGCTGTTCCTTCGTGCAAGGCCTCAATGGCGATGTGTTCATTATCGTCAAACAGTAGGCTAACAACTGCGGGATCCGTATCTTGTGTCACTCTGCAGCGTAAAACAGGGTAGTCAAGCAGTTTATAAAGACTGATTGTTTCCCCTAACTCCACTGCTACCGTATCCGAAAAATAGTTTTCTTTCTCAACCAAAGAAACGGCAAATAAAGAGAAATGCTCTGCCGATACCTCTACTGCATTTTCCTTTTCCTCTATCTTTTCTGTCGCAAGCTTCTCTGCCGCTGCATCCACGCTGTCCAGATGAAACACGGAAATCTGCTTTTCCGCATCCTCCTGTAAAAAGGGAATATTGGAAAATTGCACCTTCACTTCCCCTTTCGTAGTATCTGGCTGCACTTCCTCTCCATCCTTGTTGAGCACTGAGATATCGAAAATCATGCTCTGAACAAGATTTTTTTGATCCGCCTCAAGCTTCTCTTTTACAGCGGAATCCACCTTCTGTTCCTCAACTTTAGAGAGCTTTCTTACTCGTAAAGTCGCGTCCTTTGGAAATACCCCGGAATCAGCCTGCACAGTAACAAGCACACCAGAAAGTTCTTTTTCTGCATAAAATGCGTTCTCTTCTGTAGCTTCAGACTCTATTTCTGAAATTTCTTTTTCGATTTCATTTTTTTCTTCGACTACATTTTTTTCCATTACGTTTTCTTCAAGCGCATTTTCTTCCATCACGTTTTCAGAAGAACTTGTACTCTTTTCTTCCGGAAAGCTTTGCTTTATTCCTTCAGACAGTACCGTCTCATTTGCTATAGTTGCTGCAGAAACATAGGTAGAAAAGCTACAAGATAATGCCAGAAGTAATGCCAATGTTGTTTTTGCTCTTTTTCTCATTTTTCTCCTCATATATTATTTTACAAGTTCACATTTGGCTTCTGTAGAAAAGAATACCACATGCATTAAATTATAGCAATCTTTCCGTTTTTTAAGAAAACATTTTAAAGTCATTAAAGTAATCTGTAATGCAAAACATAACACCCACCTATATAAAAAATAGTCAATCTAGTTTATTGCTTACAGTACTCTTGAAAAACTAGGAAATAAATATATTGCAAAATTCATTACATTCGCATTACAATAGAAAAACAAAATTTTCGATAAGAAAGGAAAAGAGAAGCTATGGGACAGGCGGTAAATGTGAACTTTCGTTTGGATGCAGAAGATAAAAAAAATATGGAGCAGGTATGTACAGAATTGGGATTGAGCATGAGCGCTGCTTTTACCATATTTGCAAAGAAGGTGGGAAGGGAACATAGAATTCCTTTTGATGTTTCCGTGGACCCATTTTATAGTGAAAGTAATATAAAGGAGTTAAAAAGACGTATCGAGAGTGTACGCTCAGGCAAGAGTACATTAGAGGAACATGATTTGATAGAGGTGGATTAATGGCTATCAATGCATAGGAAAACCAGAGCCACTGAAGGGAGACCTCAGTGGCTATTGGAGTGTTCGTATTGATGAAAAAAATAGAATTGTCTTTCGTATCACAGAAAAAAATATAGAAATTATGCAGTGTGGTTCACATTATTATGACAAATAATTTACTTCACCACTTCCACCGAATCCGGCAGCAGCTCCGCATTTACGATGGGGTTTCCGCTCATTTTCACCTTCTTTAGATTTGGAAGATTCCGAAGGACAGAGATATCGGAAATATAGTTATTAGAGAAATCCACTTCCTCCAGGCTGGTCAGGCCATCCAGACAATCCAGGCTTTGCAGTTTATTGTTACTGATATCGAGACTCTTTAAGGCCTTGTAATGAGAAAGAAAAGGCTTAATATTGGCGGAAAAATCTTCCGACTCGTTATCTATATTCCGAAGAATCGCCTGTGTGAGGGTCAGGCTCTCCACCGTGTTGTCATCCGCCATGCGGCTTAGGGAAACGGGAAGGACAGGATCACTACTTGCTACTTGGCTTTTGTTCGGGGTGAAAAGAAGTTCTTTTACCCCGGTATTCGTAAACGTCTCTGTGTAATCCTTATAGCGGCTGAAGGGGGAATCCTGAAATTCCAGCCTGGAAAGAGAGGGAAGCGTCCGAAGGACAGCCCCGAGGTCCGGCTCCACCTCATCGGTAATGCCGTTTCCTATGATGGTAAGGTTCGTTAAAGCATTCATTCCCTGCAGGAAATCGGCGCTGTATTCACTACCATAGTTATCGATGGTGAGATTCTTTATGGAAGGCATGTGGGCAATGGAATCTCGATCCATGGAATAACAACTCACATTTTCCAGCGCGCTTAACCCGTGTAAGTCGGGAACATCATACGTGTGATAGCTGATGGAAAGCGTCTGTAAAGAACTGAGGGTGCTGAGCGCATTGACATTTTCCAGAGAAGAGCAGTCAATGGAGAGGCTATTTAAGGAAAGATGCCCCGATAAACCGTCCAGATTCAAAATCGAAAGATCTTCCAAGTTCAAGGACTTCAATTTCGGCATGTTCTGCACGAAGTTTAAGTCCTTCACATCCTTTAAATTCCGTAAGGAAAGCTGTTCCAGCTG
>CAUTXF010000077.1:0-8424 GCA_963542215.1 uncultured Oribacterium sp. | reverse complement strand
GTTAGCCTTGACTTAATAATAATTCCTATTTTACAATATGCTCGTTCTAAAGAACAAGACTTTAACCGTAGTGCACAACTGAGTGTCAAATGCAAGAAAGCTTTATTCTTTAGCAGCAAATAGTAGTTTATGTATAGCAAAATAAGAGGAGGAAAGAATATGTTTTTAGCAAATTGGGCATGGAAGAAGATTGGGATTTTCGCAGGTGGAGTTTTATTCGGAACAGCAGGTATGAAGATTTTGGCTTCTACCGATGCGAAGAAGCTTTACACAGAGGCAGCGGCAGCAGTTCTTAGAGGCCAGGATTGCGTTATGAAGGTAAGCACCGGCATTAAGGAAAGCTGCGAGGATATCTATGCAGATGCAAAGCGTATCAACGAGAAGAGAGCAGAGGCTGCTGAGAAGTCTTTAATCGAGGATTTTGAAGAGGTTTCCGACTTCGATGCAAAGGAAGTTTAAGTAGCGGAAAGCGAATCAGAAGCAACGAAGCTGAATCAGAAGCAACTCGAGCCGGAAAGGCATTTATCCTAGGGAAGGGATTTACGCATTCCCGGCTCTGTCATTTTGAGAAAGAAGTGGTAAGGGAAAATGAAATGGAATATCTTACATGAATCCCCGGGGCGCATCCGTGTTCACGCCATGCAGAAGCGCATGACCATGGAGCAGGCAGATATCCTGGAGTATTATCTGAAGGCCCAGGAGGGAGTCATTGAGGCGAAGGTTTATGACCGAACCGGAGATGCAGTCATTTTCTACGAAGGAAAACGGGAAGGCATGATTCTTGCCCTGTCCCGTTTTTCTTATAAGGGAAATGAAGGTCTTGTACCAAGTCAGACCGGTAGAGCTTTAAATAGAGAATATGAAGACAAATTAGTGCTGACCGTAGTGGATAGGGTGATTTCCACCCTCTTCTATCCCATCCCCTTAAAGCGGGTGATTACAGGGGTGAAGGCTATCCCCTACTTATTTAAGGGCTTACAGACCCTCTTCCAGAGAAAGATTGAAGTATCCCTCCTGGATGCGGTAGCCATTTCCGCCTCCATCTTAACCGGAGACTATGATACGGCATCTTCCGTAATGTTCCTCCTTTCCGTAGGAGAAATCCTGGAGGAGTGGACACACAAGAAGTCTGTGGACGACCTGGCAAGAACCATGTCCTTAAATGTAGACAAGGTTTGGACTTTGGTTCAGGGCGAGGAAGTTTTGCTTCCGTTAAATGAAGTGGAAGTAGGACAGGAAATCATTGTCCGTACCGGAAATATGATTCCTTTGGACGGAAAGGTAAGCTTCGGCGAGGCTATGGTAAATCAGGCTTCCATGACCGGAGAATCCATTCCCGTTCGGAAGAAGATCGGCTCCTCCGCCTATGCGGGAACCGTAGTGGAAGAGGGAGAATGCCGTATTCGCGTGGAGAAGCTGGCAGGCTCCGGTCGTTATGATCGTATTGTGAAAATGATTGAGGAGTCGGAGAAGTTAAAGTCCGCAACAGAGGACAAGGCTTCCCATTTGGCGGATAAGCTGGTGCCCTACAGTCTGGGCGGTGCGGCATTGACCTACCTGCTCACCAGAAATGTCACCAAGGCTTTAGCCTTCTTAATGGTAGATTTCTCCTGTGCTTTAAAGCTTTCTATGCCGGTAGCGGTACTTTCCGCTATGAGAGAGGCCGGAAAGCATAAGATTTCCGTCAAGGGCGGAAAGTTTATGGAGGCCATTTCCGAGGCCAACACCATTGTCTTCGATAAGACCGGAACCTTGACTTATGCTAAGCCGAAGGTAGAAGACATTATCACCTTCAAGAATTCTGATGAAAATGAGATGTTGCGTATGGCTGCCTGCCTGGAGGAGCATTATCCTCATTCCATGGCAAATGCAGTTGTGGCAGAGGCGGAAGCAAGAGATTTGCATCATGCGGAGCGCCATTCCAAGGTAGAATATGTGGTGGCCCACGGAATTTCCAGCATTTACGAAGGAAAGCACGTATTAATCGGAAGCCATCACTTTATCTTTGATGATGAGCATTGTACCGTGCCCAAGGGAGAAGAGGAGAAGCTGGCAAGCATTCCGCCTGAGCATTCCGCTTTGTACCTTGCAGTGGACGGAGAGCTCACTACAGTTATCCTGATTTCCGATCCTTTACGAAAAGAAGCGGTAGGCGTGATTCAGGATTTGAAGGCGCTGGGCATCGATAAGGTTGTGATGATGACCGGAGACAATAAAAAGACTGCTCACGCGGTAGCCAGAATGGTTGGGGTGGACGAATTCCATGCAGAGGTTCTTCCGGAGGATAAAGCAAGCTTTATTAAGGAAGAACATCGTCTTGGCAGAAAGGTCATCATGGTGGGAGACGGTATTAATGACTCCCCGGCTCTTTCTGAAGCAGATGCAGGAATTGCTATTTCTGCAGGTGCGGCTATTGCCAAGGAAGTTGCAGACATTACCATCCAAGAGGGAGACCTGTACGAGCTGGTAATTTTAAAGAAGCTGAGCAACCGCTTGATGAAAAGAATTCACGGCAATTACAACTTTATTATCGGTTTTAACGCTATGCTGATTGCCTTAGGCTTAGCCGGCATTATGACACCGTCCAACTCCGCTTTGTTCCATAACATTTCCACCATTGCCACCGGACTAAAGAGTATGACGCCTTTGATTCCGGAGGAGGAAATCGAAGCGGATAAGGAAGAGGCACTGGAAGCCGGAAAACGGAGAAAGAAAGCCTTGGCAAAGAAAAAGGCATCCTAAGGATATCGGTCTTTCCGAAAGCCTCTACCGGATGGAAAGTGACCGATTGGATCGGATCCATCAATGGGAAAGACCATACTTGAAGATTATACAATGGGAGGAAAGAGGAAATGAAACCATACGAAAGTCATGAATCAGAAGAGAACTATTTGGAGGCAATTCTGATGCTGTCCATGGATCATAGAAATGTAAGAGCCATTGACATCGCCAATATGCTGGGATTTTCCAAGCCCAGTGTCAGCATTGCCTTAAAGCGCCTTCGGGAAGAGGGTAAGGTGGAAGTGGATGAGAAGGGAGCTTTAAGTTTAACCGAGCACGGCTTGTCCATCGCCCAGGGAACCTATGAAAAGCATACGGTTTTGACAGATGTGCTGGTGGCTCTAGGGGTAAATGCCTATACCGCCTCTCAGGATGCTTGTCGTATGGAGCATATTTTAAGCCCGGAATCCTTCACAAAAATCAAGGAATTTTATTCGAAATTAAAGGATCAGAAGATTAAAGCGTAAAATTCCGAAGCATAAAAGACGAAAAAGGACTGTAAAAATCAAAAGAAATTGTTTTGATTTTTACAGTCCTTTTTTGTAGATTTTACTTCATACCGGATGGATATCGGCTTTTAAGAATGGAAAATCGGCCTTTGAGGATGGATGTGGGCCTTTAAGGATGGAAAATCGGCCTTTAAGGATGGAAAATAATAGCCTTTATTCCGATAAAACAGATTTATGAAGGTATTAAATCCTAGGAATACTATATTTTAATTATATACAATCCTGCTAAACACTAATAAATTCTTACAAAATCTTGACTTTATAGTTAGACGGTGCTAATTTAATGAGGCAGATTCGTGCTGTATAGACTGGCTGTGTTAGGCTTTTTCAAAAACAACTAGAATCTTGAAACTAAGAAAGAAAAAGTATTTACAGCGGAAGGAGGGACTATGCCATTAACATTAGCAGGAACCGGGGTTCCACAGATTATTCAGAAGATTAGTGGAAGCAGTGAAGTGAGGCAGCATCTTAGCGACCTGGGCTTTGTAGTAGGGGGAGAGGTTACCGTGATTTCCACCTCTATGGGCAATGTCATTGTGAAGGTTAAGGATGCCAGGGTAGCCATCAGTAAAGAGATGGCGAACAAAATCATGGTGTAAAGGTATAGAATGAAACCTAAAAGGATCTAAGAATTTTTCTCTTCGAAAGTTATGGGGCGTATGCCGGAGAAGATTGGAAGAGAGGAATTTAGAGAGTTTTACCAGCGAGAGAAGGTGGAGGACAAGATGACACTGAAAGATTTAAAACCGGGACAGAGTGCTGTCGTAAAGAAACTATCAGGCGAGGGCGCTGTAAAGAGAAGAATTATGGACATGGGCCTAACCAAGGGAGCGGAGCTTTTTGTTCGTAAGGTGGCGCCATTGGGAGATCCTTTGGAACTTACCGTACGGGGATATGAATTATCCGTTCGTAAAGCAGATGCCGAGATGATTGAAGTAGAATTAAAGAACTAGGAGGAGAGACATGGCCATTACCATCGCACTTGCCGGAAACCCCAATGCCGGTAAAACCACATTGTTTAATCAGCTCACCGGTTCCAACCAGTATGTAGGAAACTGGCCCGGTGTTACTGTAGAAAAGAAAGAAGGAAAGCTTAAGGGACACAAGGATGTGGTCATCGCAGACCTTCCTGGAATTTATTCTCTTTCTCCTTATACCCTGGAGGAAGTGGTTGCGAGAAATTATTTGATTAATAACCGCCCGGATGCCATTTTAAACATCGTGGACGGAACCAACTTAGAGAGAAACCTTTACCTTTCTACCCAGTTAAAGGAATTAGGCATCCCCGTTGTTATGGCCATCAACATGATGGACGTGGTAGAGAAGAACGGAGATGTGCTGAATCTGGAAGAGCTGGGAAAGGCTATGGGCTGTAAGGTAGTCAGCATTTCCGCTTTAAGAAACAAGGGCGTTGCGGAGGCCTCTGCCCTAGCCGTTGCGGAAGCCAATGGGAAGAACGACACTGTTGTACAGCACAAGTTCTCCGAGCAGGTGGAAGGAGCGATCAACTCCATTGAAAATCTTTTAGAGGGCAATGTACCGGAGAGCCAGAAGCGTTTCTTCGCCATCAAGCTTTTCGAAAGAGATGATAAGATTCGTAATGAAATGCCGGAGAAAGCGAAGAACTTAGATGTGGAGAGCATTATTGCCGCTGTAGAGAAGGCGGAGGATGATGATTCCGAGAGTATCATCACCAATGAGCGATACAACTACATTCAGAGCATTATCGATGCGGCTTATGTAAAGAGAGCCCAGAAGGGACTTACTGTTTCCGATAAGATTGACGCCATCGTAACCAACCGTTTCCTGGCAATCCCCATCTTCGCCGCAGCGATGTTCCTGGTGTACTACATTTCTATTTCTACCATTGGAACTGCAATGACCGACTGGGTAAATGACGTTTTGTTCGGCTCAGATCCCTGGTCTTTCTTCGGTCTGGTGGACGTTCCATCTATTCCGGGCATTGCTACCTCTGCACTGGAAGCTATGAATGTAAGTGAGGCCATTCAGGGACTTGTAATCGATGGAATCATTGCCGGTATGGGTGCGGTAATCGGATTCTTACCCCAGATGCTGACCTTCTTCCTCTTCCTTGCTTTCCTGGAGGGCTGCGGATACATGGCCAGAGTTGCTTTCATCATGGATAGAATTTTCCGTAAGTTCGGTCTTTCCGGAAAGTCCTTCATCCCCATGTTGATCGGTACCGGTTGCGGTGTTCCCGGTGTTATGGGATCCCGTACCGTAGAGAATGATAGAGATCGTCGTATGACCATTATGACCACCACCTTCATTCCTTGTTCCGCAAAGCTTCCCATTATTGCTCTTTTAGCAGGTGCAATGTTTGACAACTCTGCTTGGGTAGGCTGGAGTGCATATTTCTTAGGAATCTGTGCTATCGTATTCTCTGGAATCGTATTAAAGAAGACCAAGATGTTTGCCGGAAAGCCGGCACCATTCGTTATGGAGCTTCCTGCATACCACATGCCAAGACCGATTGATATTTTAAAGAGTGTAGGAGAAAGAGGAATGTCCTTCGTGAAGAAGGCGGGAACCGTTATCCTTCTGGCAACTATTTTGGTATGGTTCTTATCCCGTTTTAACTTTAGCTTACAGTATCTTCCTGAGGAAGATATGGATACTTCTATCCTGGCAGCTTTCGGTAATAGTTTGGCTTGGCTTTTTGCTCCTCTTGGATGGGGCAAGTGGAAGGCCGTTGTGGCAGCCCTTACCGGACTTATCGCAAAGGAGAACGTAGTAGGAACCTTCGGTACCCTCTTCCACTATGCGGGAAGCGTAGATTTAAAAGATGACAGTACGGCAATCTGGCCACAGGTTAAGGAATACTTTGCCAGCGGTATAGCAGGCTACAGCTTCCTGGCCTTCAACCTTCTCTGCGCACCCTGCTTTGCGGCTATCGGTGCTATCAAGAGAGAGATGAACAACGGCAGATGGACAATGTTCGCTATTGCTTGGGAGTGCTTCTTAGCTTACTGCGTATCTTTAGTCATCTATCAGGTAGGCGGTTTGGTAACCGGTGAGGTTGCCTTTAACCCATTCACCATCGTTGCCTTTATCCTGATTCTTGCAGGACTTTGGGGCTTGTTCAGACCTTACAAGGAAGCGGCAACTCTTTCCGATTCCGAAGAGCTGGCAGTGGAGAAGGCCATGGCATAAAGATTTTTATGAATGTATTCCGGAAAACGGAATGAGCTTGGAAAGGAGCTCCTGCCTTGCAGGGCTCTTTTTCATTTCTACTACTTAGAAAGTGGCAAAGGGAAAGCCTGAGACATTTTACTTTGTATTTGGCCGTTTTATACTGTCCTTTGCGATAGATATGGAAAAGAGATAGTCGAAAAGAGATGGCCCCAAAGCCAGGTTTTTTTGAAGAAATCCTAAAGAATATTAATTTTTAGAATAAACCTTTGGAAAATGACGGTTTTGCTATAATATAGTAAATAAGTTCGTTTTGCGAACAGTCTTATTCAGCAAATAGTTTTATTAAAACGCTATGGCAGCAAGTAGCTGTGATATCAAGTAGCTGTGGTATCAAATAGTTAGGGGCTTCAAGCAACTGGGGGTATTAAGCAGTTTTTGTAGCAGAAAGCTTTATCTCAGGACATCAGCTTTAGTTGTTCATCCGGGATAATCTAGCGGTTTATTATTTATTAGAGAAAGGAAGAAAAATGGGAAACATTATCGTACTGGCCATTGTGGCGTTAATTGTAGTTGCCATCATTCGGGCTTTACGGAAGGAGCACCGGGAAAATGGCTCTTGTGCATATTGCAGTTATGCGAAATCCGGAAAGTGTGACCATGTAGGCCATGAAGAGTTGGATCATATGGGACAAGAATTTCATTTGACCAAGGAGCAACAGGCTATTATTGACCGGCATACCAGAAACCGGAAGAAGGCTTAAAGAAACATTGACGGAAGTAACGGCAGAAGTAACGACAGAAGTAACGACAGAAGTAATTACAGAGGCATCGGGAAAAGTCGATGCAGGAACAGAGGGAGCTGTTCCGTTTAAAGGAGGGAAAAAGGCATGATAAAGATTGAGTCCGCCCTGTTGCAGGTGGAGATTAACCGAGAAGCGGAATTACAGTCCGTGTTTGACAAAAAACGAAACAGAGAGTGCTTATGGCAGGGAGATGCAAAGTATTGGAAAGAGCGTTCCCCGCTTCTGTTTCCCTTTATCGGACGTCTTTTTCAGAAGGCCTATTATTACAATGGGGAGAAATACCCAATGGACGTGCATGGCTTTTTACGCTCCATGCAGGCTCGTATCGTAGATCAGGAAGAGGATTCCTGCACCTTGGAATTTCGGGATAGTGCGGAATCCAGAAAGATTTACCCCTTTTCCTTTCGTTTACAGCAAAGCTACCGGGTAAAGGACAATCGTTTGGATGTCTGCTCCAGAGTGGAGAATCTGGGAATTGAGGTAATGTATTTTGCGCTGGGAGGACATCCCGGTTTCTACCTCCCCTTTTCCAAGAAGCAGGCAATAAGTGATTACGCCATTCACTTCCCTAAGCAGGAAGCGATGATGGAGAAGGTTCGCTTTTCAAAAGACTTACTTACCTTGGAGGAACGGGAGAATTTCGCCTTGGTAAACGGACGTCTCCCCTTGGAAACCGTTCTGTTCCGAAATGATGCGGTGGTGCTGGCACACAGCGGAGGAGAACTGGTGCTGGGAAGTGATGACGAGCCGGTCTCCCTTCGTTTCCTTTATGAGGACTATCCCTATATTGCTCTCTGGCAGCCCTATGGAGAGAAGACACCCTTCCTTTGCGTAGAGCCATGGACAAGCCTCCCCGGAAGAGAAGGCGTAATGGAGGAGTTATGCTCCATGAAAGACCGAATTGCCCTGGGACCGGATGAAGCAAAGAGCTTTTGCTACAGTATCATTTTAGAGGATAAATAGAGACGATCGGATGCAGTATAGGGATGAAAACGGGGTGCGCTGTCGCTAACTTCGCCCCTACGAAGGGATGGATGGTAACTATTGAAGAAATACGCTCCAATGCATAATAGGTCTGTAATCGGGGCACGCTCTCGCTAACTTCGCCTTCGCAACGGTACTAACTTCAAGCTTCGCTTTGCTCGCTTTCAGTAAGTACCGGCGGGCTCAGATTG
>CAUTXF010000076.1:0-8453 GCA_963542215.1 uncultured Oribacterium sp. | reverse complement strand
TTACGTACATCCCTCCTTCCTGGAAAGGAGTACATCTCTCTGCGTTACGTACATCTCTCCTTCCTGAAAAGGAGTACGTCTCTCTGCGTTACGAACATCCCTCCTTCATGGAAAGGAGTACTGCTCTCTGCGTTACGTACATCCCTCCTTCCTGAAAAGGAGTCCTACTCCTGCTTTACGTTACATTAATTCCTTGTAAAGATTTATAAAACCCTCCCATCTTGCCGATAAAAGAAAAGATAGTGCAAATAGAACTGGAACAAATGACGTTTCACCATATATTTTACAGGAAAAGGGTAAAGATTTAGATGGCAAATGGAATTTCAATCTTAAATGGCATTCAGAATCAGAATGCTGTGCAGGCACAGTCTGCACTGAATACAAAAACACAAGGTACCACAGGAACTTCTTTCGCCTCCGTAATGCAAAATGTGCAGAAGCAAAAGTCCGTGCCTGCAGGTGCGGCTAAATATGATGCCATTTTTGAAGAAGCCAGCAGAACCTACGGCGTATCCAAATCTCTTTTGATTGCGGTTGCCAAGGCGGAGTCAAACTTTAATCCTAACGATGTTTCTCATGCAGGCGCTTCAGGAATTATGCAGCTCATGCCGGGCACGGCCAAGAGTCTGGGAGTAAAGAATGTTTTTGATCCCTATGAAAATATTATGGGAGGAGCGAAGCTGTTACGGGATAATATCAAAAGCTTCGGTTCCGTACCTTTGGCTTTGGCTGCCTACAATGCAGGCCCCGGCGCGGTGAAAAAATACAATGGCGTCCCTCCTTATAAAGAGACGCAGAACTATGTAAAGAAAATTATGGCTGATCTGGGGGATTCCGCGTACAATGTAAAAAGCAATTATTTCGGACAGGGCAGCAGCACAAGCAGCTACGGAAGCTCTTCAAGCAGTGTTTCCGCTAACAGCTTGCTGTCTACAGGGGGCTTGGGAGCTTTAACCGGTTCTTCCAACAATCTTTTTTCCGGCCTGGGCTTATCCGGAGGTCAAAATGTGCTTTTCTCCGGAGTGCTTCAGTCTATTCTTAGCAATGCACTTTTGAATTCCGGCAGAGAAGCTGCAGCGGGAGACGGAGCGGACAATGGTACGGTAACACTGGATAAAAAGAGCTTTCAAAGCTTGGTTTCTCTATTACAAATGCAGATGATGATGCCATCCCGTATCGGGGAAATTTCGGATTGATCAAATGCTGTTCATTTAAGGGAGTAGGATGATGGTATTACGAGATTGCAATAGAGGCATGGTCCATTGGCCGGAGGAGGATAGAAATCTTCCGGTGGATGTGGAATTACAGGGGGAGGAAATCTTTCTCTATTTTAAAGGTTATAAGTTTCAAGACAGCCGCTTTGTTTCGGAAATAGATTTTTACGACAAGCAGCAGGGGATGATTGTGACTCTTGCGGAAGTTGTAATGAAAAGAAATCCGGCTTTTCCGGACAGTCCTTATCCATGGATGGGAATTTGTGATGTGAAAGAAGTGCTTCGGGTAGTACAGCGGCAAAATGATGTACGAGTATCCGTAGCTATGGAGCTTCCCTTTGTAAAAGAAGGAGAAGGGGACGAAGAGGTACATTTTTTCGGGATTATCCGGAATTTAAGTGCAGGGGGAATCTTTATGGAGACCCGGGAAGCCTTGAAGGAAGATGATATTGTTCATTTCCGCTACCGCTTTGACAAGATGGATAGAGAGTTAAAGCTTGTGGTGGTTTGGGTAAAGACCAATGATAGAGGAACCTACGGCTATGGACTTCGTTTCCTCCGAATGAGCTCCGGAGAGGAGTCGGAGGTGCGAAATCATGTGTTCCGACTGATTTTTGAGCATGCCAGAAAAAGAAAAAAGGATGAGTAATAGACAAGATTACAGAGAAAACTTTGAGGAGAGGTTATAGGAAAACTAGGATTTATCCTTGAAAACAGCTGTACTCTGCAAAAAATAGATGGAAGGAATCCGCATGATGCTTTTCAAAAGGAAGTTTGAAGGGCTACCAAGGAAGGAATATGATGAAACTTTCTCTTAGTATGATTGTAAAAAATGAGATGGAATCTTTGGAGCGATGCGTAAAAGCAGCCGCTCCTTTTTGTTGAAATTTGTGCCGATCAATCCGGCTTAGAGCTGATAGATACAGCTCTGAGAAGATGCCTTAGAAGCCTACTGCGGAAAAAGAAAGAATAGGAAATCCTTTTATGATGGAGAATTTGAAATTTCAAAATGAATTTTTTTTAGATGAAGTAATCGAGGGCTTTTATGTCCCTGGACTTATGAAGAGGGCTTGGGCTGCAGAGTTGCAACTCCTCTCTCTTTTGGATAGCATTTGTAAGAAAAAACAAATTTCTTATTTTTTGGACTGTGGAGCTTTGCTTGGCGCTGTACGGCATAAGGGCTTTATTCCCTGGGATGATGACTTGGATATTTCCATGTCCAGAAAGGATTTTAGGATTTTAGAGTCCTGTATAGAAAAAGAACTGCCGGAAGAAATAGGATTTTATTATGTAGGAAGAGATAGAGAAACTGCCAGCTCTATGGCGGCTATAGGCATGAAGGCCCCCTGTATAGATCCGGAAAAGCAGGCTTGTTTTCATCAATTTCCTTTTTATGTAGGTTTAGATATACGTATCTTGGAAGATGTTTTAGAAGAAGATCGGGAAGAGACCAGGCAAGAAATTTTTTACTTTCTGGCTTCTTTACTCAAGGCTGTAGAAGAGGAAAAAAATTCTGATTACAATTATTTATATCAGAAGTGGGAAAAAGAAATCCTTGCTGTCCGAAGGAAAATCAGTCAATTTTTACAACAAAGCCATAAATCATCTCCTCTTTTATTTCCGAAAGATGGAAAGTCTTTTGTGGGAGAGATTTATTATGCTATGGACAGCTTATATAGCTGCGTAGACAGTATGGATACAGAGTATGTGGCATGGGGGCCGGACTATGCATTGCGACGTAAGGGCAAAATGAAGAGGGAATGGTATTTCGGGGAAAAAGACAGACAAATATCCCTTTATGGACAGCGTTATTCTGTCCCTTCCGATCTGGAGGCGGTTTTGGAAGTCCAATATGGAGATTATAGTATTCCTAAACAAAATTTGGGAGGGCATCTTTATCCGTTTTATAAAAAGTCAGAGGAGCATTTTCATAAAATCCTTGGAAAGAATGACCCCTACCGCTATTTCTTCTTAGAGGAGGATTTAAGAGAGAATAAAAGAAAAAATCTTCGTTGCATTCTTTTGGAGAGCTTTGAGGCTTTAGAACAGGCTTGGAAGGGGATTTTGGATAAGGAAATTATTAAAGAAGAATTAAAGCTTCTTTGTCAAAAATCCCAAGAAGATGCTTTGGCTATGGGAAATGCCATAGAAACCAGGGAAAACTGTTCTTCCGTAAGCATATTGGAAAAATATTGTACTTTACTTTTCGAACTTTATGAAATCCTGAATGAAGCAAGTTTCCTTCAAGAAACCGACTCCATTAAGGATTTGCCTAAAGGGAAGAGGGAAAAGCAATTTTTTGAGCTTTTACAATCGAAATCACAGCAAATTTTAAAGACAATACAGGAGGCCAAAGAACAATTCAAAGAGGATTGGAAAGTGCGTGTGGTGTTTTTATCCTATTCCTATGCACGCTTTGAAAAGAGCTTTGCGAGAGAATTTCATAAGATACAGGAGGCCGGCAATATGGAGGTTTTTCTTCTGCCTGTACCATATGGCTTTAAAAACGTAAAGGCTGAGCTTAGAGAAAGACTATATGAAGGTACTCTGTTTCAAGAAAAGTATCAGATTTTGGATTATGAAAGTATAAACTTACAAAGCTTACAGGCAGACATCATTGTGACAACTACGGCATTTGACCATGTGAATCCGGTTTTTTCTTTGGATCCATTTTATGATACCAAGAACCTTAAGAGCTTCACCCCCAATTTAATCTACTATCCGGATTTTTCTGTGAATAGAGCTAGGGAGGGAGAGGATAAGGCTCTTTATAATCAACGCTATTACATGCCTTTACCGGGGATTGCTCACTGTGATTTCAGTATTTTCTCGACAGAAGACATTGCTGCAGGATATCTCCAATATTGGAAAAAGAATATATTTTCAGAATCAAATAGGAGTTCTTGTGAAAGAGAGTTAGAAAAAAAATTTCTTTCCTTGGATCATTTTAAAACGATAAACCAAGAAAAAGCGAGATCAACAGACCCTGTCGTAAAACTTATTTCTGCGATTCTGGAGTAGATAAATTATAGAAGAGGAAAAAAATATAAGGAGAAGCAATGGAATTTACTAAGGATTTTTTTGAGGATGAGGTGAGAAATGGTTTTTATATCCCCGGGATTATGAAACGCTGTTGGGCTGCAGCTATAGAAATTTTGCTGGAGCTGGATAGAATTTGCAAGAAATATGACATTTCTTATTATATTGATTACGGTACTTTAATTGGTGCGAAACGACATAGTGGTTTCATTCCTTGGGATGATGATATTGATATTTCTATGAATCGAGAGGATTTTAATCGTTTTGCAGAAGTAGTGGAAAAGGAAATTCCACCGGAGTTGTATTTTAATTCCCTTGAAAAGAGCAGAGATTATGGCAATGTAATAGCTTGTTTAGGATTTCACGAAGTAAGCTTGGATAGTAAACGATTAAAGAAGTATCATGAATTTCCTTATATGAATGCCATAGATATTTGTATCAATGATTCCATTGCTAAAAATACAGAGGAGGAAAATTTAAGAGAGTCAAAAATTCTTGTACTCGGGAAGCTGGTGAAGCATGTTTTAGAGGAGGATTGCTCAGGGAAAAACTTTGAAAAAACAATGAATCTTGTGGAAAGTACATTACAGGTTCGTTTCAATAGACAGGAAGCCCTGAGACCCCAAGTGTATCGTTTGCTCAATAAATTCTGCAAGGAATTTGAAGGAGAAAAGGGAAGAAAGGATCTTTATGCTTGGGTACCGGGTACCTTACAATTAAAGCAGTATTATTATCCTCAGGAAGATGTCTTTCCCCTTTCTACGATTAGCTTTGAGGGGATTTCTTTTCCTGCACCCAAAAATGTGGATAAGATTTTAAGAATTGAGTATGGAGATTATGAAACCCCTAATATATCAGGGGGAGCTCATAACTATCCTTGCTTCCATCGCTACGAAAAAAACTTTATTGATTTGATTGGGGGAGAGGATAAATGGCATTTCCGTTATCGTTTTAAGAAAGAAGATTTAATACACGAGAAAAAAAAGAATCTTAGAGATATGGTTTTTTCCGTTCTTCGTACTTTGGGACAACAGGAAGAGGAGATGAAGAGTAGGAAGGAAGATTACCATTATTTGCAAACAGTGTTGGCCGATTTACAGAATACAGCCTTGACTATTGGAAATACTATAGAGCAACATTTGGGGGAAAATACGGAAACGGTGGCTCTATTGTCTCGCTATTGTGAGATTCTATTTCAAGCATATGAAAAGACGCAGCAGGGAGATTTTCCAAAAGAAGAATTGATTGCTCTAAAAGAAAAGCGATTAGAATGTGAAAAAACATTGGAAAAGGAATGGAAAAAAACCATGCTGATTCTATTGGATAAAGCCAAGCATTTCTCAAGCATTGAGGGATTTTATCAGAAAATGTTGGAGAGAGAAGATTGGAAAGTACTCTTAATGCCCATTCCCTACTGTTATCGAAGTGGGAATGGAGAATTAATGGATGAAGAATTTGATTTGGAAGGTTTCCCTAAGGACTATACTTATGTAGATTATAAAACCTATGCTTTTGATGTCATGATGCCGGAGTGCATCGTGATGAATAGCCCCTATGATTCCTGTAATATGGTGCAAAGTGTTGATCCCTTTTTTTACAGTAGCAATATGAAGCAATACACCAAAAATCTATTGTATATTCCTTGGTTTGTGACCAAGGATGTGGAGTGGAGAGCGGAGGAAGATGGGAAGGCCATTGTGATGATGGATTATTACGCTTGCCAACCGGGGCTGGCTCACGCTGATTACAGTTTTGTTCAATCTGAAGTGATGCGCAAAGCCTATATAGAAAAATTGACTGAATTTACAGGGGAAGAATTTAGAACAGTGTGGGAGAAAAAAATCATTGCAGCAGGCTCTTGTCTATTGGGGCAGGAGAAGGAACTGACAAGGCATGTCCTGGATTGCTTAGAGGGATAGAGCCGGAAATGCTGTTTACGCAGATTCCAAACTGTATTCATCATAAAAGCCTTGGGTACCGGTATTCCATTTTGCAAACTTATAAAATTGGATAATATCGCCGAAGAGTAAGTCAGGAAAACTTAAAAAATAGATTTATTCAGGGAATAGGAAAAGGGGTGGAAAATGGAATTTCCAAGAGAGTTTTTTTATGATGAGGTAAGGAACGGATTTTATATCCCGGGTATCATCAAAAGAATTTGGGCTGCACAGTTAGAAATATTAGATAGTATACATAAAATTTGTAAAAAAAATAAAATACGATATTATGCGGATTTTGGGACTCTTCTAGGTGCGGTAAGGGAAAATAATTTTATCGCATGGGATGATGATCTTGATATTATGATGCTTCGAGATGATTTTGAACGCTTTATTAAGGTGGTGGATAAGGGCCTCCCTAAAGAGCTAGAGTTCACTGCTGTGGAAGTTAATAAGGATTCTTGCAGTTTTATCTCTGCAGTGGGAATTACGGAAATGAAGTATAGGGACAAGATTCTACGAAAATATCATGAGTTCCCCTATGTTACGGCAGTAGATATTTTTGTAGTGGATGAGCTGGCAAAAGATCCTGCGGATGAAGCATATAGAATGGAAGTTTTATCCATGTTGGGAACGATGCTCAACGGTATTGTTAAGAAGAAGGAAAATACAAAAATCTTTCAAAAGGAATTAAAAGCCATTGAGGACTTATTGCAGATTAAATTTGACTCGGATAAGCCCTTGGAGGGACAGTTTTATGCTCTTATGGATAAGGTCTTTCAGGAGTTTAACGGAGAGGGTGGAGAAATGCTGGCTTGTATGCCGTTTAGAATGATACATGAAGACGCATGCTTCCCTAAATCCGCTTTTGCAGAAACGATTTGGCTTCCATTTTGCAATACTAAAATCCCTGTACCAAAGGATTATGACAGTGTACTAAGAGCAAAATATGGTGATTACCGTAGGACTGTAAAGGCAGGCGGAGGACACGACTATCCTTGCTTTAAAGAGTATGAGGAAATGTTAAAAGCTGCATTACAGGATAAGTGGGCATTTGATTATTGTTTTTCGGAAGAGGATCTTAAACATGAAAAAGAGCCTAATTTCCGAGATATGATTTTAGAAACATGGAGCTATTTAGAGCAAAAAAACAAAAAGATTTTTGAGAACTTTATGGTAGGAGAGTTTCCTCTCTGCTTACAGCTTATGGAGCAAATACAGGAAGAGGCAATTGCCTTTGGAAATGCCATTGAGGCAAAACACGGTGAAGGCAGTGAGACAGTATCTTATTTGGAAAAATACTGTGAAGCACTTTTTATCTCCCACCAAGCTTTGGTGCAAGCACTTCCTTTGCAGGAAAAGGCAAAGGAGAAAAAAGGACCTGCAGGAGATTTCCCTGCAGCCCTATGGAAGGACTTACAAAATTCTATACAAAAGCCCGGCTCCTACTTGAAAAAGCTTAAATTATCTATAGAAAAAGAGTTTAAGCGGGTAGTGCTATTTTTACCCAGCCGCCTTGAGCAGCTGAAAAGTTTTCAAGCCCTTTATGAGGCCCTTTCTCAAATGGAGGATGTAGAATGTAAAATCATGCCTATTCCGTACTATGACCGTTTGGGAACCGGTGAGTTATCGGATATGCATTATGAGGGAGAGGAATTCAAAAAATATTACCCTATTATAGATTATAAAAGCTATGATTTTGCTACAGAAAGACCGGATTGCGTAGTATTACATACTCCTTATGATGAATATAATCAGGTAATTTCTGTAGATCCTTTCTTCTATAGCCGAAATATTAAGAAATACACGAACAAATTGGCGTATATTCCAAGTTTTGTTACAGATGAGATAGATCCTAAAAATGAAGAAGACGGGAAGGCTTTTGTCAATATGAAATTTTATGTCACTGTGCCGGGACTCTTTCATAGTGATTTTACCATTGTGCAGTCAGAAAGTATGAAGAAGGCTTATTTGGCTAAGATTTCGCAGTTTACAAATTCCGATGTTAGAAAACAGATGGCAAAGAAATTATCCGGAGCAGGCTCCTGTCTTTTTACTGATGACGAAGAAAAGGGAAGTAAGTCGGTGATTAGCGCGTTTAGAAGATTTTTGATGAAAAAGGAAGAGTATAGAATTTAGTTTGAAAATAGAATAGCATAAAGCAAGAGACATAAACCATGGAAATTTAAAAATTCCAGGAAAAGGAAAAGAAAAAAGACTAACTATTAAAAGTCAATTGGAAAATAAGATTTTTTGAATAAGA
>CAUTXF010000075.1:0-8880 GCA_963542215.1 uncultured Oribacterium sp. | reverse complement strand
TTTAGCCTCTTTTTAGCCATCAAAAATAGAGGGAGGCTTTGTCGAATACTGAAAAGCCTTGTCGAAACGATAAAGCACAGAAGATTCTATTAGCCAAAATGAAAATATTATTGAAAATGGCTAATAGAATAGATATGATGAAGTGAAAATCTACCCATTTTCCTTTAAGGAATATGTGAATTATTTTTCTTCTCAAAATAAAGATAAGGCTTTCTCTACATATCTAAAAGAAGTATGAATGAAAAAGTACACCATACAACGGTCGGATCATATATAGACTATCTATGCAATGCTTTTGCATTTTACAAGATTAGAAGATACGACATTAGAGGGAATAAAAATTATGGATATTTCTGATTGGCTTTTAGGCTAGACAAAGCTAGCCGAGAGCACAAATAGCCGATGAATCTATTATAGTAATTATAGTAATATAAGTTGAAAAGGACGAAGTAAGAAAGGAGATGCATCCGTTTTCTCAATGTTCTATTTGACCAAGAGGTCGAATCAGTAGCAGAAAAATCGGATGAAGGAAAAACCATGAAAATCATTGAAAATAATAGGGTATTTGCCTTTGACGGTAAAAATGAATGTGTTATGGAGGTAATGGACGGAGAGACCGTCATTTTCCGTACCCACGACTGCTTTGATAACCAACTTAGTGAAGAGGGAACTTGTATCGGAGCTTTGAACTGGGACCGTATCAATCCTGCCACCGGCCCTGTCTATGTGCAGAATGCAAAGGCGGGAGATGTCCTCAAGGTAGAAATCCTGGAAATTGCTTTGGATAAGCAGGGGGTGATGTGTGCCCTTCCGGACAATGGAGTCTTAGGTTCTTTGGTGAAAGAAGAGTCTGTGAAAAGGATTAAGGTGGAAGAGGGCAAGGTACATTTTAATGACAAGCTTGTCTTTGATGTTACGCCCATGATTGGGGTTATCGGTGTTGCGCCGGAAAAGGGTTCCATCAACTGCGGTACACCGGGCTGCCATGGCGGAAATATGGACAACAAGCGCATTAAAGTTGGGGCAAGCCTTTATTTTCCTGTATTCCATGACGGCGCTATTTTCTCTCTGGGGGATGTGCATGCTGCGATGGGAGATGGAGAAGTGATGGTCAGCGGTGTGGAAATTTCCGCGGAAGTGAAGGTAAGACTGTCCGTGATTAAGGGAATTCATATTGAAACGCCTATGCTGGAAAATGAAGAGCTATGCGGTGTAATCTACTCCCACGAAGAGATAGAAAAGGCGGTTTTCCATGCGGTACGCATCATGAATGAACGAGTACAGGAGAATCTGGGACTCTCCTTAAACGAAGCCGGTATGCTTCTCAGCGCCGTGGGAAACCTGCGTTTCTGTCAGGTGGTGGATCCGGAAAGAACCGTGATGATGTGCATACCGAAGAAGATTATGAAGAGCTTATTTTCTCTTTCACAAGTCTCTGCAGAAGAGGGAAATGTTTCTCCATAAACTGGGGATTTTTCTTAATTCGGCCATGATTTAAAGGTTCGGGATGTACCGGCGGAAAATCGATAGGGGAGGAGACGTGTGATGCCCAAGGAAACGGAAGATTTTGAACAGACCTACGAAGCACTCGAAAAGGAGAACTTTCCGGACGGGAGGCGAATCCGATTCATTGCGGACTTAGGGGCCTCTTCGGATATAGAGGGGCATTTCCGATTGATCTGTAGGACTTGGAAAGAGGAGAAAAATTTACGGCTGGAAAGCAGCTTTGACCGACATGGAGAAGAAGGGCTTCATTTTTTACTGGAAAGACTGAGGAAAACGGAAATATCCGGTGCTTTACTTGAGGAGCAAGAAGCTTCCGAAGAGCTTAGGGAAGCTGTGTTTACGGCTTATCTCCTTGCTGAAATCCTTTCAAAGGGAAGGCATAGAGCGTATTATCCTTCCTACTGCGAAAAACTCCTTCCCTTTCTCCTGCGCCTTAGCGAAACGGAAGAGGATTTCCTTCGTGAGAAATGCATGATTGCCCTTGGTTGGGTGGCCGGTGAGCGGGAGATTCCTCTTTTGACAAGGAAAATGCTGGAAGACCGGGACGGTCTTTGCCGAGCATGGGCAGCGAGTAGCCTTATGCAAATGTCTTTTCATAGAGTAAAGGGGATAATTTTACAAGAAGAAACAAAGAAAGATTTTGCGAAAGCGATTCAAGAGGAAGAGGATCTACAGGCCTGCGGCATCATGATAGAAGCGGCACAAACTTTATTTTCTAAAAAATGGTTGAGCGCATCCGCATGGGAAGCGGAAGATGAAATGCAAATCGAAAAGGCAAGACGATCAGCGGTACGGTTTTTGGCAAAGTAGAGGGGTGAAAGTTTTTACTTATGCAATACTGAAATTTAGACTTTCATGAATCATTTATGGAGACTTTTATTACTATTTGTGACGCCTATTGAATGTGATGGAATGGAGATTGCTATGAGATTGACTGTTACATTTTTGTATTTTGTTGGAGTTATGTTATATTCTTATCCGGTAAGATTGATTCATCATTTGAAATACAAGGATAAGAAAACTGAACATGATGCAAATTTTTATAGCTTGAAAAAAATAGCAAGAAAACTCCTCCAATTATTAGGCGTGAAACTGGATATTCAAGGCTGTACCATATATGATGAACCCGTGGTTTATATTGGAAATCATAGAAGTAATTTTGACAGCTTAATAATGATTGCAATAATGGAGAAACCATTGATTTTCATTGGAAAAAGTGAGATTAAAAAATTTCCATTTATTGGTAAATGGTTTCGGGATATAGGATGCTTGTTTTTAGAACGAGATGATATCAAAAAGTCAATAGAAGTAATTAATCAAGGCATAAAAAGAATAGAAAATGGGTATTCAGTCGTTATTTTTCCGGAGGGGAGAAGAACGAAGGAAGACAGTGTGGAGGAATTTAAACCCGGTAGTTTTAAAATGGCTTTTAAGGCAAATGCGCGTATTGTTCCGGTTTCATTCTATAATTCAGAGGAGTGTTATGAGCGTTTTCATAGCTTTCGCCCGGCTAATGTGAGTATTCGTATTGGGGAAATTGTCAATCCAAAAGCACTTGAACTGAATAATACTGTACAGATGGCAAAATACGTACATACGGTGATTTCTCAGATGTATGAAGAGCAACGTATACATTATAGTATGCATTGATATTAGCTAATGTAAATGAGAGGTGATACTATGATAGGAAATACAGCCATTGCTACAGCAACGGAGATGCAGAACAACTTTGGTAGGTATCTTGCCATGGTTCAGGAGGGCAGTGAGATTATCGTTACAAAAAACGGTAAAGAGGTGGGCCGTTTTATCCCGCGAGAGAAGGCAGTATCTTATTTAACGGATTCTCTTGTAGGAATACTGAAAGGCGATACAGATTTAGATAAAGCGAGAGAAAAAGATTGTCCCCTCCTTTGATGACATTGACCTGATGATTTTCTTCTCGGATATTGACCGTGTTCGCAATATTTTATCCGAAATGGGAGTGTTGAAGCCGTCAAAACCTAAGGAGAAATACAGAACTAAAAGCTTTATGGAATTTAGCATAGAGGGGATTGATGTGGATGTTATGGCGGGTTTTGCCATTGTCTATGAAGGGAATGTGTTTGATTGTTCCTTGGAGAAGGAGCAGATTGTGGAAATGCTGCCCTTGGGAACAGAAAGTATTCCCCTGCAATCCCCTTTGCTTTGGCGTGAGTATTATCGCTTAATGGAACGCCCGAATAAGGTGGAAATGATTGACAAGGCCTTGGAGAAAGATTCTTAGGAAGCAAGGAAAAAGACAAAAGGAAAGAAATGATTTATCTAAAGGATATAGCTACGGCACTGACGGGAACAACTATGAAAACGGAATGAGAAATCTTAGTTGCTCCATGATTACCGCAAAAAGAAGTAGCAGAACGGAGCTGATGATAAAGCATCCGCTTACGGCAAAGCTTGGGGAATAATACTTTCTCTTTTCCTTTGGGGAGGATCCTAAATTCCAATAATGTGTCAGTTCGTTCATCACAAGGCAGATGACAAACTGTGCTTTTCCGCAGTTTAAAACTGAAATGAAAGTATCATGGCTTTTGACATGGAAGAAAAGATAGGAGAAAAAGCTTAAAAGAAGCATTCCCCGGAGAAAAAAGCGACTCTGTTGTAGAGCAGGATAGTTTGTCCTATCTTCTAATTTAACGCGGTGAATTCTATCCTGCATACTCTGCCCGATACGATAAAACCAATCCGGAACCTCTTTTTTCTTTTTAACGGAGTACGCCAAAAGAAGATAAAGATAAAAAGAGAAACCGTAGGCCAGACAAATGATAAAGCAATAGAGCAAGAAGAATAAAGAATAGCCCATATAATCTTAGCTCCCTTCTTAGCATGGATTCTTCGTTTGATCTCCCACGAACCAGTAATCACAGATTGTGCCTCCTGTTGCCAGCGTTTGCTCTCTATGCAATACGCCCTTGTTTCGTTCAACCGCAATGTGGTCAATGTCACAGCACAAAGGTAATAAATCAAGATAGCCGTTTTCTCTTGCGTATTTTTCTAAGGGGCATCTTGTGAAGTGATAATAAAAGCCGTCCTTATGCCGTTTTTCATCAAAATGAAAATCCCAGGTTTTATCCTGATATTTCGGATGCGTCTCCGCCCATTCTTCCGCCTTATGCATCCTTTCGGCAAATTTCTTCATGTCCGTCTCTTTATTAAAATCTATGGAGCTCATGGCTTTTCTTATGATGGGATTGTCCATAAATGCAGCAATCACTTCTCTAAAATCTTCTACCGAAAACTTACCTGCTCTGCATACTGCCAGAAAAACATAGGCGGAGTAAATATTGTGTGCCATAGGATTTTTCTCTCCGACATCTTCCGTGCTCTCCAGCATTTCCCGGTATAAGATACGTCCTTTTTGCAAGCTTTCTTTCGCTTTATCCTTTCCGAACTTTTTTATCATCGGTTTTTTCAAGAATAAGCTGAATAAGCTAAAATAGATTCCTTTGTATTTCATTACACGCACCTCGCTAAACTTTTACATCAATGTAGTTCAGGTTCTGCTGTTACTGCTAATGAGTATATGCCGTATGAACTGCGCAACTATAGGAATAAAACATAATGAGATAACATAATGATATAACAAGTAAGATTGCATTAGTCTCGTTTAACTAATAGTAGCTTAGCACTTTCAGCCATTTTGTCCATGCTGAATTTTCCCGTGTATCAGCTTTTTTATTGCTTTCTTTGCTGGAAAATACTAGGATGGTTTTTGAGGAATAAAGTAAATATATTTTAGTTGTGCAATGTAAGATAATAAAAGGCAAAGTAAGAGATTATCAGAGCAGGAAAGTATAGGTCTAAAATTGCCGGACCGGAAGTAGAAATCATCAATACATTCGAAAGCTAGAGGTAGTGCTTATGAAACATTTTTCATGGATTCTCAGAATTTTTCATATTTTTATATTATACACTTGGATTGCTTTTATACTCCTACTTCCGGCAAGCCCTGTTTTCAGTTTACAGCTTTATGTCTTATTGAATATCCTATTTGCTCTTGTGTTTACCGGCCTTTTAATTACTCAGATTGTGGAGGCTTTTAAGATTTTTAAAAGAGGGGATAGTGAGCAGTGCATACAGGCTTTCCTTTTCTTTAAATACAGTTCTCTGCCTGCCGTATTCATTTTGCTGGCCATATTTCTTGTGGTCTTACTTGGAGGAATAGGGCTTTCCTTTGTGCTGCTGGTGCTACCGGCCACCCTATTTATTGCTCCCTTTTTCTTCGCTATGAGCTTAGTTGTGGCGCCTCTTTTCCTCGGAATATCGTTTATGGCGGGATTAGCGGGTCTTAGCTATGCCATTTTCCTGATTTTACTGAGCAGAAAAGAAAAGGGCTGGACTTTGGGACAATGTATCTTGCACTTTATTTTCCAGTGCATTCCCGGCTTTGATATATTGGATGGTCTGTATATTACGGTGCGATATTGGAAGAGGGGGAAAATTTTATCTATAATCACTGCAATTTGTGCTATCTTGGGATTGACGTTTATATTATTTATGCGTTCTTAAACAAAGACATTATGCCGTTCTCAAGCAAAGATATTATGTATTCTTAAAGAATGACAGTATAGATAGCATTTTAGAAAGAGAGACAAGATGAGAAATTTATGTTTTTTATTGATCCCAATGGGAATTGCACTATTGATTTTCAGCATTAGAAACACTATCCGCTTTGCGAAGGCAGAGCTATTCTTTGAAATGCCCTGTTTAGAGGAAGAGGGAAGAGTTCACCTTCCTCAGGGAAAATATGGAATTTGGCTTAGCGGGAAGAGATTTATGAAATCTCCTCTTGGAAAAATCGGTTTCCGGCTGGTAGAGGAGGAGACAGGCCGGAGAGTGAATCTTTCTCCCAACCTTATGCGGACTACGGTAAGCGGCTTTAAAATGGCGAGAATGGAGCTTTATCATTTTCAGTTGGAAGAAGAGGGAAATTATACCCTATCTTTAGATGGAGAAAGCAGCGTTAGAGACAGGCTGGAGGCATCTATCGGGAATCTTCTCTTCAAACAGCCTGTGGATTTCAGTAGCTTTACCGTACAGATTCGGAAAGGAAGTTCTATAGCTATGCTTTTTTTAGCGATTTTAGGCATTAACCTTGCTGCTTGGATGATTCTTGGAGGGATTATACTTCCCTTCTTATTGGCTGAAGCAGGATATTAATGCTTTTTCCATCCTGTGTTGAGTGCGAATTTTGTAGTGGGCAACGGAATAATATGCATGAAAAGTTATGCCGAGAGATGGCTTTTCCATAACGAATAGTCGACGGTTTGCCTGCTTAGCAGATACAATTGCTCGTTTCTGACTTTGCTATGTTCCTCGGGCTTTTATGAAAACTATAGATTGAGAAAAAGAGTCAGAAGGAAGACGGAAAAAAATACTGCTCCACGAACTGCATTGGTAGTGGAGTAGATATGATAGGCGTCTTCGGAAGAACTGAACTGCATTCTAAGTAAAAGAAAGATGGGATGGATTATTAGAGCCACGATTACCGTAGCAAATGGCATTTTCATGCATTGATAGAGAGCGGCATGAGCGTCTCCGTTCTTATGGTATAGAAAAACAAAGGTCAAAACATTGACCAAAAGCCAAAGAAAGAGAAATAAGTTGGCATCCCGAAGAGCTGCGGAATTTGTTGCATTTTCATATTCAATATGCACTCTTCCCTGAAAAGCCTGCCCGAATTTATAAATCCACTGAGGGACTTCCCGCTTTCTTATTACGCCGATAAGGAGTCGCAAATAGATATAAAAGGTGAGAAGAAAAGAGAGGCAAACGATAAGACCGAAAAAGAATGTAAAGTTAAAAGAGCCCATTTTTTCTTTCTCCTTTCCTATGAAAATCCTTGGTTCTTACGTAGCATCTCCGTTACTTCGTTTGCGAAGTCCATGGCATAGCTTAGCTTCCTCGCCGCATCTTCAATTCGCCATGCCATGAATTTTTTCTTGTCGTTAGGAGCGTCGAAGAAATACTTATCGTTGTAATTAGCAAAATAAATCCGAGATTCGGTGCTATAGAAGGAAAGCTTGCGACGGGAAGTCATGCTGTTAAACCATTCGATAACAGTGGGCGTTAGGAACTTTCTTGCAGCTTGTTCGTCCGTACAGTAAATGTTGTAGTGTTCGTTATGCTGTATATCTTCAACATCGATTTTTTTGCCGTCTTGCATAGTGCTGGGATAACCCTCTTGAGTTTCAAAGAAAAGGGAATGCTCTGTCGGAACAATCCGCAGTTCTCCTTTTAGAGAGAATGTGTTCTTTATGGAGTAGACCTGTCCGAGAAAGTCGGTAAATTCATCGTAACCGTCTTTATCCTTTTCGACACTATATGTATATAAATCGACTATTTCAAGATCCCTTTCGTCATTGAGCTGAAGTTTTCCGGACTGGATATAGTATTCATCAAAAGGGACGATTTCTTTTATAGTATTCAGAGAAAAATGATGTTCCGTATCGACTTTTGCTGAAGGATAGAGGACTTGTAGGATTGGTGTAAGAATGTCCTGCTCATAAAGCCTACGGAGTTTAGTTCTTTGCTTCGCTTCTATGCCGGGACCAAACCAGGCATAAAATAGGACACTGAGAATATGGAATGCCACAAGAAAGAGAACCAGCCTAGCGAGGAGTGTCATAAGTCCATTCATGAAATCACTGCGGGGAAGGTAGCCTTCATCGGTAAGGAGAATTAAACCTCCTCCTACAATAAAGCAAAGAAAGAGTAGAAGCATGTTCCGAATAAAAAAACTCTGCACTCTTTCCTTCCGGGTAAGAATCTTCCGGATAGCGTTCCAACTACGCTGAAACCTTGTCGTATTCCGGAGATTGTTTAGTTTTATTTGTTCTTCCTGACTTAAACCCATTTCCGCTCTCCCTTCTTTCATCTATCTTTGTTAAAACAGTAAAAAGTGTACTATTTTATAACTCTTTAAGTATAACACAGGGGAGTGATATTGGATATGGGCATTCGCTTATGCCATGATTTTGAAAATGAGATAAATTGCGAATCGTACAATAAAAAAACACAAATCTCAAAATAAAAAGCTCAAAATAAAAAACACCGAAAATATAAAGCCTCAAGCATGCAAGGAAAAACTTACTCTATTTCAGGCGAATCATGGTAAAATAAACCGATTATTTTTGAAAAGTTTAGTGGTAGCCTGAGGGAAACTACGGATTTTTTTCCTTTATAATTTTAATTCACATATTTTTTACTATAGATTATTTAATAGGAATTCGGAAATTGCCAAAAGATTTTATTTAATAGGAGTGAGAGACTTGCTAAAAATATTTATTTTAGAGGATGAAAGAATACAACAATCCCGCATTGAAAAGGTGATTAAGG
>CAUTXF010000074.1:0-8924 GCA_963542215.1 uncultured Oribacterium sp. | reverse complement strand
CGGATATTTATTTATGCCTCTATAGCTCAGTCGGTAGAGCACGCGGCTGTTAACCGCGGTGTCGTTGGTTCGAGTCCATCTGGAGGCGTTTCCCATTTCTCTTCGCTAAGACAAGAGAATGTGTGGCGAAGTAGCCAAGTGGTAAGGCGTGGGTCTGCAACACCCTGATCACCGGTTCAAATCCGGTCTTCGCCTTTCGCTCTACTATAGAGTTATGGCGCCATGGTCAAGCGGTTAAGACACCACCCTTTCACGGTGGTATCACGAGTTCGATTCTCGTTGGCGTCACGGTATCCCAAGATGTTCTTGGGATTTTTTTGTATGTAAAATTCGGAGGAATTATGGAGCCCTTATCTTCTACAGAAATATTGCGTTTTTATCAGGTAAGAAATCAGGGATACTTATCTTTGGAACCTCATGTACTTTTATTTGATGAAATTGACTCCACCAATACGGAATGTAAAAGAAGAATTCATGAGCTTCCCTATGGAGAAGATATTTTTTCCCATATTTCGGAAGGTACCGTTTTTCTTAGCGATTATCAAACTGCCGGACGGGGGAGGATGGGCAAATTCTTTCTTTCTCCCAGGGGCTCAGGCCTGTACTTCAGTATCTTGACTAAGCCTAGGGGAGAAAACAAGAACCCATTGGTTCTAACTTGCCATGCAGCTGTTGCGGTAAAACGTGCCGTGAAGGAAGTTTTTGATATAGAGCTTTCCATTAAGTGGGTAAATGACCTGTTTTATAAAGGAAAAAAGCTGGTGGGAATCTTAGCTGAAGGACAGCTTAGCGATTCTTCTTTAGCCTATTGTATTATGGGTATCGGGATTAATCTTTTTCTGCCGGAATCCGGATTTCCCGAGGAGCTTTCCGGCATTGCCGGAGCATTGTTTGATTATCATGAGGAAAAGAAGGAAACTATAAACCGAAATCAGTTTCTTGCGTCTATCCTGTTTCACTATTTTTCTCTTTTAGATCAGGACAAGGTGGAAGAAGAGTATAGGAAGGAAAATATCTTATTAACTAAGGAGATTCTCTTCACGGAAAACCATCAGGAATATCGAGGAAGGGTAGAAGCGATTTTAGAGGACGGTTCTCTTTCCGTGCGTTGCCAAGAGGACAGCATGAAGATTGTTTCTTCCGGAGAAGTAAAGGAGAAATTCCTTTAAAGTATTTTGAAGAGGAAATTCTTTTAAAGTATTTTGAAGAGGAATTCCCTTTTTGTACATAAAATATAGAAGCAATACAGATAAGTTAAACCTTGGGCTTAGTTCCTCATAGATTGTTCTGCATTTTCATGTTAAAATATGCAAGATTCTAAGGAAAAATGTTTTTTGCAAAGGGGTTATAGATTAGGTATGAAGGATCATAGAAAGAAAAGAAGAAGTGAGCAGCATGTGGAGGAGGAAGCCAATTTTATCGGGGATATTCTGAAGCTGCTCTTCGCCTTATCCCTGGCCATTGTGGCTATCGTGGTTTGCTTTTTGTTTTTCAAGAATATTGCAGGCTTTTCTTTACCGAATTTAAAGGCGACAGAAGCTGCTTCAGAGAGCAGTAAGGAAGCGGTTGTGATTACGGAAGCCACCAAAGAGAGCAAGAAGAAAGAAACGGAAGCCAGAACGGAAAAGACTACGGAAGAAAGCTCGGAGGAAGAAACATCGACCAAATCCGAGGAAAGCAATAAGGAGAGTACCAAGGAATCTACGAAGGAATCCGGAAAAGATTCCGCCTCCAAAGAGGAAAGCAGTTCTTCCGGTAAGGGTAACAAGGGTAACAAGGAAAGTATCGGGGAATCTCCCACCTTGGAGAGTCAAAGCGGTAAAAAGAGCAGTACGGCAGCAACGAAGGAATCTACGGCCGGTCAGAAAAGCAGTAAGAGTCATAGCTCTGATGATGCGGTAGTGGGAGAAGGCCCCAAGTCTGCGGATGATAGCGGAGAGAATCAGGGGCCGGGCCAGCCTTAGGAGAATGAGGAGCAATGATATACTATATCTGCGGAAAATCCGCTGTAGGAAAGGATAGCATTTTCCAAGAGCTGGTGAAAAGAAGCGACTTAAAAAGGATTATTCCTTATACCACCAGGCCTATGCGGCCCATGGAAAAGGAGGGGGAGGAATATCATTTTCTTTTGGAAGAGGAGTTTTTAAAGCTTCTTTCAGAGGGGAAAATGATGGAAAGCCGCAGCTACGATACTGCCTTTGGACTTTGGTATTACGGTACGGCTTATGAGGAAGGTTTTCGGGAGAAAGGCAAGGGCTTTCTCTGCATCGGAACCTTGGAAAGCTACAACAGTATTAAAGATTATCTGGGGCAGGAATTTATTCAGCCTGTTTATATTGAGCTGGAGGATGAGCTTCGCCTAAGTCGAGCCAAGGCTCGGGAGCAGGGGAATGATCCCAAGGCTCTGGAGGAGCTGGAAAGACGTTTTCAGGCGGATAATAAGGATTTTTCGGAGGAAAAGCTTCGGGAAGCCGGCATTAAGAAACGCTATTACAATCTTGATTTTGACAAATGTGTGGAAGAGATTCTGGCGGATATAAAATCGGGGACGGAAAGAGGGCTATAGCGGGTCATCCGATTGTGATAAGAAGAGAACAGGAAGAGGAAAAGGCAAGGAATGAAGGGGATTTCCATACCGGATCATCGAATCCATCATGCTTATCTTGTGATTGGGCAGGAAGAGGACTTGCTTCGTCAAATGGCGAAGGACTTTGTGGTACGGCTTTTTCATAAAAGTGAAAAGGAAGAGCCGGAGGACCGGCAAAATTCCATTAGCGAAAAGGAAGAGCCGGAGGACAGTCTGAGTCTTCGCATTGAAAAGGAAGAGCATCCGGATCTGATTTTTGTGGACTATCAGGAGAAGGAAAACGGAGAGAAGAAATCCAGCATTTCCATTGATCAGATTCGTCAGGAAGTGAAGGGGACGGTGGACATTTCCCCGAAGGAAGGGCAGTCCAAGGTCTACGTGCTTTGCCACAGCGATAAGATGACGGTGGAGGCCCAAAATGCCCTTTTAAAAACCCTGGAGGAAGCTCCGGAGCATGTTATCATGATTCTCCTTTGCGAAAATGAAAACAAGCTTTTAGACACCGTTTTGAGCCGTGTGGTTCGAGTCTATGTGGGGGATATGCCCATTGATAAGCAGTGGAAATTGCTACAGGAAATTCCGTCTCTTCGTGCCTTACCCGCCTTTTTAAAGGAGATTGCCCATAAGAAGCAGGAGGAAATGCAGAAATACGCGGAGGAGCTGGGACAGCTGGACGGGCAAGAGCTCTACTGTTTTCTTGATATTATTTTGCGGGATGTGTTATGCTATAAAAGCACGAAAGACCATCATTTGCTCTATGGGCAGAGTGCCAGAGAGAGCATTACGGCCATGGCGGAAAAATATTCCTATTGGACACTGGGGCAGTGGGGAGAATATATAGAACGCTATAAAGAAGGACGGGCGGTAAATGTTGCCCAAAACTATCAAATTTTAGATTTCTTTTTGTTTTTATCCAATACATAATTATAGAAAAGCCATAAAGAAAGCCAAAAAAGCCATAAAGAAAGGGTTATAGATGACAGAGGTAATTGGAATAAAGTTTCGAACCGCGGGAAAGGTATATTATTTCGCTCCCAAGGGCATAAGCTTTACGAGGGGAGAGTTTGCCGTGGTGGAAACTTCCAGAGGCGTGGAATACGGAGAAGTTTTGATGGCCAATAAGGAGCTTCCGGAGGAAAAGATTGTGATGCCTCTTAAGGAAATTCTCAGAAAGGCCACAGAGGAGGACCGGAAGCAGTACGAAGTAAATCATGAGAAGGAAAGGGAAGCTTTTCAGATTTGCCGGAAGAAGATTCAAGAGCATGGGCTGGAAATGAAGCTGATTGACGTGGAATATACCTTTGACCGGGGAAAGGCACTGTTCTATTTTACCGCGGACGGCAGGGTGGATTTCCGTGCGTTGGTGAAGGATTTGGCAGCGATTTTTCGTACCAGAATCGAACTTCGACAGGTGGGGGTAAGAGACGAGACCAAGCTTCTGGGAGGCTACGGCTCCTGCGGTCGGCCGCTGTGCTGTCACAGCTATCTTCCGGAGTTTGTTCCGGTGTCCATCAAGATGGCAAAGGAGCAGGGCCTATCCTTAAACCCCAGCAGTATCTCCGGGGTCTGCGGTCGTTTGATGTGTTGTTTGAAAAATGAAGAAGAGGTTTATGAGTTCTTAAACTCCAAGCTGCCGGCGGTGGGAGACTATGCCACCACCAAGGAGGGCTTAAAGGGAGAGGTGGTTTCCGTTTCCGTCTTAAACCAGAAGGTAAAGCTGATTGTAAACTTGGAAAAGGAAGATGAGAAGGAGCTTCGGGAGTATGAGGTTTCGGAACTGAAGTTTAAGCCAAGACGGAGAAAAGACGAAGCGTAAGAAGCGGTTTTCAAAGAGAAAGAATAGATAAGTTTATCATGGAAAGAATAGATGATTTACAATGCAAGGGCTACCGAATTATTCAGGATTCGGAAGCCTTTTGTTATGGAACGGATGCGGTGCTTTTGGCGAATTTCGCAAAGCAGGGGGTAAAGAGAGGAAGAGTTTTCGATCTCTGTACCGGAAATGGAATTGTGCCCTTGCTTTTGGCGGCAAAAACAGAGGCGGAAAGCATTTACGGAATAGAAATTCAAAGGGAGGCGGTGGAGCTTGCCAGAAGATCCGTAGCTTTAAATGAAGAGGAGCGAATCCATATCCTGGAGGGAGACCTTTGCAAAATCCAAGAGCAAAGGACGGTAGAGGGAAAAAGCCTGGCTTCCTCCTTTACGGTGGTGACCGCAAATCCTCCCTATATGCAGGGAGACCTGCAAAATCCGTTGGAAAAGAAAAATATTGCAAGACATGAGGTGAGCTGTAGCTTTACGGATGTGGCGGAGGCGGCAAGATATTTACTGGCGCCTAAGGGGAAGTTTTATCTTGTGCACCGGCCGAAACGAATGGCGGAGATTATCAGCATTTTACGGGAAAAAGGCCTGGAGCCGAAAAGATTGCAGATGGTTCATTCCTTTGTGGAGGGGGAGGCAAAGCTTTTCCTCTTGGAAGCAGTGCGGGGAGCCTCTGTGGAACTTCGGATTTTACCGCCATTGATACTGTATCGGGAAAAGGGAGTCTATACGAAGGAGCTACTGGAGATTTACGGGATGGGGGCATCATAAGATCATGGAGGGAATGCTTCGGAAAAAGCCGACTCAAAAAGCGCCATCCGCCGTATTACTCCCAATCATTCCTCAAGGCAGTAGGAGAGAAATCAATAGAGAAAGGGCCAAAACCTTATCCGTATACGGATATTATCCGAATATGGAGTCTAGGCAGAGGCTCTTTCTTTTGTTATGGTAAGGCTAAGACCGGTCAGCGTTGTTCACTTGGAGAGAGTCTACAGAGAAGTCTTTCTCAAGAATGAAAAATTTCAAAAGAAAGGAGGAATTTTATCATTTTTTTACAAGCTTTTTTGCATTCTGTGGTAAAATGTCCCAAGTAGTAAGCAGTTCCTGAAAGGAAGGACAAATATGGCATTGGATGCGAAAAAATTGGTATTTGAGCCAATACGGGTGGAGGATTCCGTCCGTATTGCTCCTTATTTTTATCGAAGACCGAACAAAACCTGTGATAGTTGCGCTTTGGACAGCTACCTCTGGGCGGAGTATTGCGACACCCGCATAGCAGAGTGGGAGGACAAGGCTCTTTTTATTCTGATGGAGAAGGACGGAGAGCAGTATACCGCCACGCCCTACTGTGACGAAGAGGATTTGCCTCAGTATTTTGATTTGATTAAGGATTACTTTAATCAGGTTTTGAAGAAGCCTTTAAAAATCTATCTGGCGGACGAAGAGGCGGTAAAGTACCTGCATTTGGAGGAGGATCCCCGCTTTATCGTACGGGAAGAGGAGGACTACAAGGACTACCTCTATGATGCGGAGGAACTTCGGACCCTGCCGGGAAAGCGTTTTCATAAGAAGAAGAATCTGGTCAATAAGTTCAAGAGAGAATATGAGGGTCGCTGGGAATATAGAAGTATTCGTTGTCTGGAAAAACAGGCAGTTTGGGATTTCTTAGATCGTTGGTACACCCATCGGGTCAAGGAAGAGGGAAACGGAGAGGAAACCCTGGAATATGAAATCAAGGGAATCCACGAGGTTTTACAGAATTGCTTTGCTATCGACCACTATATCGGCGGTATATTCATAGACGGAAAGCTGGAGGCTTTCTCCATCGGCGCTTACAATCCCCGTGAGGAAATGGCCAGCATCTCTATTGAAAAGGGTAATCCCAATGTGCCCGGAATTTATCAGGTGATTAACCAGGAATTTCTGCTTCATGAATTCCCCCAGGCAAAGATTGTAAACCGAGAGGATGATATGGGGCTGCAAGGTCTTCGAAAGGCAAAGGAAAGCTATAATCCTATCGGCTTTGCCAGAAAATACATGGTTTTACAGAAGGACTTTCAGGGCTATGAGAAGTATCTTACGGATAAGTATGAGGAAGAAGTAGAAGACTATGAGTAGACGAATTCTTCTTTTACAAACGGAGGCGGAACAGGAAAGAACGAAGGCCTTGTATCGGGAGATCTTCCCGGAGGATTCGGATGCCTTTGTGGACTACTATTATCGCAAAAGACCAAAGAGAATCCTTGCCATGGAAGAAGAGGGAGAGATTGTGGGAATGCTCCATATCAACCCTTTCCGGATGTCCTTCTTTAAAAAGGAGCTTACGGCAAGCTACCTCTATGCTATCGGCACCAAGAAAGAAAAGAGAAAACAGGGAATTATGGGGGAATTGCTTCGCCAAGCCTTTTCTCTTTTAGAGGAGGAGGGAGAGCCCTTTTGCTTCCTGATTCCCGCGGCGGAAAGCATTTACAGCCCCTACGGCTTTCGGACTATAGGAAAGCTTAGCTTGGAAGAAAAGCCTTTGGAAGAAATCCGGAAGGCGGTACTCTATGCTCTCCCCACCAAAGAACTTTTAGAAAGAAGGGCGGAGGAAGCGTCCCTCTCCGATGAGGAGGACGAACTGCCGGAGGATCCGGTGGTCATGCTGAAAATACTGGATCCGGGGGCCTTTCGAAAGCTTAGCGGCTATACAGAAAATACGGAAGATGCTCTTTTGCAAAGACTGGCAAAGGAGAGGATTTATATTATTGACGTGGACTAATTTTAATGCTTGCAAACAGTAGAGAACTTTGCTATCATTGTTAGCTGTATCACTATTCCTTGCTTTTCCAAAAGGAAAGGCCAGAGACCAAAAGGAGGTAAAAGCGAATGAACAAGTATGAGTTATGCGTTGTTCTCAGTGCGAAGCTCGATGATGAGGAGAGAGCAGCAGCCATTGAAAAGATTAAGGGATTTATTACCCGTTACAATGGTACTGTTGTAGAGCCTATCGAAGAGTGGGGTAAGAAGAGACTGGCTTATGAAATTCAGCACATGAAAGAAGCCTACTACTATTTCATCCCGTTCACAGGAGATGCAAACACTCCTAACGAGCTCGAGGACCAGGTTCGTATTATGGAACCGGTAATCCGCTATCTTGTGGTTAAGCCAGAAGAAGAAACAGCTAAGACAAAGAAGCATGAGCCTGCAGCAGAAGCAGTAGCTGAATAAGCAAGCGGAAAGCGAGTAAAACATGAACAGAGTTATCCTGATGGGTAGATTGGTAAGAGATCCGGAAATTCGGTATTCCCAGGGTGAGAACAGCATGGCCATTGCAAGATATACTCTTGCCGTGGACAGAAGAGGCCGCAGAAACCAAAACGATGGACAGCCTACAGCAGATTTTATCCGTTGTGTGTCCTTCGGACAGAGAGCAGAATTTGCAGAGAAGTATATGCATCAAGGCATGCGTATGTTGGTATCCGGCAGTATTCAGACAGGCAGTTATCAGAACAAAGACGGACAAACCGTATATACCACAGACATTATTGTGGATGACCAGGAGTTTGCAGACAGCAAAGGACAGGGAGGCAACACTTCCTATTCCCGTTCTTCCGGCCCCTATGTAGGCGGCGGAGAAGAGGATCTTGGAGAAGGATTTATGAATATACCTGATGGGGTAGAGGACGAGGGACTCCCCTTCACTTAGGTAGGGAAGGTTTCCTCAGGATGAAGAGCAGCTAAGCTGCAATATAGAAGGAGGAAAGCCATGGCATTTCAGAAGTCAGATAAGAGTGGTTCAGCAAGACCAAGAAGAGCCGGCGCAGGCTTCCGCAGCAGAAAGAAAGTTTGTGGATTCTGCGGAGATAAGGTAAAGCCGGTAGATTATAAGGATGTAGGAACATTAAGAAAGTATATCTCTGAGAGAGGAAAGATTCTTCCCAGAAGAATTACAGGTTCTTGTGCATTACATCAGAGAGCAATCACAACCGCTATCAAGCGTGCAAGACACATTGCTCTGTTACCATACCAGGTAGATTAATAAGAACAGCTCCACGAAAGTGGGGCTGTTTTTTTATTTATCTAAATTCAAAAATATTTTTTCAATTGTCCTTTTTTTAGTATGCCCAAGGCTAAATAGTAGAAGAAAAAAATCTGAAGGGCCAAACACTATAGTGCAGAGTTTTTTCTTTGAGAGAACACTATGTTTAGCAGGAAAGATTACAATCTGATGATTGCGAAAGGAAGGAGCAAAGTATGTTACTAAAAAGAGGAGCAAAAGGAAATGATGTTAAAAACGTGCAGATCGGACTTAGAATTCTGTGTTGCTACGGAGGAGAACTGGATGGAGTCTTTGGCAATGGAATGGAGGCGGGAGTGCTAAAGTTTCAGGAAATCTATGGACTATCCCGGGATGGTATCGTAGGGAATGATACATGGAATTCTTTAAAGGAAGAGCTTGCCAGCTTACAGAGAGCTCTGAGAAAAAAGACTAACTATTAAAAGTCAATTGGAAAATAAGATTTTTTGAATAAGA
>CAUTXF010000073.1:0-9125 GCA_963542215.1 uncultured Oribacterium sp. | reverse complement strand
GAGCCGTAATGGCATAAAACATTTGAATATACGAGATTTTCTTCTCAGTAAAGAGTTTTAACGGACTCTTTCCTAATTTTGGTACGGAGTTTTTGAAGGAGGGCATGAAGCTAAAGCTGGAAAAGGAACCGGACAATAAAATGGCGTCCTTTGCAAAGTTACCAGTTGTGGATTGGAGAATAGGGAATCAGTGTAGAGGAGGGGCTGTATGCGTACCAAGAATATAGGTTTTCGAAAAATTACAGGTAACTTTTGGCTTGTGTCCCTAAATAACAAATTGAGAAAACTAGTTGAAGGGTATCCGGGAGTAGATTTAGCCAATCGTGTTCTTTGCTATGGATACATAGATCATGATGCCGGTCTAAGCTTAGAAGTTCTTGCTCTGTCATCAAAAGATTCTGAGAGAGTTCATATTTTTGAGCCTAACAGTGCTATAAGTTCCAAAATTCGTATTGGAGCTATCCAAGATGATAATATAAGTTTTGTGGAGGATAGGAATGGAGAATTCCGAAAGAGATTTGCTCCACAAATAAGCGTCTTAGATATCTATGCTGTAGAAGAGGATATTCAAGAATCGCGAAAAATGGAAGTCTTAGATATTTATAGAAGTCCTGAATATCCTGATGATGTGCTGGTTTATCTACTTAAAGAGGGAAATAAGCCGGAAGCTTGTTGGGTTCGGATAGAGGGGATTATGAATAATCAAATTATAGGGACATTACTTAATGAGCCTAAACAAAATTTTTCCTATCACCTAGGAGAAAAAATAGCTTTCTTTATTCACAAGGATGAAAATGGAGATATTGCACTTTGTTCAAACATGAATCCCAGTCAAAAAATTACTGCGGAGGATTTGGAAGATGGAACGATGCTGGAGTCTTCGATTTACAACTTTAATCGTGAAAGGAATCAGGATCATTTTTTGGATATATTAGAGATATTAAGAGATAGCCATGTCTGGATTCTGGGTGATTTTGTTATGAGTGATACAGATGAATCTCGTATGAAGGATTTGATAGCACAATCTGAGGCAGAGTCTCAAAGTATAGTTGGAAACACATTTAAAACGCAAGATCAGTGTAAGTTCAAGCCGGATATTTTAAAATATAATGAAGATCTATTTTTTCCTGTTTTCTCGAATCCGGAAGCTATGGGAGAGTATGGGAATCAGCTGTCCAAGATACAGCATCATTTTCTAGATGTGATTACGCTGGCAGAAAATCATGAACAAAATTTATCAGGAATTGTAATCAATGCATTTTCAGAGCCTTTTGTTTTGGATAAGGACTTATGGGATCTTGTAAAAAATATGAAATCACGCCTTACATAAGGCGAATACTTTCTATAAATGTATTTGCTTCGGAGATTCATACGTAAAGTATAAAAATATTCCCCCGGAATCGAAAAATATTCTCCCTTTTCTTTCTTTTTAAATCTTCTAAAATGAAAGAAAAGGGATATTTTAGATTGTGAAAAAGAGGCGAATATGGGGAACAGTTTGGTTCAAATGAAAAATATTGCCAAGTCTTTTTCCGGTACCAAGGTTTTGAAGGGCGTGAATCTGGAATTAGGCCATGGAGAGATATTGGCGCTCTTAGGAGAGAACGGTGCAGGAAAATCCACTTTAATGAAGATTCTCAGTGGAATCTACAGTAAAGACAGCGGAGAAATCTATTTAGACGGAGAGCTTTGCCATTTTCAAAATCCGAAAGAAGCACAGAATAAGGGTGTTGCCATCATCCACCAGGAAATGAACCTGTGTAATGATTTAAGCGTGAGTGAAAATATCTTCTTAGGTAGAGAAGTGATGGATGGGTTAAGACTGAATCATAAAAAGATGGATGAGGAGGCCCAGAAGATTTTGGATGATTTGGGCATCAGCATGAAGTCTACAGAGCTGGCAGGGGACTGAACAGTATCGGAACAACAGATGGTGGAGATAGCCAAAGCGCTTTCTCAAGATGCCAAGGTTCTCATCATGGATGAGCCCACATCCGCCTTAAGCAGAAAGGAAATTGAGGATCTCTTCCGGGTAATTCGAAAGCTAAGGGATGAGGGAAGGGGAATTATCTACATTTCCCATAGACTGGATGAACTTCGAGCAATAGTGGATAAGGTTAGCATTTTACGAGACGGGGAAAATGTCATTTCCGGCGACTTAAAAGATTTTTCCATTGATGATATTATCCGGCACATGGTGGGAAGAGAAATCCAGGACAAATTTCCACGAATTCATTGCGAAAAGGGAAAAGAAATCCTTAGGGTAGAGCGTTTAAATGCGGGCCCAAAGGTAAGAGATATTTCTTTTAGCCTTTATGAAGGAGAAATCCTTGGAATTGCAGGGCTGATGGGAGCCGGAAGAACAGAGATGACCAGAGCGCTTTTCGGGGTAGATGAAAAGACTTCCGGAAAAATCTATCTCTTTGGGGAGGAGGTCAAGGCGAATTCGCCGAAGGAAAGTATAGAGCTGGGAATGGCTTTAATTCCGGAGGACAGAAGAAAAGACGGACTTTGTACGGATTTAAGCATAAGAGAGAATATTTCTCTCCCTAACTTGGATAGCATGAAAAATTCGCTGGGTATTCTTTCTAAAGTTTTAGAATTAAAAATCAGTGAGGATACCATAAAAAGCTTGAATGTTAAAGCTAAGGACCGGGAAATGATTTCCAAAAATCTTTCAGGAGGGAATCAGCAGAAAGTGGTTCTCGGAAAATGGCTTGTTCGAAATCCGAAAGTGATTCTCTTCGATGAACCGACCAGAGGAATCGATATCGGAGCTAAGGTGGAAATCTATCAAATTATGAATGACTTAAAGAAGAAAGGGGTAGGAGTTCTCTTTATTTCTTCGGAAATGGAAGAGGTGCTGGGAATGTCCGATCGAATCTTGATATTCTGTGATGGGAGAATCACAGGGGAATTAAGTCGAGAAGAGGCAAATCAGGAAAATATTTTGAAGTTTGCAACAAAGTATGAAGAAAAGGTATAAGCGAGGTAATCCGTTACGGAGAAAAGGGATTAACCAAGAAAAGCGGGAGTATCAGGCTTAAAAAATATCTGTTTTGCGGGGAGTGAAAATGAAAAACAAAGTAAAAGAAATACTAAGAATCAGAGGAATGAGAGGAGCAATTACTGCCTTTGTAGGGCTAGTAATCATTTACGTTGTTTTCGGATGTATCAATGACAAAGTCTTTTCTTTACAAAACAACTTAAATCTTCTACGTTCCATGGCCAAGTATTTGCTCATAGGAATCGGGCAAAGCTTTGTGATGATTACCGGAAACATTGACTTATCCATCGGTTCGGTGGTGGGCATGAGTGCCATGGTAACCGCAAGCTTGATGACCAGAGGTGTTCCCATAGTAGTGGCATTATTGGTTAGTCTTATTATTGGCCTTATCATTGGCTACATTAACGGAGAATTGGTAGGAAAGTTCCAGATGCCTCCTTTTATTGCCACCCTGGGAACCATGTTTGTGGCAAGAGGCATTGCTTATCTAGTCAACGGAAATCGAAACACGGATAACATTGCCAGCATCTTAGGAAAGGATCAAGGTAAATTTTTTCAGGATGCCTTTTACTACGGAAAGATTCTGGGCATCTACACGACCTTCTGGATTGCCTTTTTGATTTTCCTGATTTTCAGTTTTATCTTAGGGAAAACCAAACTGGGAAGGCATATCTATGCTGTTGGCTCCAATAAAGAAGCTTCCAGACTTTCCGGGGTGGATATCGTTTCTGTTATCAAGAAAACCTATTTGATTTCTGCGTTTTGCTCTGTGATTGTAGGATTTATCCTCTGTGCACAGGCGGGAATGGGTAATATGGAAGCCGGAAATATGTACGAAATGTACGGTGTTGCCGCCGGTGTAATCGGAGGAGTATCTCCTCTTGGAGGCTCCGGCCTCTTACTGGGAACCTTTCAGGGAGCACTGCTTTGGCAGACCTTGGAAAATGGTTTGAACATGGTGGGGGCTCAGGTAGGTATTCAGCGAATTGTAATCGGTGTAATTGTGGTACTGGCAGTACTCATGGATGTCTTAGTTCGAAACGGAAATTTGTTTTCCAAGAAGAATAAGCAGTAAGTGAGGATTGCTATAATATAGAAAGAGAGGAAAACATTATGAAAAAGAAACTGATTTTGCTTGCTGCACTTTTATCCGCTGCAATGCTCTTCGGCTGCAGTTCGGATAAGCAGGATGCTAAGGACACTGCTGCGGCAGTGACGGAAGGAACTACAGCAGCAGGAGAGGAAAAGGCTACAGAGGAGAAGGCGGAGAACAGTGGAGAAACAACAGTAAAGGCTGATAAGCCTTATAAACTGGCTCTTATTACTATGGATTCTCTTGATCAGCACTGGGTTACCTTAAATGAAGGCGCTCAGGCGGAAGCAAAGCTCGTTGGCGTAGAAGTAAAGTTTATGTCTCCGGATACCAAGGATGACTCCAAGCAGATTGAGTGTGTAAACAATGCCGTTGCAGGCGGCGTAGACGGAATTATGATTGCAGCAAATGGGCCGGATGCCATTTCCGCTTCTTTAAAGGAAGCACAAGCACAGGGAATTAAGATTGTTTATGTGGATTCTCCAGCCAATGTAGATGCCGAAGCAAGCTTTGCAACAAACAACAAACAGGGGGGAAAGACTGCCGGAGAAGAGATGAAAAAAGCTTTGGAAGCACAAGGGATTACCAAGGGCAATGTCGGTGTAATCAGCACTAATGCTTCTACTCAGTCTACAGTAGACCGGGATAACGGATTCCGTGAGGCATTTGAAGGAACGGATTTTACCATTGAAGAAACGCAGTATTGTGACGGAGATGCTGCGAAGGCACAGACCATTGCGGAAAACTATATTACCAAAGGCGTTGTAGGGATTTTTGGAGGAAATGAAGGTTCAACTGTAGGAATCGGAAATGCTATTAAGGCTTCCGGCGACAATAAGATTATTGGTGTAGGTTTTGACAAGTCCGATAATATTAAGAGCTTAATTCAGGATGGATATCTTCTTTGCACCATGGCACAGAACCCGGATGTCATGGGTAAGATGGGTGTGGATGCATTGGTAGAATCTCTGAATGGAAAAGACTTAAAGGGCGAGACTGTGGATACCGGTGTGTCTGTTTTAAATAAGGATAACCTTAAGTAAGCTTTAACAAAAGAAATAGGAAGGCGGCTTTTAGAATAATCTGAAGCCGCTTTTCTTGCATGAATTGAAGAAAAAAGAGGGACGCATGGAGAGATATTATTTAGGCTTTGATTTAGGAGGGACAAAATCTGCTGTCATTTTGGGAAGAGATATGCGAGGTTCCATAGAAATTTTGAAAAGAGAGGCAATGTCTACTTTTCAGGGAAACAGAAGTCCTTTGGAAACGATAGAAAGCCTCTGCAAGATAGGAGATGCCTTCCTTTTAGAAAAAAATATCCAAGTCCAATCCACAGGAGTCAGTTGTGGTGGGCCATTGGATGAAGAAAAAGGACTGATTCTATCGCCGCCAAATCTTCCCGGCTATGATGAGATTCCTATTAAGCGTATTTTAGAGGATAGATTTCAAGTTCCTTCTTTTTTGGAAAATGATGCCAATGCCTGCGCACTTTGCGAATGGAAGTTTGGAGCAGGAAAGGGCACAAAGAATATGATTTTTTTAACTTTTGGCACAGGTATGGGAGCAGGACTGATTTTGAATGGAAGTCTATATCGGGGAAGTTCCGGAATGGCCGGAGAAGTAGGGCATATCCGTCTTTCCAAGGGTGGTTCCTTTGGCTATGGGAAAGAAGGTTCTTTCGAAGGATTTTGCTCCGGAAATGGCATTAAAGAAATGGCAAGAAGAATGTATAAGGAAAGAGAAGAAGCGGGAAGCTTGGAGGAACAGGACAAAGGCATTATAGATTTCACTGTGAAAAATCTGGCTTCTTTAGTAAAAGACGGTTCTCCTTTTGCTAAGTCGGTTTTTGACCGTTCTGCCTATTACTTGGGAAGAGGCCTTGCCTTGTTAATCGATATTCTAAATCCGGAATGTATCGTGATAGGCAGTATTTATGAGAGATGCGAGGCCTTGTTTAAAGAAAAAGTAGAGGCAGTAATTCAGGAAGAATGTTTTACAGAAAGTGTAAACTTGTGTAAAATAAAAAAATCAAAACTTAGTGATAATATCGGAGATTTTGCGGCACTTTCCGTAGCAATGGAAGTTCATACCAGTGAAGCATAGGCGTTCAGGCAACGAAAGTTAAGGAAACAGTGATGAGAGTCTTGATAGCGGATGATGAAGAACGGATTTGCGAGTTGATTCAGTTTTTGGGAAATTTTCAGGAAGAAGGCATGGAATGTCTCCCTTTTGCGAAGACGGGGAAAGAGGCTTTGGAAAGGGTGGAGAAAGAACTGCCGGAGCTTTTGATTACGGATATTAAGATGCCCGTTTTTTCAGGACTGGATATAGCCAAAGAAATTGCCAGAAAGAAACTTCCCACCAAGGTTATTATTATTTCTGCCTATTCGGACTTTTCCTATGCCAAGGAGGGGATACAGGCCGGAGTATCGGACTATCTTTTAAAACCTATTAAGAAAAGAGAGCTACAGGAAAGCGTTCGTAAAATAAAGGAAGAACTGTTAGGTTCAGGTATGGAAATCATATTGAAAGAAATGCCTTACTCTCATTTAGTTTCTTTGTCAAAAAAATACATTGACCGACATTTTGAGGAGAATATCGGTTTGGAGGAAGTGGCAGAGCATTGTAAGGTCAGCGCCTCTTACTTAAGTACGCAGTTTAAGAAGGAACTGTCGCTTGGCGTCAATAAGTATATTTCCGGGCTCAGGATGGAAAGAGCCAAGCTGCTTTTAGCAGAGACCAATTTGAGTATTACGGAAATTGCCTCCCAACTGTTTTATTATGATGCAAAATATTTTTCCAAATGTTTTTTTGAGAAAATGGGGATGAATCCCAAGGACTATAGGAATTCATTACATGAAAATCGGAGCGAGTAAGACAGAATATAAATCGAAATCGGGACAAGGCTTAGTAAGAGCAGAGAAGAATGGTCGGAGTTCCTTATCCTCTCGCCTTCTTCGACTGTATGCTCTAACGCTGGCTTTATTTTTGTTATCTATTTTTATTATTTACCTACTGCTCGCAACAGGAGGCAGCTACTTTCAGACGGGAATGAAACTGCTTCTTCTGGGGCTTCTATGTCTTTGTATATTGACACTTGCTTATTTTTATTATGACGTTCTCAGACCTTATAAAACTTATCAGTCCACACTGCGAAGAGTCCTGGAGGGTTATAGCGAAGTGCAGGAATTGCAGGAGCTTCCGGTTTATCTGACAGAGGAAAGTCATGAAGAATACTATTATATTTCGGAAATCCTTAGTGCCAATAAAATAATCGAAGAAGGGGAAAAACTGGCCTATATACAAAACTTGCAAAACCAGATGAATCCTCATTTTCTCTATAATATTCTGGAAAATATTCGCTCGGAAAGTCTTTTAAACGGTTTGGAGTCAGTAGCAAACATGGCAGAGCTTTTGGGTGATTTCTATCGCTATACCATTTCTCAGGGGGAGAACTTTGTTTCTTTAAAAGAAGAGCTGGACAATACGGAAGTATATTTTCAAATTCAAAGATTTCGTTTTTCAAAAAAACTGGAACTGGAAGTGAAGGTGCAAGAGGATTTGTTACCGCTAAAAGTACCAAGAATCTTATTGCAACCTATCGTGGAAAATAGTATTGTGCATGGTTTAGAGGGAAGAGAAACCGGAGGAAAGGTAGGGATTTCCATTAGCCGCAGTAATCAGCATGTTTATATTCAAGTCTCTGATGATGGCATCGGCATAGAGGAGGAGAAGCTAAGACAGATAAATGAAGATCTTCGGAATATCCGTAGAGGATTTCAAGGAGGTGTAGTGGGAAAAAGGGATATGGGTAAGGCCGGAATGGGAGTTTCTCTTCTGAATATTCAGGAAAGAATCCATTTGCTCTACGGACGGGAATACGGTTTATATTTGCAGTCCTTAGAAAATGCCGGAACGGATGTGTGCATGGTACTTCCCCGGGAGCTTTCCGTAAAGCAAGAAGAGGAAAGTTTTATCAGTGAAAGTCTGGATCTTTTGTCCGAGGAAGAAAATGCTTTGATTATTAACACAATCAGTACTAAAGAGCCGGAAAAAGAAGAACTTCTCTTTGCTTTAGAGCTGTATCTGTCCGAGGGAACCAGATTTTCTGTAGAAAATCTATCTTTTCAGCTTTTTTCCGGAGAAAGCCTACTATTTTTAGCTTTGGACGAAGCTATTCCCAAAGACTTGGTCTTGGCTTTTAATGACGAAAAAGAGCTGTATTACGGCTCTGTAAAGTCCTATGAGAGCATGATAAAAACTGTTCCGAAGGTCTGGATGGTAGGGGATGGTAGCTCTTTAATAGAGGGGCAGACTGTGCTTTCTAACCTTTTTGTCTATCAGCCGGAATATCCTCATTTTCTCCTTCGAAATAAAGAATTGATTACAGGATATAAAGACTTGTTTCCGGAACTTTCCAGAGAAATTCCCTATCAAGAGCAGGTGGAAAATTTGGAAGAAAAACAGAGAATTTTAGTGGAAATCATGAAAGGAATGATTGCCGGAGCCAGAGTCTTTGCCTTATGGGAAGTGCATTTAGCAAAAAAAGATGAGGAAGAGCTTTATGCCTACATAGAAAAATGGAAGAAAGAAGGCTATGCCTTTTTGTTTTTTTCTTCGAAGCCTTCAGATGCCGAAAAGCCCTGTGAGCGATTGGGAATCTGGAAGGAGGGGAGAATATTAAAGATAATTTCTAACTCACAGTAAAGGAGTCTTTTACTTTGGTAAAACGAAAAACATTTCTACTCTTGGCTTGCTGAGTCTGGCGTATTGCAGTATTTTATATGGGGATTGGGGCTTCACTCTTTCTTGCGGGAGTCCTTTTCGGCTATCCATTTTTGAAAATGCAAAGAGAGTATAGATTGGAGGAATTATGCAGCATCAAATTTTAGGAGACAACGATTGTCCTATTTTGGAAATCTACTTAAATGCAGGGGAGGCAGTAAAAATCGAACGCGGTTCCATGGCCTACATGTGCGGTGTGGAAATACAGGGAAAAATTAATTCCGGCTAAGACGGAGGCGG
>CAUTXF010000072.1:0-9197 GCA_963542215.1 uncultured Oribacterium sp. | reverse complement strand
AGAGCACTCGGCTCATAACCGATCGGTCCAGGGTTCGAGTCCCTGCGGTTCCATGCAGAACAATGCATTGCATTGTTCTTTTTTTATTCATAACGAGTATCGCTCGCAAAGTGTGCGGTATCTCGTTTATCAGTTTGATCTTGTGAATCCGCTTCATTTTGTAGCGCATATAGTGATTGGTTTTATAGTGCGTATAGTGATTGATTTTATAGTGCTTAAATAGATAAAGAATGAAACTCTAAAAACTATAGAGAAAATGCATGAGAAAAAAATGAAGAGATGAATTATTAGCACTTATACTTGATGAGTGCTAATAATTGTGATATACTATTTTTGTTTGATACTCCGAAAGAGATATAGGAGACATAAGGTTTATCTAATTAAATTTTATATAGTAGAAGAGAGGTATTTTTATGGAAAAAAAGGGATCTTTATCAATTCATAGTGAGAATATTTTTCCCATTATCAAGAAATGGATGTATAGCGATCAGGATATTTTTGTTCGTGAACAGATTTCCAATGCTACCGATGCGGTAACCAAGCTTGAAAAGCTTGCTCTGATTTCCGAATGGGAGAAGCCGGCAGATTATAAAGGCCGAGTTAGCGTCATTGTGAATCCTGATGCAAAAACCATTTGCTTTAAAGATAACGGTATCGGCATGACGGAGGAGGAGGTTGAGAAGTATATTACCCAGATTGCTTTCTCCGGTGCAGCGGATTTTATCGAAAAATACAAGGACAAAGCTAACAGCGATCAGATTATTGGGCATTTCGGTCTTGGATTTTATTCCGCATTTATGGTAGCGGATCGGGTGGAAATTGAAACCCTTTCCTATAAAAAAGATGCGAAGCCTGTTCATTGGTCCTGTGATGACGGTACGGACTACAGCATGACGGAGGGTTCCAAGTCCGATCACGGTACGGAGATTACCCTTCATTTGAATAATGACTGTTTAAAGTATGCCAATGAATGGGAAATGCGTTCCATTATTGAGAAGTATTGTTCCTTTATGCCGGTTGAAATTTATCTGGAGAAACTTCCCAAGGACAGCCAGGAAATCTTAGCGTCTGAAAAGTTAGCCGGAGATGTTGTTCTGGAAGAGATTCCGGAGAAGCTGGAAAAGGACGAGAAGGGAGAGGAGAAAAAAACGGAGGCGAGGCTGAAGATTGAAAAGCGTCCGGTACTCTTAAATGAAATCCATCCGCTTTGGGGAGAGTCTCCTTCCACTGTGACGAAAGAGCAGTATTTGGATTTTTATCGGAAGACCTTCCATGATTATAAGGAGCCTTTGTTCTGGATTCATTTAAATATGGATTATCCCTATCATTTAAAGGGAATTCTGTATTTCCCAAAGATTAATTCTGAATACGAATCCATTGAGGGCACAATTAAGCTTTATAACAATCAGGTTTTTATTGCGGATAACATTAAAGAGGTAATCCCCGAGTATCTGCTTCTTTTAAAGGGTGTAATTGACTGTCCGGATCTTCCGTTGAATGTATCTCGTTCTCAGCTGCAAAATGACGGGTTTGTCAAGAAGATTTCCGATTACATTACGAAAAAGGTAGCTGAGAAGCTTTCCGGTTTATGCAAGACGGATCGCGAGAATTATGAGAAGTATTGGGACGATATTTCTCCCTTTATCAAGTACGGTATTCTTAGAGATGAGAAATTTGCAGAGAAAATGAAGGACTATATCCTGTTTAAGGATCTGGAGGATAAGTATCTGACTTTACCGGAGCTTAAAGAGAAGAAGGACGATTCAGAAGGAGCTTCCGAGAATGCCGAGAATAAGAGTCCTGAAGAGAGTCAGCAGAAAGATAAGCAGGCTTCCGATGAAAATATAAATGAAAGCGGTTCAGAGACACAGCCCGGGGATGGAGAAAAACAGGAGGAAAAGGTCCAAAGAGTCTACTATGTTTCTGATGCCTTGGCTCAGAGTCAGTATATTCGCATTTTTAAAGAGCATAAGAAGGAAGCAGTATATCTTACAGAAAGAATCGATTCCGCCTTTATTACTGAATTAGAGGCGAAAAATGAAGGGCTTCGTTTCCAAAGAATCGATGCGGACTTCCAGGAGGCTATGCAGGAGAAGCTTTCCGAGGAGGAACAGAAAAATCTTCATAGTCTCTCAGAAAAATTGGAAAAGAGCTTCCAAAAGAATCTTGCCAAGGATAAGCTGAAGATTAAACTGGAAAGACTGCTGTCAAATACACCGGCTGCACTACTGTCTATTTCCGAGGAATCCAGAAGAATGCAGGAGATGATGAAAATGTATGCCATTTCCGGCATGCCCATGGGAGAGCTTCCACTGGAGGAGAGTCTGGTGTTAAATGAAAAGCATCCTTTAGTGGATTTCCTTCTAAAACATGAGGGGCTTTTGGAAACAGAGGAAGGAAAGCTTCTTGAAGAGCAGATTTACGATCTTGCCCGCATTCAAAATGCCAGTCTAAACGGAGAAGAAATGAAGCAATTTGTAGATCGCTCCGAAAAGCTTCTTTTACAGTTTGTAGAGGAGAAAAAGGCTTAAAAGAACTGTATTCTTGCCTATATATTGTAAATTTGTAAAAATTGATAGAAACTCGCGGAAAATATGGTTTTTTCCGCGAGTTTTTGCTAATAGTCAAAATAGAAAGATTTATGTTATAAACATAACGATACAAGAGTAGGAGTTTTTTAGGAGTAGAGGAGTAGTATGAAAAACGAGAAATTTTTATCTTACTTGGTGATTTTCGCCGGTATTCTCTGCGCTGTGATTTTAGGGATTCGTTCTTGGGATACAGAACAGGCAAGAAAGGTGGATGCTCCGGATACGGCAAAGACACAGAAGGTTACAGTAGCCGGTTTCGGAGGAGACATGACCTTGGAGGTCACCGCAGATGCGGATAAACTGTATGGGGTAAATGTCTTAAGCAATTCTGAAACGCAGGGTATCGGAAGTAAAGCAGTGGAAGCTCTTCCGGCTTTAATGGTGGAACAGCAAAGCTTTAACGTGGACGGTATTGCAGGTGCAACCGTATCCAGCACGGCTCTCCGTACCGGTGTAGAGCAGGCTATTAAGGAAATGGGCTTCTCTACAGATAAGTTTAGTACTCCCAGCGGTGGAAGCAGCAAAGCAGAGCCGGAGAAGGACCAGAATCTGGAAGCGGATGTGGTAGTTATCGGTGCCGGCGGGGCAGGAATGATTTCCGCCATTACCGCAGCGGATTTGGGAAAATCTGTTGTGATTTTGGAAAGCCAGGCCATGGTTGGAGGAAACTCTATCCGTGCAACCGGAGGTATGAATGCGGCAGCGACCAAGTGGCAGAACGAGAATACCTTTGAAGAAGGAGCAGGAGTAGAGAAAACTCTGGCAACAGCTGCGGAAAAGTACAGTGACAATGAAATCATTACCGCGTTAGCTGCCAAGGTAAAGGAACAATACGCCGCTTATCAGGCCAATCCGGAAGGATATTTTGATTCCGTAGAGTTGATGGAATTGGATACCATGGTGGGAGGAAAGGGCAAGAACAATCCTACTTTGGTCAAGGTATTGGCCGAACAATCCGGTCCGGCTATTGATTATCTTGAAAAATTAGGAATGACCATTCATAATGTAGGTTCCTTTGGAGGAGCTTCCGTAAAGAGAATTCATCGTCCTGTGGATGAGAATGGAAAGGTTATTGCGGTCGGTTCTTACATGATTCCTATTTTAGAGGAGAATCTGAAAAAACGGGATAAGATTACCTTACTGACTTCCGTAACAGCGGAAGAAATCACCAAGTCAGAGGATGGCAAGATTTCCGGTGTAAAGGCTAAGGGCAGCTCCGGCAACTCCGTAGAGGTTAAAGCTCCTGTGGTTATTGTAGCTACCGGCGGTTTTGCAGCTAATAAGGAGATGGTGGAAAAGTACCAGCCAAGCTTAAAGGGCTATATGTCCACAAATGCACCCGGTGCTTTGGGACAGGGAATTACCATGGCGGAAGCCTTGGGAGCAGACACTGTAGACATGGATCAGATTCAGATTCACCCTACAGTAACCACAAATGATGCTCATCTCATTACAGAGGGCTTGCGAGGGGATGGTGCTATTCTGGTGAACCAGGAAGGTCTTCGTTTTACCGATGAAGTGGGAACCAGAGATGCGGTATCTAAGGCAGAGATTGAGCAGACTAATTCTCAGGTATACCTGGTGTTTGATAACAAGATGGTGGAGAAATCCGCAGTCATTCAGGGCTATATTAAATCCGGCTATACCGTAACAGGAGAAGATGCCAAGAGTCTGGCTAAGGCCATGGGAGTTCCTGAGGATGCCTTTGAAAAGACCTTAACGGAATGGAACGAAAGTGTAGCAAAGAAAGAAGATACTGCTTTTGGAAGAACAAGCTTTGCGGACCCACTGGATACGGCACCTTTCTATGCCATTAAGGTGACTCCCGGCGTGCATCACACCATGGGGGGACTTCGCATCAATGAAGTCACCGAGGTTTTGGACAAGAACGGCAATGCAATTCCCGGACTTTTTGCGGCAGGAGAAGTTACCGGAGGAGTACACGGGGCTAACCGTTTAGGCGGAAATGCTGTTGCAGACTTTACTGTCTTTGGAAAAATTGCAGGAGAATCCGCAGCAAAATTCCAGGGCTAATAGAAAATTTCCCTAATGCATCGATACTTTCCGAAAAATACATTGATGCAGGGATAGGAAAAAGAGGCTAAAGAACTTATTCTTTGGCCTTTTTTTGTCGTCATATTGTGTAGGAAATCATGGGGACTGTAAAAAGAAAGTAAGGAAAGCGGACTTGCGAAAACAATAAAAATGAGATAGAATAAGGCAAGTTTTGAGAGGGACGTGTTTTTATGAATAATGAGATGAACCATACCCAAATTATTAAACCGGTGCAGAACAGTTTGGCGGCATCAGAGGTATTAAAGGAAGTTTATACAGCGTTGACAGAGAAGGGCTATAACCCTATTAACCAGATAGTGGGGTACATTATGTCCGGAGATCCTACCTATATTACCAGCTATAAGGGGGCGAGAAGCCTGATTAATAAGGTAGAGCGGGATGAACTCCTGGAAGAGTTGATGCGGAATTATGTAGAGAGTAAATTAAAAAAGTCATAAGCTTTTTTGGTCTGTCTGGAGTTCCGGAGAGACCTTTTCTTCAGTTTCAGTAGGAGTAGTATGCGGATTTTAGCATTAGATTACGGATCCAAAACAGTGGGGCTCGCCATCACTGATCCTTTGGGTCTCATTGTTCAGCCTCTTAAAACCATTTGGCGGGAAAGAGAAGGAAAATTACGAAAGACCGTAGAAGAAATTCAGAAAACTTGCAAGGAATATCAGGTGGAAGAGTTGGTTCTGGGGTATCCCTGCCACATGGACGGTAGTGAAGGAGAAAGGGTAGAACGGGTTCTGGCCTTTCAGGAAATGTTGCAGAAAAAAATAGAGCTTCCCATACATTTGTATGATGAAAGGCTCAGTACCATGGAAGCGGAAGAAATTTTGCGAGAAAACGGAGTTCCCAAGGATAGACAAAAGGAAGTTTTAGATCAGGTAGCTGCTCAGGTAATTTTAGAGGATTACCTTCGAAACAGAGAGGAAGGGTAAAATGGAAGGCGGAAGAATTCGTTTACGTTCAGAAGAGGATGATTTAGAGTTGGAGATTTTGGAGGAGACTGTGGTACAGGGGGTGACCTATATTTTGGTTACCGATGCCAAAGAAGGGGAAGACGGCGTTTGCTATGTGATGAAGGACACATCCGCGCCTGAGGACGAAGAAGCGGACTTCAGTTTTGCGGAGGGAGAAGAGGCGGAACGCATTATGGATATTTTCGCAGAGCTGCTTTCCGGAGAAGATATTACCATAGAAAGATAGTACCATAGGAAGACGGAATCGGGATTGGAACTCCTCTTTAGTTAGGGCAAGGGAATACCCGAAGGAAAAGGGTAAGCAAAAAAAATACAAATGCAAAGAAACATACATAAATACAAATGAATATAGACTAAGAAAGGAATAGAATGAAAGAAGGAAATAACGGAAATAGCAACAATAGTGAAAAGAAGAAGGTAGAAGGGGCTCATCGCATCGTAAACGTTCATAAGAGTCAAATTGGAAAATCCAAAAATACCGATGGGAAGAGAAATTACAGAACAGCCAATGCCAGAGCAACGGCGAAGCAGGAAAGCAGGATGATGAACGTGTCAACCCCAAGAAAAAATCCCTTAAGACCCAGAAGTAGGGAGGAGGATAAGCCGGTTTACAGTCCGGAGCATTTCCCATTGCTCACCGGAACCATGGAGGTATCGGAGAGTAAGTCAAAGGGAAGAAAGCCCAAGCACAGTTTTCAGGGCTCTGTGAAGGTAATTCCTTTGGGAGGACTGGATCAAATCGGTATGAACATCACTGCTATTGAGACAGAGGATACCATGATTATCGTGGACTGCGGATTGGCCTTTCCTACAGATGATATGTTGGGAATTGATTTGGTTATTCCGGATATCAGCTACATCAAGTCCAAGATTCATAAGATGAAGGGCTTTGTGATTACCCATGGCCATGAGGACCATATCGGAGCGTTGCCCTATGTATTACAGCAGATTAATGTGCCGATTTATGCCACAAAGCTCACCCTGGCTTTGATTCAGAGGAAGCTTGTGGAAAACGGCTTGGATAAGCTGGTGAAGATGAAGACCATGAAGTTCGGTCAAACCGTAAACTTCGGAGATTTAAAGGTGGAATTCGTAAAGACCAACCACTCTATTCAGGATGCGGCTGCCTTGGCGATTACCACTCCTGCCGGTGTGATTATCCATACCGGAGACTTTAAAGTGGATTACACACCTGTTTTTGGGGATCAGATAGATTTACAGCGCTTTGCGGAACTGGGAAAGAACGGCGTTCTGGCCATGCTTTCCGATTCCACCAATGCCCAAAAGCCGGGCTTCACCATGTCTGAAAAGACAGTGGGAAGAACCTTTGATTTGATTTTTGCAGAGCATCAGAACAATAGAATCATTGTGGCTACCTTCGCCTCCAATGTGGATCGTGTGCAGCAGATTATCGACACTGCCGCAAAGTACAAGAGGAAAGTTGTGGTAGAGGGACGTTCCATGGTGAATGTTATCTCTGTGGCCTCCGAGCTGGAGTATATTCATATTCCGGAGGGAACCCTTATTGACATTGAAAATTTAAAGGATTATCCCGATGAGCAGACGGTTCTGATTACTACCGGTTCTCAAGGAGAGTCCATGGCGGCTCTGTCTCGTATGGCTACCGGTATGCATAGAAAGGTAAGCATTACACCTAATGATGTGGTAGTTATGTCTTCTCATCCTATCCCCGGGAATGAGCGGGCGGTAGACCGGGTTGTTAATGAGCTGTGTAAGCTCCATGCCAAGGTGATTATGCAGGATACCCACGTTTCCGGTCATGCTTGCGCAGAGGATTTGAAGCTTTTGTACTCCCTGGTAAAGCCCAAGTATGCTGTACCCTTCCATGGTGAATTTCATCATAGAAGATCTGCAGCAACGCTGGCGGAATCTGTCGGTGTAGATAAGGATAAGTGCCTGATGCTGGACAACGGTGATGTTCTGGAGTTCACGGCGAATGGAGAAGAAGTCAGCTACAGCATCAAAGAAAAGGTGCAGGCCGGCGGTGTTTATGTGGACGGACTGGGCATCGGAGATGTAGGAAATATTGTGCTGAGAGACCGTCAGAACCTGGCACAGAACGGAATCATTGTGGTGGTTCTTACCCTGGAAAAATATTCAGGACATCTGATGGCAGGACCGGACTTGATTTCACGAGGATTCGTCTACGTGAGGGAGTCTGAGGATTTAATGGAAGAAGCCAGAGTGGCGGTGCAGGATGTGGTGGATGACTGTCTTTGCACCCATGTCAGCGACTGGGGTAAGATTAAGACCCAGATTAAAGACGGACTGTCCGACTTCCTTTGGAAGAAGATTAAGAGAAATCCTGTGATTTTACCGGTAATTATGGAGGTATAAACGGAAAATGGAGAAAAGAAGCTTCTTAAGGGCATTTACCCAAATCTTGATGAGTGTATCTGTACGCTTTCTTTTTCTCGTATTTCTTTTGTTTTTGATTTTGCAGGGGGTACAAGTTGCCTATCGTTATGGCCATGGTCTTATGTACGACCATGCCATGGAAGCCTCACCGGGAAGGGAAATCACCTTGGATATTCAGGAGGGGGAGTCCTGGAAGGAAGTGGGAGAAAACGCCAAGTCTTTGGGACTTATTCAAAACGCCCAGGCCTTTGCCCTGAAAGCCAAGCTTTACCACAGTAAGTTGCTTCCGGGAAAATACACTCTGAGTACAGCCATGACCCAGGTGGAAATGCTGGACAGTATTACAGAGGAGGGAAAGAAGAATCAGGAATTAAGCGATAAGAACTTAGTTACTGAGACGGAAGACCAGAGCACCGAGGAAAGCCGAGAGGATCAGGAAATCGGTGGCGGAAATGAAAATGAATAGGAAGTACTTTGGATAAAAAAGACAGAATCAGCCAATTTATACAATCCTTCCTCCCGGAAAGAACTGCTTTCATGGAGGAGATTCGCAAGGAAGCGCTATCGGAGGCCGTCCCTATTTTACGGGAGGAAACCGCAGCGCTTCTTCGTGTTTGTTTGAAAACGAAAAAAAAGCCTAAAATTTTGGAATTGGGGACTGCTGTAGGCTATTCCGCCCTGATGATGATGGATGTCTTAGGGGGAGAAGGGGAGATTGTAACGGTGGAGAATTTTCCGCCCAGAATCGAAAAGGCGAAACAGAACTTCGGGGCAAGTCCTTATCAGGATAAAATCACCTTACTGGAAGGGGACGGAAGCAGGATTTTGGAGGAGCTTCTGGAAAAGAAAGAGCAGTTTTCCTTTGTATTTTTGGATGCTGCCAAGGCTCAATATCCTCTTTGGCTTCCTTCTATTTTGAAACTCTTGTCTCCCGGTGGTATACTCTTTTGTGACAATATCCTCCAGGGAGAATTATTGTTGGAGAGCCGTTTTTATTTGGAGAGAAGACAGAGAACGATTCACAAGCGGATGCGGGAGTTCCTGAGACTTCTGCAAAGGGAGGAAAGTCTGGAGACCTCCATTTTACCTCTTGGAGACGGAGTAAGTCTGTCTATCAAGAAAGCATAGAGCTCATCAGTACAAAGATTTCATCAGTACAAAGATTTCATCAGTACAAAGATTTCAT
>CAUTXF010000071.1:0-9210 GCA_963542215.1 uncultured Oribacterium sp. | reverse complement strand
AGCCCGACGGTACTTGCGAAAAACAAGAGAAACGCAGTTTTTCGCTTAGTATCCGCTTCGTGGCGAAGCTAGCGGGAGCGTGCCCCGGCTTCAGACCTATATTGCGTAAAAAAAACTATTTTGATTTTATATAGCCTCTTTTAAAGCTTAGTTTATAATTCGTTTTCGCCTTCTTTGATTGCTCTTAAGGCTGCGGATAATCCTGATAATCCCTTGGGATCCGCATCAAAAATCTCTTCTGTGCTTAAAGGTTCATTTACCTCGTTGCTAAGCACGTCGGAAGTATCTACCACTTCTTCCTTATCTGTAGAAAGTTTAACGTTTCTATATCGACGCATTCCTGTACCTGCCGGAATCAGCTTACCGATAATAACGTTTTCCTTCAAACCGATGAGGTGGTCAATCTTACCGTTGATAGCCGCTTCCGTAAGAACCTTGGTGGTCTCCTGGAAGGATGCTGCAGACATGAAGGAATCGGTAGCCAAGGAAGCCTTGGTAATTCCCAACATGGTTCTCTTTCCTTCTGCAGGTACCTTTCCTTCTGCAATGAGTCTCTCATTTTCATCTTCGAAGTCTAAGCGATCTACAGTGGTTCCCGGGATAAAGCGGGAATCTCCTGCTTCATTGACACGCTCTTTCTTCATCATCTGGTGCACAATCATCTCGATATGCTTATCGTTGATTTCTACACCCTGTAAACGGTATACTCTCTGCACTTCGGAAATCATGTATTCCTGTACAGCTTTAACGCCCTTAATCTTCAGAAGATCATGAGGATTGATGGATCCTTCGGTTAATACGTCTCCGGCTTCCAGAACCTGTCCATCAACAACCTTTAAACGGGATCCATAAGGAATTAAGTAGGTCTTGGACTGTGCTTTTTCATTATCAGTTACAATAACCTCTCTCTTCTTCTTGGTGTCACGAATTTCCACAACACCGGGTATCTCCGTAAGAATGGCAAGTCCCTTAGGCTTTCTGGCCTCGAACAACTCCTCTACACGGGGAAGACCTTGTGTGATATCTCCACCTGCCACACCTCCGGTATGGAAGGTTCTCATGGTCAGCTGTGTTCCCGGTTCTCCGATGGACTGTGCAGCGATGGTTCCTACTGCCTCTCCCACCTCAACCGGTTTTCCTGTTGCCAAGTTTGCTCCGTAACACTTTGCACAGATACCGGACTTGGAACGGCAGGTCAGAACGGTACGAATACGAATGGACTTTCTGCCCATCTTGTTTAAAGCATCCATAACCTGTGGCGCTCTCTTCGGGGTTACCATGTGGTTCGCCTTAATGACCATATTTCCGGTTTCCGGATCAATGATATCCTCCGCCACATAACGGCCGGTAATTCTCTCCTGCAAGGACTCAATCTTTTCCTGTCCATCGGAAAGCTCTGTAATTTCCAAGGAAGGAATGGTCTCTCTTCCCTCGGAGCAATCCAGATCACGGATAATCAAATCCTGAGATACGTCTACCAAACGTCTTGTTAAGTATCCGGAGTCCGCTGTACGAAGAGCGGTATCGGAAAGTCCCTTACGTGCTCCGTGAGCGGAGATAAAGTACTCCAATACATCCAGACCTTCACGGAAGTTGGATTTAATAGGAAGTTCGATAGTCTTACCGGTTGTATCCGCCATGAGTCCACGCATTCCGGCAAGCTGCTTAATCTGCTTATCGGATCCACGGGCTCCGGAGTCAGCCATCATAAAGATGTTGTTGTAGTTATCCAGTCCTGTTAAGAGGTCATGAGTAAGCTGTTCATCGGTGTTCTTCCAGGTCTCGATAACTTCCTTGTAACGCTCTTCTTCAGTAATCAAACCTCTGCGGAAGTTCTTGGCAATTCTATCCACAGTCTTCTGTGCCTCTTCCAAGAGAGTTTCCTTGGTCTCCGGAACGGTCATATCGTGGATGGATACGGTCATTGCCGCTCTTGTAGAGAACTTATAACCGATGGACTTAATATCATCCAAGGTTAAAGCGGTCTGCATAGCCCCATGCACATCCATTACCTTTTCCAGAATCTGCTTTAAATTCTTCTTCTTTACCAGGAAATTGATTTCCGGAAGGAAACGATTCTCCGGTAAAGAACGGTCAATAAATCCTAAATCCTGCGGAATAATCTCATTGAAGAGAAGTCTTCCTACAGTGGTCTCAATAATACCTTCTTCTTCCTTCTTGCTACCGTCTTCCTGTAAGAATTCCTTCTTCACCTTACAACGGATCTTCGCATGAAGGGTTACATAGTGGTTCTCATAAGCCAAAATAGCTTCATTGATAGACTTGAAGAGCATTCCCTCTCCCTTGTCTCCTTCTCTTTCCTGGGTTAAATAATACACACCCAGTACCATATCCTGAGAAGGTACTGCAACCACACCACCGTCAGAGGGCTTCAAGAGGTTGTTGGGGGAAAGCAACATAAAACGACACTCTGCCTGTGCTTCCTGTGTTAAAGGAAGGTGGATCGCCATCTGGTCTCCATCGAAGTCCGCATTGAAGGCCGCACATACCAGAGGGTGAAGCTTAATCGCCTTACCTTCTACCAGAATCGGCTCGAAGGCCTGAATTCCCAAACGGTGCAAGGTAGGGGCACGGTTTAACATAACCGGGTGCTCTTTAATAACATCCTCCAAGATATCCCAAACCAATGGATCCAGTCTTTCCACCATCTTCTTGGCATTCTTAATGTTATGAGACTTGTTGCTCTTTACCAGCTCCTTCATAACGAAGGGCTTAAAGAGCTCGATAGCCATCTCCTTAGGCACACCGCACTGATAAATCTTTAATTCCGGTCCTACTACGATTACGGAACGTCCGGAGTAATCCACACGCTTTCCTAAAAGGTTCTGACGGAAACGTCCCTGCTTACCCTTTAACATATCGGAAAGGGACTTTAAAGCACGGTTTCCGGGACCGGTTACAGGACGTCCTCTTCTACCGTTGTCGATAAGGGCATCCACCGCCTCCTGTAACATTCTCTTCTCGTTTCGCACGATAATTTCCGGTGCTCCAAGCTCCAAGAGTCTTGCCAGACGGTTATTTCTATTGATAATTCTACGATACAGGTCATTTAAGTCGGAGGTAGCAAAACGTCCGCCATCCAGCTGTACCATAGGGCGTAAATCGGGAGGAATTACGGGAAGGTTGGATAGAATCATCCACTCCGGCTTATTTCCGGAGGAACGGAAGGCTTCCACCACTTCCAAACGCTTTACAATACGGGCTCTCTTCTGTCCGGAGGAGCTGTCCAGCTCTCCACGAAGGTCCGTATACTCCTTCTCCAGATCAATGTTAGAAAGCAGCTCATATACCGCTTCCGCACCCATTCCTACTCTGAAGTTACCGTAACCGTACTGCTCTACGGCATCTCTGTATTCCTTCTCGGAAAGCACATCCTTATAGCTTAATCCCGTTTCCATGGGATCCAGAACCACGTAGGAGGCAAAATACAGAACTCTTTCCAGAATTCTGGGGCTGATATCCAAAATAAGTCCCATACGGGAAGGAATTCCCTTGAAGTACCAAATGTGGGATACGGGAGCCGCTAGGGCGATATGCCCCATCCGCTCTCTACGTACAGAAGACTTGGTAACCTCTACACCACAACGATCACAAATCACACCCTTGTAGCGAATCTTCTTATATTTTCCACAGTGACATTCCCAATCCTTTACCGGTCCGAAAATTCTTTCGCAGAATAATCCGTCCTTCTCCGGCTTCAGGGTTCTATAGTTAATGGTTTCCGGCTTCTTTACTTCTCCATAGGACCAGTCCAGAATTTTTTCCGGGGAAGCCAAACCAATTTTTATGGAATCAAATTGTACCGGCTCATTTCCACTTTGAAAGTTTGCCATTTTTCCTCCTCTACTCGTTATCACCATCATCACCGAAGTCGGAAGCTAAGGAATAAAAATCATCCTGATCCAGCTCTTCTATAGAGTCATCCTCTTCTGCGCTCTCTTCATTTTCCTCGGCATCCACCAGCTCTCCATCCTGGAATTCCTGCTTGGTATAGCCGTAGGCTCCGAAGTTTTCCTGCTTATCCTGACGATAGTCACCGCCGGATAAGAGTCTGTGCATATCCTGATTTGCATCGTAAAGATCTTCTGTAATCTCTACCACCTGCTGATTCTCATCCAGCACTCTCATGTCCAGACACAAAGCCTGCATTTCCTTTAAAAGAACCTTAAAGGACTCGGGTACTCCCGGCGCCGGAATGTTTTGTCCCTTGATGATTGCTTCGTAGGTCTTTACACGACCTGCCACATCGTCGGACTTCATGGTCAGAATCTCCTGCAGGGTATACGCTGCACCGTAGGCCTCCAGAGCCCAAACCTCCATCTCTCCGAAACGCTGTCCACCGAACTGGGCTTTACCTCCCAGAGGCTGCTGGGTAACCATGGAGTACGGACCGGTAGAACGGGCATGAATCTTATCGTCTACCAGGTGGTGAAGTTTCAAATAATGCATGAAGCCGATGGAAGTAGGACTGTCAAATTTCTCTCCGGTTCTTCCGTCTCTCAGCTGTACCTTTCCGTCAATGCCGATAGGCACACCCTGCCATTCCTTACGGTGGTCAAGATGCTCGCCCAAGTAAGCATATACTTCCGGATCCAATTCTTCCTTATGCTTCTCGGAAAATTCTTCCCAAGAAAGATTTACATAATCATTTGCCAGTAAAAGGGTCTGCTGAATATCCACCTCGGTTGCACCGTCAAAGATGGGAGTAGAAACATCAATGCCCAGGGCCTTTGCCGCTAAGGAAAGATGTAACTCCAAGACCTGTCCGATATTCATACGGGAAGGCACACCCAAAGGATTCAATACGATATCCAAGGGACGACCGTTTGGCAGGTATGGCATATCCTCTACAGGAAGCACGCGGGAAACGACACCCTTGTTTCCGTGACGTCCCGCCATCTTATCTCCCACACCGATTTTTCTCTTCTGGGCGATATAGATACGAACGGACTGGGAAACTCCCGGAGCCAACTCGTCGGAATTCTCTCTGGTATAAACCATGGTGTTAATAACGGTTCCGTAAGCACCGTGAGGTACCTTTAAGGAGGTATCTCTTACTTCTCTTGCCTTCTCACCGAAGATGGCACGAAGCAAACGCTCCTCGGCGGTAAGCTCTGTCTCTCCCTTTGGCGTTACACGACCTACAAGAATATCTCCGGCACGAACCTCCGCACCGATACGGATAATTCCTCTTTCGTCCAGATTCTTTAAGGCATCATCACCTACACCGGGAACGTCGGAGGTAATTTCTTCAGGTCCTAACTTTGTATCTCTGGCCTCACACTCATACTCTTCAATATGAACGGAGGTGTAAACATCGTTTTGTACCAAACGCTCGGAAAGTAAAACCGCGTCCTCGTAGTTGTAACCTTCCCAAGTCATAAATCCGATTAAGGGGTTCTTTCCTAAGGCAATCTCGCCGTCCTTTGTAGAAGGACCGTCTGCAATAACATCCCCTGCCTCTACCCTGTCATGGGTATTGACAATGGGCTTTTGGTTATAACAGTTACTGGGGTTACTACGCATAAACTTCATCAGCTTATACTCGTCAATTCCTCCGTCCTTATCTCTCTTAATCAAGATTCTTGCAGAGGAAGAAAGAGTAACCTCTCCACTGTTCTTCGCCACTACGCAGGCTCCGGAGTCTACCGCCGCCTTGCTGGACATACCGGTATCCACCACTGCAGATTCGGTAATCAAAAGTGGTACTGCCTGACGCTGCATGTTGGATCCCATCAGGGCACGGTTCGCGTCATCGTTTTGCAGGAAAGGAATCATGGAAGTCGCTACCGAGAATACCATCTTTGGGGATACGTCCATTAAATCAATACTGGTCTTGGGAAAAGCAGAAGTCTGATCCCGATATCTACCGGAAACGTTATCATGCTTAAAATGTCCTTCCTCATCCAGAGGCTCATTCGCCTGAGCAACCACGAACTGGTCTTCCTCGTCTGCGGCAAGATATACCGCCTGATTGGTAACCACCGGATTGGCCGGATCGGTCTTGTCTACCACTAAGTAAGGTGCCTCGATAAAACCGTACTCATTGATTCTTGCATAGGAAGCCAAGGAGTTAATCAAACCGATGTTCGGTCCTTCAGGAGTCTCGATAGGACACATTCTTCCGTAGTGGGTATAGTGTACGTCTCGCACCTCGAAACCTGCACGGTCTCTGGAAAGACCGCCGGGTCCCAATGCGGAAAGTCTTCTCTTATGGGTAAGCTCGGAAAGCGGGTTATTCTGGTCCATGAACTGAGACAGCTGGGAAGAACCGAAGAATTCCTTTACCGCTGCCGTTACCGGCTTAATGTTGATTAAGGATTGAGGAGTAATTTCATCAATATCCTGGGTGGACATTCTCTCTCTTACTACTCTTTCCATACGGGACAGTCCGATACGGTACTGATTCTGTAAAAGCTCTCCAACGGCACGGATACGACGATTTCCAAGGTGGTCAATATCATCCACTGTACCGATTTCTTCATCCAGGTTCAGTAAATAGTTAATGGACGCAAAAATATCTTCCTTAGTGATGTGCTTTGGAATCAGGCTGTGAATATTCTTACGAATCGCATCTCTCAGCTCATCCTCTCCCTGTCCTTCCATGGAAGCTAAAAGTTCTTTTAAGGCAGGATAGAATACCAACTCGTTGATACCGCACTCCTCAGGATTGATAGAATCGGGAATCCACTCCTTAATATCTACCTGCATGGAAGAAAGCACCTTCTCGGTTCTTGTAGGACCGTCAATCCAAACAAAGGGAACAGCGGCGTTCTGAATCTGTTCCGCCAATTCCTGGCTAACGGTTGCACCTGCCTCAGCCAGCTGCTCTCCGGTCTCCGGTGCATAAACAGCCTCAGCCAATACATGCCCCTTGATTCTATTCTTAAAATGTAATTTCTTGTTGAACTTGTATCGTCCCACCTTGGCTAAATCATAGCGTCTTGGGTCAAAAAACATGGAATTCAATAGGGATTGGGCGGAGTCCACGGAAAGCGGTTCTCCCGGTCGGATTTTTTTGTATAACTCTAAGAGACCTTCCTGGTAATTTTCAGAAGGATCTTTGTCGATAGAAGCTAAGAGCTTTGGATCTTCTCCGAATAAATCAAGAATATCCTTGTTGGAACCTACGCCAAGCGCACGAATAAAGACAGTAACCGGTACCTTTCTGGTTCTGTCTACACGAACGAAGAATACGTCATTGGAGTCTGTTTCGTACTCAATCCAGGCACCACGATTTGGAATTACGGTACTGCTGTAAAGCTCCTTACCTACCTTATCATGGTCTACCCCATAATAAATTCCCGGCGAACGCACCAACTGAGAAACAATAACTCTTTCCGCACCGTTGATGACGAAGGAGCCGTTCTCTGTCATTAAAGGAAGGTCACCCATGAAGATTTCATGTTCATTGATTTCTTCCTTATCCTTATTAAAGAGGCGAACTTTAACCTTAAGGGGAGCTGCATAGGTTGCATCTCTTTCCTTACATTCTTCTATAGAATACTTTGCCTCTTCCTTAGCCAGTTTGAAATTCACAAACTCCAAGCTAAGATGACCGGCAAAGTCCTGAATGGGAGAAATATCATCAAAGGCCTCCCTTAAACCTTCATGCAAAAACCACTCATAGGAATCCTTTTGGATTTCAATGAGGTTAGGCATTTCCAGAACTTCCTTGCTCTTAGAGAAAGTCATTCTGAGATTCTTTCCGGTTTGCACCGGATGCATTTTGCTTTTTTTCATCGACCGTTCACCCCTAATATCCGAGATATATCTCATCTCATTGCTAAGAATCCACAATAAAACTTGTCCCAACTTGCCTTTAGTATTATAATCTGCTTAAAACAACTCGGGAAACTCCTTTAATTTATGGATTAGTTGACGATACGTTCACTTTTCTTTGGCATTTTTCTTCCTTTGGACGAAAAATAGGCAGAGTTATCCCCCTACCGCCAAATAAGCAAACTTCATACTACCATTGTATTCCTTTTTCTGTCAAGGAGATTTGAGAAAAAGGCGTTGGAATTTAGAAAGAAAATAGAAAAGGTTTTATGAAAGAAAGCTAGAGTATTTATCTTCTTTCATAAAACCTGGATTTTATTTTCTACTTTGTTTTTCCATGCAATAGGTCCGGAAAGAGGGCACGCTCCCGCTAACCTCGCCTCGCAGCGGTACTAGGCTTCCAGCTTCGTTTCCTCGCTGTCAGCAAGTACCGGCGGGCTCAGATTGCCCCTATTCCGGACCTATTGCATAGAAAACCATCTGCTCTATATCTTTTTTCTGTCGGTAATTACTCTCCTCCGGAAAAACACAAAATGAATTCTTTCTCAAAAAACCTATGAGTGGTATTCTTTCTGCTTGGTTTTCGCTTCAAATATCGTTCAATCTTACTTCTTTGCTTCCTGCTTCTTCACTGCGTCTTCCGCTTTCTTTCTTAAGTTGGCGAAAAATCCTTTTTTCTTTGGTGCCTCAGGTACTACTCCGCCTCGTACAGACTTGATAGAGCGAATATAGATTCCGGATACTGCACACTTTACTTCCTTCTTTACAGGAAGTACTTCATATACATTGGGATCCGCCATAAGGGCTAAAACCTTGGGTCCCACCTTTGCCTTGACAATGGGAAGCTTTGAGAAACGGAGATAGAAGGGCAGTTCCTTCTCCACCTGCTCCGGCAATCCTGCCGCCACAGCCGCCTTTACACTCAGCTTCTTCTTATCAATAATCAACATGGAAACTTCCATGGTATTGGCTTCAATCATAGGTTGTTGTGCCGCCTGCCTCTCCTGCAAGCGTCTGCCCATAAAATACAAAGCAACCAATACGATAAAAAGTAAAATCAAAATCGCCAACAAAATAGAAGCAATACTATGTAGAGCAATTGCCAGTACCATGAACACCTCATTTCCAGTCTATAAAACTTATATGCTTTTTGTGCAAAGAAACTCTTATATTTTACTCTGAAAGGGGGAAAATTGCAATGGAGAGTTCTGTCTCCGCCACCTTTTGCCCAAACTGAAAGAGTGTGTAATAGAGACGAATTTCTCCTATTCCCCGAGAAAAGTCGGAATTCCGAAAATCCACCTCTGCCGTATCAAACTCCAAGGGTAGAACGCCTACCTCCGTTTCATAGTCCGGTAGTTTGACAGTTAAATAGTTCCAAAATCTCCTCAGGCCTTGAAAAGCCTG
>CAUTXF010000070.1:0-9396 GCA_963542215.1 uncultured Oribacterium sp. | reverse complement strand
TATTTTAAAATCTCCGGCTCTTCCGTTGCGATATAAGCTTCCAAACTATTCTTATCCACTAGGGAGGGAGCGGCTCCTTCTCTTGTGACACTTAGTGCTGCTGCGTAAGTTGCAATACGGATAGCTTGATCCATAGGATAGTCTAGAAGAAGATAAGAAGCCAGGGCACTGATAAAGGCATCGGCTGCTCCTGTGGTATCGATTGCTTTAACTTCTTTGGCGGGATACAGTCCTAATATTCCTTTTCCTTTTGCGAAAAGTCCTTGTTTTCCCAGTGTTATAATCACCATATTTGTCCCTTTTTTTAGAAAGTAATCGGCACACTGTTCTAAGAGGGATTTGTCGCAAGCTTCTTTTGCCTGCATCTTCTGTAGTTTTTTGGAAAGCTGAGATTCTTCCGTAGATAAAAGAATCTGTGCCTCCTCTAAATTGGGGAGGAAGATATCTGTTAAGGCAAGGATTTCCGAGTCTATTTGCCTTATGGAGGAAGGCTTCAATAGGACAGGGAGCTTGTAGCTTTTTGCTAAACGGCAAGCTGTCAAAATCGTATCCTGAGGAACTTCGGTATTTAGAAGACATAGATGACTGTCTTTGAATGCGGAAAGTGCCTCTTCAACATTTTTCTTACTGACAAATTCATTGGCACCGGAAAGGATGGAGATGATAGAATCTCCGTTGTTATTTAGGAAAATATATCCCTTGCCGGTTGATTCTCCGTGGATACGCTTCAAATAAGCAGTATTGACACCTGCTTGCTTTGCGCTTTCGTAAATGGTATCTGCTTCCAAATCATCTCCAACAAGCCCTATAATGCTGGCGTGATGCCCCAATTTGCTCACTCCAATGGCTTGGTTCATCCCTTTTCCTCCTAAATAGTTGGAAGAATGACTGGTCTTGGCTGCCATTCCCGGGCTGGGAAGCTCTCGAAAAAATAGGTAGGAATCAATATTTACACTGCCCAACACAAGAACTTTTTTTCTTTGAGTCATAGCAGGGGCGGAAATAGATTTAGTGTGGTTTAAATGATACTCCGGCTGAAAATGCTTTCGCTCCTGTTCTGTATTTTCGAAATGCTCAAGGTGCTTAATCAGGCAGGAGCCAAGGTATTCTCCAAATTCTTCAAAGGGGATTAGTAGGGCTGAAATTTCGGAGAAGTTATGAATATTGCTTTGATGTTTGCATAAGGTAAGTAAGGAAAAGTCATTGGGAATATGCAAATGACGGCTTAGTAATCTTTGATAGATTTGAAAGCCGCTTTGGAAGTGCAGGGTTAGTACGGCACTAATACTTCCGCAGGAAATATGGCGATAAAATTTTTCGTCATCTTTACTGAAAATGAATTGTTCCGTAAAAGGAATAGTATTTTGATACAGGCAGCTTTTAAAACCTTCAATAAATTCATTGCGTATAGTACAGTCTTTTTCTACCACAAGGGCAATTTTGGAATGTCCTGCTTGGATGAGTTTTTGGGTTAAAAATTCTGCCATGCTTTTATAAGAAATAGTGGGAAGAAAGTCTGAACCGGGAATATCTTCTTCTGTACTGAAAAGAAAGTAAGGTTTTTTGCTCTGTTTTAGTTGTGCATGGACTTCGGAAGACGGCTTGGAACTGATAGGGTTAAACAGAATGCCGTCAACATTACTTGAAGCAAGCAAGGACAGGTTTTTCAATTCTTGCGACTTGTTTAAATGGCTTTCCAGTACTGTTATACCATAACCGTAGGAGCGAGCAATATTCATTAATCCTTTCAGGAGTCGGTCATCAGGAATGCAGTCTCGAAAGATGACTCCGAAAATGCTGGTTTTTTCGGGATATTGTGTTCTCACAAAAGAGTAGGGTTTATAATTATGAATTTTTGCAAGGGAAAGGACATGCTCTCTTGTTTGGGGGCTTATATTTGCGTCTTTATGATTCAAAATCTTGGAAACGGTAGATACAGACACGCCGGCTAATTGAGCAAATTCTTTTATGGTCATACTTTTTCTCCTACATTCAAATATACGATTATCATATAACAAATTGCAGAGATTTAGAACATTGGAATTCAACTGGAGATGGAGTAAAAGATAATGGAAATAGTGGCTAATTGTAAGAAACAGATAAAAAAATTAAAGAGAACTAGGAGAAAAAGAGATAAAGCCTTTTGATAATAAAAACAACAAATGCAAAAAATGAACATATTGCATAATAATAAAAACAAATTTAGTCAAAATGAGATAAAATAATCAACTACTATATATTGATATTGACATAATTCTGCAAAGTGATATATCTTATGAATAAGAAAATGAGTATAGGAAAACAGTTTCCTATACAAATAATCTAGGCGGTTATAAAACATATATTTTATGAAGGAGGAAAAAAGAGAATGAAAAAATGTCTGAGTGTGATTCTGGCAAGCTTGTTAAGCTGTTCCTTATTGCTGGGGTGCGGAAAGTCTGCAAATGAGGTGGCAGAATCCAATGCGAACAAGACCGAGGCTGCACAGGCTGATTCTAAGGCGGAAAAGTCTTCTGATAAGTCTGAGTCCAAAGAGAAAAAGGGGATTCGTGTTTGCATTGTTTATACGGGTAACTTAGGAGATAAGTCTTATAATGACTCTTGCAATGCAGGGGCAAAAAAAGCAGTTGAGGATTTCGGCATTGAATTAAAGTCTCTTGAAGGAACTACAGCACAGGAGTGGGAATCGAATTTAGTAGCTGCCTGTGAAGAAGGTTATGATCTGATTATCGGTGCGTCTTCCAATATCGCTGATTATATTACTGAGCATGCTCCTAACTATCCGGATGTTAAGTTTGCGGTAATTGATACAACTGTTGATCTTGATAACGTAGAATCCATCAGCTTTGCGCAGAACCAGGGATCCTTCCTTGCCGGAGCTGCAGCAGCTATGTTTACACAAAAGACTGATATTCCTAATGTAAATGATGCTCATGTAATCGGATGGGTTGGAGGAATGGATATTCCTGTACTCCATGATTTCTATATAGGATATGAACAGGGGGCAAAGTACATCGATCCGGAGGTTACTATTTTACAGGCTTTTGCAGGTTCTTGGACAGACCCATTAAAGGGAAAAGAATTAACTCTTGCACAGTATGAGCAGGGGGCTGACATTGTTATGAACGTGGCTTCCGGAACTGGAACAGGAATCTTAGAGGCTGCTAAGGAAGCTGATAAATATGCTATTGGCGTAGATTTAAATCAAGATGCAGACCAGCCCGGACATGTGGTGACTTCCATGGTAAAGAGAGTGGATAATGCATGTTATCTTGTTATTCAATCTGTTGTTGAGGGAACATTTAAGGGCGGTTCCACCCAGTATCTGTCTTTGGCAGAGGGCGGTGTAAGCTTGACTGATTTCGCAGAAATCAAGAAGTCTTTGGGAGATAAGTTCCCACAGGATATCGTAGATAAGTGCGAAGAACTGTCTAAGAAGATTATCTCCGGTGAGATTGTAGTAAAAAATTATGAAGGTTTCGGTCCGAAAGCATAAAGCCTGAAACTTTGTGTCGGGCATGGGACTCTTCAGGGCTCCCATGCCCTTTCTTTATCAGTTAAATGAGGGAGAGTAATGAGTGAATTTGTTGTAGAAATGAAAAACATCGTAAAATCCTTTGGAGAAGTACGTGCCGTAAAAGATGGACAATTCAACCTGATTAAGGGGGAAATTCATTCATTAATCGGAGAAAACGGAGCAGGAAAATCCACTATGATGAAACTGCTTTACGGTATGTACCCCATAGATTCCGGTGAGATTATTGTTAAAGGACAGTCCATGGGCAAGTTAGATCCCAAGTTGGCCATTCAGCATGGGATTGGAATGGTTCATCAGGAATTTATGCTCGTCAATGATTTGACTGTGTTGGAAAATGTTATTTTAGGTTTTGAGCCTAAAAAGGGACTGCAGATTGACTTTGATAAGGCGAGAAAAGAGATTCAACACTTTATTGACCAATACAACATGGAAATTCAGCTGGATAAAAAAGTTAGCCAGATTTCCGTAGGAGAAGCACAGCGTGTAGAAATCATCAAAACCCTGATGAGAGGGGCGGATATTATCATCTTGGATGAGCCTACTGCTGTTTTAACTCCTCAAGAAACCAGGAAGCTTTTTGAAATTTTAAATAATTTGAAGAAAGAGCAAAAATCTTTGGTGTTTATTTCCCATAAGTTAAATGAGGTTATGGAAATTTCGGATCGAATTTCTGTCATGCGACAGGGGTTGCATATGGGAATTGTGTCTAAAGAAGAAACTTCGCCACTGGATTTAACCAAGAAAATGATTGGCCGAGAGGTGTTCCTGCATATTGATAAGACATATGAAAAAGCAGGAAAGAGAATTTTGGATGTACAAGATGTTTGGATTCCCAGTCAAAAGGAAAGCTCCAAAATTCGAGGCCTGTCTTTACATGTGAATGAGGGAGAAATTGTGGGTGTTGCCGGCATAGACGGAAACGGACAATCAGAGCTAATCGAGGCAATCACCGGTTTGCGTCCTGTGGAGAAGGGACATATCTTCCTGGACGGAAAGGAAATTACCAACCTTTCTCCGAAAAAAGTACGAGAGGTGGGATTGGCTCATATTCCGGAGGATAGAAATACTCGTGGATTAAATAGAACTATGAGTATTGAAGAGAATTTAGTTGCGGTAGAAGTGGACAAAGCACCTTTCAGTAAAGGTGTAGTAATGAATACAGCTGCCATGGATAGGTATTCTGAAGAAATGGTGAAGCGCTTTGACATTCGTCCTACGGACTATAAGCTACCAACGTCCTCTCTTTCAGGAGGAAATGCGCAGAAGGTGGTAGTGGCAAGAGAAGTTTCCATGAATAAGAAGCTACTGGTGGCGGCTCAACCTACTAGAGGAGTGGATATCGGTGCCATTGAGTCTATTCAAAAGACCCTGGAGGAAGCGAAGAAGAACGGTGCAGGAGTATTGCTGGTTTCTACGGAGTTGGAAGAAATTACATCCCTTTCCGATCGCATCATTGTTATTCACGAAGGAACGATCACCGGAGAGCTTAGTGCAGGGGAAGCAAATGAAAACAACCTGGGACTCCTGATGATGGGGGGAACAGTGGAAACAAAGTTGGAGGAAGGAGGAGAGAAGCATGAATAAGTCTTTAAATAGCTTTTTGAAAGTATTGTTTACCTTTTTCCTGGCGATTTTGGTGGGAGCTATTTTTATTCTGGCCATTGGGGAAAATCCTATTGATGCTTATCTGGCATTGTTAAAGGGCGCTTTGGGAACAAAACTGGGAAGAGGAAATGTCATTGCAGGATTTACTCCTTTACTGCTGACGGCAACGGCTTTTGCAGTGGCAGCTAAGGCCGGTGCGTTTAATGTCGGGGTAGAGGGAGAAGTAATTTTAGGAGGCATTACTGCTGCTTATATCGGTATCAATTGGGGATTTTTATCTGTACCTCTTTTGTATTTTGCCTGTTTTACCGGAGCCATTGTGGTAGCCATGCTATGGGGATTGATTCCGGCGATTTTAAAGGCTTATTTTAATGTATCGGAAGTCTGCGTAACGATTTTGATGAATACGGTGGCACTGTATATCGGTTCTTATCTGGTTAGCGGGCCCATGAGTGCAGGAGTTGCTACTCCTCAGTCCAAGCCTGTGCTGGTAACGATTCCGAAAATTATGAAGCCTTCTTCAGCAAATATGGGGATTTTCATTGCCATTCTTGTGGTGCTGGTAGTTATTTGGATGACTTATAAGACAAAGTGGGGCTATAAGATTAGAACGGTGGGAACCAACCCTGCTCATGCGGATTATGCCGGTATTGATTCTAAAAAGGTGTTTATTGGAGCCATGCTACTTTCTGCAGCCCTTGGTGGAGTTGCGGGATGCATAGAGGTTCTTGGTGTGCATGGATACTATCTGGACGGTTTTGCAAGGGATTTAGGAACAAATGGTATGTTGGCAGCATTAATTGTGAAGTCCAACATGCTCTTTACTCCGTTTGTGGCTTTTTTCTTGGCGGTACTAAAGGCAGGGGCTATGGCTATGCAGCAGGCTACCAGTGTACCGAAATCCATTGTAGATACTATTTCAGCGGTATTTATCATTATTGCAACCATGGATTTTGTCATTAGCTTGCAGAAGCGGAGAAAGCTGGAAAAGAATTTAAAAACAGAGATAGCTTCGAATCAGAAAGAGAAAGGAGGGGATAAATAATGTCAGAGAATTTAGGAAAGATTTTTAATCTATCACTGATTTATGCAACCTTCCGGGCATCCACACCGATTATTTATGCGGCCTTGTGTGCGGCCATTACGCAGCAGGCCAATATTTTAAATATCGGTACTGAGGGAATTATGCTGGTGGGAGCCTTTACTGCGGTGGCTGTAAGTTATTTTACCGGTAGCTGGGTGCTGGGAATTCTGGCAGCGATGTTTGGTGGAGCTATCATTGCTATGATTATGGCTGTCAGTCATATTAAGTACAATTCTGAAATTTGTGCCATCGGTATGGGCATAAATCTTTTGGCTATTGCATTAACCAAGTTTATGCTTCAGGTGTTTTTCCATACCAGCGGAAGCTTTTCCAACCCCTCAATCGTTCCTATTCCCAAATTGCATATGACATTTTTGGAAAATGTTCCGGTCTTAAACAGTTTGTTTAATGACTGGCGCTTTACGGAATGGTTTGTAATTCTTTTTATTCTTCTTTTGCAGTTTATCTTCTATAAGACGGTATGGGGATTGCGTCTTCGTGCTGTAGGACAATTCCCTATGGCTGCTGAAACTGCGGGAATTCAAGCGAATGCAGTAAAGTATCAAGCTATGCTGATTTCCGGTTTAATTGGTGGATTGGCAGGAGCACATTTATCTTTGGGTTATAGTACACAGTTCGTGGAAAATATGACCAACAGCCGTGGTTTTATGGGTGTTGCGGCAATGTACTTTGGCGGTGCAAATCCGGTGCTGACAGCGATGGGATGCTTACTTTTCGGATTTTCAGATTCCGTAGGAGCAAGATTACAGGCCTATGGTATTCCTGCTCAGTTTATTTTAATGATGCCGTATATTGTGACCATTGCGGTACTGGCGCTTTCTATGGCGGTAAAGATTCAGGCTACCAAGAAAAAGCAGTCTGCATTAATTACGAATTAAGAGCTATTTTTGTAATAGGCGTTAGGATTTAGAAAAGGGAAAGGAAGATAAAAGAATGAGTAAAAGAAAAATTATTTTAGATTGTGATCCGGGACATGATGATGCGGTGGCGGTAATTCTTGCGGCAAAGAATCCTAATTTAGAACTGCTGGGTATTACCGTTGTGGCGGGAAACCAGACTTTGGAAAATACCCAGAGAAATGCTTTGCGTCTAGTACAGCATTTAGATCTGAATATTCCGGTTTATGCAGGTTGCGGTCAACCTATGGTGAGAGATAAGGTGATTGCCGGAGACATCCACGGGGAAACCGGTTTAGATGGTCCTGTTTTTGAGGAATTAAATCGGGAAATTGAGGCAGATCATGCTGTTAACTACATCATTAAGACTTTGATGAATTCTACGGAAAAAATCACTATGGTTACTACCGGCCCTATGACCAATTTGGGTATGGCTCTTCGTATGGAGCCGAAGATTGTAGATAAGATTCAGGAAATTGTTTTCATGGGTGGTTCCTATGCCAATGGAAATGTAACTCCTGCTGCGGAGTTTAATATCTTGGCGGATGCGGAAGCGGCTCATGTTTGCATTTCCTCCGGGCTTCCTATCACCATGGTAGGACTGGATGTTACCAGAAAGGCTCTTTGCTATCCTCAAATTGTAGAGCGTATGAGAAAAGTAGGAAACAAGGCTTCTGCGTTATTTGTAGACTTGATGGCGTTCTTCTGTAAAACACAGAAAGAAGTTTACGGTTGGGAAGGCGGCCCCTTACATGATCCGATTACCATTGCTTACCTGATTGACCCGACAGTTTTAACGACCAAGGCAATGAATGTAACAATTGATACTTCCAGCTCCCAGTCCTACGGCAGAACGAATTGTGACTATTTCGGCTATATGAAGAAGGAGCCAAATGTCAATGTAGGTATTGATATTGATGTGGAAAAGTTTTGGAACATTGTGGAAGATGGCTTAAAACTATACGAATAATGTGGAAAAGATAGTCGGCAATGGGTATTTCCGGGAGGAATACAGTGGAAGCTTTAAAAGAAGTTTTGGAAAAAAACAAACAGAAATACATAGATCGCCTAGCGGAGCTTGTGTCGATAGATACTCATGATTTGGGGCACGGAATTGATGGTGGCCTGGAAAAACAAGGACAGGATTATATGGCGGAGCTCTTTAGGAAGATGGGATCGGAAGTCACTTTGGATCCTATGAAGGAAGAGGACATTGAAAAATGTTTCTCTCTTTATCAGGAGGGAAATCTGGGTCATCAGCAGACTGACCGATACAATGTTTATGCTCATTTTAACGGAGAAAAGCCCGGTAAGACACTGATGTTTAACGGCCATATAGATGTAATGCCTGCGGATGAAGTGGAGGAATGGATCACGCCTCCCTTTAGTCCTACGATAAGGGATGGAAAGCTCTACGGAAGAGGTACAGCAGATATGAAGGGGGGGCTGATGGCTGCTACCATGGCGGTACAGCTTCTGCAGGATGCAGGAATTCCCTTCTCCGGTTCTGTGAAAATCACTTCAGTCTGTGATGAAGAAGGCGGCGGAAACGGCTCCATGCAGGCGATTATGAGTGGACAGAGGGCGGATGGTGTTGTGGTCTGTGAGGGTACCAGTGATGAGCTAATTTTGGCGCATATGGGCTTTGTCTTTTTCAGGGTGAAATTTGCCGGGAAAGCATGTCATTCCGGTGCCAAGAAGAATGGTGTCAGCGCTATAGAAAAAGCGATTAAAGTTATTCGGGCTTTAAATGAGAAGGAGCATGAGTGGCTTTTGCACTACAAACATCCTTTATTACCGGCTCCAAACTTAAATGTGGGTCTTATCCATGGAGGAACTGCCGGTTCAACTGTGGCAGAGGATTGTATGTTTGAGGTTTGTGTACATTATCTTCCCAATCAGATGAGTCATAATCAGGTGGTAAAAGAATTCCAAGAAGTAGTGGAAAGAGTGGCTAAATCGGATGCCTGGTTGGAAGAGCATTTACCGGAAGTACAGATTACTCAATTTGGCGGCGGTTTTGAGATGGAGGAGCATTCTTTCTTTGTGGATAGCTTTAAAAGAGCTTATTCCGAAGCTAGAGGAAAGGATGTTAAGGTTGTAGGGTCTCCTGCAGGTTGTGATTCTCGTTTATGGAGAAATATTGCCGACTGCCCTACGATACAGTTTGGACCGGGAAATCTAGCCCAGTGTCATGCTGTGGATGAATGGCTGGATTTAGAGGCTTACTTGCAGTCTATCTTGATTTATGC
>CAUTXF010000069.1:0-9518 GCA_963542215.1 uncultured Oribacterium sp. | reverse complement strand
GTTCCAATGTAGGTTGTATTGGCGCGAATGGTGTCCCGGCTCTCCACGATGCAATGTTCAATGACGCTGTTATCTCCGATATACACATCATTCAGGATAATCGAATTGCGAATAATGCAGTTGTTTCCAACATAGACCTTACGGCACAAAACAGAGTTTTCCACTGTTCCGTTGATGATACATCCGCTGGCCACTATGGAGTTATGCACATTGCAATCCGGATTGTACTTCGCAGGCGGGTTGTCGGCCAATTTTGTGTATACACCAGGGGCCTGCTTAAAGAAGTAATCCCGAATATTTCTCTTTAGGAAGTCCATATTTGTCTGATAAAAGGACTCCACTGAAGCGATATTGCTCCAATAAGTATTCAGTCTATAACCGTAGATTCGCTTGATGTTCTTGTAGCGAATCAGAATATCCTTTACGAAATCATAACGATCCTCATCATGGGCTTTTTCCAAAAGCTCAATCAACTGTCTTCTGCGGATAATATAAACTCCGCAAGAAATACAACTGGCATCAGTTGATACGGGCTTTTCTTCAAAATCCACGATTCTGCTGTCCTCATTCATCTTAAGACAGCCAAAGCGGGATATATCATCCCCTGCATCCATGTTCTTGCATACAACGGTGATGTCCGCTTTCTTTTCGATATGATATTCCAGTACCTTGTTATAGTCAAGCTTATATACCCCATCTCCTGCGGCAATGATGACATAAGGCTCATGAGATGACTGCAAAAAAACAAGGTTTTGATAGAGTGCATCTGCCGTACCCCTAAACCAATCTCCATGCTCCGCAGTAATAGTCGGGGTAAAAACATATAATCCACCTTGTTTTCTTCCGAAGTCCCACCACTTGGAAGAGGACAGATGCTGGTTCAACGACCTGGAGTTATACTGGGTCAACACAGCTACTTTCTGAATATGCGAATTGGACATATTCGAAAGAGAGAAGTCGATAGAACGGAAAGTTCCTGCAACCGGCATTGCGGAAATCGCTCTCTTGTTGGAAAGCTCTCTCATTCTTTTGTTGTTACCGCCTGCTAAAATAATTCCTATTGCTCTCATAGTCTTTCATCCTCCCTTATAATCGTTCCTCCACTTTGAAGGAATCTATCCGGGTAGTCCGAAAGATCCGTCTTCCCATAAATCGCCGTGTTTCTGCCAATGGAAACTCCATCGGGTATAAGGGAATTCTCCCCTATCGTAGCAAGGTCTGAACAATACACCCTGCTGTCATAAACAGAATCCTGGTATTCTCCGGTACCAATCACACAATCTTTGCCAATCTCTACATTTTCAGCAACCACAGCCTGGTCGATATGTGTGTTCTCTCCCACCACCGTGTTTGCCATAATAATACTATTTGAAATGACGGCCCCATGTTCCACTGTTACACCGGCACCGATAATAGAATTGTAAATCTCTCCATGAATCTCACAACCTTCAGAAATAACGGATCGTTCTACGTGGGAATGGGTTGAAATAAATTGTGGAGCGGGATTATCGGTCTGGGTGTAAATCTTCCAATATTCCTCGTACAAGTTAAATTCGGGAATCAATGCAATCAGCTCCATATTGGATTGCCAGTAGGAATACAAGGTTCCCACATCCTTCCAATATCCGTTGAACTCATAGGCAAAAACATTCCCTATGTTCTGGAAAATATAAGGAATAACATGCTTTCCAAAATCCAAATCCGGCACATCCCGGGTTCGTAGCAAAGCATCCTTTAGCACTTTCCAGTTAAAGATATAAATTCCCATAGAAGCCAAATTACTCTTGGGTTCCTTCGGTTTCTCCTGAAAATCTATAATCCTGCCGATTTCATCGGTGACGGTAATTCCAAAACGGCTTGCCTCCTCCATGGGTACCGGCATGGCGGCAATGGTTAAGTCGGCCTTCATCGCCTTGTGATACTCCAGCATAACCTCATAATCCATCTTGTAAATGTGATCCCCTGAAAGAATCAAGACATACTCCGGATCATAATTCTCGATATAAGCGATATTTTGGTAAATGGCATTGGCCGTTCCCGAATAAAAGCCGGTATCTTCCTGAGATTCATAGGGCTGCAATACCGTAACGCCTCCCCTATTACGATCCAAATCCCAAGGAATACCGATGCCGATATGTGCATTCAGGCGTAAGGGTTGATACTGAGTAAGTACTCCCACTGTGTCTATGCCGGAATTAATACAGTTACTTAAGGGGAAATCAATAATGGAATATTTTCCGCCAAAAGAAACCGCCGGTTTGGCAACATTCTTTGTAAGAACCCCAAGGCGTGAGCCTTGGCCGCCAGCTAAAAGCATGGCGATCATCTCTTTCTTAATCACGTCATCACCTCTCTGCATCTAAAACATATGGCACTGGCAACCACAAAGAGCTTTCTCTCTATTCAAATACTTCTATTCAAATATTAAGAGAATTCTTAATCTTCTTCTCCTTCTGGTATTTGTATTATAGCACTAACCTCAAGGCTTGAAAACCGAATTTTACGAAATATTTACCATAAAAACTTCAAGCCTATTCTATTTTTTGTATAAAAGTTATTTTTTCTTCGGGAAAAGACTTTTATGAACTTCCCTATCCTATCGAAGAATGTTATAGATCAAAAAAAGAAATTTTCAGACCTATATTGCTTAGAAAAATCATTTGATTGTTAGGCCCTCAATTTAGCGGGAGTTTCCGTCGTATTTCCTTGAAAATTTTTTCTCCCTCCTATATACTGAAAAATATTGTTTATATAAAGGGGGAAGTATGGAAATTACAGGATTAAGAGACATTTTCCTATCACAGGAAGAATATTTGGATACAGAGGTCATGGTCAGCGGTTGGGTGCGTAGCAACAGAGACTCCAAGAATTTCGGATTCTTGGTGATTTCCGACGGCACCTTTTTTACCCCGTTGCAGGTTGTTTACCATGACAGCTTAGAGAACTTTGCACAGGCAGCCAAGCTTGGTGTCGGTGCTGCGGTAATTGTGGAAGGAAAGCTGGTGGCTACACCGGAGGCGAAGCAGCCCTTTGAGTTGCAGGCCAGTTCCATTACAGTGGAAGGAGATACGGAAGCCAGCTATCCCTTACAAAAGAAAAGACATACTTTAGAATATCTTCGTACTATTCCGCATCTTCGTCCAAGAACCAATACCTTCCAGGCGGTGTTCCGTATTCGTTCTCAGGTAGCTTTCGCCCTTCACTCCTTTTTCCAGGAAAGAGGTTTTGTTTATGTGCATACACCCATTATCACCGCCTCCGATACAGAGGGCGCAGGAGAAATGTTCCAAGTAACTACCCTGCCCTTGGAATCCGTTCCTATGGAAAAGGGTGAGGTGCAATATGGAGAGGATTTCTTCGGTAAAAAAACCAGCCTTACCGTTTCCGGACAGTTAAACGGAGAAACCTTTGCCCAGGCTTTCCGAGATATCTATACCTTCGGACCTACCTTTAGAGCGGAGAAATCCAACACCCAAAGGCATGCTGCGGAATTCTGGATGATTGAGCCGGAGATGGCCTTCGCAGATCTGGACGATGTCATGTTTATTGCGGAGGATATGCTGAAATATGTGATTCAGTATGTTTTAGTCAATGCACCGGAAGAATTGGAATTCTTAAATCAATTTGTGGATAAGGGTCTTTTGGATAGATTAAATCATATTGTGGAGTCCGAATTCGCCAGAGTAACGTATACGGAAGCAGTAGAGATTTTACAAAAACAAAATGACCGTTTTGAATATAAGGTGGAGTGGGGCTGTGACCTGCAAACCGAGCATGAGCGTTACCTCACCGAAGAAGTTTACAAGCGTCCTGTCTTCGTAACGGATTATCCGAAGGATATTAAAGCTTTCTACATGAAGCTGAACGAGGACGGAAAGACCGTTGCCGCAGTGGATTGTCTGGTTCCCGGCATCGGAGAAATCATCGGCGGTTCTCAAAGAGAAGATGATTATGAGAAATTAAAGAAGCGTATGGAGGAGCTTAAGATGAATCTGGAGGAATATGAATTCTATCTGGATTTAAGACGTTACGGCTCCACAAGACACGGCGGTTTCGGTCTCGGCTTTGAGCGAGCTGTTATGTATATCACCGGTATGAGCAATATTCGTGATGTGCTCCCCTTCCCAAGAACCGTTGGAAACTGTGAATTATAAAATTTTGCCTCTCGGGTATCCGGGAGGCTAAAATTAGCTTAGAAAGGATTCCTTATGCGTTTTATCCATGCCGCGGATTTACATTTAGGAATGATTCCGGATGCTCAGCATCCCTGGGGAAGAGAACGGGCCAACGCCCTTTTCCATTCCGCAGAAAAAATCGTAGATTTGGTTTTACAGGAAAATGTAGATGCCTTATTTCTGATGGGACAGATTTTTCATCTCCCTCCCTTGCAAAAGGACTTGGAATACCTGCATAAACTTTTTCAGAAGATTCCCTTCTGTCATGTTTTTTTGTTTTGCAAAAAGACGGAAGAAAATTACTTTCTCCGAAGCTTCTCTTTTTCGGAAAATGTACATGTTTTCACAGAAGAGCAGAGTAAATTCTATCTCCCGGAACCGGAAATGGAGATTTTAGCCATGCAAGAAAAGGACTTTTCCTTTTCCGCTGCGGAATCCTTTTCTTTGGAACACGGAGATGCCATTCCTATCCTACTTTGGAACGAAAGAAGGGCCGAAGAATTTTTATCCCTTGAGAAGGCACAAAACAGTGAGAATACAATAGCCGCTAAAGAAAGTCCGCTATCCTCCCTTCCTTTTTCCTATATTGCCTTAGGTGGCGAAAGCAAGAGAAGGGTTTTTGCCAATGGAAAAGCCGCTTTTCCCGGTTCTCCGGAACCTCTAAGCGCTGAAAATACAGGCGAGCATGGTGTGTATTTGGGAAGCATTCACCCCATCACCAAGAGATTGGAAAGCCTTTCCTTTTTCCCGATTTCTACCCTTCAATATGTTACCCTTCATTTGCAGCTGGATCCCAGCGTGGGGCAGGAAGCACTGAAGCAGGGACTTTTAAAAAAGATTGAAGAACGGGGAAAACAGAATATTTATAAAATCCGCTTTAGCGGAAAAAGAGATCCGGAAACCAGGGTGGATCCGAGTCTATTCCCGAAAGAGCTGCGTATTGTAGAATGCTTGGATGAAACCCTTCCCCAGTATGATTTTTATGCCTTATATAAAGAACATCAACAGGATATTTTGGGGTTCTTTATTCGTTCCTACTTAAAAAAAGATCTGGAGGACTTAAGCCCTATGGAAAAGCAAAGTCTTTTTTACGGCGTTTCCGCCCTCCTGGAAGGAGGAAAGTCATGATACTGGAAAAATTGTATATCGATGGCTTTGGGAAATTTTCCGATTATTCCCTGAACTTCTCCCCTTCCATTCAGATCTTGTACGGAGAAAATGAGGCGGGAAAAAGTACCATTCATGCCTTTATTCAAGCCATGCTCTACGGTATCCCCAAGGGAGCCAGTAAAAAAGAAGTCTTTTTCCAATACCGTCCCTTTTCCAAGGCTCTGGGCTTTGGCGGTTCTTTGACCTTTTCCCATCAGGGAAAAAGCTATTGTGTACAAAGGGACTTTTTACAGGGAGGAGAAGCCCATATTACTATTCTTCCCCAAGGCGAAAAGCTATTTGAAGGAGAGAGCTTTTTACAGTCCGTCCTTTCCCCATTTTCCTTAGAGAGCTTTAAAAATACCGTATCCATACGACAGCTGAAGTCTTCCACCGAGCGGGAAATGGTTTATGAATTACAAGCTATGCTTTCCAATTTTCAAGAAAGCGGCAATGTGGAACTTAACCCTCAAGCAGCTTTAGATTATCTGGAGAAAGAAGAGGCAAGGCTGACAGAAAAAATGATTCCGGATGCAACAAAACGATACTCCGGCCTCTTAGGAGAAGTGAAAAATACCCATAGGAGTCTCTCCCTTTTAGAAGCTGAAGAAGCCCAATCTTCAGAGGAAAAATCCCTCAAAGGATTAGCTCCGGAAGAGGCGATTATAGGAGAAACAGGTAGAGAAGGAGCAGATAGAGGAGAAATAGCCGGAGAAGGAGCAGATAGAGAAGAAATAATCAGAGAAGAAATAGCCGGAGAAGCGATAGACGGGAAAAAGAAAGCCGGAGAAGAATCCTTTGAAAAGAACGGCTCTGTAGTGAAGAACTGTATCTTGAAAGAGGAATCTTTGGAACTACAGAAGAAAATGGCGGAAATAGAAGAAACTCGCGAAGAATGGAACAGACTCTCCTCTCTTTTGGAAAAGGAGGGCTTAAACAAGAAAGAAGAACTTCTGCTGGAACGGGAGAAAATGCTGCAATACCTCAGTCATGAACAGGAAGAAAAGGAACTGGGCAAAAGCTCGATCTTCCTTTATCCCCTCTTCTGCTTCTTCGCTCTTTGCTTTGCTGTTTTGACCACACTAAGCTTTCTATATGCCTATACCAGTGTTGCCCTGCCTAGATTTCCCTTCTTTTCCATGGGCTTCTCTGCATACCTGTATCCCTTCTTCTGTGCTTTTTTACTCTTCCTTCTTCTGGCTTTATCGCAAAGAAGAATTTTTACACAGCAACAAAGGTGGGTAAAACAAGAGAAGCGGGAATTTGAAGAAATTCTGGCCAAGAGAAACATTTCCACCTTCCTACAGTTCCAAAATAGCAGCAAAGAGGAACTTCGGGAAGAAGGTTCATCCTATACCCAGGCAAAGGTATTACAGTATTACAATACTCTTTTGGAAAAATGGGAAGAAAAGGAAGAATTGGAAAAAAGCTTAGCTCTTTTGGAAGAAAGTTATCAAAAAGAAAAGAACCTTTGGCTGGAAACAAGCTACAAAGAAAAACAAAAAGAGCAGTGGGAAGAACTCCTACGCCAATACGGCATCCTACAAAATAAGGCGGATTTAATTCGTCCCTCCCTAGAGGAAAATGAGAAATTACAGGAAAAGCGAGAGGCTCTTCTGGAAGCCAAAGAGCGTATTCGACAAATTGCCGGAGAAATCCGAAAAAGTTTTGCCTTTCACTTAAACGAGGATTGCGGGAAGGCTCTATCCGAGATTACAGGAGGACGCTACGATTCTCTTTGGATTGATGAACAGCTGCATATCTATGTGAATGCCAAAGAAGGTTTCTTCCCCTTGGAACAAGCCTCTACCGGTACCATTGATCAATTGTATTTGGCTCTTCGTCTCTCTATGGCACTCCTACTGCAAAGGGAAAATAAAGACTTGCTTCCCCTCCTCTTTGATGACAGCTTTGCCATGTATGACGAAAAAAGACTGGCAGCCAGTATTGGCTATCTGAAAAAAGCTTACCCTGCCCAGATTCTTCTTTTCACCTGCCATCATAGAGAGGAGAAAATCTTAAAGGAGCTGGGAATTCCTTTTGAACAAGCGGAACTAAAATAAACAAAGCGCGTAAATAGTAAACTACTTTTAAAAAAACAGGCCTGAAAGTCGGTGGGTACGAAGTACTTAGAATCCCTACGCTTTCAGACCTATTTTATATCATAAGCTCAATATTCCTATTTAGTTTTGAGTTCCGGAAGGAAATCCGATTCCATCCGGCCGTTCTTTTTATTCAGAATCACTTTCAGCGGCAGGGGCAAGTACCGGTTCCACTTCCGGTGCTTCCAGCTTTAAAACCGCCTCTGTAAGGCTATTACACTGACCCTCTTGCAAAAATTGAATCATTCGATGCAGGTCTTCTTCGTTCAAATGTTTTTTCCCGATAAACTGTTCAAATTTTTGGGTAATGGAAATCTGAAGTTCCTGGGCCTTTCCTTCCAAACTGTTTCTTTCCTGAGAGGCCTGCTGCCATTGATCTTTCAAAGTCGTAAGACGCTCTTTCTCCGTGTTCTCCATCTCATCCCGAATAATATTCTGATTAACGGTTTCAAAGCTATGAAGAGCATTCTGCTTTTGCGCAATCACTTCGTTTCTCTCTTGATTCAAACGGCTTAGTTCATCATCAAACTCTTCCAGATGATAATGGGATTCATTGGAGTCTTTGTTAATCTCCTTCTTTAAACGCTTCATCTGTTTCTTGTTTCGATTAATCTTCTTTCGAATCTCTGCCCCCTGATTTACCACATCTCTAAACTTCCCAACGGTTCGGTTTCCGATAAAGACATAAAGACCGCCAAAGATCAGGATATCCAAAAGATAAATTCCTACCAAAAACAGGATTCTATGGGGTACCAGAAAATAATAGACGGAAATAGGAATCGCCCCAAAGAAAAGTAAAAAGAGAAAAATCATCCCCAAGACTTCTGAAAAGGATACCGGCTTATAGAGAATGGCAAAAAGCTTGGTGGTGCAGAATAAGGGTGCTCCTTCTCTGGTGCAAATTCCGTGATACTGTCTCTTTAATTCCACATTTTCCTGCTTCAAAGGGGCGGATTCTTCCGCTACCCTCTCCTTGATTCCCTTATTTTTAGCCTTTTCTCTAGCCTCTTGAACCTTTTTGATTTTTCCGTCACTTTGAGACAGCTGCTGGTCATAGCTGCTTTCCAGTTCCTTCTTACGCTCTTGAATCGTTTTTTCAATCTTTTGCTTTAGGGCTTCTGTCTCCTGCTCAAAGTCAAGTTTTCCTTGCTTTTCTCTTTCTAAAGCGGATTCCGCTTGGAGCTTACAATCCTCCAGTTGCTTTACCGCTTCTTTCGCCTGCTCTAAAAATAAAACCGGATTTTCCTGCTCTAATCCCATATTGGCCTCCTGGTCTAAAAGAAAATATCTTACAATTTTCCAGTACTTATCCATTCTTTTATAACAAAAAAGATAGTCTCCGTAAAGACTCTTCACTCTTCTTTCAGAAATATCACTTCACTCTTCTTTCAGAAATATCGATTTATAGGAATTTATATTTTTTGCTTTATGGAAGGAAATACAAATTGGGGGATTGCTTTATCTCTTTTGAAAAGCTATAGTCAAAAGACTTGTTCATTTTTCTGTTTCCGTATAGGGAAAGGATGTTTAAAGGAGTTTTTATGTTTCGTATGAGCGGTACCCTGAGGAAGGATAATAAAATATTGGCTTCCTGCGTTTCCCGGCAGGAAGGTCCCGGCAGTAGAACCGAGAAGGTTTTTAAAGCCTTGGAAGAAATTTGTCAGCATCTGGATTTGGCTGTTCCCATCTGGCTACCCGCCCGAATCGAGGAGTTTAAACAAAGAAGTAAGACAGTATTTATGGAGGATTCCTTTATGGAGGATATTCCCTTTGACAGCTTTAGCATCCAAGTTATTGAAGAATAAAGTAAATTTCACAGAGAATGAGACTCGTTAAGAAGTATAAATACAGACTGTGAAGAATTAAAATAATAAATGAATTTTCGGCAATATAGGTCTAAATGAGAGGTAGTCTGAGCCCGATACTTGTGAAAGACCAGTGAAGTGAAGGACTGTAAAAAATCAACAATTGAAGCGAATGATACAGTGTGGGTCTATAATAGGGGCAATCTGAGCCCGTCAGTACTTACTGAAAGCGAGCAAAGCGAAGCTTGAAGTTAGTACTGCTACGAAGGCGAGGTTAGCGAGAGCGT
>CAUTXF010000068.1:0-9535 GCA_963542215.1 uncultured Oribacterium sp. | reverse complement strand
GATAACCCTAATATCACAAGAGACCAGATGCTTTTAAGTGGACTGGCAAAAGGTGTAGCCGAAGCGGCTTGGGAGTTTGCCCCTCAATCCCATTTCTTGGAAATGTCTAAGAACGGTCTGGGAACAACCGGAAAAGAGATTGCAAAGAATGTTTTAAAACAGATGGGACAAGAAGCTATTGAGGAAATGGGAACGGAATTAACCAATACCGCATCCGATTATCTCATTAAGGGTAAGCAATCCGATATGGTACAGGAATATCTTGCAAGACGGCAAGCCGGAGAGAGCGACAAGGAAGCGAAATTTAATACCGCTAAAGGGATTGCGGCCAATGTTGCAATGTCCGGACTTGGCGGAGCACTGTCCGGTGGATTCTCTACCGGAATTGCGGGAATGTCTAATACCGTACGGAACGGAATTGCTTATAGCGGCTTTAATGGAACCTATCAAGATATTGCAGACAGTGCCGACACCTCCACCGAAGAGGGAAAGGCTATCCATGAGGTAGCTACAAGGCTTGCTGAAAAGGAAGCCAAGGGGCAGAAAGTAAGCTTGATGGATAGGGGATATTTAGGAAATGCCATAGATAACGCCGCCATAGAGGCTTCCAAGAAGGCAGAGACGAACAATTCTACTCTTGAAGACGGAAAGCGCCTAGAAAACGATTCTGTGCAGTCTGGGGAGGAAAATAATGCGCCTTACAATGTGCTGTCCAACAATCAGACGGAAGATTCTATCCGGGAAGAGGGAAGTAAGGCGGTAGCGCCAGAGTTAAGCAACAGGATCCAGCAGATAGATGCCACACGGAAAGCCATGGAGCAAAATGCTTTGCATGAGTTTTCCGGGAATTACGATACAGAGGGAAAGCAAGCCTTTATGAAAAACTATGACGGCAGCTTAGACCTTCCGACCTACATTAAGGCGTACAATGATATCTACAACATTGCACGGTATAACTACAAGACAGGTCACGAAGATTTGCGGACGGGAGCCGTAAAGACTGCAAGAATGGCATTGCTTAGCGAAGAGCAAAGAAAGGAGATTTACAAAGCCGGATTTAGGGATTTGATGGCTACAGAAAAGAATTGGAACCAGAACTTTAAGGAGCGAGTAGAAAAGAGGGAAGGCGGCGTAATGGATTCCGTTCCTCATGCTCCTAAGAATCTGACGACTGTACTTAATGCCTTGGGGAAGAATACAGGGCTTCTTTTCCGTATCACGGATTCCAAGTATGCAGATGGGGCGAATGGATCCTATGAAAAGGGAAAGGGCATTATCACAATCGACCTACAGAGTGATAATATCCTTGGCACGGTGTCCCATGAAATGACACACTGGCTAAAGGACTATAACGAGATTGCCTATCCCATGTTCCGCGGCCATGTAGTAGAAAGCCTAGTGCGTTCTTCCGGAACTGATTTTGATACGCTGAAGGAAGCCTATAGAAACAGCTACGGCCAGAACATGACAGAGGAAGAAATCGTTGATGAGATTGTGGCGGATGCTACCACTCACTTCTTGAATGATGAAAAGTTCATTGAGGAGATTACGAAGGACAAGGAAACAAAGGGATTTGCAGAAAAGATTCTGGACTGGATCAAGTCCGTGATTGATGCCTACAAGGAACTTATTTCCCATACAGGAGACAGAAGGGCAAGCCTTGCTTTACAGGAGGACTTAAAGAGATACGAAGAGGCTAGGGAGTTATGGTCTTACGGTATTGAAGAAGCTACTCAGAATATGCAGAAATATGAGCCGGTTGCTCATGCAGAAGATAGCGAAGCGGAACTATCTCGAGTTCAGTTGCAGAAACTTATTAATAATCAGAATGTGAAAACACTTTCGGATAGAATTGATGATGTGCTAACTAATCAAAATTTTACGGAATCTCATGTTTACTTGGGGGATACTCCTCAAATACTGCAAAACAAGCTAGGCTTTAGAGACCTACCAATCCTTATGACATCAAAGCATGTCTATAGCGATATAAAAACTGAACGTGAAGCCAAGAACGAAAATAGGTATGATGGTAATTTCCATTATCATGGGTTAGGAAAAAATTCATTTGTAAACGCAATAAAGGCATTAAAAAATCCAGACTTTATTTTAAAGTCAACAAACGATCCAAATAACTTAAGAGTTGCGATCGGGGTTAGTTGGATCGAGAATAAAAAAAGAAATAACGCAATAATAGCCATTCAACCCGAAGGAAGTGGATATTATCAGAAAATAGAGGTAGAAAGTAACATAGGATTATCGGCTTATGAAAAGAACAATTTGAGTAATTTTTTTAATACTGCTCTTAAAAACTCTAGAGTTCTTTATATAAAAGGATTAGGGAAAAATAATAACGGAACTGTTAGAATCCCAGGAGTCCAATTCTCCAACAACCCTAACAGTTCCGCTGTTAATAACAGTCTAAACAAATACAAACAAGCTGTCAATCAGTTTTTGAAAAAAAATGGCAAAGTACAGCAAACAAATCAAAATAACGGAGGAAATGGCCTACTTAAGCAGCTTGATATTTCCGAAGAGTATTATCATGCGTTGGAGGAAGAAAATAGCGAACTGAAGAAGGCAAACAACTACCTAAGCGAAGTCTTGAATGCTGAGAAATCCCATGTTCCTTCTCAATCCGATGTTAGAAAGACAGCGGAAAGAATGTTAGACGAGTTCAAATCAACTTTTAAAAAAAGCGATTTAGTGGAGCAGCTGACAGGCCTTTATCAGTACCTAAAGGAAAGCAAGAACATTGACGGCGGGGAGGTAACAAGGGTAAGCCGTTCTATCGCTAGGGAAGTTATCGACAATGCCCAGTATCAAGATGAGGACGAAGTAAGGGAGTACAAGGCATTCAAGGGATTCTTTGATAAGCGGCCTTTGTATATCCCTGAGGAGTATATCGAAGATATTTACCCGGACGGATTCGGCGCATTGCGAAAGAAATACTTTGGCAAGGTGGATATCCGAAAGGCAAATGCAGAACATCAGAACAATATCTATGATATTTACAGAGAACTGCAGCGCGAGTTCCCCAATCAGTTCCCGGAGCATGATTTCACCAGCAACGATGCAGACGTTGCCTTAGAGATTCTGGACGGATTCGAGCAGTTGCGCCCTAAGGACTACGAGCATTTCCACGGAGAGGAATACAATCATGCCGTGGATAGATTGGCGGACGAGATTTTTAATGCCTATTTCGAGGTAGGAGAGGAGAGTTTAAACAACAAGTACAAGAAGAGTTATAAGAAGCTGAAGGAAGATGCAAGGGCAAGCCTTGAACAGGAATACAGAGAGAAGTACGAGGCAAAGCTTGAAAAGTACATTGCTAAGGCAGAGAAGAAGGACGAAAAGAGCGTTGCCAGAATCAAGGCATTAAGAGCGGACTACAAGGACAGCTTAATCGACTATGATACCTTTATCCGGGAAGAGGCTAGGATCCTGAAGAAAACCGGACTGGAGTACCAGGCAAGAAGAGAATTGCACCAAGCGTATAGAGAGAAACAGGACGAACAGCGCCATAGACAGATTTACAAGAGGGAAATTGTAAGGGATTCTAAGGCTTTAATGAACATGGCTGTCAATCCTACGGATAATCTGCACGTGCCCAAGGTACTTTTGAAAGACCTTGTGCCTGTGCTTTCCTCTGTGGACTTTTCCTCTGTCAATACCTATGACGGCAAGCTTCCCAAAATCAGCATGACGGCGAATGAGTTTGCAAAGAACCTTGAAACATTGAATAGGCGACTGCAAGAAGCGGAGAACAACGGAGATATATTCACAGAGAAAGATGGAAAGGGAATGTATCTGCATATAGATCCGGATTTAAAGGCGAACCTCCAAGAAATACAGGAAGCAGTTGAGGGGATTGGTGGTAATATGAACCGCCTGTCTACTGAACAGCTTCAGACACTTAGAAACAGCTTGCGAGGGCTGAAAAAGATTGTGGAAAGCCAAAACAAGTTTATTTCTGAGAATACTGGTAAGCGTATGTCGGATATAGTGGATCAAGTAATTGACGAATATAAAAAGCAGAAGACCGGAACTGACTACGTAGTCGGCATAAATGAGGCAAAGAATTTCTTAAAGTACGAGATGCTGGATGCACCGACATTTTTTCATGAACTCGGAGATGGCGGGGATTCAATGTATAAGGTTTTGCGGCACTCCTTAGATAAAAAAACCAGCGCTACAATTAAGGCTTCTGATTATTTTGAAAAGGCAACAAAAGAACTTAATATATCTGAAAAAGATATAAAGAAAATGTCTGAAACGAATGTAAAGGTTATGGCTTTAGACAAGAAAGAAGGAGTAAAAAAGGAAATCAATATAAGCAAGGCTCAAATCATTTCCGCATATCTTGATATTTTGAGAGACCAGGCAAGAATGCATCTCCTTGGAGAGGTTACAGACAAGGACACTTCCAGAAAAACTATAGAGGATAGTCTTGGAGGATTTGTTCTTCCGGATAGGAGGGTTGGATTGGTGGTTAAGCGAGATAAAACCGTGTATAAACTCACGGAAGCGGAAATAAATACCATTATTCAAGAAAACTTAACGGAGAACGAAATCGCATTGGCGGAAAAGATGCGTTATATGTACTCTAAGCTTTTATCTTCCTTTGGCAACGAAGCTAGCAATGCGGTGTATGGCTATGATAAGTTTTTGGAAAAGAATTACGTACCAATTAAGGTTGATAGCGATAGCTTGACAATGAAAAATTCGGATCTGGAAAAAATGATGGTGACCTTGAAAAACAAGGGATTTACAAAATCCTTGCAGAAAGAAGCCTATAATGCCTTGGTGTTGGAAGATGCCTTTGATGTTTTGAGCCGTCACATGGACGAAATGACAACATACTATGCATATTTCCCGGCAATTATAGACTTGCAAAAGTTCTACAACATGACAGATGAGAACGGTGATTCTGTCCATAGGGAAATGTCCAGAGTAATGGGTAAAGGCGGAACTGATTATTTTATGAACCTTATAAGAGACTTGAACGGAGGGCGAGGAGATGAGAGTACTGTCGGGAAGCTTGCTTATGGTACAGCTGGGCTTTATAAAGGCGCACTTGTTGGTGGAAACCTTAGAGTAGCCATTCAACAACCTATGTCCTATGCGAGAGCGTGGTCGGCTATAGAGGGCGAGTATTTATTAAAAGGACTTTCTCTTCCTCTGGCAGAGGCTAATAAGGAGTGGGAGCTAGCCAAAAAGTATGCGCCCATAGCCGCATGGAAGGCTATGGGTTCCTATGATATTAACCTTGGCACAAAGTCAACACGAACATTGCTAACAGGAGAAGAAACAAAATTAGAAAAAGCAAGAAATGCTACTTTCTGGCTTTTGGAAAAAGGAGATGAATTTGCTTGGAAACGGTTATGGTATGCGGCAGAAAAGAAAGTGGAAGGCACTACAAATTTAAAGAAGGGAACAGAGGAATACTATAAAGCGGCGGCAGAGATATTTAATGACGTTATAGATCAGACACAGGTTGTTGATACTGTTTTAAACAGAACCAGTGCCATGAAGAGCAAAGACGGACTTGCAAAGGTGGCTACGTCCTTTATGTCCGAGCCGTCTAAAACCTATAATGTGGTGTATCGTGCCTATTCAGACTATAAAAAAGGGAAAATAAAGGCTGATAAATTCATAAAAACCCTAATGATAGGCGCAATAGGGCAAGCACTGGTATCTGCGGCGGCTTCCCTCTTGTCTGCAATGAGAAGCAAAGATAAGGAGAAGAAGTTTGGGGATAGATATGTAGATTTATTTTTGAATGACTACGCCAACAATATAATATTTTGGAATACGATTCCGATTATAGGCGAAAAGGTTGAGGCCGCACTTGCTTCACTGTCTGGGAAAAGAAAATATTCTTCCGGAAATGATTTTGCGACCAAGCCTATAGAGGATGTAATGACTTCTATTAGAGACCTTGTAGATTATGCGAAAGGAGATTCTAAGGTTGGCCTTGGTGGAACGATTTATAAAATGAGTAATGCGGCAAATGCATTAGGAATCCCCTTGCACAATATCTTGAGAGATGCTGGAGCAGTCTTTGATACTTGGGCGTATGACATTTCAGATGATGCCGACATTCAGTACTTTAGAGATAAAGCCGTGTTCAGAATGGAGGCAAAAAACAATCGTGATAAGTATGTAAATGTAAATAGGTTCCTATCTTCTGCGTTGAAAGCATATAGTGTAGGAGACAAGGAGACAGGAGATAAGATCATCAAAGATATGCAAGAAAAATTAGGAGATGACTTTATCAACGAAAAGCTTGAGGCCACGCTTGCCGGAGACGAAACCATAGCAGAAATGGCGCAGAAAAAACTTGATGGCGTTGATTCTTCGGAGGAAAGGGAGTATCTGCATAACCATGGTTATAGCGATTCCATGATTGATGGTGCTGTAACAAAAGCGTTTCAAGAACTAAAGCCTATCAAGGACGATGAACTAGCGGAACAACTATTTGAGCGTTCTGAAGGATATAAAGAAACTCTTGATAACTATGTTAATTACCAGATGGCAAAAGGAAACGATAGCAATGAAATCCGCAAGAGCATTAAGGCCGCTGTAACGAAGAAGTATAAACAGGCGTATCTTGATGCCATAGGGAATCCGGCGGAATCCGATGCAATACTAAAAAAGATTCTGCGAATTACCTACGAAGGGAAACAGCTGTACACCGAAAAAGACCTAAAGCAATGGGCGAAAAAGTAAGGAGAAGAGGACAAGGAAACTTGTCCTTTTCTTTTTTATTGCTAGGGATTTAAAAAATAACGGATTGTATTATGGCGGTAGACATACAGGAAGGAGGAGAAGCTATGCATGGGAGAGGTTAAGGAGCTTTTTAATTTGGTTGACGTGGGAATAATCATCCAGTCGCTAGGGTGGATTCTGCTTGTCCTTGTTACAGTAATTCAGAAGATTGCCCCAGAAGGGAAAAAGCCGTGGAGCATTCTTTTTTCCTTTATTGGGAAGGAAATCAATAAGGAAATGCTGGACAATCAATCCTTATTCGCCAAGAAGCTGGAGGAGCTGGACGAAAAGTTGGTAAGGGCAAATGACTCAATCGAAGAAGTAAAAGCAACGGCCGCAAAAGTACGGATCCAAAGATTTGGGGATGATTTGACAGAAGGGAAAAACGTAGAGAAGGATAGGTTCATTCAAGTATTCGAGGATATCAAGTGCTATAGCGACTATTGCAAGGAACATCGGAAATTTGATACCCCCATGATGGAAAGCGTTACGCGATTCATCATGGAACAATACGACAAGAAGCTAAGAAGTAATGATTTTCTGCATTAGAAAGGAGAAAGAAACATGGATTTTGGAGTTGGAACAGTAGTAGCTATTACAGTGATTGTGTACCTCATCGGAGCGGGGTGCAAGGCAGTAGAGGGTTTGAATAATAAATTCATTCCTGTAATCTGCGGATTCTCCGGCGCTGTGCTTGGCGTTGTGGGAATGCTGACTATGCCGGACTTCCCGGCAAAGGATATTTTAAATGCGGTAGCTATTGGAATTGTAAGCGGACTTGCCTCTACCGGAGTTAACCAAGTTGGCAAGCAGCTTACACAATAACTTATATACAGGAGGAAAGTCATGAGTAAGAACAAGCCGTTTGAAAGGTACGAAGGCATTGACGAGGATGCCAAGAAACAGGAAGTTCCGGTAAAGGACAACAAGGCGGATAACAGCCCGCACCCTGTCGGCTATGGCAGAGGCGTAGGAGAAGAGGACAAGGAGAATGGACCCGGCGTAGAGCTGTAGGGCAGACTTGGGGCAGTACAGCAATGTATTGCCCCTTTTTAATTTGGAGAGTTGAGAAAAGTTGAGAAGCGTTGAGAAACTTTTTGAAAAATTTTTCTCAAATCAGAACAGGAGGAAATACAATGAATCCGTATCAAAGAGGGCAAAAGGCATTGTGTGGCGACTATTTCAAATATACGCCTAGCGGGGCGGGACAATTCAAAAAGGCCGGAAGGTGGCATACCGTGCCGAAGGCTGGGGATGTAGTCTTTTTCTTTAGCCCGGCTATGGGAAGAATTGCCCATGTAGGGATTGTAGAGAGCGTAGAAGGAAACAAGATCACCACCATTGAGGGGAACACTTCCGGAACTCACGGAGATAGAAACGGCGGAGAATGCAGAAGAAAGACCTACAACAATTTCTCAGTAGGTGGCAGAAATTGGGTAAATGGATTTGCAAGGCCTGTCTATGGTGACGATACTTGTACAGCACAGGAACTCTTAGATGTTGCCCGGGGAGAAATTGGCTATGAGGAGAAGGCTTCCCCTAATGGGTTAGATGATAAGCACGCAAACAGAGGAAGCAAAAATTATACTAAGTACGGACAATGGTACAACAACGGAAAGGCTTTATCCGAGTTCTGGTGTGCTGAATTTGTTAGTTGGTGCTTCTACATGGCTTGCAAGAATCACGCCACAACGCAACAGGAGCCACGCAGAGAGGGCTGGCAACAGTTAAATGATAAATGGTTATTCTATGTCGATAATGTGCCTCTATGGGGCGGATGGCGCTATATTAACGGCAGATGGTACGCCTTTGACAATGCCGGCTTTATGATTAAGGGATGGTTTAAGACAGAAGAAGGCTGGTATTACCTTGGAGAAGATGGCGGAATGCTTGCCGGACAATGGGTAGAGGATAAGGGCAAGTGGTATTACCTCACCAAAACAGGATTGATGGCGACTAGCGCAAAAGTCAGAAAAGCGAAAGGGGAAGGATTTGACTATGTAGGAGAGGACGGCGCTTTTGATTCCTTTAAATCCCTCCTCCAGAGGTTCCCGGAAAGAACGGAAATCGTGGAATAGTGCATAGCGGCAAAATATATTTTTTGTTTTTGTTGCCCACGAAAATGCCCACGAAACGGAAGAATGGCGAAAAATAGCCATCTGTTGAATGTTTTTTCTGGGTTCGATTCCCGTCTCGCGCTTTAAAATGAAAGTCTAGGAAAATAGCCTATCTTGGCTAAAATCCTAGGCTTTTTGCTTGTTTTTTTGGCTTTGTTAAAGAACAAATGTTCCGATGAAAAGAACGGCTTTTCATATCTGATTGCCCACGAAATGCCCACGAAATAATTACTTAGAGTCCGTTTTATCGCCCAGTGAATCCATGTGCTGGATATAGGCTTGCGTTCCTTCTTTTATATCTTCTTTCAATGCTTTTCTGTAAACGGATTTCATAACATAATCACTTGCCCAGCCTCCTAAAGACAGAATAACGGAATCCGGCATTCCTAAAGCGTGGGCTTTGCTGGCGAAGTAGGAACGTAGTCTATGGATTCCAAAGTGCGGCAGCTTAAGCTCCTTCTGGATCTTGTCAATAGCGCAGTAAATGCTATTAGGCTTTCCCTCGTAGATATATCCTTGTTCCCTTATCTTTTCCGCAAGTTTATCCGGGATAGGGATTTCTCTATTGCTCCGCTCCGTCTTTGTGTAGTTCTGGATTATCCATTCTTTGTCGCTGTTTATTACCTTTGCTTTATTGATTGTTATAGTGT
>CAUTXF010000067.1:0-9650 GCA_963542215.1 uncultured Oribacterium sp. | reverse complement strand
TACCCTATACCTTAGAACAGGTAAAGAATGGGTATGACTATATAATACGAGGAGTGTAAGGGGTATGCCATTATTTTCAGGAACAGACCTGGTCTTATATTTTTTCTTTTATGGCTTTTTGGCCTGGATTACCGCCACTATTTTTGTAAGCCTAAAGGAACAGTGCTACAGAAATTTTGGAATTTTAAATCTTCCAATCTTGGTTCAACCTGCACTAATCATGATTTTCTTGATTTTCCTATCCTCCGGAAAAAGGGTCAGCACGCCGGGATTACTGTTTATGACCTTTCTTTATGGTATTTTTACAGACAACATATCTTTATTTTTTCTACATAAATTTTATCAAAATAAGAACAGCCGGGAAATTTTCCCAAAGGGAAATCTGAAAATCTCTGCTGCTTACTCTATACTCCTTACTATTCCGGGATATGTCCTGCTAAAGAGCTTCCACCCGCTTCTTTTTTCTGTGGTCTCTTTGCTTCCACTTTCTCTTGTTCACCTTCTTGCTGCTCTCCTCTTGCTTTCCCTTGTTTCCGATATTGTTTTGCTCTATCTTCTTCCCAGAAAATACTACATAAAGCGGGAAGAAATTTTGGCTCACAATGGAAAACTGCGATTGGGAGAATGGATTTCCCGAGGTATTTGGAATAGAATTTACCGCCAATATCCAAGTCTTTTAGCAGAAAATGAAGAAAACTCTGTAGAAAATGGAACTTCTCCATCTGCAGGAATTGCCGCCTCCGATCAATTCCTGCAACAACAAGGAATTATTTTTGCCGAAGGAATTCACTTTTATAAACTGATTTGGATGCTTCTCATTACCTCTTTTATGGGAGATATCATTGAAACCGTCTATGTCTTTCTGACAGCCCACGTCCTGATGCGGCGTTCCAGTTTGGTGCTCGGTCCATTCAGTATTGTCTGGGGTTTAGGCGCGGTTATCCTAACACTGGTGCTCAGTAAGGTCAAAAAGCAGAATAATCTTTCCATCTTCATTACCGGATTCTTCTTTGGTGGAGCCTTTGAATATCTCTGCTCTGTATTCACCGAGGTTTTCTTTGGCATGAAATTTTGGGATTATTCCCATATGCCCTTTAACATAGACGGAAGAACCAATCTCCTGTTTATGATTTTTTGGGGAATCGTTTCCGTGCTTTGGTTTCATTACGCCTATCCCCCTATTTCTCGGTTTATTGAAAAGATACCGCCTATCTTGGGTTCCGTGCTGGCAATAGCCATTACCCTATTCTTCCTTTCCGACTCCATGGTTACCGCCATGGTCATGGTAAGAGCCACGGATCGAAAAGAACATCCGGAGCCAAGAAATGCTATAGAAAGCTTTATAGATCAGGAGTATCCGGAAAATGTAGTCCGTGCCCTATGGCCCAATATGAATTTTCTTGGCGAATAGCCAACGGCTGATGCCGGAGTAGATGTTCCTGTCCTAATGGATAAGCTAGAAAGCGGACAGACAAGGATTCTATCCAAAGTCTGCAAAAGAGGGCGTGATTCCGCTCTTTTTCTATCCTTCGTTTATGGGCATAGCTACTGCCCCAAATGAAGTCTTAATATTTTTCATTTCCTTTATCCCAGTAAAGTCATCACTACCGGTACGACAACGACAAACAGCACCGTACTGATAGTTACCACATTGGTGGAAAACTCCACATCTCCGTCTCCCTGACTGGCAAGGATTGGGAGAACCGCAAGAGCCGGCGCGGCAGACTGAATCACAAAGGTATTGAATTCCTTTGTTGGTAAACCCTTTCCGGTAAAGTAGAGTAAAACATACATAATAACCGGAGCCAGAATAAAGCGTCCCACAATCGTCACTACGGTATCCTTATCAAAGTGTATACTCTTTAATCCCGCTTTCGCCAGAATAATGCCGATGTAAATTAAAGACAAAGGCGTTACGATGTTTCCAATATAAGTCAAGGTATTTTCCGCAAAGCTTGGTACCGGAATCCGTAAAACGAGGAATACCAGTGCAATCAGGAACCCCACCAAAGGTGCCGGTAAAAGCTTCTTCCAGTCAAACTTTGTTCCTTCTTTCTTTTCTCCTCCTACACTGTCCGTAGTCATGATGTAAACTCCCAGCGTCCAGGTAGAAATTGTATTTGTAATATAGTAAATCAGAAAATAGGGAAGCGCATCATCTCCGAAGAGAGCTATATTTAACGGCAAGCCGATGAAAATGGTGTTGGCATTGACAAAGGTGTTAATCATGGTGCCTCGTCTTCCGGCACGCACACCAAAAACTTTCACTGCCAAAAAGCCGAAAACATAGGTCAGTGCAAAAGCTCCGAAGGTGTACAGCAAGCCACCGGAAAGGCTAATGAGCTTATCCACGGTGAGATACTTTAAGACCGAGACAAAGATAGATACCGGTAAGGCCACATTCATAATCAGGCGGGAAAGGTTCGGCCCGAAGCTTTCCGAGAACCATCCTTTAAGCTGTAAAATGTAGCCCAGAGCAATAATCACAATAATGGGAATAATGCTCTGAATCGAGGTGAGAAATACAGTCATTTTCCCCCCCTTTACTGATACTTCGGATACCACTTAAAGTCATGCACTGCCTTCACCATATCCTGTTCCTTTGCGCGGGCAAGTCCCTGCTCCTTGGCCTTCTTTGCAACCGCTTCCGCGACCTTAATGGAAACCTCACCCACATACTTGAAAGGCGGAAGTACCGGTGCACCGGGCTTTGTGATATCGGTAATGCCGGAGAGAGAGTCTGCAGCAGCCGCAATCATTTCATCGGTGAGGAGACTCGCCTCCGATGCCAGCATACCAAGACCGAGTCCCGGATAAATTAAGGCATTATTCGCCTGTCCAATTACATAGTTTACGCCTTTATAGGACACATCGTCTGCGGGAATACCCGTTGCCACGAAAGCCTTTCCATCGGACCAGGTGATCAAATCCTCTGCACTGGCCTCTGCAAGCTCTGTCGGGTTAGATAGTGGGAAAATGCAGGGGCGTTCCGTATTCTTGCACATTGCCTCTACAACTTCTTTCGTAAAGGTTCCTGATACAGTGGAAGTTCCCACCAGAATAGTCGCCTTCACCGTCCGTACCACTTCGGCAAGATCCGTCAACTTGTCAGCATTCGGGAAATCGGAACGCTTTTTTGCAAATGGCTTCTGCTCGGGTGTCAAATCATCCATGTCGTCAAAAAGCAATCCCTGCTTATCCACCATAAAGAAACGCTTGTAAGCCTCTTCCTCGGACAGACCTTCCCTTACCATTTCCCGATGCACCCTGGATGCAATACCTGCGCCTGCCGTACCGCCGCCAAAGCAAAGATAAACCTGATCCGTAAGCTTCTGTCCGGAAATCGCCATTGCTGCAAAAACACCGCCCAGGGTTACGATTCCTGTTCCCTGAATATCGTCGTTAAAGGTCGGAATCTGCTTCCGATATTTCTCTAAGATATTGGCAGCATTTCCCCTTCCGAAATCCTCCCAGTGAAGATAAAGCTTCGGGAAAAGCCGTTCTGCGGTCTGTACGAACTGATCAATAAAATCATAATAACGGTCTCCGCGAACTCTCTCGTGACGATTTCCAAGGTAACGCGGATTGTTACGAAGTTCTTCTCTATTCGTTCCGGCATCAATCACAAGGGGAAGTACATAAGAAGGGTCGATGCCTGCCGCACCAGTATAAACCATCAGCTTTCCTACAGAAATGTCTACCCCGTTGGTTCCCCAGTCTCCTATTCCGAGGATTCCCTCCGCATCGGTTACCACGATAAGACGAATTTCTCTGTCTCCCGCCGCATTTTTTAAGGTCTTCTCAATATTTTCAGGGTGATTAATATCCAAGTACGCCGCGTACTGGGGATCTACAAAAAGATCGCTATAATGTTCAATGGTTTCCGCAATGGTCGGGTCATAAACAATGGGGTTAAATTCTGCGAGATGCTGAGAAAATAGATAGTAGAAGAGAGTACGATTGGTATTGAAAATCTGCATTAAGAAGAGCCTTTTTTCCAGATTATTTGCCTTCGTCTGCATCTGTGCGTAGGTTTCTTCCGCCTGCTCTTCAATGGTCTGCACGTGGGGCGGTAAAAGTCCGATAAGACCTAATTTTTCCCTTTCCTCCATGGTAAATGCCGTGCCCTTGTTTAAAAAGGGGTTGTTCAAAATTTCGTGTGCTTTCATAAGATTCCTCACTCTCTCTGAAAAGGGATATTCCCCGTGAAGATGGATGAACCATCGTGTGTTCGGTCACTGTAACATCGGTATAAATTTAATGCAACGCAGCTATAAATTATTTAACAGAAAGTTCACAGGGCAGTTCCTATACATCTATTTGATTATCCATCTATCCAACTTTTTTACCTTTAATTTCCTTTTCATACTACTGTTCTTGTGATAGCATAAAGCGGCTATTAAAGTATAAGGGTAGGAGGATAAAATTGAGAATTATAGTATGCGGCGGTAGAAATTTTCAAGATAAAGAATTTTGCTTTGAAAAGCTGGATGAAATCATGTCTTCTCTAAAAGATATAGAAATTGTCTCCGGTAATGCGAAAGGTGCTGATGCATTCGGTGAAGAATATGCTCTAAAAAATGGCCTAAAATTATCCGTATTTAAAGCCGACTGGAAGAAATATGGCAGGGCTGCCGGTCCCATTCGAAATAGAGAAATGTATCACTATGCTCTGAAAGACGAGCCTATGATTATTGCATTTTGGGACGGCGTAAGTAAGGGAACAAAAAACATGATTGAAGTGGCTTCTAGAGATGGAGCAGAGGTTCATATCGTAAATATTTAAGGAGCGTATTATGTATAATGGAGATGAGAGGCTTGTTCATAATGGAAAGTATCTTTCCAACACAATGCTCGACTTTTGGAAATGGGCATATTCAGACATCCTCCATAATATGCAAAGAGGAACATTTGCAGAGTTTATTGTAAAATGTGCTTTGGAAAATATTGGCATTCATACTAATGAAGAACAAGCAAGCATAAAGCCTTATGACCTTAATGGTCCTATTATCCTCTCCAGCGGAAAACCTGCACGAATAGAGGTGAAATCTGCCGCATTTGTTCAAACTCGGGATATCAAACACCCGGATAGAGCGAACTATAGTATTGCCCCGGCCAAAATGCCCGATGAAACCGGAGATTATCCATATCTTTCCGGAAGGCAACGAAATAATGATATCTATGTATTTACACTATATACTGCAACAGATAGGAGCGAAAATATATTAGATTTATCCTGGTGGGAGTTTTATATCCTTCCTACTTATTTAATTGAAATGGATGAAAAACTGGTTCTACAAAAAACAATTTCTCTAAAAACTGTAAAATCACTTTGCCCGGTACTTTCCTTTGAGCAATTGGGTGATGCCATCCAAGAATGCTGTAAAAAAATCCCTATACATGAGTACCGTATTTTTCCATCGAATACTTAGAAAATTTATATCTTAAATGCAAAGCTAAGAACCTAAAACTAACAATGTGCAATTGGAATGGAGGTTCCTTCAATGGCGAACACAAAACTAAATATTGAAAGTAATAAAGAAAATCCTGAACAGGCGAATCAGCTTTTTTCTGAGCTGAGACTAAATGATGTGACTATAGCCGCCATTAAAGAGGGGCGGCGGATTGCCTTAGATAATCGCGTAAAATCATATAGTACTATGGATAGCCTTAAAAAGGCTTTGGGCGTATAAAACACGAGGCGGCAGTGATTCTCACTCTATTGTTCTTCCTTTACACAAACTAGGAATTATTTAAGAAATGAGCTGGTAAATTAAACTATTTTACAGTTTCAATGTTTAATTCATTTCCTCTCCCCACTCCTTCAGAAAGTCCTGCATGAGCTTATCCCTTTTCTCCGCCATCTTCTTGGCTGAAGGAGTATTTAATTCCTTAGAAACCAGTAAAAGCTTATCATAAAAATGCTCGATGGAATTCTCTAAGCTTCTACCATGGCTTCCGCCAAACTGAAAGCATCGAGCAATACCGATAGCGCCAATCGCTTCCAGCCTATCCGCATCCTGCACTATTTTTCCCTCAATGGTCTCCGGCACTTTTCCTCTATTTTTGCTAAAAGAAACGGAATTGATATTCCTGCATATTTCCTCAATTCGCTCTTCGGAAAGCCCCTCCTCTTGCAAAAAGCATCTCGCATTGGCATTATTTTCCGTATGGAAAAGCTTATGATCATCGCAATCATGTAGGAGGGCGGAAAGCGCAATCACTTCCTCTTCTCCCTGCCCTTCCATTTCGACAATCATCAAAGCATTTTTATATACTCGCATGCTATGAGCCAGGTCGTGCCCATCTCCATTTCCCTTAAAAAGCTTAGTGATATAGTCTATTGCCCTTTCGATTCTACATTCTTCCATACACTTACCCTCTATAACGCCACCGTATTCTCCGTAGGCAAACTCGGAAAAGCAATAACATTATTGACAATATTCCGCTCTGCCTCCCAGATGGTAAGCTTTTGCTGCATATTCATCCAGCTTTCAACGGAAGTTCCGGTGGCTCTACTAATACGAATCGCCATTTCCGGGCTCAGAGAAACCTTTTCATGAACAAATTCCGAAAGAGCTTTTCTACTAATCCCTAGCATTCCGGCAGCTTCTGTAATTGATAAATTTAATGGCTTCAAAACATCCTCCAGAAATACAATTCCCGGATGTGTCGGTTTTCTTTTCATAGCCATCTCCTTACTTCACTCAATGATAATCTTGATAATCCACTAAATAGGCATCCTGTCCTTCAAAGTAAATGTCACTCTCCACCTGGGTTTTAACGTAACCTCCCGCGTTACAAATGTCAATCTTTTCCTCCGAACTTTCGCATCTCCTCTATCAAATCGTACACCCTCTCTCCGGAAAGAATCGTGGCCTTTCTGTCCTGAAACAGGGTGCCGTAGCGAGCTTCCAGTTGCTGCCAGCGATCTTCCATCTCTCTTTCTTCCCGTTCTTTTTCTTCCGTGAAAATGTCGGAAAAACTAAGCTGTCTTCCTTCGTTTTCCTCCAAATGATAAAAACCTTCCCCGATTAGCCGGACTCTTCGCCTAGGAATCTGCTGCAAGAGGGCAGAGGCATTTTTATACAAGGAAAATGCACTTTGGGTACTTTCGGAAATGAGAGCAGAGCGGGTAATGGTTTTCATATCCGCAAAGGTGATTTTCAGAGAAACACCTCTTGCATAAAGCCCGTATCGCTTCGCCCGATTTTCCACTCTGAAGGACAAGAGAAATAGCACATCATCCAAAAAGGAATAGTCCGTCACATCCTCCTGAAAAGTCATTTCTTTGCTGATACTTTGGGTGTCCTCCGGACGGTAGGGAACCACTTTCCGATGGTCGATGCCGTAGGAAAGCTCCAATAGCATTTTCCCCTGATTTCCCAGAAGTCGAAGGACTTCCTTCTCTTTTTCCTGCAAATCCTTCACGGTATAAATCCCAAAGGAATAGAGCTTTTCCGCCGTTTTTGCCCCTACCGTGAAAAGCGCCCGAACGTCTCTGTCCCGTAAAAGCTCAACATAGTCTTCTCTTCTTTGAATCATAAAGAAACCGTTGGGCTTCTTTTCTTCACTGGCAGTCTTTGCCGCCGTTTTCCCATAAGCAATTCCTACAGAGCAGGTCAGCCTCAGTTCTTCCGCAACCCTCCTTTGAATTTCCCGCCCGATTTTTTCCGCTTCGGAAAAATCCTTGGCCACCTCCGTTAAATCAAGATAGCCCTCGTCGAGGGCAATGTATTCCACCTGCTTGGTATAGCTTTCCAGAATTTCATGGAGCTCCTCTGACACCGCCTTATACTTTTCAAAATCTGGATACAGAAAAACAGCCTTCGGGCAAAGCCGAAAGGCTTCTTTGCTGTTCATGGCGGAACGGACACCGTATTTCCTTGCCTCATAATTGCAGGTCGCCACCACTCCCCGCTCTGTCGGTTTCGCACCGATAATCAGGGGCTTATCTTTAAGAGTCGGATTGTCCCGCATTTCCACGGAAGCGTAAAAGGCATCCATATCCACATGAAGGATGATTTGATTTTCTTGATATTCGGCATACAAAGATTCTGGCATTTTATCAGGCTTTCTTATATTTTACTTCTTTGTTTCTTTAAGTCCGCATCCAATTTTTGACTTCCATTCCATACTTCTTTAAATCCACTTTTCCGTCCTTCACTTCCACCCCATCTTCTTCCAAACGTTTTCTCTGCTCATCCTCTCCCCCGAAGGCAAATGCGGGAGCAAGCTCCCCCTTGGAATTTACAACCCGGAAGCATGGAATATGCTCCGGATCCGGATTCTTATGCAGGGCATTTCCCACTGCACGAGACATCTTTTTATTTCCCGCCATTTCCGCAACCTGGGCATAAGTGGCTACCTTACCCTTAGGAATCTTCTTCACCGCCTCGTAAATCCTTTTTGTGGGAGAATCGGAAATAAGAGCATAGCTCTCCGAAATCATTCTCCGAAGCTCTTCCTCAGGAATACTACCGTCTAAAATAATCGTATTCCAATGCTCTTTATTCTGGTGATACGCAGGCTGCACCGCAGGATAAACTCTTCTCCAAAAATCCCGCCATTCCGGATGTACCTTCACATTCAGGTTCACAAAACCATCTCTTTCGTAGATAAGCAGAAAAGCCTTTTTATTTTCCCGAAAACGAATCAGCTCCCAATCCGCCGTACGGAAAGGACGGTCTATATAGCTATCCGGAAAGGATAGACCGAAGGCAATCGCTTCTTCTTTTGTTCTCATACTTTACAATTCACTCCTGTTTTCCCATCGTTCTTCCGGCTGTAAGCACTCCCAAAACTGTTTATGCGTCTAAACTATTTCTTAATTTAAGAAAATATCCAATCCCTTAGATAAAGCGGTTCCTCAGTCCTTGCCCCCTTTGCAAAAGCTCCTCTCTGCAAGGTCACAAAATCCATATAGGGAACCCGATGCAAAAGATCCCGACAGCTTTCATAGATTTCCTTAAAGCATTCATGACAATGCTCCTCCGGCATGTCCACAATAATCAGATAAGACTTTGTGCCATCCGGGTCGGACTTTAAAAGCATATCCAACATTGTAATCTCGGAATGAGTCTTTGCAAAGAATATAAGTCTCCTATGCAAGGCTTCCACTTCTTCATTTTCCTTTGGATAGCCCAGTAAAACCTCCGCATCCTTCTTCACTTCCACGGACTGTACTTTCGCTTCCCCAAATTCACTTTGGTATCCCGGGGAACTCATCAGGTTATGGATTAGCTCCGGGCTTACATAGAAGAGCTGCGGTCCATAGGGATTGATCACAAAACCTTCTCCCTTGGTAAGCATGGAAACAATTTGAGGGAAACCGGCAATCATGGTTTCTCTTTTCCACCCCGCCTCCATTTGCCGATCCATGGCGCCTAATGCAAACCAATCCGTAAACACCGGAAGGGCCGATTCTCCCCGATCCATCGTTACATGAGGGATGGTGAGCTTCATCCCTGCCTTTAGGGTTACAGAGCCATCCTTTTCCCCTATTGGCAGGCTTCCGTCTGTCTCTATCGCCACCAGGTAATGGCTCCGCACCAGCTCTCTAAAAAAGAGATTCAGAAACTCACCCTCTCCTTGCCTTTCAAAAAACACGCGACTTAAGCCTAAAAGATAGGGATTCTCCACCGCTTGGT
>CAUTXF010000066.1:0-9652 GCA_963542215.1 uncultured Oribacterium sp. | reverse complement strand
TGGGTTCAAGTCCCATCCTCGTCGCTAAGATAAAAAACCTTGATTTATGTGAGAAACGACATAAATCAAGGCTTTTTTCTTGCTTTTTACTCATCAAAAAAGGAGCTGTAAAAATAAAACGACAAAGAAATTTTCGACAATATAGGTCTGAGATTATGGGGTAGTCTGAGCCCGTCGGTACTTGCGAAAAACAAGTGGAACGCAGTTTTTCGCTTAGTATCTGCTACGTGGCGAAGCTAGCGAGAGCGTACCCCAAATTTCAGACCTATATTGAATAGAAAATTTAGTTTGATTTTTACAGCCCCTTTTAATCAAACTTTCCGGAATACTTGTCAATCTTTCCTTCATCCGCATCCTTAAAGATTTCATCCATGGTTCTCCAACCAAGTACGGCGCACTTTACTCTGGCAGGCATGTGGGAAATATCCTCCAGGATTCCGGCTTCTTCCAGCTCTTCCTTCTCTTCTTCCGTAATCTTTCCCCGAATCATGCGCAGGAAGATTTCTGAAAGTCGAAGGGCTTCGTCCTTTGTTTTTCCTATGATTAAATCGCACATAATATCTGCACTGGCCTGAGAAATGGCACAACCGTCTCCATCAAAGCTGGCTTCGGAAATAACATTATCCTTGTCCAACTTTAAATACAAGACGATATCGTCTCCACAGCTGGGGTTCACGCCCTCTAAAGAAAAACTGGCATCCTCCATCTTATATTTATTGTTTGGACGAATATTATGCTCTGTTAAAATCTCATTATAATATGTGTTACTCCCCATATCCCATCACTCCTCGAATAGTTTTCAATGCGGCCAAAAAGGCATCCACATCTTCTTTAGTATTGTACAGACCAAGACTGACTCTGGTAGTACTTGGTGTTCCCAGGAACTTCATCAAAGGCTGAGCACAGTGATGTCCTGCCCGGACGCAAACCTGATTGGAATTGAAAATCGCTGCAATATCATGGGGGTGTACCCCGTCAATAGTAAAGGTTACAATGCCATGATGTCTTTTCGGATCTTTGGAACCTAAGATGTGCACATGAGGAACCTTTTCCATTCCCTCCATGAGATAAGCACAAAGCTCCGCCTCCCTTTCCTCAATAAAGGAAAAACCGACTTTGTCCAGATAAGAAATTGCCGCTGTAAGACCAACTGCACCGCCTACATTTACCGTACCTGCCTCAAACTTATGAGGAAGCTCTGCCCAGGTAGCACCTTCCTTGGTCACATACTCTATCATTTCTCCGCCGAAAAGGAAGGGAGGCATCTTTTCCAAAAGCTCCTTCTTTCCATATACAGCTCCGATTCCCATGGGGGCATAGAGCTTATGTCCGGAAAATGCCAAAAAGTCCACATCCAAATCCTGCACATCCACCTTGGTATGGGGAACGGACTGGGCTCCGTCACAAACAAATACAGCTCCAATTTCATGAGTAAGCTTTGCAAAAAGCTTAATGTCCTGAATATTTCCAAGAACATTGGAAACTTGAGCCATTGCCACCAGCTTTACCTTGGGATTTAATACTGCTCGGAAGCTTTCTTCCGTAATAATGCCCTCTTCATTTGGCTCCAGAAAATGAAGCTTTAAGCCCTTTTCCTTCGCCAGCTGTTGCCAGGGAATGAAGTTACTGTGATGCTCCGAAACCGGAAGCATGATTTCATCTCCCTCCTGCAAAAAGGCTCTGCCATAGGTATAGGCAATAAGATTCAATCCCTCGGTAGCGTTTCTTACAAAGATGATTTCTGCGCTTTCCTTCGCATTTAGAAACTTCGCCACAGCTTCCCTTGCCTCTTCATAGGCTTCCGTAGCCTTTAAAGAAAGCTCGTAGAGCCCACGGAGAGGGTTGGCATTTTCCGTATGATAATAATGCTCCATAGCTTCCAAAACCTGCTTTGGCTTCTGTGTAGTTGCCGCATTATCCAAGTAGGCAAAGCTTCCTGTTTTGAAAATAGGAAAATCTTCTTTTAATTTTTTTGCCAATTCCTCTCTTGCCAATTCCATTATTCCTCTTCCTTACCCTTTCCTCTGATAGTCTCCTCAATATATGCCTGAATACTCTTATCGGAAATGCTGTGAATAACATTTTCCATTCTGGCTTCTGCCATCAGCTCATAGGTGCTTTCCAAATCCATACCCCTACTCTGCATGTAGAAGACACTGTCCTCGTCCAAACGACCGATGGTAGCGCCGTGGTTTCCTTCCACATCATCCTCATCACAAAGAATAACCGGAATGGTCTGGTTTACCACATTGTCATCCATTAAAAGCACATTTTCCTGCTCATTGCCGCAGGCACCCTTTGCCCCATGCTTTAAATCAATGGTGCCGCGGAAAATTTTGAAGGCTTCTCCTCTCAGAACGCCGTCACAGTAAATATGAGACTCGCTCTTCTTTCCGAAATGATTTACCAAAAGGTTGTAGTCCGCTCTCTCCTGCTTCTCTAAGAAGTAGCCAAGATGCATCTCCGCCTCACTATGGTTTCCTAAAAGATCAGCCCGATAGCCTATATGGGCACTCTTTCCGCAAAGATGAATCCCGCTAAGCTTTACCTTCGCAGATTCCTGAAGCTGCAAAGATAAATCATCATAGCTTTGGAATGCATCACCGAACTTACTCACCAAAATCAGATTCAACTCTGCATTTTTTTCTAAAATAAACTTTTCCTGTAAATAAGCGGAACCTGCCGCCTTCTCCTCTGATTCTCTATGTAAGAAGAGCGTCAGTTTTGCCCCCTCCTCCAGATAGAATTGGAAGGAAGAATGCTGATTCTCTTTACTCTCATAAAGAAAATGCATAATCATGGGGGCCTTGGCTTCATCCTTTTTAATACGATAGCTGACACTTTCACAGCCGTCTTCCTTGGCAAGACCGGCTAATTCTTCTCCCAAACCGCTGACTACTTTAGAGAAGTCTCCCTCTCCTCTAGTGGCCTCTTCTTCCATTTCCGGTGTAAAGGACTGAAATGCCCCGTTAATCTTAATTTTACTTTCATTCATTTTCAGCCAGCGAAATGTAGGAACCGGCATCTTATTGATAATTAATTCTTCTGTACGCACAATTCCTCCTTCCTAGCCGATGGCTCCCACCATCTCCAAACGAATCAGGTTATTCATCTCCACCGCATATTCCAAAGGTAACTCCTTGGAAACGGAGTCCGCAAATCCGCTGACAATCAGAGACTTAGCCTCCTCCTCGGGAATGCCTCGGGACATCAGATAAAATACCGCTTCATCGGAGATTCTTCCAATCTTTGCCTCATGCCCCACGTCCGCCTGATTGGTACGAACATCAATGGCAGGAACTGTGTCGGAACGGGACTGATCATCCAGCATCAAAGATTGACAGGATACCGCAGACTTTGCATTTTTCGCCTGATTTTGAATTACCACCGCAGAACGATAGGTAGAAATGCCGCCGCTCTTGGAAATAGAACGGGTATTGATATAGGAGCTGGTATCTTTTCCGATATGCACCATCTTGGCACCGGTATCCAGATTCTGTCCTGCTCCTGCAAAGGTTACCCCGGTAAATTCTGCCCTGGCATTGTCTCCCTTTAAAATGGTCATAGGATACAGATAGGAAATATGGGAACCGAAGGAACCGGAAACCCACTCCATAATACCGTTTTCTTCCACTCTGGCTCTTTTGGTGTTCAGGTTATACATATTCTTGGACCAGTTTTCAATGGTGGAATAACGAAGCTTGGCATTTTTTCCAACGAAAAGCTCTACACATCCCGCATGGAGGTTTGCCACATTGTACTTCGGTGCGGAACAGCCTTCGATAAAGTGTAACTCTGCTCCCTCATCCACAATGATTAAGGTATGTTCAAACTGTCCTGCTCCCGGTGCATTCAAGCGGAAATAGGACTGAAGGGGAATTTCAACATTTACCCCCTTGGGAACATAAACGAAGGAGCCTCCGGACCATACCGCCCCGTGAAGAGCCGCAAACTTATGGTCTGTTGGGGGAACCAGCTTCATAAAATGCTTCTCAATCATTTCCCCGTAAGGACCGTGAAGGGCAGACTCGATATCGGAATAAACCACACCCTTGGCAGCTACCTCTTCCTGCAAGTTATGGTATACAAGCTCGGAGTCATACTGAGCTCCTACTCCTGCCAGACTCTTTCTTTCCGCCTCAGGGATACCAAGCTTTTCAAAGGTATTCTTAATATCCTCGGGAACCTCTTCCCAGTCTGCGGACATCTTGGTTTTCGGCTTAACATAGGTCACAATATTATCCATGTTTAAGTCGGAGATATCCGGTCCCCAATTGGGGATATCTGTTTTATGATAAACTTCCAGGGCCTTTAGGCGAAAATCCCGCATCCACTGAGGATCATTTTTCTTATCCGAAATCTCCTCTACGATTTCCGCTGTTAAGCCCTCTTTGATTTTATAGAAGTCGCTGTCCTTTTCTTCATATCGAAAATCATATAAAGAACGATCAATATCTTGAACTTCTGTTCTTTCCTTTGCCATACTATCCTCTAGCTTTCCAAATAAAAGGATTTATTCCTTCTCCATAAAAGATTCAAAACCTTCGTTGTTGATTTTATCTACCAGACTTCCGTCTCCCTCAGCCTTCATCACACCGTTAATCACCACATGCGTCTTATCTACTGTCAAGGACTCTAAAATTCTTGTAGAGTGGGTGATAATTAAAAGGGAGCCTTCCATATTCTTCTGATACTCCTTGATCCCTTCGGAAACGGTTCTTACCGCATCCACATCCAGTCCGGAATCTGTCTCATCCAGAATGGCGAGACCGGGTTTTAACATCAGAAGCTGTAAAATCTCCGCCTTCTTTTTCTCTCCACCGGAGAAGCCCACATTTAAATCACGCTCTGCATAACTATGGTCCATTCCCAGGATATCCATGGACTTCTTAAGCTCCTTACGAAAATCCCAAAGGCGGATTCTCTGTCCGAAACGCTGTTCCATAGCGGAACGAATAAAATTTCCGAGGCTTACTCCCGGAACCTCCAAGGGGTTTTGGAAGGAAAGGAAAATTCCTCTCTTAGCTCTCTTATCCACCGCTTCATGGGTAATATCTTCCCCGTCAAAAAGAATCTGTCCGTTGGTAATGCTGTACCGGGGATTTCCCATAAGAGCATTTCCCAAGGTGGACTTTCCTGCTCCGTTAGGCCCCATCAGTACATGGGTTTCCCCCTTATTGATGGACAGGTTCACATTCTTTAAAATTCCTTTTTCTTCTACTGAAACGGATAAATCTTTTATCTTTAGTAATTCCGCCATATTCCCTCCAACTATATAAAGACCTTTCTGTCTTATCATTAAGATGCTTGGACTTGCCACCGTAAAGCAATCTGTACAAACGATACGGTTCAATTCTCTGATTCTTTAATTCTGAACCAATAACAGCAATTTATAACATCTTCTTGACTATGTTTGGGATTATAAACGAGGCAAAATCAAGTGACAATACTATTCCTAGTAATTTTATAGGATTATAAGAAAAAAAACAAAAGAAGAGAAAAAAGCCTGTAATATCAAGCCTTTGTCTCTTCTTTTGGTTATACAATACTAACCATATTTTAGGAATCTATTCTCTTCAATACTTCCTGATTAATATTAACGTATACTTTTCAAGGCTATCAAGCGAACTCCGGTTTGACAGAAGTCATTTACCAAAATATCGCCTATTCGGATAGGAATAGGTACTCGGAAGCCCTTACAAAATGCCTCCGCCTCTGAAAATTTCTCCTTGGGAATGGCTTTCTCCGTCTTTACCGGAAGAAATTCCTTGGAACCTATTAAGCGAATCTCCGAGAGAAAGCTAGCCTTAGTCTCGGAAATCTCTCTTTCAGCAAAAGTCTTTCCTCTTCCACATCCATTGCCTGTGACGGAAATCAATCTGTTTCCTTCGAAGCTTACTTCCAAGGTACAGCTTCTTCTACAGTTCATACAAGTCATTTTTGTTTCCAAATTAATCCCTCTTTCCGTAAGTAAAAATCTATTGTCAAAACACTCATTTCCTTTGATGCTCTTTTCCTTTAATCTTCTTTACCAAAGCCGAAACTTGCTTCCAATGCTTTTTTCCAGCCCCGGACTTTTTCTTCTCTTTTCTCCCGGGTCATCTTGGGGAAGAACTCCATTTCCACATGATGTCTCTCCTCCAGGCTATCCATGGATTCATAGAGTCCAACAGAAAGTCCGGCAAGATAGGCTGCTCCCAAGGCGGTTGTTTCAATAGAACGGGGACGAATCACGGAGGCCTGCATTAAATCCGCTTGAAATTGCATGAGGAAATTATTACCGGAGGCTCCTCCATCTACCCGAAGACTTCTAAGGCGCTGTCCCATATCCTGCTCCATAGCAAGAAGCAGGTCTCTACTTTGAAAGGCAATGGACTCCAGAGCAGCTCGAATAATGTGATTTTTATTTACCCCTCTGGTCAGTCCGGTAATACTTCCTCTAGCAAATGGATCCCAGTAGGGTGCTCCAAGTCCTGTAAATGCCGGCACGATATAGCAACCGTTACTGTCCTCCACCTTAGATGCAAAATACTCCGAATCCTCCGCCTTATCCAGCATGTGCAGTTCATCTCTTAGCCACTGAATGACCGCTCCTCCTACATACACAGATCCCTCCAAAGCATACTGCACCTTTCCGTCAATGCCCCAGGCAATGGTACTCAGCAAGCCGTGTTTCGAAAGAATGGCCTGATTTCCTGTATTCATCAGCATAAAGCAGCCGGTGCCGTAGGTATTTTTCACATCCCCCTTTTGGAAGCAACATTGTCCGAAAAGAGCTGCCTGTTGATCTCCCGCCACTCCGCAGATAGGAACGGGCCTTCCCAAAAACTCCGGATCCACCTCTCCGAAGAAGCCGGAGGAAGGATTTACCTTGGGAAGCATAGCCCTGGGAATTCTAAAAAAGGACAGAAGCTCCTCATCCCATTCCAAACTATGAATGTTAAACAGCAACGTTCTTGATGCATTGGTATAATCCGTAACAAAACAGTTTCCCTTACTCAACTTATACATCAACCAGGTATCCACGGTACCGAAGCAAAGTTCTCCCGCCTCCGCCCTTTCCTGAGCCCCCTCCACATGGTCTAAAATCCAACGAATCTTCGTGGCGGAAAAATAAGGGTCAAAAACCAGACCGGTTTTTTCCCGAATCTTTTCTGAAATCTCCGGATGAGACTTTTGCGCTTCCTTTATCCATTCCGTGGTTCTTCTGCACTGCCAAACAATAGCGGGATAAATGGCCTGTCCCGTCTTTCTATCCCATACAATGGTACTTTCCCTTTGATTGGTAATGCCGATGGCTAATAAAGATGCAGAGGGAATTCCCGATTTTTCCAGACATTCTCTTGCTACCGCTAACTGGCTTTGCCAGATTTCATTGGGATGGTGCTCCACATAACCGGGCTTCGGATAATACTGGGGAAACTCTTTTTGAGCCTTGAAAACAGACTCTCCCTCTTCGTCAAAAAGGATGGCTCTGGTACTGGTGGTACCCGCATCTAAGGCCATGATATATTTTTTCATTTCATATCCTTTCTATAATTGCCTGATAATTTCTCTTTACTACAAACTTTCTTTGCCTACCTGGATATTTATTACACTTTATGCTCTTTATTGTTTAACGTGTCCATTTATATACCACGCAAAACATATCTTCTCTAAATTCTTTTCTCCGTAAATTCCGGAATAAAGCTTTCTTTGGCACTTTCCGCCTCTTGCATATAGGCGTTTTTAATTCCTAGCTCTTCAGCATAACGAATCCATTTTTCATACTCTTTTCCGTAGACTCGACGGTCAATCTCCGGGTAATTCTCAAGATTTCCATAAGGAATGTATTGCCGAAGTAAACTGTATATAATATTTTCTCCGTATTCTTCATAAGCATATTTTACCACTTTTTTCGCCTGATACACTTGATTCGGCAGAAGCAAATGTCGAAGAATCACACCTTTTTGTAAAAGCCCCTCCTTATATTCAAGTTTGGGGCACTGGCGTACACACTCCGCCAGAGCTTCCTTTGCCCTCATCGGGTAGTCCTTTGCCTTGGAATAGCGTAAAGCCGTGTCTTCCTTTATGTATTTAAAATCAAAGAGATAAATATCGATAAGCCCTTCGCAGCTTGCCAATACCTCACTACTTTGATAACCGGAGCAGTTCCAGACAAAAGGCAGGCTAAAACCTCTTTTCTTAGCCAAGCCAATCGCTTCTAAAATCCCCGGAAGATAATGCTCTCCCGTAACCAGATTAATATTATGACAGCCCAGCTTTTCCAAGCTCAGAAAATGCTGATAAAGCTCTTCAACAGAAACCGCCTCCCCGATTTCTCCCCGGGAAAGCCTTTGGTTTTGGCAAAAAACACAGGACAGACTGCAGTAAGAAAAGAAAATGGTTCCGCTTCCCTTGCTTCCGGAAAGGCAGGGCTCCTCCCAAAAATGAGGAGCTGCTCTACCAATATGCATGATACTTCCCGCATGACAAAATCCCCGCTCACCTTTAAACCGATTCACCTTACATTCTCTGGGGCAAAGTCTACAGGAAGCATAGGAAAGAATACTTTGCTTCTCTCCGCCCTGAACCGTATTGGATTTTTCTTCCTGTACTATATTAGTTTTTTCTTCCCCTGCTATCTTAGATTTCTCTTCTTGTATTATATTAGGTTTTTCTTCCCGTACTATCTGAAATTTCTCTTCTTGTATTTCATCTATTTCCTGTATTTGCGACATTTTCGATATTTTATCCTCATTTTTCCCGCTTATTCTATTTAAGTCCGGCTTGTAAGCCCTCTAAAAAGCTGATACAATTCCTTTGATTTCACAATAATGTATCAGAATAAAGGAGTGTATTATGGCAAATCCTATTGTACGCATTACGATGGACAGTGGCAAGGTGATTCGTTTGGAACTGTATCCTGAAACTGCTCCCATTACCGTAGAGAACTTTTTAGACCTGGTAAAGAAGGGCTTTTATAACGGATTGACCTTCCACCGTATTATTTCCGGCTTTATGATTCAGGGAGGAGACCCGGATGGAAACGGTATGGGCGGCCCCGGTTACAGCATTAAGGGAGAGTTTAAAAGTAACGGTGTAGACAACCCCTTAAAGCATGAAAAGGGGGTTATTTCTATGGCTCGTTCCATGGATCCCAACTCTGCCGGCTCCCAGTTCTTCATTATGCATGAAGCAGCGCCTCATTTGGATGGACAATATGCCGCATTCGGAAAAGTCATCGAAGGCTTGAATGTAGTAGACGAAATTGCTTCTGTAGAAACCGGTTTTCAGGATGCTCCTGTAGAAAAGGTAATCATGGAAAAGGTAGAAGTAGAAGCCTAAAAAAAATCCCCCTCTCCTAAGAGAGGGGGGAACTATGGCTATAAGCCGGGTTATGTTAAAAATGGTCATCTATCTAGGACTTATGTCGCCATAAGCCTCAAGCGGTTTACCCGAGGGCAGGCGAGCCACCTTATGCCCTCTGTTTAACCTTGCTTCGGATGGGGTTTACATAGCATTTCCTGTTACCAGGAAACCGGTGGTCTCTTACACCCCCTTTTCACCCTTACCGGAAACCGGCGGTTCTTTTCTGTTGCACTTTCCTGTGAGTCACCTCAACCTGACGTTATCAGGCATCCTGCTCTATGAAGCCCGGACTTTCCTCTCC
>CAUTXF010000065.1:0-9893 GCA_963542215.1 uncultured Oribacterium sp. | reverse complement strand
GAAGCTTTCCTTCCCGAAGGAGGGGGAGAAGAAGCTTCCGGAAAAGCAGCCGATTATGATTGAAGGTTAAGGGCTGTAAAAAATCAAAATAATTTTCTAAGCAATATAGGTCTGAAATTGGGGCACGCTTTCGCTAGCTTCGCCACGTAGCAGTACTAACGGGCTCAGACTACCCCTCATTCAGACCTATATTGCCGAAAATCTATTTACTATTTTGATTTTTTACAGCTCCTTTTTTTCTTCATTCTTTAGCTGAAATTTGGATACCAGATCCTGTAATACATTGGCCTGTCCGGACAGCTCCTCGGAGGCTGCGGCAGACTGCTCCGCTGTTGCGGTATTGCTTTGTACCACAGAGGAAATCTGATCCAGTCCGGAGCTCAACTGTACAATGCCCCGGGCTTCATCCTCGGAAGCATCGGAGATTTTGGAAATAATATTTGTAATGCCTTCCGCTTTGGTTTTCACCAAATCCATGGATGCTGCGGTTTCTTCTGTGATTCTTGCTCCGCGAGATACGGCATCAATGGTTTCTTCAATCAAGTCACTGGTATTTTGAGCAGCCTTTGCGGACTTCTGTGCCAGATTTCCGACTTCATCAGCCACTACGGCAAAGCCCTTTCCGGCAGCACCGGCTCTTGCAGCTTCGATGGCGGCATTTAGGGAAAGGATATTGGTTTGGAAAGCAATATCGTCAATGGTTTTGATGATTTTTCCGATTTCATTGGACTTTTCCGTAATTTCCTTCATAGCCATAGACATTTCTTCCATTTTTTGGTTACTGAGCTCTACAGCTTCCACGGAAGACAGACTGAGTTTATTGGCTTCCAAGGATTGTTCTGCGGTACTCTTAATCTTATCGGAAATCTCACTCATGGTGGCACTCAATTCTTCTATGGAAGAAGCTTGTTCTGTAGAGCCTTGAGATAGAGACTGTGCTCCGTTGGATACCTGTTCTGCTCCGCTGTTTACCTCGGATGCGGAACGCTTAATCTCCTCCATAGTATTGGATAAGTCTGTAGTAATATCCCTAAGGGAAAGCAGCAATGGTCGGTAGTCTCCTTTGTAAAGGCTTTCATCAGAAAGGTCGACACGGAAATTTCCGTGGGCAACAGAGGAGAGCTTTTCGTTTAAGTCCTGCATAATGCTCTTAATCTGCTGCATGACTTTCGCAAAGGCCCGGGCAATGGTGCCGATTTCATCCTGGCGCGTATATTGGATTTCTACATTTAAGTTTCCATCTGCCACCTGATTTCCGACCTTGGCCATCATTTGCAAAGGCTTCAAGGAGGAACGAATTAAAAGATTGGTAATCAGCGTCAGTAATACTACACCGCAAAGCACGATAATGGTGGATACGGTGATCAAGCGCTTGGTCACTCTCAGGTATTCGTTACTGGAAATGCTCATAAGACTCCAAAGCGTCGTTCCATCCAGCTGTGTGGGAGCAAAATACAGACGTCTGCTTTGTCCGCTCTTATTCAGTAAAACCACATGGAAGGGTTTGTCTTCCTGCATTTTACTGAGCAGTTCCGGTACATCCTTTTCGTCCAATGCGTCATTTAAGGTTTTTTCTCTTAAATCTTCTCGAGAGCTGTAGAGGAAATTTCCCTGGTCATCCATTACCGAGGTAAAGAGGCTTGGGAAACGGCTATCCTCCCGTGCCAAGATATCAAAGGCGGAAAGATTAATTTCAATGTTGACGACACCTTTGAATTCACCGTTTACAATAATGGGAGTACAAACGGTGATTAAGGAATACTCCGGATTCTCATCATCATGATAAAGGGAAGTGATGGTGGTCTTCTGGGTTTCCTTGGCAGTTTTGTAATAGCCCTTGTCTTTATAATAGGAATAGGGATAATTGATGATATCTCTGGTTTCTGCACTTTTTACGGTAAGATAGGGGGCATAATCCGTTATGCCGGGAATCAAAACTCCCGGCTCAAAGAAATAGCCTACGCCTGTAACATAGGGATTGCTTTTTAAAGTAGAGTACATGGCGTTCATCATAACGACTTCTGCATTGTACCGGCTGGCGGGAATTTCCTGATTTAAAATGCGGGAACGAAAAGTAGTGTTTTGCATGGGAGTAATCTCCTGCACTTCTCTATTGCCATCATTAAATTTATTGATTCTCCAGGGATTGGCGGGAGCACCTCCCACAGCATCATTTTGATCCCAGACAAAGCTGATGGATTCCATCATACTATCGGCTAATGTTTGCACTTGAGTAAAAACCCTTCCGGTTTTCTCATTGGTGATATCCAGCAAATCTTCCATGTTTTTGTTTAAGTTGGCTTTTACGGATTTACTGCCCATGGTAACGATGGGAACGCTTAAGCTACAGAGAATCAAAAGTCCTACAATGCCCAAAAGCATCGATAATCGGGAACCTAGGCTTCTGCTTTTTTCCATCTTCTTTTGTCGTCCTGTTTTCTTCATTTTACATACCGATCCTTCCTTGAATAGATATATGATAAAAGTCACACAAAAATTGGTGGCATTTTCCACGATTAGGGTTTTTATAGATAAAATATTTTTGGCCTGAATGGAGATTCATCAGGTAATCTCGCTCTCCACAGGTACGAGCTCATTAGTCTTTTCGGTTCATTCGACAGATTTTCCTTTTTTTATAAATCAAAATAGAAAAGATTGTGCTATACTGTTTTCATCTTTAGAAAACGGCAAGAGAAGAGTTACTCGTATGAGGCAGAGGTTTATGCCTTCTCTTATATTTGACGATTAAGTATAGGTTACGGTAGACTTTTGTGAGTTTAAACCGAAGTTTTCGTGCTTATGAGACAGAAAGAAGATATGCATCTAAGGACATAAACACGAAGGATATTTTTGTGACAAACAGAGCATTCTATTGTGGATATCCGGAGCGGAGATGAGAAATAATTCCTTCATCAAAAAACATCAAACCGTCATTCTTTTGTTCCTCTCCATTTTGGTGGGGCTTCTTGTGATGCGCTATATTCTGAGTGATGTAGGACGAGTGCCGAAAAGTGATTATAAAGTGCTGAAGAACATGAGCGTAGAAGTACAGCACGAGGATGGAAGTGTAGATAATTTTCAGAGCTATCTGTTTAATTTTTCTTCCCGGAAAGATCATATCATCATGCATCTTCCCTTGGAATCGGATTGGAAGGCGGAGTATCAGACGATAAACTTCTTTTTTTATAACAGTGTGGTGAAGGCCTACTACAAGGACCAGTTATTGGTGTCGTATGGAGAAAATCTGAAAAGACACATGATTGGACACCTGAAAATCAGTATACCGGTTCCGTTGGAGGCTTATGGGGATGAGATTCGGGTGGAAATCGATCCGCAGCTGGATATTCTGGAGGATAATTTTGATGTTCCGATTTTGATGTCCAGAGGAACTGAGTTTTATTACCCTATGATTAGTCAGGAAACGACTTATCCTATTTTCGTGATGACCTTGATTGGATCCTTTATCGGAATCATCATTTTTGCTTTCTTCTTTAAGACTCATGTGTATGCCAGTGAGGGAATGTGGCTATTCTCGCTGGTTTTTGCTATTACCCTCTGGCATCTGGGCAATACCGGCCTTGCCTATTTGCTTTTCCCAAGAGAGGATTTAAGTGCGGTTTGCGAGTATGTGGGGATGTATTTGTTACTTCCTACGGCTCCTTTGTACGCCAGCTATGAAACCTCAAGGAAGGTAGTCAGAGAATATCTTAGAGTAGTCGGCACTATTTTCTTGGCATTCTTCCTGCTTTGCCTGATTCTTTATATTTTTCCTACGGGATTTCAATATACCGGGCATCTCCGTCTGGTACAAACGGCACAGATTGTGATGGTATTTTCCTCTATGGCAAGCCTTCTTTTCCCCGGAAAAAAGATAAAGAATAATTCGGACTATATCTTAGGCTATGGTCTGGTTTTTGTGGCCGTTTTCGGTATTTTAGAACAGATTAGAATCATTTTGGCCGGCAGTATTACGGAGAAGTGGCCGGGATTTTTGCAAAGCTTTGTTACTACAGGCTTTTCAAAGATTTTAATTCTGCTTTTGATTGTTGTTTTTATTACCTCCTATGTATTTAAGGTTATTCTGATTGCCCAGGCCGGCATCGAAGAAAAGCATTTAAAATACTTGGCCTATACGGATCGGCTGACAGGTCTTGGGAATAGACAGTATTTGCAGGACCAGCTGGAGGTTTTGGATCACAGTAAAAAGAAGGACTATGCCGCTATCTTTATGGATATCAACGACTTAAAGCTGACCAATGACCTTTATGGCCATGAGTCCGGAGATCGTTTGATTCAAATGGTGGCAGAGGCCATTCAGGATGCCATGGCAGAGGTGGAAGGCTTTTCCGGAAGAAACGGTGGTGATGAATTCGTCTGCATCGTGTTCCCCGCAAGTGCAGTGTTTGAGGTGGAAAATAAGATTAAAGAGTATTTGCGAAATACGAAGGAGAAACAGAATCCGCCCTTCCCTGTAAGCATTTCCATGGGAAGTGCCAGCTATCGAGAGGTTGCGGAGAAGCTCCCCATGGAAAAGAGAGAACATCTCACTGTGAGTCATGTGATTCGACAGGCAGATGGAAAGATGTACGACGATAAGTATAGAATGAAAAAAAGTAGAGATCAGGAAATTTCTTTTTAAACAATAGGAAACAAAAGGAAAAGGACTTTGAAAGAAGGTTATAGGGATATCCCCGGTTCTTTCAAAGTCCCTTTTGATGTTAATGGAATTTAGCCGGTATCAGGGCTAGCATAAGGAATATGTTTAGCTCTGCTTAACGGTATTTCTGGAAAGTGATGTTTTGAATCAGGATGGGGTTGGATACAGGCGCATCATCTTGATTGGTTTCCTGAGAAGCAATCTTTTCTACTACGTCCATTCCTTCATAAACCTGTCCCAATACCGTGTAGCGTCCGTCAAGCTCGGGAATTCCGCCCACTTCCTTGTACTTTGCTTTTACATTCTCCGGAAGAGATAAAAGAGGAAGGGCTGCTTCATTACGAATCTTACTGCACTGCACGATGTAGAACTGATTTCCGTTGGTATGGGGACCGTTATTTCCTAAGCAAAGCGCTCCGTTAAAGTTGTGCAGCTCCATGTTTACTTCGTCAACGAAGAAACCGTTATAGCTGGACTTTGCCTCGTCTCCGGAACCATCCAAAGCACCGCCCTGAATCACGAAATCTTTGATGACTCTGGCAAATGGTGTACCGTTGTAGAAGCCCTGCTTGGATAGGGTGATCCAGTTCTGTACGGCAATGGGAGCCTTCTCCGGGAAGAGACGCATCTTAATTACTCCCGCATCGGTGGTCATAATGCAAACTTCTTCGCCTCGCTTTGGCTTATCCAACTGGTAGATCTTTACGTCGGAGACATCTACGCCCTTATCCTTCCAAAGGATGCCTACAATCTTCCATTTGAGTCCCTGTGCATCTCCCAGTCTGGCCATTTTCAGAAGGACAGTATGTTCCGTTACCTTGTTCTTTGCTTCGGTAGTCTGGAACTTTAATTCCATGATTCCTCGTAAATCATTGTACTCATCGGTTCCGTTTACCCGATGAAGCACCGGCATCTTGGTATAGGTATAGCGGATATCCTTCTTCCCCTCAAAAGTCCGGAAATAGTTGCGAATAGCTTCCTTCTCCTCTTCTGAAATATCGGGAACAATGTAATCCTCAATACCCTTATGCTCCTTGATATCCTTGATGAATTCTTCAAAGCGTACTTTTAGTTCGCTTTCATCCCAATGCCGGGACAGGAGCTGCCAGCTTTGTACTTCCTCATCATAGTTTTTGGCAAAACCTGTGATGGTAGTGAGAGATAGGGCAGTCAGCAGTGCACAGCCGAATGCAAGAGCCGATTTTAAGAATGATTTTCTCATAAAGCCTCCTTTCTGTCATGAGAACTTGTGCTGATTTACAAGAGTGTTCTTATAAATCCTGAGTTGTATTTAGATAATAATACCAAATTATAACTATTTTTTAAATGCTTTTTGGGAGAAAAATAAATGTATACATGATAGAGAGAAGAATCTCTTGGAGAGATATGATTCAAAATAGGCTAGGAAAATATAGTTGCTATGCAACAGACTATGGAAATACAGTGGGTATGCAACAGACTATGGAAAACAGTAGTGATGAAAGGGACAGAGTAAATAGGGTGTGGTATTTCCTTGGAATTCAAGGTAAGATGAATTATTATATTTAGACCAAAACGACTGGAAAAATAAGTGGGAGAAATCATGAAGGCAAGGCATTTAGAAATTTTAGAAGAAAAGGGATTTCCGGTTCCGAAGTTTATTGTGGTCTCGGAAAATGAAGAAGTGGACCTATCTTTTTCCGAGAGAGACTGTTTTGCTGTTCGCTCCAATTTTTCCTTGGAGGACAGCGGAGAGCACTCCTTTGCCGGACAGCTTTTGACTCGCTTAAATGTGAAAAGGGAGAAGGTACAGGAAGCGGTGCAGGAGGTCTTTGCCTCCTACGCCGGAAGTTTGGACTATAAAGAAAAGGCGAATAGAGGGAAGGCGGAATACGATTTAAAACAGCAGGGTAAAGCGGAACGGCAGGAGAGCACAGTGCACCAAAAGAACGCAGTACGCCAGGAGAACGCAGAACAGCGGGAGAATGCAGTAGGCCAAAAGAACACAGAACAGCAGGAGAACGCAGAACGTCAAGAGAACGTAGAACAGCAGGAGAACGCAAAACAGAAAAAAGCAGAATTGTTGGAAGAAACGGTACTCATTCAGGAGATGCTGTTTCCGGAAAAGTCCGGTGTTCTGTTTACGAAAAACCCCAAGGGAATCCTGAGTGAAATGGTGGTGGTTCTGGGACAGGGTCTGGGAGATAAGGTGGTAGAGGATCAGGAAAATGTATTGACCTACCACTATTTTCCGGGGGAATGCCTGTACCGGGAAGGGTATGGCATGAATCATATTGTAAAGGAGGAAAATTCCAAGGAGGCTGTCCCGCAGGAAGAGAAGTTACAAGGCTTTGGCTTGGAAGAGGAAGAGCTGAAAACTTTGTTTACTCTTGGAGTGGAAATAGAACAACTTTTTCAGAAACCCATGGATATAGAATTTGCCATTGAAAAGGGCAAGATTTACATTTTACAGGCCAGAGCAATCACCACCTTGGACATGCAGCTTCCCATTCGGATTTTGGACAACAGCAATATCTCCGAAAGCTTCCCGGGAATTTGCCTTCCTTTAAGCGAGAGTTTTGCCGGAGAAATGTATAGCGGAATTTTCACTTCTTTAGGAAGACGCTTTCTGGGAAAGAGAGTCTCTTCCTATGAGGCACTTTTTCAACGCATGGTGGGGGGATTTTCCGGAAGAATGTATTATGAAATCTCCTCCTGGTACGATATTTTGCGCCTTCTTCCCTTTTCCGGGAGAATCATTCCGGTATGGCAGGGGATGCTGGGGGTATCCAACGAAGAAATATCCTTTTCCAAGAAGAAACCTGGCTTCTTTTTAAAGTGTAGAATCGCCCTTTTGTTTTGCTATTATTTTATAGTTTCCCAAAGGAAAATGAAGGAGCTGGACAAGTTTTTCCAAGAGCGCTATGCCTCCTATAGCAAAAGAGTGGAAGAGGAGGAAGAAGCTCAGGCACTATACCGGATTTTTTTGGAAATGAAGGAAGACCTCTTACGGGAGTGGGATATTACTTTGATGAATGATATGGTGTCCTTTATCAGCACCCATTTGTATGGGAAGAAAACGGCATTTTCCTTAGAAACCATGAAGCCGGTACGAGCGCTTTCCACCTTAAAGGCGGTAGCCAAGAAGCATGGTTTAGATAGCGAAGAATACTGCAGGGAAAAGAAACAATATATTTCTGCCTATGGAGACCGGATAGAGGGAGAGCTGAAGCTGGAAACCAGAACCTACAGAAGCAATGAAGAACTACTGGATCGGTGGATTTTGGATGCTTTAGAGACGGAAGAGACAGATTGCTCGGAGAAAGATTGCGAAGAGACGAGCCGTATGGAGAAGTCTTCCGAGCTAAAACAGCGAAAGTCCCTCCTTTATCGTCTTGCCGAATCTTCCTGTAACAATCGGGAGATTTCCCGCCTTCATCGCACAAGATGCTTTGGTCTTATGCGAAGCATTGTAGATAAAATCGGAGAGAAAACCATAGGCTTTGATGTTTACTATCTTAGCTTAGAGGAATTAGAGGAAATGCTCTTTACCGGCAAGGATTTTTCCTTGAAAATTGCAAGAGAAAAGGAACTTCGGAAGGCCTACGAAAGGCTTCCTGTCTTGTCTCGGGTAAAGATCCTCGGAAAGGTGGATAGAGATCCTTTGGCGGGAGAGATTACGGTTTTAAGCGATGGAGCGTTTAAGACGAAAGGAAGCAAAGACGGACAGAGCGAAACACCCGGGAAAGAGGGAATAATTGGGAAAACCGGAGAAATCAGACAAATGGAAAAAGCCGGAGCAATGGGGAAAAGCGAAAAGTCGAGTGTTCCATTTTCTCAAGAGCTCAAGAACTTTGAAAGTAAAGGAAAAACGGAATCTACCCCAAGAGTTTTCTTTGGAAGGGGCGTTTCCAAGGGCATTTTCCGAGGAGAGGTTTTAAAGATTACAAGCTTACAAGGGATAAGGGCAACGGAGGCTAAGGGGAAAATCCTCTTAAGCTATTCTACAGACCCGGGTTGGTTCCCGTATCTGGATATGGCGGAAGGACTCATTACGGAAAGAGGATCTCTTCTATCCCACAGCGCCATTCTCGCCAGAGAACTGGAAAAGCCTGCAGTGGTCAATATTCCGAATATTATGGAGGAGCTGCAAAGCGGAGACATTGTGGAGATAGATGGGGATTTAGGCATTTGCAGTGTGCTGAATAGAAAGGGAAAATGAAGAAATATCGAATCAAAGCGGTAAAGGAAGAAGGGGAGAGGAAGCAATTTTTAAATTTTCCCCCTATGCTTTATAAAAAGTCCTGTCTTATGCAGGAGCGGAAAATGGAGGAAGCGGTACTTTCCGGAAAGCACATTTTAGTACAGGGAAATCTTCGTTTTCTGCCCTTTCTTTGTGTGGGCTTAAAGGAGGGAAAAGAAAGCCTAGTAGGGCGGATTGCTTTAACGTTGTATGAAGATGAGGACTACGGCTTTGTGGGCTTCTATGAAAGTATAGAGGAAGAGGAAGTGGCCCTTTTGCTTTTAGAAGCTTGTGAAAGGGAATCCCAAAAAGCGGGGAAGAAAGGCTTGAAAGGCCCCATTGATCTTTCTTTTTTCGGAAGGTATCGCTTTGCTTTGGAAGAGAAAATGCCCTATACGGGGGAACCTGCGAACAAAGCCTATTATCCTTATTTTTTTGAAAAAGCAGGCTTTCAGATTTGCAATACTTATGTTTCGCATTTTTATGATGCTTTGGAGCCTTCCTATGAGAATCTAAAGGCAAAGAAACGCTTGGAACATTTTCAGGAAAAGGGCTACCGATTTTTGCACCCTACAAAAGAGAACTTTGACCGATATCTTTCTGAAATTTATCCACTTTTAATGGAGCGTTATAAGGATTTTCAGGGCTTTCGGAATATTTCCCGAGAAAACTTTGTCAGCCTTTACAGTTCTTTAAAGTATATTGTAGATGAAGAAATGGTCTTTTTGGCTTATGATAAGGAGGAACTGAAGGGCTTTTTCCTCTGCCTTCCGGACTATGGAAATCTACTGCAAAAGCCTCTCAATCCAATTCGCCTTTTACAAATCTTTTTCAAAAGAAGAAGGCCAAGCTGCTACATTCTTTTGTATTTGGCGGTAAAGAAAGGTTCAGAGGGGCTAGGGCTTGCCTTTTCCCAAATGGCCGCGGAAGTGCTGAAAAGAAAAAAAGCCAAGTCTATTGCGGCACTGATTCAAAAAGGGAAGGCCAGCGAAGGCTATTTTCAGGATAAATGTG
>CAUTXF010000064.1:0-10111 GCA_963542215.1 uncultured Oribacterium sp. | reverse complement strand
AAAATAAGCACAGAGAAAGAATAACCACGGTCTATATCGATATTCATCTTTATCCAGTATGAACTGTTCTTTGTTCTGTGCTTTGTTCTGCGCTTTATTCTGCGTTTTATTCTGCGCTTTATTCTGCGCTTTGATTATCCCCTTGCTCATTATCTTGCTCATTCCTTTGCCCCCTCTACTAAGACCTGGCTAATAAATTGCATGGTTCCGGATTTTGCCCCCAGAGATTTCTCCAGCATATCGATATACACCTCTACATCTTTTTCACCAAAATTTCCGTAATCGAACATATGCTGACTCGTAACCAAGAGCATCTTCACTCGCTCTTCAATATGCGTACACGAAAAGATTCCCTGTGCCATTCCTTCTTGAACAATCTCTGCCAAAATCGGTACCGCCACCTCTACAATTTTCTTGCAGATTTTATCGTGCATGACGATATTTTCTTTTCTTTCCAAAACATCCGTAATCACCGCTTCCTCTTTCTCCGGACGAAAAGCATTTACAACCGAAACCAATTTTTCGGGTATAGAAAGCGGTGCCTGAAGAAGCTCTTTGGCTACGGCACTCTCCTTCTCTATCATCATTTCAATAACCGCTTCCAGCGTTGCTTCTTTACTTGCAAAATAATAATAGTAAGTGCCTTTTGCAATGCCCGCCTTGGCCACTATCTCGTCAATGCTGGTATTCTCATAGCCTTTTTCTATGAACATGCGATAGGCAAGCTTTAACAGTTCCTGTTTTCTTTGTTCCCCTTTTTTCATATCCGCCTCCATTTCTTATTTGCCTTCTTTTTTCATACTCGCCCTATTTTTCATATCTGCTCCGAGCTCCATATTTGAGCTTTTGCTCCTATTGGATATTTTCGACCATTGGTCGGTTTTTATGATAAAACAGGAAAAATCAGTTGTCAAGTTTTTTCGACTATTAGTCGGTAAGTTGTCCCAAAATGTACCTATTGGGAAAATAAAAAAAGCACCTGCAAAAATGCAAGTGCCTGTCTTGTCAAATACTCTTTTGCTTTATATTTCTTTAGAAGCCTTTCTTTAGAAGCCTTTCTTTAGAAGCCTTTCTTTAGAAGCCTGCTTTACAAAACTTATGAAAGGCTGAGACTTCTTCACTGGACTGCGTTACCGCCACACAATACTTCGCTCCCCTATTAATGCCGGGCGAATAAGTAATCGGCTCAAGCTGATACATTTTTCCTTCCTTCGCCACCGAACAAAACCCTGTCCAGGAAGCGGCTACTTGTCCGCCATTTTCCTTGTTGAAGACCTCTGCTTCTCCGTACTCCGTCAAATCCGGACTGACCTGAATCACAACAACTTCTCCGGGTTTATAGCCTACAATGAAATTGCTATGGACAGTGACACTAGCCACAACTACATCGTTGTAGTTCTCCAAGTGACAATAAATTAATTTGTAGTCGTCTCCGCCTTCTACCAGCGAATTAAAGATTTCCCGCATCCTTGCTTTGTTTTTCCGATTGTCCTCATCGGAAGCTCCTGTAGCTAATTTCTTCACAATGTCTAAGAGTCCCATTTTATTCCTCCTAAAATCCCCCCTCATTTTAACGGCAAGGCCGGAAGCTAAAAGAGGGAAGTTTTTCTTTAATAAACCTAAAATTCATTATAATTTCACTATGCTGAATGTCAATATGGCTATCAAGGATGCAAAGCTACAGATTTCAAGATTGCAAAACAGCTACGTACGGATATTTATGTTCAAAATTCTCTAATGTCCTTGGCCAGGCTAAATGGAATCATCTCTCCTGCTTTCGTTTTCGTATAAGCCATTTCCTCATGCATATACTCTATAATATCCTTCGCCTTGTCAAATACTCTTTGCCATAGGAATCGAGTTTCCCCACAATTTTAGAATGCACAAGTCTTCTTTTGGCCTCAGAAAACTTCTTAAAAAATTTGCCGGCTCTTGTATTCATTGCATGGAGTTACAAAGCGGTAAGAAAGGTTAAGCCCCCTAAAATCACTCCTGCTGAATTAGGGATAATGAGAATCCAGTCCTTTTTCGGTTCTTTAGTCCACCCATAAATAACCCAAATCAGGCAAGAAATTGCAGCAAATAACGGTTGAAACGGTTGCGCTTTGCTTCCTTGTAAATTGGCGTAAATTTGAGGGATATAGGCAATAAAGACAAAAATTCCAAGAAATGCTCCAATAGACCCTACCAAAAGATTAAGTTTTTGTTTGGTCATCTGCTTCTCCTTTCCATGGATACGATTTCTATAAATCATTAAATAGTATCGTAAATATCTATTTTTAAGAAAGTTACGATGATAAATTATAATATATTTTTATTTTCGTCAAATATTTTTTTATGCTTTTGCTTCATAAAATGTAAGTTCAGATGCAAAAATGGAAATCGAATTTAACAAATCCAAGATTAAGTAAAATTGACAGTATTAAATGCCAATCCGGCTATCAAAGCTTCCTCATATATAGATAGAAAGTCTTATGAAGATATAGCATTTCCTGCTCCGCATGATGTGCATGAGGATAAATATAGATTTCTTTTTATTCGACGTGCGGTTTTTTTCATCAACTGCTGATTCCCTGCCGCATCCAAATGATTTCCTTTACCTTCTCGTATGGCATCCCCCAAAGGCACTACCAAAGCAAGATGGCAGAGTTGCCACTCTTCCATGGAAGGACATATCTCATAGGGAACTTTCGCTTTCCGAAACAAGCTCTCCAATTGTTTTACTCTCTTCGTCATCTTTCCGGAAATTTCCCCAAAGCTTGTCTTTTGAATCAGCGCCGGTGTCAACGATGCCTTTACCACTTTTCCCTTCATTTCTCCCCCCGCTCCCGGAAAAGCAGGAATCAAACGTCCTTTCCCCAGTATTTTTTCGCGTTCCTCTGGCATACAGCTCCACGGAAATTCCTGCCTTAGCAAATAGTGCCGCATATAAGCTTCCTATGACGCCACAACCCAAAAAACAAATTTTCATTTTCTGCTCCTTAATGCCTAAACGTGATATCGCAGGCTTTGCGCACGTCGTTATGAATCATCGACATTGTTGCTGTTCTTTTCTGATGAAGTCACCACCTAATGATTCTACTTGCCTTCATTTTATATTCAAGGCTCTAAAACTGCTTTTTTTAACAGTAAAAAGCTCTCCTTTTCCTTTACGCTCCAATCATTTCTTTTCTGATTTCTTTCGGAAAACGCCGTATTACGAAGGATACAAAGAGTACCGTTTCCAAAATAATCGTCAGGGTGCAAAGGACTATAATCACCGGAACATTGGACTGGAATATGAAGGAACTGCCAAGGCCTAATAGATAAACAAGCACAAAAGGAATCATCAGTTTTTTATCCAATTTGTGGCTCTTTTTATTTAAATGCGCATTGTTAAACACACCAAGATAAAAGAGGAATAATCCTAAAAACATCATAATCACTCGGGCAATGCCCATGGCATCATTAGCATAATCCAGGTCAATCGTACAAAGGTTTAAACCGAACCACACAAAATAATGATTGTAAATCAGTCCCGCCCCGCTTTGACAGGGAAGCTCCTCATCAAAAGCATGGTCAAATTCCGCAATATAAAACAAAAACAATGCCACCACCTGAAATAGAATGAAAACGGAATAAATGGAGAATTTCTCTATTTCGAAGAAATCCGCTGCAGCTATTAGCATTTCCCCAAGGGTAATAATCGTCAGGAGTGTTAGTCTTTCTATAAGGTGTGGCAGATTAATGGGTACTCTAGCCATATCTTTTCGAAAGAAGCCGGTACCCAAAATACTTAAAATAAAGCCAAAACCGGTTAATAAGATGCGTCCGATTCCGGACAAAAACAAGCTTACTATAATACCAATCATGCGCACAAAAAGAATCTGAAGAAAATCCCGAATCAGTTTTCGATCCTTTTCACTATTCTTGTTTTGCGTATAAGCATAGACATATTGCAGAAATTGTATGACAGCAATCCATAGAAGCGCCAGTGTAAAGGCTGTCCAGCTTTCCTCCATATCGGAACTGACATTTGCCGCCATAAAGACTAAAGCAGGCATTTGGAAAACCGTCATAATGATGATATGCCATAGGTTATGTTTTCCATATCGATTCATATACACTGTCTGCACATTCCATACATTGATGAAACAAACAAAAACAACGGTATAAATGATAATCTCTTTTAAACTAAAGATTCCCTTGTTCAGGCTTTCTAAGACATGGGTAATCTTAGAAAGCCCAAAGACAAAGACCAAGTCATAAAACAGCTCGGTAAGATTAACCTTCTTCGCTTCTTCTATTATTTTCTCTCCCACACCGCCCTCACGTTTCCTTACTATTGCTTTCTTCTTTTATAAACAGCTTTTTTCTCGTAGAAACTTACATTTCGGAGAAAAACAAATGTATTATATCATGCTTTATTTTCCTTTTTCATCCTTTTATTCATCAGATGAGACATCTATCAAGGTTCAAAAAATGCTATAATAAAAAGCAAAAGCGGGGGAGGTTTCTAAATATGCACGAATTAAGCACACTAATCCAAAAAGATATGGTTCCGGCACTGGGCGTGACGGAGCCCGGGGCGATTGCTTTTTGTGTCGCAAAAGCAAAGTCCTACGCAAAGGGCGAGCTACTTCACTTAAATGTCGCTATGAATAGCGGCATGTATAAAAATGCCTTCACCTGCGGTATTCCCAATTCCAAAGAAGTGGGAAATGTTTTTGCTGCTGCCCTTGGATATGTTGCCGGGAATCCTGATAAGGGCCTAGAGTCTCTGGCAAATGTTACGCCTGCCGACAATGTCTGTGCGCAAAGGCTTATTGATGAGGGGAAAATCACGGTGGGGCTTAGCGGAATTTCCAGCCGTATTTTTATTGAGGCAAATCTGGAAACAACGGAAAGCAAGGTTATTCTTACGATTCGCGACACACATACCAATATCACGAAGATTATAGTCAATGGAGAGACCCTACTGGAGACGGAAGAAAAAGAGGAGGCTGATTACTCGAAGAGAAAGGAAACGGCAGATGCGCATGGGGCGATAGATGGACAGGAAACCGGCATTACAGAATCGGACAAGGCAGCAGAAGGATGCGGCATTACAAAATCGGACAAGGCTACAGAAGAAACCGGCACCGCAAAAATTCATTCCATCCATAGATATACTCTGGCAGAGCTCGTGGACTATGTAAATACGGTTCCCTTGGAAGAAATCGAATTCGTAAAGGATGCGTATAAAGTGAATCTGGAGCTTTTTGAAGAGGCTCTAAGGAATCCCCGCACCACTTTTGCAAGACAGCTACTGGCTATGAATGGAGGGCAGGTTATCTCTTCGGACGAGCAAATGACCGCCTCCCTTCTTTGCAATGCCACAATTGAAGCCCGTGTTATCGGTTTGGACAAGCCTGCCATGAGCATCACCGGCTCTGGCGCCCACGGGATCATTGCCACCATGCCCCTGTACGGCGTTTATAAGATTCATGGCTTAAGTGAGGAAATGCTCTACCGGGCAACCATGCTGAGCTATCTCATCTGCACCTATATCAAAGAATACTCCGGAAGGCTCTCCGCCTTCTGCGGATGTGCCATTGCCGCCGGCACCGGCATGGCCTGCGGTTTAGTGTACTTAAAGGGTGGCACTGTGGAGCAAATGGAATACACCCTCAACAACATGGCCTCCTCCATCACCGGAATGATCTGCGACGGAGGAAACCAGGGTTGTACCATGAAGGGTGTAGCTGCCTGTGATGCAGCATTACGTTCCGTAGCCTTTGCCATGAAGGGCGTCCACATTGACAAAGTACATGGTATCAACGGTAAAACTCCGGAAGACACCATGCGGAATATGGGCTTAATCGCCTCTCCCGGTATGGTGGGGACGGAGAAAACCATTGTGGAGATTTTTGAAGAGAAGCTTAAATAATAAAAAGTCTTCTGCCCCGACTTATAGCCACTCCCCATATTTCTTAATATACAGCTTCTTCACCGTTTCGATGGTAAAGCTATAAAGTGCAAGAATAAGAAACAAATACACAAAATACGCCATGGGCATCTCCGTAAATACCGTGTTTTTCAAGTTATCAAAAAGATAGGGAATGGAGATAGCTGCAAAAATGCCCAGTGCCGAAGCCAGTGCCAGTCTGGAGTCGCACTTGGAATCCAGAATCGGTCGCTTTGAGGTGCGGATAAACTGCACAATCAGAATCTGGGAAATCAAACCTTCTACAAACCAGCCGGTCTGGAAATAATTCTGCATGGTCAAGCTGTTATAGCCCAAAAGGAACCAAAGCACCAGGAAAGTCATCACATCGAATACGGAGGAGATACCGCCCATCACATTCATGAAGGACACCAGTGAGGCACTGTTCCACTTATGGGGTTTCTGCAGGAATTCTTCGTCCACATTGTCCCAAGGAATCGCAATCTGGGTAAAGTCATAGATGAGATTCTGAATCAAAATCTGCAAGGGCAGGATGGGCAAGAAAGGCAAGAATATCGAAGCAATCAATACGGAGAACACATTTCCGAAGTTACCGGATAATGCCATCTTCATGTATTTCAGGATATTTCCGTAGATTCGTCTCCCTTCATAGATACCGTTTAAAATGACGGTTAAGCTCTTCTCCAAGAGGATAATGTCCGCGCTGGCCTTGGCAACGTCTGTGGCATTGTCCACGGAAATACCTACATCCGCATCATGAAGACTGGGGGCGTCATTTACCCCATCTCCCATATAGCCCACCACATGTCCGTTTTTCCTAAGGGCATCCACCACCCTCTTCTTCTGCATGGGAGAGAGACGGGCGAAAATGTCTTTTTTCTCCACAACACTCGAAAGCTCTTCCTCGCTCATCTTTTCCAAGTCGGAGCCGGTTACCGCATTTTGCTCTCCTACCTTCATGCCCACCAGCTTACATACGTGCTCCACCACAACGGGGGCATCTCCGGAAATGACCTTGACGTGAACTCCTGCATCATACAGTCCATGAATCGCTTCCTTGGCATCCGGCTTGGGCGGATCCAGGAAGGCGATAATGCCCAGGAAGGTCATGTCGGTTTCATCTTCCGCATGGAAAACAGCTGTGTCACCCGCATTTTTCCTCTTTGCCGCAACGCCGATGACATGCATTCCCTCATGATTTAATTTCTCGGAAAGGGCATTAATCTTCTGAAGGTCTTCTTCCTGAATATCCTTATATTCCTTCTTTATCCGAATACGGCTGCAACAGGAAAGTACGGATTCCAAAGCTCCTTTGGTAATCAACACCTCATCCTGGGGTTTGGGAAGAATTTCTTCTGTTTCCTCTCCCAGATGCTCCCCACCCGGATTGGATATCACCACACTCATTCTCCGACGCTCAAAATCATAGGGAATTTCATCGGACTTCACATAGCCCCCGGCGTATTTTTGCACATTGCTTTCCGCGCCATAGGATAGGATGGCCCGGTCAATCAGGTTTTTTACCCCTGTGGAATAGTAGGCATTCATCCACGCATAATTCAAAACCACATAGGAATCTTCGCCATTTATATTGATATATTTCTGCAAAACAACATTGTCCATGGTAAGGGTTCCGGTCTTATCGGTGCACAGCACATCGATAGCTCCTAAGTTCTGGATGGCGGACATGTTCTTTACAATGGTCTTCTTCTTTGCCAGGAACTTCGCGCCTTTGGCAAGGGTTCCGTTCACAATCATCGGTAACATTCCCGGGGTAATACCTACCGCAACGGAGATGGAAAATAAAAAGGCTTCCAGCCAGTTTTTCTTTACAAGGCCGTTAATGAGCAATACAAAAAGAACCACCACAATCATGTAGCTAATCAGGATTCTTGTTATCTTCGATAGGCTCTTATCAAAATCGGTTTCTTTCTTCTGCGTATGAATGGTGGAGGAAATCTTTCCCAGATAGGAATTCTTGCCTGTCCGTACCACCACACCGACTCCGGTACCGGAATTTACCGTGGAACCACCCAAGCAGAGGTTGTTGAGTTCCGCTGCATTGACCACTCTCTGATCCGCTCCGGTATATTTTTCCACCGGAATAGACTCTCCCGTGAAGGCGGAAACCGAAAGGAACAGGTCTCTACTCTCCAAAAGATAGAGGTCTCCGCATACAATATCTCCCGAGCCGATGAGCTGAATATCCCCGGGTACCACCTCTTCCACCGGCACTTCTCTGATTTCCGTGCCCTCCTTTCCCGGAATCCGGATTCTCACCGTATCGTGCTCCATCTCCTTTAGCTTCTGCATGTCCAGATAGGAACCGTAATCCTGGGTAAATCGAATCACCGCACTCATACAGGCCAGAGCCAGGATAATGATTCCGGACAGAATATCCCTTTCCACAACAAAGGTCACAACAGCCAAAACAAGGAGCACGATAATAAAAGCATCGGTAAAGCTATGAAATAAAAAATAGAATACGCCGTGCTTCTGCATGGCGGAAAGGTCGTTATAGCCGTATTTCTCCAGTCTTTCTTCCCGTTCCTCGTCGCTAATTCCATTTGCTGTGCAGCCTATTTCCTGTAAAACCGAAGAAGCTTCTTTTCCGGCAATTTTCTGAAACTCTTGCTCTACGCCTGCAGTCTTCATCGTAGGGTTCAATTTCTTCTCATTGTTTAAAACCATATCTTTCACCCTCCTCTATCATGTACAGGGATATCTTAGACCTTTGCACAATGCGAGTCAATTTAATATGATTTTTATTTCAGCCTGATATACTTTGTTGCTCTTCCTACGCCTTTATCCCTTAGCAATCATTTTATCTCATCTGTACACAGCACAAAAATCCGCCCTGACTCCCTTCTCTAAACTGCACTTTCCATCGGTGACGGCTAATCACCTGTTTTACAATTTTTAATCCCAATCCATGCTGTCCTGTGCTGGGCTCCCATTCATAGTTTTTCCGGTTCAGTCTTTCCAGAGCGGCTTTCTCTAAACCGCAGCCATTATCCTCCACATGGAGAAACACGTGGGCTTTCTCATCCTGATATAACTTCACTGTTATCTCGCATCCCTCCGGATTGTGCTGCACTGCGTTGTATAATAAGTTCATCAGTGCTCTTTCCATCAGATTTTCATTAAAGCCCAGTACCAAGCCCTGCAAATCTTCCTCGATATCCAAGGTAAACTGCACCCTTTCATCCTCAGTTTGATTTCGCATTTCCGTAATCGTCTTTCGAAGAAAACGGCTCACTTGGATTTTTTCTTTTTCCAAGTTCCCATAGCCAAAAGACAGCTTACTGAAAAGATTCAGGTTCTCTACAAGGCGACGAAGACGAAGTCCCTGCTTCTCAATCCTAAGCGCACGATCTTTGATTTCTTCCGATTCCGTGGTAGCTGCAATCATTTCCGCATTTCCCAAAGCAATCGCAAGGGGCGTTCGAATGTCATGGGAAACCCCGGCAATCCATTCCGTACGTTCTTCCTCTTTTTGCTTTGCCCGTTTCTTCTGTATCCATATAGGAACGGAAACAAGAATGACCGCATTGGCGAGAAAAAGAAGCGGTAGAAGCTCTATGAGATTTCGAACAGCATTCTCATCATATTCCAGAGTATATTTCCAAATCTGCTCTTTCTTTTGCCCAATAATCAATAAGCCTTCCGGAACCACATAGGTTCGCACCGGATACCCCTCCAGATAATAACGGGTAAACTTTGCCACATCCTGTAAGGTATAGTTTTTTTGAAGCTCTTTCGGCAGGAACTCACTCCAAAGGATATTGCCTCCATTGTCGAGGAGCATGGCAAATTGCCGAGCCCCGGAGAGCTTTTCGGCTTCCTCTTCCTCTAAGCGGTACTCGTCATTTTCCTTATGTAAATGCTCCATAATCTCCTCACTGTCGGGATAAGAAGGCATACCGTTTCGAGATAAAAAAATCCCAAAAAACAGAAGGTCTGCAAACAGTAGGAATATCGTCAACAAAACCACAAGAGCAATCAGCTGCATTTTCCGTTCTCTATTCCCTCTCATCTTCCTATCTCCAGTTTGTAACCAAGGCCTCTTACGGTCAGTAGAAATACGGGTTTAGAAGGCTCTTTTTCTATCTTTTCCCGTAAATGTCGCATATGCACAAGCAGTGAGCTTTCCAATCCGAAATTCCCATCCGGCCAAAGGGCATC
>CAUTXF010000063.1:0-10201 GCA_963542215.1 uncultured Oribacterium sp. | reverse complement strand
TACCCTATACCTTAGAACAGGTAAAGAATGGGTATGACTATATAATACGAGGAGTTTGCTTTGAAATCCGATACATACCATCATGGGAATTTAAAAGAAGAACTAGTGGAAAAAGGCTTGGCCTATATCAATCGATATGGTCTAGAAGCCCTTTCCATGCGTAAACTGGCAGATTCTACAGGCGTCAGTCCTGCCGCGCCCTATGCCCATTTTAAAAACAAGGAGGCTTTTCTGTCTGAAGTCCGTAATTATGTGAATCATCGATTTTATTCGACATTGGTGAAAGCCACGGAAGATTGTTCTGACCATTCAAGAATTCTTTTCAATATGGGAAAAAGTTACGTCCTCTTTTTTTATGAAAATCCTCTATATTACCGGTTCTTGTTTTCTATAGAAGATATAGATATAAAGAATTATCCGCCATTTGTATTATTCAAAAATATCGCAGAAAAAGCATGGAAAGAAAAATCCGAGAATTGGGATAGTACTTCTCTTCATGCAAAAGTTATTGCGCTCTGGTCCTTGGTGCATGGTCTGTCTTCCATCGTGACTATGAAAGGGGCTGTAGACATGGATCATCTTGAAGCGGAAGTAGAGCAGATTCTTGACTCCATTACTGTATAAGGGAGAAAGCAGAATTGATTTCCATCTCCATTCATGTATAGGGAACAAAGTGAAACAGATTTTCGGCTCAAGCAATAATATGAGGAGTATAAATGGTAGGGGTATTTTTAAGTGGTACGGGAAATACAAAGCACTGCATCCAAAAATTTCTTACTGCACTGGATTCCGATGCAAGGTGCATTCCCATTGAAGAGAAAAAATCGATAGATGCTATTCGAAAGAACGAGGAGATTGTCCTCGCCTATCCGACACAATTTTCCAATGTGCCATTTATGGTAAGAGATTTTGTCATTCGGCATAAGGATGTCTGGAAAGGGAAAAAGATATTTTTAATAACCACTATGGGAGCATTTTCCGGTGATGGAACAGGGTGTCTTGCCAGAGTTTTAAAAAAATATGGTGCAAATATCCTTGGCGGTTTGCAGATTCGTATGCCGGATGCGGTTTGTGACAGTAAATTACTGAAAAAGTCTTTAGAAGAAAACCGAAGAATCATCCATGAAGCGGATAGAAAAATCGAAAAGGCAACAAACACGATTAAACAAACCGGAAAATATCCCCGGGAAGGCTTAAGCTTTCCGGCTCATCTCGCAGGATTATTCGGACAAAGATTATGGTTTTATAATAAAACCACCGGGTATAGTAAAAAGCTCAAAATCAGTGATGACTGCATTGGATGCGGATTATGTGCCTCCATCTGCCCCATGGGAAATCTACGCATACAAAACGGCAAAGCCGTCAATCTGGAAAAATGCACCATGTGTTATCGTTGCATAAGTTCCTGTCCCCAAAAAGCCATTACGCTTTTGGGAAAAGAAGTCGTCGAACAGTGCCGGTATGAGAAATACGTTTAGACAGCAAAAAATTTTTCTCAAAGCACAAAGAAGCGCTTACATGCTCTTCTCTCCTGCGTATTTTTGATACGTATATTGTCCATGGGCGTTGGTCGCCTTGCCGCTCCCGTAATATATGGCATGTTTCGGGCAACGGTGAAATCCATCTCTTTTCCTTTTTTCTTTTCGGAAAGTAATACCTTAAGCTCATTGATTTCCTCTTCCGCCTGCTTTAAGCTAGTTTTAACCTTTTCCGCATTGGATAAGTCAAAAATCACAGTCCAAGTATCTGGCATACGAATATCGAATTTCGCATCCAAGGCTAAACATTTTTCTTTTAAAAGACTATCCGCAATCGAAGAGGCTGCCCCCCGTTGTCATCCAGAAGGTTCCCACATAAAAGCTGTAGGGCTTTGTTTCATACCGAAGCTTCAACTTTTCCAAGAACTCATAAACAATGCTGGGTAGTCCCCAATCATAGGTGGGACTTAAAATTCCAAACCTTCCGTCCTTAACCGTATACTCATAGCTTTCTGCCTTGCAGGCTTCCTCAATGGATATCATTTCTTCCTGCGGCTCTTTAATTTTCTCTGCTACATGCTTGGTATTTCCGGTAGCTGAAAAATAAAATAACATCTTCCTTACTCCTCACTTTGTTTCTTTATTAATGCTCTATGTTCTTTACTCGTACTGTTCATTTGCTTAAACAGTTTCATTGTAGCAGAACTTTTGGAGAATGGACGATCGGTAAAGAAAATCGATACGGATACTCCTGAAGAAAGTTTCCTATCTGATGTCTTTTTGTAAAATATACTTGACATTATAGAAACAAGATGTATATTGGTCATGTAAAGTATTTACGACATTTTGTAATACATATTACTTTCGCTAACTAAAGAGTTAGAAGACAAGAAAATGAAAGGAGTTTTTTATGAATTATTTCAACTTAGGAATCGCAGTAGGTTTTTTTGCAGCTTCCCTCTTAGTTCTCTTTCGAAACAGATTGAGTAAGGATAAACAGGATTGCTATGATGAAAGGCAGGTAATCGTCCGAGGGAAGGGCTATCAATACGCTTTTTTCACCGCCATGGGACTCCTCATGCTGTACGCTGCTTTTGCCGATTCAATTGAGAAATATATGGAAGCCGGAATTATCCCCCTTGCCATCCTTCTTTTCTCAGGACTTATCCTCATGGGATACTGCCTTTTCCATGATGCCTTCTGGGGGCTTAGCAACAAAAAAAATAAAAGGATTGCTGTTACCGTATGGGCTCTGTTCAGTGTACTGAACGTCTTTAACACCGTAGAGAATATCTCTCCCGATAAAATATGGATTGCCGGAAGGCTCAGCAGCCGCTTTATGCTTCCTCTCCTTCTCAGTATCTTTTTTGCCATTGCCCTGATTCTCATGCTACTGAAGAATCGAATGAAGAATGATGAAGAATGAGGTGGAAAATGAAGAATCTCCGTTTAAAATCCGCTAGAGCGGGAAAAGACCTGTCCCAGCAGGAGCTGGCCGATTTGGTAGGCGTTAGTAGGCAAACCATCAATGCCATAGAAAAAGGGGACTATAACCCTACCATCCGCCTCTGCCTCGCCATTTGTCATGTACTAGGGAAAACATTGGATGAACTGTTCTGGGAAGAAGCGGAAGACACCCCTTAAATCAGTTCCTCTAACTCTTTATCCGAAAGACTTCCCTCTTCATATAATTTTCGGAGTAAGCTCTCCGAAAAGTCTTGTTCATAATAGTCTTTGACAAAATTCCGGAATTTCTTGAAACTTTCAAAGGCATACGATAACAACCACTGCCCACCATCATTTTCCCCTAAGGAATTTTGATGGAGTTCTCCGTCATACCGGAGGAAAAAAGTCGTTTCCTTCTTTTCCTCCGGTGAAAAGAGAGATTGATATTCCTCCGGAAGCCCGGCATAGATCCGCTCCACGAAGCTTTGCTCTTCTTGTTCTTTTGCAAACAGATTAAGAGCATTCTCATGCGCGAATCCTTTCACCAGCACCAGCTTTTCCGTAAAAATCACAGATAAGGAATCACCTGCTCCATTATCCACATGATAATGAAGCCTTTCCCCGTCTTCTGTCCTTCGAATTAAACGAAGATACTCTTCAGAAGGATCTGTCAAAGCATTATCCAAAACATATAACGCTTCAAGCTTCCGTTGCATTTCATTCCAATCCCTATATTTCATAAAACACTCACTTTCCGTCGTTATCTTCGTTCTCTCCACAAAGCTCTTTTAATTCCTCAAAGCTATAGTCCCGATAGACCTTTCCTCGTCCCAGCAAAGGATCTGCCGTTTCCGGCAGGGCTTTCAGCAATGTTTCCGGCGGGATTTCTTTCGGCAAAGGAATCAATTCTCCATCCGCATCTTCCGCCTGATGTGCCATAAAAATAAACTCTCCTCTTTCCCAGTCCATGGCAAAGCTATTCATCACTTCTGTAGCAGGCACTTGCAAGAGACTTTCTTCCTGCGAGATGATATTTTCATAGAGACATTCATACAGGGCTTCCTTACCGATTTTGATTACTCTAACGGTGTTTTCCTTCATCCTTTTCCTTCCTAATCTTTATCCAAACTTTATCCGAAGATCGCTTCCCTAATTCTTTTTAAACTGTCTTCATTCTCCAAATATTCATGCATAAAGGGATAGGTAAAGAAGCTCATGGGGCGAACCTGCGTAGGGCTGGCTACATCCCAAAGCTTGCTTTTTGCCCAGCGCTCTATCACTTCCAATACCTTTTCTTTTTGTCCGAGATACCGATAGCAAATACAGGCTTGCTCATAATACAGTTCCCCAAGATTTAAGTCCTTGATTCTTTCATAATAGTCCACTGTATCCTCCGGACTGCCCTTCATAAAAAGTAAATTCAAAAGCTTCATCTTATCAAAATCTTTTTCCGGATTCAGCTTGCCCTCTGCTATCAATTCCGAGGCCGTTTTTGGTGCTTTTGGCGGCTGATACTCTCTGCTCCTTGATTCCGGTAAAATATCCTGCTGCATATAATCCAGGAGAATCTTGCAATAATTGTAGCGTTGGCAAGAGCCCTTAAGACACTTCTCTTCCTCCGCTTCCATTAAGCGACTTTGTTCTTCCTGAAGAGCTTTACTTACTTCTGCTTCCCGTCCGATTTTCTTTGCCGCAAAGCACATGGCCATCATATATTCGTTGGCTACATTGGAATAATACCACTCATCCCAAAAGGGCATTAGAAAAAGAGTATGGCTTACCGCTTCTTCATACTGTCGCTCAAAAAACTCTACTCCGGCCTTTACCGCAAGATTTTGGTGAGGATATTTCTCTTCAAAGGCATCTAGTTTAGCCAAACTTTCAGCGGAACCATTTTTAATTTCTTCGCAAATGTCTCTGTACTTCTTCGGTAGTTTTATTGCTTCCATAAGCTTCCCTTTCTCGGACAATACCCCCGTTATCCATACTGCTTCCCTGTAACATCAAAATCCGGATTTCCCTCAGTCTATAGTCTGTAAAATTTCATCCACGAACTCTGAAAGCTCTGCTGCTGCATAAATCACCTCATCCGGATCATGGATATAGCAAAGAATCTGCCCCTCTCTTCCTTCCTTATCCGGGTCAAAATCCAACATCAAAAAACAACTGTCACAATACTCCGCAAAAGGAATCCATTGCTTATGAAAAAGATAGGGCTTAATCCTGCTATCCCGCATTTTCTCTATTTCTTCTTCGGTGAAAAAGTCCGGAAATTCTGTCAGAAGAGCATCTCTGTTCTGAAAATATTGTTTTGTCTTCTCCATCTGCTCTAAACTCATTAGGGAAAATGACATTTCCACATCATGGATTACAGAGGGTAAGATGCTGAAATATTTGCTTCCGTTTTTATAACTGTAAAGCTCCTTAAAGTCTTTCGGGAGTTTGATGGAAAACTTCTTCTCAAAAGCTTCTATCTCTTTCTGCGAAGCCCCGGGAATCTCTTGATACTCCTCCCAATATCCCTCTTCTATCGGATCATCTATGTCCAGTTCCTCAAAATTCTCTACTACGTACTGCTCTATCCGCTTTATCTTCTGAATAAGATCCATTTCTACTCCTGCTTTCTTTATCATGAATATTCGATTTTATCCTAAATATTCAACGCAAAAATGCTTCCGCATTTCTTTAAACGATAGTAATTATACTATATCTGTCCTAAAGAAGCAGGAAGTAATATGTATTGTAATTCACAATACATTGCATTACAATTAGGTAGAAAGGTGGTGATATGATGAAAGATGCAACAGTAAGTGCTCGTGTAGAATGTAATGTTAAAAATGAAGCAGAAGATATTTTGCAAAAATTGGGTGTTCCTGTCTCTGTTGTAATAAATTCCCTTTATCGACAGATAATATACAATCAGGGTATTCCCTTCTCCCTTACTATTCCCAAGGAACCGAAAACTCTTGATCAACTATCTAAAGCTGATTTAAATGCAAAGCTCTCCCACAGCTATAATCAATCACTTCGTAAGGAGGGGCGTCCGTTTAATGAGGTTTTTGATGAAGTAGAAAGGAGTTTAAAATAAATGGACTCCTTCGAAATTATCATGACTCCCGATGCTACTACAGATCTTTTAGAACTTAGAGATTATATTTCAGATAGTTTACTCGCTCCGGACACTGCCCTGTTTTATATTGAATCCATTCGTAAGAAAATCAATACCTTATCGCAAATGCCGGATCGAGTAAAACCCGTGGAAATAGAACCATGGAAATCTATCGGTATACGAAAAATCATGGCAAAAAACTTCTATATCTACTATCGAATTAATCAAAAAGATAAACAAGTCTACATTTTAAACATTCTATATAATCGCAGAGATCAACTAAGACAACTTGCTGCTAAGTTCAAATAGCACTTTGCCGAAAAGCACATGTTCACCATAATCAAGAATCTTGACTTTCTGTTTTGCAATTAAATAATATAAACAAACTTATCATAAATAAATTTATATTATGAAAAGGCAACATGTGAAATTTATAGGTAAAAAAAGCGAGCTAAGTAAATCAGACTCAATGTAAAAAAACTCTACTTAGATTTCATTCCACTGCAATTCTTTCGGATTTTCCAGAAAAAAGCTGCTACCGTCAAAATCATTTCGTAAGCGAATTCCTTTTTCCTCGATACGCACGCTGTTATACCACTGCCCCAAAGAAGCATATTGTCCGTAATGAATATTAATCAGCATACTGCAAATAGGGCTCCAACTGCCTTTTTCCACCGTCTCCGCCAGCAAATAATAGGCATCTAAAAACAGGAGGTTCCTCCCATAAAGCCAAAAAGGAAGCGACCTTTCCAGTAGCGGAAGCTTTGCGGAAAAAATCCCGTCTCCATGAGGTGCTTCCGTTTCATATTGAAAGTCTATTTCACTACCAAAATAGGCGATGCTTCCTCCATCAGGGCCAAGATTTATCGGAACGCCCTCTTCCGCAATAAAAAATTCCATAATTTCTCCTCTTCTTTCCAACGTAATCGAATCAAATTTCTAGAAAAAGATAATTTATTGTATCACGAATATACCCCCTGTGTTATACTTAAAAAGTTGTAAAATAGTCTACTATTTACTGTTCGAACATAGATATATGAAAGAAGGGAGAGCGAAATGGATTTAAGCTCGGAAGAACAAATCAAACTAAACAATCTCCGGAATACTGCGCGGTTTCAACATAGTTGGAAAGCCATACGGAATATCATCACTTGGAAGGAAAGAGTACAAAATTATTTTGTTCGAAACATGCTTCTTTTGTTCCTTTGCTTTCTTGGCGGTGGCGGTTTAATGCTCCTTACCGATGAAGGTACCCTTTCCCACAGTATTTTACTGGATAAGATTATGATGCTCCTAGTCAGACTGGGCATCTTTTTTCTGGCACTTCACATTTTCAGTGTCCTACTATATACCCTGATAGGTCCCGGTTGGGAAGCAAAGCAAAAAGCCAAGCTCCGCAAGCTTTATGAAAGTGACATTCTGGCTCCGATACTGCAAGCCCTTTATCCTTCATCGGAAATCGATATGGAGCATGACATTGCTCGGAATCAAGTAAAAGAAGTGGTTCCTAAATCAGAATACTATATCCAATCCGGAATACTGGAGCTTAATGATGAAAGAGATCTCAAAACAGTGGATTTATATGCCTATAACGTCGAAAAAGGAAATAAAGGTTACTATGATGTTACCCACTTTCTCGGACAAGTCTACTCCATAAAGAACACGTTCTCTCTTAAAGGAGAATTGCGAATTGTTCCGACAGAGCATACCCTTTTCTTTGAAACCCAAGGGTATTATCAGACACCATGCAAAACGGCAAGAAAATCGACGTTGAAGATATACGGCACAATGAGCACTACAACATTTATTGTACAGACGAACAATCTGCAAGAAAGTTCTTAAGCCCCACTGTGATCGAATGGTTTAACAGCATGTGTTCACGTTGCAAGCTTTCCTTTTACAGTAACGAGTCTCGGATTTATTTTGCAAATTATAACAATCGGTATTTTTTTGCCGCACCAAAAGACAAAGAAAGCCTCAGGGCATGGCGGATAGAAGAAACGGCAATACTGCTAAAAAATGCCTTCTATTTTGCAAACGAAGTGACGGAGATGCTCCATAAGAACGAAGGATTTTCATAGGACTCCGCTTTTCTCTGCATAGATTTTCTTTCTTTGCATAGAATTTCTTTCTTTGCATAATATCTCTTATTTTACCTTACTTAATTTTACCTTGGGAACAAGGAAGTACAAAGGAATGATATTCAGTACAAATGTTGTGATAAAGAGCAGCATATCCTTCAGCTGAATTCCATTTCCGGATAAGATTGCGTTCATCATATTCGTGTAATAATAGCCCGGGAAAATCCTTTGTACTTTGGCAACAAGGGAAATAAATCCGCTTTCCGCTCCAAAGCTTGCGAAAGGAATAATGGTCATCGCTGCCAGAATAATAACCGGAAATCCCACCGTATCAATGATCTTCGCATCCAATCTCACCCCAAGTACAAACCCGATAATACTGAAGTAAATGCCCATGACAGTCAATAAGAAAAATTGAATGCCCAGCTTTCCGTTAATCGGGAATTTGGCAAATACCGTCGCAACGCCTAAAACCACAACGAAAATCAAGGTATTTAACACGATTTGCACGAAGGTCTGGTCCAAAAGATAGTTTTTTATCCCGTAGTTGGAAAATCGGGATTCAAAGGAATAAAAACCGATGTCAGAGGAGATTCTTTTACTAAAGGTTGCCAGACTGTTTCCGATGATACCGATAAACACGGCAATCCCCAGCATAATATTCGGTAACATATCCGCCTGAATATTGTATAAGAACATATACCAGGCCAGTGGAAGAAGAATCGTAAATAAGACAAATCTTCTGTTTCGTAAAACCTGCTTTAATTGAATCATGCTAATCATTTTTAGGCCTCCTTTTCAACCTTTTCTCTATAAAACTCTTCAATCGTTTTTCCCTGCCGGTGAATCTCTTCTACGGATTCAGCTGCTGCAATTCGTCCATTCTTTAAGATCATCACCTTCGTAAAGAAGTGATCAATCTGGTTAAAATCATGGGTAACAATCACGGAAGTATATTTTTCCTTCTCGAGAAGCTTCCAAAACCGGTCTACGGATTCTAAGTCCATTCCGGTTGTTGGCTCATCCAGAAAAATCAGCTTCGGAGAATTTAAAATGCTGAGCAGTAAGGAAAGCCTCCTCTTTTGCCCGCCGGAAAGACCGCCCACATATTGCTTTTTAAAATCCTGCAAGGAAACCTTTTCCAAGGCTGCATCCACATCTATTGCGATTCGATTCATCGCACTTTTCAGCTGTACCAAATCCGAAACCGTCAAATCCTCTATCAAAATATCGCCCTGGGGCATCATGCCGATTTCCGTCTGATAATCCAGCGCTGTATTCACGGTACCGGAATTTGCCTCCAGCTGACCGGCAATGATTTTCATCAGCGTACTCTTTCCCGCTCCGTTATTCCCCAGCAAAGCGACCTTCTCACCTTCCTCTATGGAGAAGGAAACACCTTTTAATACCTCTTTATTTTTAAAGGATTTCTTGATTTCATCTACACTAAACATCTCAGTGAACCTCCATTTCTTTTTTCTTTACGAGGCTCATTATAGAACGTGTTTCGGAAGAGAAAATAAGCTTGTCGTGAATGGTACTTATTTTGTCGCGAATGGTAATTTTTTGAAAAAGGCAGACTGAAAGAGAATCGTATAGTAGCGAAAAAATGATTTTTGAACGGAGTATCCCCTAAGAGATCGCAACAAGATACTGCATGCTTTGCGAGCTATACTCGTTATGAATAAAAATAGACCCTGAGCAAAATCTTCAAGGTCTATTTGCAAAACTGAATGGTTTGAGAAAAAAGATGATTGGCGCTGCGGGTACTGATTAGGGATTTGGGGTATTTTTCCAGAATCGTATGCACGTTATAAAGACCAAGTCCTCTATCTTCTCCCTTAGAGGAATACCCCTTTTTGAAAATAGGAGAGAGCTCCAGTTTTTCCGCCTCTGTGCTGTTTTCCACCACCAAAATGAGGGTTCTCTCCTCGCGAATTAAGGCAATGGCGATTTTCGGATGATCGGCAGTAAGACATCCCTCTATGGCATTGTCACAGAGAATAGAAAGAACCTTGATGAAATCCAGCAACTCGATTTGAAAATCATAAATCTCTTCTTCTATCTCTACAGAAGTCTCTATCCCC
>CAUTXF010000062.1:0-10789 GCA_963542215.1 uncultured Oribacterium sp. | reverse complement strand
GTTTAATCTTATTGATATATCTCTCACGTTGAATCATTTTGGGGAGCCTCCTCTTAGATTTATGGAAATGCAAGCCTATTATACTTGATGTTTAAAGTAAAAAGAAGATTTTTGTTCGATATAACTGACAAAAATCTTCCAGACTTCCTTATCTGGCAAATCTCTCCATGGCCTAATTCCAGATTTACTCACTTTCAAAACTATAATTTTTTTCATCTTTTGAAAGTGTTTTATCGCTTTCCATCCTCACATACACCTCTGCAACGGAATGCTTTTTGAGTTCTTCTTTAAATTTTTTCTGCACTTCCAAAAGACTATTCTTCTACTATAATTCCTCCTAGCAAAAATCCCTCTTTACTGCCTTGGCAGCAAAGAGGGCAAAACAAATACCTACATTTATCTATCCCGTAGGCTTAGACATTATTTAAAGTAAAGCTTCAAAGTTTTGATTTCAAATGGCTTAATTTCTACACAAACATTCTTTCCTGTATTCAGAATTTCTTCCTCTTGCTCCTCCAAAAGATTACATAGATAAGCCTTCTTTATCGGTGCATGGAAACTCAAATTGACTTTTCCTCTTCTTCCATGGAACTCATAAAGCCTCAAGATATATGCTTCCTCATGCTCCGCTTTTTTCAAGCACTCTAGCTGTATATTCTTCTCTTCTACTTGCACGAAAGAGAAAGTATCTGTATTTCCTAAAGCAGAACTTAAAGCCGATGCATTGCCTGCACTTTCGCTAAATAAGAAGCTTTCTGCCGGATTGTTTAAAGCATAAACATAAGAAATCATATCACTATCCTTCCAGCTTCCCTGATGTGGGAAAATGCTGTAGGAAAAATGATGAATTTCTTTATCCGCCATAGGATTAGGATACAAAGGAGACTTCAGCAGGCTAAGTCCTACGGTAGACTCTCTTACACTAATGCCAAATTTAGAGTCATTTAAAATAGACACTCCAAATCCATCTTCGCTTAAGTCCATCCACTTATGATGGCAGACTTCAAATTTAGCTTTATCCCAGGAAGTATTTGCATGAGTGGGGCGTTTTACATTTCCATACTGAATGTCGAAGCTTGCCTCTCTCGTTTGAATATCAAAGGAGAAGAAGTTCTTTAACAGTAAAAGATGCTCCTTCCAATCCACCTCATAGTCTAAATCTACCTTAGGATGATTCTGGTACAGACGAATCCATTGTTTAATTCGAGAAGACAAGAATTTCTTTTCAATACATAAACTGAAGCGTAGTGGTCCTTCCTCTACTACTTCCATAGAAAGAAGCTCTGAAACCTCATAAGGCTTCTCACTATAATAGTCATTGATATCCCAGGCATCATAGTTATGCGGTCTATCTTCGAACACGCGTAAAACATTGCCATGACTTCCCTTTGCCAACAATTCTCTACTTTCTCTCAAATCCACAAAAGAGACAAATTCTCCTCTTTCATTAAGTTCAATTTCAAAGAAAGGATTCGAAATATATAAGCCGCCTCCATTTCTCTTTTCCCAACGGAAAGTTTTCGTATCTTCTTCACCCTGGTTTTTCTTGACTTTTTCCACTTCCTGTGAAGTGCCTTCTTTTAGTGTAAATTTAGAAAATCCAAAACCGGGAAGAGAGGGTAAATCCAAAAGATAATCACCTTGTTCTCCTTTTTGCAATAGATACTCTACTTCTCCTAAGCTAACAATAGGATTCTCATATCCGGGTAATGGCAAGGAGATAAGTTCTCCTCGTCGATTCTGCTTAGGATTCCATAGCAACAGCCTTGCATCACAGTTCTGCTTTACTCTTTCGGAATCAGCATTCCCAAGAATTCCATTTTCCCAGCTTCCGGCATAATCCACATCACTTTGGAAGTCCCTCAGTAACCAAGCACTAGAAAGCTCTTTTAGACCGTTTTTCTCTGATAGTGCATCATTTCCTAATAAGTCCAGAAGAGCCTCTTTCTTTAACTCTTCCAGTTCAAAGAACAGTTTATGATACTCCTCCTTAGAATCTTCATATACTTCATAGATACTGGATCCCGGTAAAATATCATGGAACTGGTTTCGAAGAAGAATAAGCCATAGCTCATGCAATCTTTCTCTTGGATAGGAAGCATTGTTTGATAGAGATAAAAGTTCTGTTAGGGCTTGTAAAGCCTCCATGTTTTCTAATGCAAATTCTCCTCGTCTATTCCATTTTTTATTTCTTGCCATCGTCGTATAAGTACCACGATGATACTCTAAATATAATTCTCCACACCATACAGGAATATCTTTTTTCTCGCAAAGTTCTTTCTGAAGCCTATCGTAAAAAGACAATGCAGTACCCTGTTTTGTACGCGGAAGCCCGGGGATTCCTTGCTTCATTCTGATATCCTTTTCCAGCATTTCCTTTGTAGGGCCACCACCACCGTCTCCATATCCGAAGCTGCATAAAACTTCTTTATTTAGCTCCTTGTCACTATACCTTTTCCAAGAGCCTTTTACTTGGGAGGGATTCAAGTCTGCATTGTAAGTGGTATAAAAATCTTGACCTGATCCGCCTTCTACTTCCGGCTTTTTATAGTCTCTGCTGGGGATGAAATGCGTTAAGCAACGACTTCCATCAATTCCCTCCCATAAAAAACTGTCATGAGGCATTTTATTCGTCTCATTCCAACTGATTTTAGTCGTCATAAAATAAGGCACACCACATTTTTGCATAATCTGCGGCAGAGCTGCAGAATAGCCAAAAACATCCGGAAGCCATAAAATCTTATTATCCTTTCCAAACTCTTCTTTAAAAAACTTTTTGCCATACAGAAATTGTCTGGTCAACGCTTCACCACTGGAAAGATTACAGTCTGCTTCCACAAACATACCGCCTTCTACTTCCCAGCGCCCTTCTTTTACTCTTTGCTTAATTTCTTCATAGATTTCCGGAGCATTTTTCTTCACATACATATAGAGCTGGGGCTGAGATGACATAAAAAAATAATCCGGATAATGCCTCATTAACTCCAATACAGTGGAAAAACTCCTTACAGCCTTATCTTCTGTTACCGCCAATGTCCATAGCCAAGCACAGTCAATATGTGTATGCCCTACTGACAGTACAACAGGGAATTTTTCTTTATTGCAATATGTTTCATAAAACTCTTTTTGAAAATACTCGATTGCTCTTTCTACACTTTCATAAAAAGCCGGACTATCCTCTACTCTAAAATCCACAAGATTAATGGCTTCATTAATCTTCTGCAATATAGTAATGTACTCTTCTGAATCCTCTTCCAAAAGCAGCATAGTATCATAGGGCACGCTTAAGTCATAATACAGCTTTTCTACTCTTGGCTCTAAAATCCGAAAAGCTCCCATCATTTTTAAAGAATAGTTTTGGTCTCCGGTAAAGCAGGTTAAAAAGATTTTATACTCATCTCCTGCCTTAGCATTTTCACTCAAAATGCATTCTCTATGATTTACATCCAAGCCCTGTCTTAAAACCCCATTTACATAAAGAGAAAACTGAGGATTTAAAGCATCCCAAGCCCCCTCTTTTCCTGTCTCCAAAGAAAAGACCACCGTTTTCCCGGAAAAGCTTTCCGGAACAGTCCAAGTCGTATAAAAAGAAAAATAAGCTCTATGTCCTCCAAAAATCTCCTCTCGCTTCAAAGTAAAAAACTGATCCAAGGGAAGATTATTTCTTTCTTCTTCTGAATAACGATAATCTTCATTTTTTCCATACCAATATGGAATCTCTTCCGTTTTGGTATAAATCTGCTCTTTTAGATATTCTAAAAATTTCCCTATTCTCTCTTTAATGAACCCCATGTTCAACTCCTTCTATCCCTTATCTCCACCATTCATGGTGAAGCCCTTAGACATAACTTTTTGAGACAATATATACAAGAAAATGGCAGGCAAGGAATATAGTAAACTATATGCAGAAAGAGCCCCATATTCTATAGCCCCATGTTTTCCAAAATATTGAAATAAAATCACCGACGCAGGTTGTTTTGCTTCTGAATTCAAAAGGATATAGGGAATAAAAAAGTTTCCCCAAGCCCCTGAAAAACTGTAAATAAATACAACGCATATCCCCGAAAACATTAGTGGCGCCACCACATGGAGCATAGATTGCACTGAATCTGCTCCATCTACAAATGCAGCCTCTTCCAAGCTTTTGGGTATTCCATCCATAAAATTCTTCATCATCCAAACCCCATAGGGTATACCGGATGCTGTCAAATACAAAATCACTCCGGGAATACTGTCTAATAGATGAAAACGTACAAAAATCTTATAAACCGGCACAATTACAGCAATCATAGGTAAAGAGGTCATAAACAAAATGGCATACAGCAAAGGCTTCTTATAGGATAGGTCATAGCGAGACAGCGGGTATGCTGCCATTAAGGATAAAATACAAACCAGGCTGGCCTGTGCTACGGAAATATAAAGTCCAATTCCAAATCCTCTTAAATTTCTTCCATTTTGTATTACCGTGAGATAGTTATTAAATGTCCATTGGTCAGGCCACTTTAAAGCTTGTCGGGCATGTACATTAAAGGAACTTAAAACCAGCCATAACATAGGCATTAAGAAGAGTATGCCAATGAGTGCCAAAATTAGATAATAAATCCAAGTTTTGTTTCTCATCCTTCCCTCCTTTCAGCAAGAGTAGTTTTTACTTTCCCAAATTTTCTCCTGCTCTTTTTTTCTCTTTCGTAAAATAGGAAGCTATATCCTATACTACATACACCACCCAGTAGTAAAATCAAAATTCCTATCGCTGTTCCCTTACCCAGCTGAAAATTTTTCATTCCTGCATTATACATATATATAGAAAGTGTCGTAGTTTTATTACCCGGCCCACCTCCGGTCATAGCCCAAATCAAACCAAATACTCCCAAGGTAGAGAATGTATTCAGCATAGTATTCATACCGATTGTCTGCTTCATAGAAGGGATAAGAAGATGCCACAAAACCTGAAAGCGATTCGCCCCATCTACTCGTGCCGCCTCCTCCATATCTCTGGGAACATGATCCAATGCGGACTGAAAATTCAACATAGAAAACGCAGTTCCATGCCAAATATTAGCAAGTATAACAGTCAGCATAGGAAAACCGAAAATCCAGGAAATCACTGGTAAATGTATTGCTTTTAAAATTGTATTTGCCGTACCTTCCATATCGAAGAATGCCAACATACAAAGGGAAACTACAATTTCCGGCATAACCCAGCCGCACAAGATACAAGGTCCCACTATGCGTCGAAATGTGGCGGAGCATTCTCTCATACAGTACGCCAGGATAAATCCCACAAACTGTTGTCCTAAAAGGGAGCCTGCAAGAAAGAACAAGGTGTTTTTTATCACGGATAATGCTACTTTATCTTTGAAGAGCCTAATGTAATTCGAAATCCCCACGATATCATAGTTTTTTGCCGTAGCTCCAGTTAGCGCCATATTGGTAAAAGAGAAAAAAATAGTAAGAAAAACGGGAACAACGAAAAACAATAGCAAAAGTGCCATAGCCGGTATCAGCAAAATTGACTGCCTGCACTCTCTTAAAAATCTGTTTGTTTTCATCCTTGCCCCCGTTCTTCTCACTCTAATAAGCCTGATGATCCCTATTTAATTGACTTAATTTTTTTAACTAATTCACCACACTACATCATTATTATTCATTACTTTTTGACTAAATTACTTTTTCACTACATTGTCATCTCCGACAATGCTTGCTGTATTGGCTGCATACTGAGAAATTGCATCATCGATAGATGTTCCAGTAACTACAGATTCAACCATTTCCTGAATACCGGTAGAAACAGAAGAATATAAATCATTCTGAGGACGGTAGCCTGCTGTATCCAAAAGTTTTGTTCCAAATTCAAAGAATGGCTGTGCCTTATACTCTTCCTTCTCAGCAATGTCTTTTCTTGTACAAATGTCACCTTCAAAAAGCACAAGATCCAAATAGTTCTTTTCGCTCATCATATGTTTTACAAAGTCAAAGGTAGCATCCTTATTATCTCCGTTTTCCGGTAAAGATAGAGCCCAACCGCCTGATAATGTAACGGTTCCAGGAGCTTGTCCCTTATTTGTAGGCATTGCTGCAAGTCCACACTCTTTATCATAATTCTTCCATGGAGCTGCTCCCTCTTCTTTCCATGGCGCAGTAATCCAAAGACCATCTAAAAGGATTCCTAATTTACCGGAAGGTAAATACTCTCTTTCAGCATTTAAACCACCCTGCCCGGTAAGAACTAGATCCAAGGACGGTCCATATCCTTTTTTATAAATATTCTGAATAAACTCCAGAGAGTCCTTAATGCCCTGAGACTCTACAATCCACTTTCCATCTTCATCTAAGAGCTTTTCTCCTGTTCCATACAGAAGCATCTCATAGGTCTGCATAGAAGTCGCTTCTCCTGTAGCCTTTCCGGAATTACACCAGAATGGAATCACATCCGGATCGCTGTCCTTGATCTTTTGACAGGCAGATAAAATATCATCCCAAGACTTTGGGTTCCAGTCTTCTCCCGCTTGAATAACTCCGGCTTTCTCTAATACACCGCGATTATAGAAAAGACCTCTTGTATCCGTACAATAAGGCACACCATAGCACACTCCCTCAACAGAGGTAATACTTTGCATAGACTCATAATACTGATCCCACTCATCATATCCCTTAAGATAGGAAGTAAGGTCGGTTAAATATCCTGCTGCTGCATCATTTGGTAACTGGAAAGTATCTTCGCATACCAAATCCGGGCAGGTGCTGGGATCAGCAAGTTGCAAAGCAATCTTTGTGAAATAATCTCCTTCAGATGCAGTAATGGGAGCAATATCCAGTTCTACTTCACCTTTGTGTTCCCATGTTTCATATGATGCTGTTACCCAACGATAGAGTCCCATCTTTTCTTTAGCGGTTCCATTATCCCTGTACGTGAAGGTGATTTTTCCGGAAAATCCATCTTTTTTTCCTTCTTGTTTATCAGCCGCTTTGGCCGCCTCTGTAGCGGTCTGACTATCCTGTTTTGCCTCTTCCTTATTCGCCCCACCACCACAGGCAGTCAGCAGGCAAAGCCCCATCCCCAGACCAAAAATCCATTTCTTCATTGTGTTCTCCTTTCTTCTTGCTTGTACATATATTTTTTAAGAGTGTTACATAACAGAGTAATAGGAACCTTTATATAATCTAATGTTTTTGGCTATTCAGCACAATTATTTTCTTTTTGTATTAATTTTATAGTCATAATTTTATCATTTCTATATATTTCAGTCAATTGTTTTGGAATGTTTCATTGTGTTTCAATATTTATTTCTTTAATGCTTTGTATACATTGTATAATTCATAAAATGATTTATAATGAAAAGTTAAAGATAAAAAAAGACAATTGATATACCGCTCACGCTATAAAAAGCAATACAGGACTGTTATGCAATACAAAAAAGGGGCTGTAAAAAAACGTCCCAAAAGAAGAAAGGACCTTCGAGTATACATTCGAAAGTCCTTTTTACTCTAGCTTATATACACTTCGCCTAAACAGCTTTTCCTATAGCTTATATACGCTCAGTCTAAACAGCTTTTTCTCTATCTGTTTGCCAAGCACCATCCTTTCCAAGGAAATAACCGTCCACCCTTGTATTGGCAAGCATTTTACCGTTATCCTGTCCGGATGCAGGATTCAAGTAGTACCACTTCTTTCGGACTTCCTGCCAGCCGGTACACATCTTTCCGCTTTCCGCAGCGGCTTCTTCACTGAAGTAATACCAGAAGCCGCGAATCTCTTTCCAGCCGGTACACATCTTTCCCTGTTCACTTCCCTCGCCCTCTTCAAAATAATACCATGCATTGTTATAGAAAAGCCAGCCTGTCTGCATATAGCCTTCCAGATTAAAATAGTACCAACGATTGTTAATCCATAGCCATTGTGATTTCGGGTAGCTTCCATCCGGATTTAAAATCCACCAGCCCTTTGCATCTTTCTGCCAGTTTACAGAAGAAGAGGTATCTCTCTCCACGCCTAAAACCATGGGTTTTCCGGAAGATACAGTTCCACCGGAAGCTCCACCTCCGGAGCCTGAACTACTTCCTCCACCGGATCCTCCACTGCCACCTGAACTACCACCTCTACCGGAGCCGCCCCCGCCATTTCCGGAATAAGAAGGAATAGGCGCTTCTCCGGAATCGTCTAATACAAAATTCGTGAAGTAAGGGTTTGCATATCGTGCACTAAGTTTCACAGATGAATAATTTTGAATACTATTCTTTCCTCGGAAATTCATCTCTTCTTTATAAAAGGCTCCTAAGCCAATATGCTTTACAGAAGAAGGAATCGTGATGGAAGTATTCCTTTTTAAATCACGGAAAGCATTTTCCCCTATACTCTCTAATCCGGTGGGTAAAGATAAATCTCCCTCACAGGAAAAATAGCGAAAAGCCAAATCTCCAATCTTCTTTAAATGTGACGGAAGACTTAGCTTTCCAAATACAGTGATTCCGCTAAAGGCAAAATCGCCAATTTCTTCAATCGAATCCGGTAAATTTAAGTCTCCATGAATATAAACAAAGCCATCCAAAGCATACTTATCTAATGCAGTAATATTTCCCTTTAATTCCAAATCAGCACTTCTTCCAATGGCATATAGCAGCTTATTCCATAAGCGAAGTTCCCCATTTGCATCTAGGCCCTGCATCCTTCCATTGCCCTCTAATCTTAGCGTGTAAGCATTGTCTTCTCTCTGAATACTCCAGTGAAAATTCCCGTCATCATGAGGAAAGCTATTCTGCTCCGTAGGCTCAATTACCGTTTCAAAAATATAGGCATCCTTGCTAAGTGTAGTGCCTCCTCCGGGATTGACCAAAAAGCTGCAATAGTATTTCTTTCCCTTCAAAAAAGCCCCCGTAGTTCGACTATCATAGTCCTGTAAATAATAGGTAAAACTTTTGCTTGTTCCGGGAACAGTCCACGCGGGAGTCGTCGTTCCTCTACTTAAACGTAAGGCCTTCTTTAGCTTATCTCCCGACTCTTTAAAATGATCTATCGTAATACGCTCGTTTGCATTCTCCGTCTTATATAGATAATACTCTGCATATTGATTTCCGGAAGCTTCCAGCTCAAGAAAGCATTTATTAATTTCCGGAAGGGTATACAAACGCACATTCTGCAAGTTTACCGAACGCTTTGTAGTAGATTTTTCTTCCGGAACGGCAGTTTGTTGCACAGTAGTAAACCTTGTGTCATAGTGCTTGGCGCTTCCTGTATTTTTCAAAAACACCGGAGAAAGATTGGTAATGGTATTTTTCTTTTCATTTCCTTCTTCCTTTAAAAATGCTCCCCAGCCTATCTTCTGTACGGAAGAAGGAATGGTGACATCCTGTAGCTTCTCCGAACGATAAAATGCATAACTCGGTATTTCCTTTAGGGTAGACGGAAAACTGACCGTCTCAAGGTTTTCCATACTGCCAAAGGCTTCTCTTTCAATGTTCAGACTTTCTATGCCTTCTTCCAGTACAACTTGACGAATCTTATCCTTATATGGCGCCCATGGTGCCACTTTAAAGAAATCGCTTTCCCCTTTTCCCCGAAGTGTCAAGGTCATTGCGTTGCCTGTTCCGCTTAAAAGATACTCCATTTGCTTTCCCACTCTGCCTTTAGTGTAAGCTTTTTGCACAGTAATCCTGAAGCTTTCCTCCGAAAACTGATTGGTACGGCTATAGATTCTCTTTACATATAGCTCAGTTGTTCCTTCCTGAAGGGCCTCTAGGAAAAATGCTCCCTCCGCATTTCTTTTTACAGAAAGAATAGCAGGATTTTGGGATTCTGCTTTTGCCTCCATAGGCAGTAGCTCTTCTTTTCCTCCAATAAGATCAGAGAGAAGCCTTGTTTCCCCCATTTCCAAGGCTACTGTTTCAATAAAATATTGCGTTGTACTCGCCAGGGTAATCACAAACAAGGAAAAATGCTCGGTCTTTACTTCCACAGCATTTTCATCCTCATCGATTTCCGATTCTTTCAACTTCTCTACTTCGGCCCCAAGCTCATCTAAGTGAAAAACAGAAATCTGCTGTCCTGCATTTTCCTTTAAAAAGGGAAGCTTGGAAAAGTTGACCCTTACTTCTCCCTTTGTGGTATCCGGCTGCACTTCAGCTCCGTCCTGATCCAGCACTGTGATATCCAAAACAAAGCTTTGCAGAAGCTCTTGATTTTCCGCCTCTACCTTCTCTTTTACAGCAGAGTCAACATGCTGTTCCTCTGCACTTGAGAGTTTTCTTACTCGTAGTGTCGCACCGCTTGGAAAAACTCCTGCATCTGCCTGCACCGTAACAAGTACACCGGAAATTTCTTTTTCAGCCAAAAAAGCTTCCTCCTGCTTAGGTTCTGAATCCTGAGCTGTTTCCACATAGGGAGTGTTTTCTCCCCCCTGCATTGTTTCCTTCAGTAAAGCCTCTTGCTCCTCTACAGTTTCTTTATCAGCAGGAGATAGGTTTTTTTCATTAGTAAAATCACCGCCAGATTCCACTGACAGCACAGCTTCTCCACTTAAAGTCGCCGCAGAAACCACAGTAGAACAGATACAAGATAATGCTAAAAATAATGTCAATGTTGTTTTTGCTGTTTTTTTCATTGCGCTTTTTCTCATATTTATCCTCTCAAAAATGTCTTATATAGTCTTATATTCCCGATATAGCAAGAATAACATACATCTTAAATAGAGGCAATAATTGTTGTGGTTTAATAAATAAATCTAAAATGAAAAAGTAAATTCTGATATGTAATGACCTCCTGTCAAGTGTAAAGCATAGAAAATCACCACAA
>CAUTXF010000061.1:0-11519 GCA_963542215.1 uncultured Oribacterium sp. | reverse complement strand
TTGTGGTGATTTTCTATGCTTTACACTTGACAGGAGGTCATTACATATCAGAATTCAAAAAGAAAATAAGAGCCCATAAATGGCGTAATTACGCCGTTTAGAGGCTCTTTACTCTTTCTCAACTGTCAAACTCGGGACTCTAACACAAAGGAAGGGGGGCAACAATAAAGCCTTTCTAAAAAAATAATAAAAAGAGCTGTGCTTAATAGAATTTTAATAAAAACCATAAGACAATCCTAATTTCATCTTGAAAAAGCCGGGGGAGACAAGTATACTCATGCGGTGCAAGAAGATAACAAAAGACAACAGTGGGAGAGCGGGAGAAAAGAAATTTGCTCAGCTTGAAAGCGAATCAAAGAAAGGTAGTGAGAATGAATATCTTGGACCGTTTAAATAGAAAGTTTGGACGCTTTGCCATTCCGAATTTAATGCAGTATATTTGTGCGATATACGGAATAGGCTTTATGATTCAGATGGTGGCGCCGGAAATTTACTATTACTATCTGGATTTGGATCCGGAGGCAATCCTCCATGGTCATATCTGGCGGATTTTTACATTTTTGTTTTACTTTCCGGCAGGGGGAGGCTTTTCCGGCGTGTTTTGGGCCATTATTGGTATTATGGTGTATTATAATATCGGAAAAACCTTGGAGTTTCTCTGGGGAAGCTTCCGCTACACGTTTTTTATTGCCTCCGGTATCATTCTTTATAATGTGGTAGGCATTTTGATTTATCTGTTTACCGGCGTGTCTTTACAGTTAAATCCTACCTACATGAGCTTCAGTATTTTTTTGGCCTATGCTTTAAGTTTGCCGGATACTATGTTTTACATTTACTTTCTTTTTCCGATTAAAGCCAAGTACCTGGCGGTAATAGAAACGGTGTTGTTTTTCTTTTTCTTTTTGACCAGTCCAAGTATGGGAGAGAGAGTTTCTATTCTCCTGTCTTTTGCCAATGTTTTGTTATTCTTCTTTTTACAGAATCAGGGAAACAATAAAAATATCTTTCACATTAATCGTTATCGATAAGCTTTAGTTTTTTGCAAAACTTGTCGATGAGATAGAGTAGAGTCTAAAAATCAGCGGAAAATAGTGCGTAAGTAAAGGAGAAAAAATGAGAAGAACGAAGATTGTATGTACCATGGGACCTGATGAAAACGATTATGAACTTTTGCTGAAGCTGGCAAAGACCATGGATGTGGCTCGTTTTAACTTTTCCCATGGAAACCATGAGGAGCATCTGAGCAGATTGGAAATGCTTCGGAAGGCCAGAAAAGAAGTGGGAAGACCCATTGCCGCTCTTTTGGACACCAAGGGACCGGAAATCCGTACCGGTGTTTTGGAGGGAGGCAATAAGATTACCCTGCAAGAGGGAGATGAGATTACCCTCACTACCGAGGAAGTGGTAGGGACAAAGCAGAAAATTTATATCAACTACGAGCACCTTCATGAGGATGTAAAGCCCGGAAATGTGATTCTGATTGATGACGGTTTAATCGGTTTAGAGGTTCTTTCCGTTAATGGACAGGAGATTCATTGTAAGGTGACTAACGGCGGTGAGCTTGGGGAGAGAAAGGGCGTAAATGTACCCAATGTTTCCATCCAGCTTCCCTCTATTACCGAAAAGGATATAGAGGATATTCGCTTTGGTATTGCGGAAGAGTTTGACTTTATTGCCGCTTCCTTTGTTCGCTCCGCAGATGCCATTCGGCAGATTCGTGCCCTCTTGGATGAGGCCGGCTCTCAGATGAAGATTATCGCTAAGATTGAGTCCCAGGAGGGCTTGGATAATCTGGATTCCATCATTGAAGAAGCAGACGGAATCATGGTGGCAAGAGGTGATTTGGGGGTAGAAGTGGAAGCTCGTCGTCTTCCTCATTTGCAGAAGGAGATTATCGAAAAATGTAATTTTCATGGAAAACTTGTTATTACCGCTACCCAGATGCTGGATTCCATGATTAGAAATCCAAGACCAACCAGAGCGGAGGTCACAGACGTGGCCAACGCAGTAGAAAACGGTACGGATGCGGTAATGCTCTCCGGAGAGACCGCTAACGGGAAGTATCCCGTAGAGGCTGCGGAAATGATGGCTTCCATCGTGGAATATTCCGAGCAGTTCTTGGATTACAAGCAGTTTAAGACCAGACTTGTAGAGAGAACCGTGTATGAGAGCATTGGTAATGCGGTTTGTGCAGCTTCCGTAACCACTGCTCATGAGCTTCAAGCGAAAGCGATTGTGGCACCGACTCTTACCGGCGTTACCGCGTCCATGATTGCGAAGTATCGTCCCAGAACGCAGATTTTTGCTCTTTCTCCCAGCCAAGTAACCACCAGACAGATGATGCTGTATTGGGGAGTAACTCCGGTTTGGGCAAGACGTGCGGAAACCACTGATGAATTATTTGAAAGCTCTTTGGAGGAGTTGAAGAGTATGGGTTATGTTGATTCCGGAGACCTGTGTATTATTACTGCGGGTGTGTTAAATCGTCTGCAGAAGCAGCAGGTAGCTAACAGCACGAATATTATGAGAGTTATGGTGGTACCTAAATAAGATTTCACAGGATTCTCACTTGAAAAGTCCCTTCCTTATGTTTAAGATAGGAAGGGACTTTTTTTATTCATAACGAGTATCGTGCGCAAAGCGTGCGATATCTCGTTCTTAACAAGTGGCGCAGGCGAAGCCTGAGACATCTTGTTTTTCATGAGTATCGCCCCGGAAGAGTGGGATCTACAATTTTTAACGAGTATTCCTCCCGCAGTGTGGAGTATCTCATTTTTCGAAATTGATAAAGAAGGATGTATGGAGTAGGAGAAAAGATGAAAAATGCGTATGTAAGTAAAGAACAAGTGGAAGCAATCGCCAAGGAATATCCCACACCTTTTTATCTGTATGACGAAAAGGGAATTCGGGAAACTGCCCGAAAGCTGTATAAGGCCTTCTCCTGGAATCCGGGCTTTAAAGAGTACTTTGCCATTAAGGCAACCCCCAATACTGCTATTTTACGGATTTTAAAGGAAGAAGGTTGCGGGGTAGACTGCTCCTCTAAAGTGGAATTGACCATGGCCGAGGCTTGCGGTTTCAAAGGACAAGAAATTATGTTTTCCTCTAATGATACTCCGGAAGAGGAATATATCTTTGCCAAGGAGCTGGGAGGCATCATTAACTTGGATGATTTTTCCAATATTGCGGAAGTGGAAGAAACCCTGGGAACCCTGCCCAAAACCATGAGTTTGCGTTTTAATCCCGGAGGCTATTTTAAAATTGCCAATACCATTATGGACAATCCGGAAGAAGCCAAGTTCGGCATGACGGAGGCTCAGATTCTGGAGGGCTATAAAATTTTAAAGGAAAAGGGTGTAGAGCATTTCGGAATCCATGCTTTTCTTGCCTCCAATACTGTAAGCAATGAGTATTACCCGGTTTTGGCAAGACAGCTTTTTCAGTTGGTGGTACGGATTAAGAAGGAGCTTGGGATTTCTCTGGATTTTGTCAATCTTTCCGGAGGAATCGGCATTCCCTATCGTCCTGAGCAGGAACCCAATGACATTCTCCTGATCGGACAGGGCGTTAAGGAGGTTTTTGAAGAAATTTTAGTACCGAACGATCTTGGACATATCCGCCTTTGCACGGAGCTGGGACGTTTTATGCTGGCACCCTACGGGGCTTTGATCACCAAGGTGATTCATTTTAAGGAGACCTACAGACACTATGCAGGGGTGGATGCCTGTGCGGCAAATCTGATGCGTCCGGCTATTTATGATGCTTATCATCATATTACGGTGCTGGGAAAAGAAGAGGAAAAAGAGACGAAGACCTATGATGTAGTCGGTTCTCTTTGTGAAAATAATGATAAGTTTGCGAAGAATAGAGAGCTTCCGGTGTTGGAAAAGGGAGATTACCTTTTCTTCCACGATGCGGGAGCCCACGGTTTTGCCATGGGATACAATTACAACGGAAAGCTTTGGTGTGCAGAGCTTCTCTTAAAAGAAGACGGTACAGTAAAGTGTATCAGAAGAGCCCAGAGGGATACGGATTATTTTGCCACCCTGGATATTGATGAGGATTTTCAGAAGTATTTGCAGAACAGAAAGTAGGAATTATGGCGCTTAAGAAAAAAGCAGTAACAGGCATGAAAGATATTTTACCGGAGGAGATGGCCATCCGGCAGAGAATTCTTTCCGCAATCAGACGGGTTTATGGACGCTTCGGCTTCACAGAGATTGAAACGCCCATCGTAGAGCATTTGGAAAATCTTCTCAGTAAGCAGGGAGGGGATAATGAAAAGCTGATTTTCAAGGTGGAGAAGCGAGGAGAGAAGCTGAAGGAAGCCATTGAAAGAGGCGATTTTGAGGCCCTTTCCGATGCAGGGCTTCGTTATGACTTGACCCTGCCTCTTTCCCGTTTTTATGCGGAGAATCAGGCGAAGCTACCCAGTCCCTTTAAGGCCTTACAGATTGGACCCGTATTTAGGGCCGACCGTCCTCAAAAGGGAAGATTTCGGGAGTTTTGGCAATGCGACATTGATATTTTCGGAGATTCCTCCTTCCTTTCGGAGATAGATTTGCTTTTGGCTATGGGAACCCTGCTACAGGAAATCGGTTTTGGAGAACAGTATCCCTTCTATATCGTGGTAAATGACAGAGAGATTCTGAAAGCAATGCAGCGCTATGCAGGATTTCCGGAGGGGGATTTTGAACAGATTTCTATTATCCTGGATAAGGAAGATAAGATTGGAAGAGACGGGGTAAAGGGGGAACTGGCAGGTCTTGGCTATTCCGAGGAGCAGATTTCCCGTTATACCGAGCTTTTGGATCAAGTTTCCGGAAAGAAGGAAGACCTCCTTTCTCTTGGGGAAAAGCTAAAGGATGTTTTAGAGGAAGGTGTTTGCCAAAACCTTTATAAGATTATGGATTTGGTGGAAATCTCCGGAAAGGGAAAGATTCCTCTTCATTTTGATCCCAGTCTTGTGCGAGGCATGGGCTATTATACCGGGCCGATTTTCGAAGTGCGTTCCGCATTATTTTCCGGCTCTATCGGCGGAGGCGGTCGTTATGACAAGATGGTAGGAAAGTTTACCGGTATCGATACCCCTGCGGTGGGATTTTCCATCGGCTTTGAGCGAATCATTACCATTCTTATGGAAGGTGAGGCTTCGGAAGTCAGGGCGGAGAAGAAGGCGATTCTTTTGGAGAAGGATTTGCAGGAAGAGGAGCTGAAGAAGGCTATGCTGGATGCTATGGACAGAAGAGCCAAGGGAGAAGTGGTATTGCTTTCCCAAATGAATAAAAATAAGAAATTCCAGAAGGAGCAGCTGAGCAAGGAAGGCTACAGCGAGTTTATAGAATATTTTTCAAAAGCTTAAATAGGAAAATGGAGTTAAGGTCTTTAGGAAATGGGATATTTCCGGAAGCGAATCCGCTAAGCTGTTGCAAGAAAAGATTGAGAGGGTAAAGTTATGGCTGAGTCAATGAGAGGTTTACATAGAACCGCAAGATGCGGAGAATTGGGAGAGGAGTATATCGGAAAGTCCGTCTGCATGATGGGCTGGGTACAGAAGTCCAGAAATAAGGGAGGTCTTATTTTTACAGACCTTAGAGACCGTTCCGGAATCCTACAGATTCTTTTTGAGGAAAATGAATGCGGTGCAGAGGTTTTTGAAAAGGCCTCCAAGCTAAGAGCGGAGTTTGTTATTGCGGTAGAAGGAGAGCTTCGAAGCAGAGGAAAGGATGCCAATGCCAGCCTTGCTACAGGAGCTGTGGAGCTGGTAGCAAAAAGCTTGAGAATCCTGGCAGAGGCGGAGACTCCTCCCTTCCCCATTGAAGAAGACAGCAAGACCAAGGAAGACTTACGCTTAAAGTACCGTTATCTGGATTTGAGAAGACCGGATTTGGCGAAGAGAATTATGACAAGGGCCAGACTTTCCCAGCTGATTCGTGCCTTTTTGTCCAAGGAAGGATTCTTGGAGATTGAAACGCCTACACTGATTAAGTCCACCCCTGAGGGAGCCAGAGACTTCCTAGTACCATCTCGCCTACATCAGGGTTCCTTCTATGCCCTGCCCCAGTCTCCTCAGCTTTTAAAGCAGCTCTTAATGGTTTCCGGTATGGATCGTTATTTCCAACTGGCAAGATGCTATCGTGATGAGGATTTAAGAGCGGACCGTCAGCCTGAGTTTACCCAGGTGGATATGGAGCTGTCTTTCGTGGATATGGAAGACGTGCTGGAGGTGAACGAGAGACTTTTACAGTATATTTTCAAGGAAATCTGTCAGGTGGACATTTCTCTTCCTTTACAGAGAATGACCTGGATAGATGCCATGGAAAATTACGGCTCCGATAAGCCGGATCTTCGTTTTGACCTGCCCTTACTGGAGTGTACCGAAGCCGTTCGAGGCTGCGGTTTCTCCGTATTCAGCCAGTGCGTGGAAAATGGCGGAAAGGTTAAGGGCATTCTTTTAAAGGGACAGGCCTCCATGCCCAGAAAGAAGATTGACAGCTATGTGGAATTGGTAAAGGGCTATCAGGCGAAGGGATTGGCCTGGTTTGGCTATGCAGAGGACGGTTCCGTAAAGTCTTCCTTTGCCAAGTTTATGTCGGAGGAGGATATTAAGCGATTAACAGAGGCTACAGGCTTAGCCCAGGGCGACCTTCTCTTCTTGGTATCCGATGAGAAGAAGCAGGTGGTATGGAACAGCTTGGGGGCTTTGCGTCTTGCTTTAGGAAAGGATTTGGACTTGATTCAGAAGGGACAGTGGAAGTTCCTTTGGGTTACCGAGTTCCCTATGTTCGAATATTCCGAGGAGTTGGGAAGATATCAGGCCATGCATCACCCCTTCACCATGCCTATGGAAGAAGACCTTCCTTTGGTGGATGAAGAGGATCTTTCCAAGGTTAGAGCCAAGGCCTACGATATTGTTTTGAACGGAACGGAGCTTGGGGGAGGTTCTGTCAGAATCCACCAGTCTCATGTGCAGGAGAAAATGTTGGAAAAGCTTGGCTTTACGAAGGAAAGAGCCACTGAACAGTTCGGTTTCTTATTGGAAGCCTTTCAGTACGGAGTGCCTCCCCATGCCGGTCTTGCCTACGGCTTAGATCGTTTGGCGATGTGGATGGTGGGCGCGGAGAGTATCCGTGATGTCATTGCTTTTCCAAAGGGTAAGGACGGTTCCGATGCTATGATGGATGCACCGGCAGAGGTTTTTGATCCTCAGCAGCTAAAGGATTTGCACATTGCTATTACAGAAGAGTAAGTACAGCTTATAGCTTCACGGATATTTCCGTGTCTTTTGGACTTTTAAAGGAAAAATAGAGCTAAGCTAAAGAGAAAGATATGCTCAGCCCAGGCTTTGCTTGCGTTTTAGGAGGAATAGGTGAGGAAAGAGGAATTTATTCGGGAACTGGTTTTAGAATTAAAGCAAAATGTTTCGGAACAAGTTATTCTGGAGCAACAACGTTTTTATGAAGAGTACATCCTGACGGAAGTTCGAGGTGGAAAAACCGAGGAAGAGGTTATTGCTTCCCTTTCTGAGCCAAGGCTTTTGGCAAAAAGCATTATTGATGCTGCAGAGGCGGGAGGAGATCATGTAGCCAGAAGCACTCCTTTTCGTTATGCGGAAAGTGAGATTAACTATGCCTCCGACGAAGAGGATTTACAATACAAGGGTGCGGAAGAAGATAGCAAACAGTCTCATCCCTTTGGAGAAAAGACCGGCTATACCCAATATAAAGAAGAGGACATTCGACAGGATAGACAGTCGGTCTTTGAAAATGCAGGAGGACCCCGTATCATTCCTGTCAGTCCCTTAGGCTGTGTGATTTCTCTTGTGATTTTCTTCCTGATTATCGGAGGAATTATCGCGGTTTTTGCGGGAATTATTTCCGCTTTGGCACCGATTTTGCTTCCTGTCCTGGCGGTGGCGGTAATTCTTTGGCTTTTGGCATACCTTTTTCGATAGGAGGGAAGATGCAAAGAATGGAACTGGTGGTACCCTGCCACTTTGGACTGGAAGCAGTCTGTAAAAAAGAAATTCAGGATTTGGGCTATGATGTGCATACTGTCAGTGACGGAAAGGTGCATTTTATCGGGGATGCGGAGGCTATCGTTCGTGCCAACATTTTCCTGAGAACCGGGGAAAGAGTTTTATTAAAGCTGGGCGCTTTCCACGCGGAATCCTATGAGGATTTGTTTCAGGGCACTAAGGCGCTTCCGTTGGAAGAGTATCTGCCAAGGGATGCCTCCTTCTGGGTGACCAAGGCAAGCTCCGTGAAATCCAAGCTTTTTTCGCCTAGAGATATTCAGTCTGTGATGAAGAAGGCCATGGTGGACCGAATGGCATCTTACTATCATCAAAACTTTTTTGAGGAGCACGGAGCCAAGTATCCCTTCCGCGTTTCTCTGTATAAGGATGAGGTTTTGCTCTGTTTGGACACCAGTGGAGACTCCTTGCATAAAAGAGGCTATCGTTTAAAAATGGGAAAAGCGCCTATTAAGGAAACTTTGGCAGCGTCCTTGATTCTCCTTAGCAAGTGGAGAGAGGATGCGCCATTTGTGGATCCCATGTGCGGTGCAGGAACTTTTCCTATAGAAGCAGCTATGATTGCCGCAAAGATTGCTCCCGGAATGCATAGACATTTTACGGCGGAAGCCTGGGAAAACCTGATTCCTAAAAAGGAATGGGACTATGCTTTGGAGGAGGCAGGGGATGAAATTGACCGTAGCCTGTTAGAAAGCAAGAAGAATTCCTATGGGAAAATGGTGGATATTCAGGGCTATGATATAGATCCTGCCATGATTCCGGTTTGCCGTGAAAATGCGGAGCGGGCAGGGGTTGGAAAGCTTATCCATTTTCAGGAAAGAGAAGTGGGGAAGATGTCCCACAGTAAGCGAGGAGGCTTGATTTTAACAAATCCTCCCTACGGAGAGCGAATCGAGGATAAGAGAAATCTGCCTCTGTTATATACGGAGCTTAGAGAGGCTTATGAAGATTTGGATGATTGGCGACTTTGCTTAATCACCGCTTACGAGCAGGCGGAGAAATACCTGGGGAAGGCGGACAAAAACAGAAAGCTTTACAACGGTATGATGAAAACCTATTTTTACCAGTACAATGGTAAAGGGAGAAAATAATGCGGATTTTATTTGCCACCCATAATCAACATAAGTTAAGAGAAATTCAGGAGATTCTGTCTAGTTTTCCCGGAACCATTCTCTGTGCCAAAGATTTAGGCATGGATCAGGAGGTAGAGGAAAACGGGACAAGTTTTCTGGAAAATGCGGAAATCAAGGCCAGAGCCCTATATAACTTTGCCAAAGCACAGGGACTTTTAGAGGACGACGACCTGGTAATGGCGGATGATTCCGGCCTGTCCATTGAAGCACTTTCCTTTGGCCCCGGAATTTATTCAGCTCGCTTTCTGGGAGTAGATACTCCCTATCCCGAAAAGAATCGTCGTATCCTGGCTATGATGGAAGAAAGCAGCAGTAAAAGCAGAATGGCCTACTTTAGCTGTGCCATTGTTGCGATTTTTGCGGATGGAAAGCTTTTGCAAACGGAAGCCAGATGCACGGGAGAAATTGCAAAAGAACCCGGTGGAGAAGAGGGCTTCGGCTATGACCCCATTTTCTACCTTCCGGAATACAGAAAAACCGCTGCTGAGCTTTCCAGAGAAGAGAAGAACAAGGTTTCCCATAGAGGAAAGGCTCTTCGAAAGATGGAAAGAATGATTCAAGAAGAGCAGGAAAAAAGAGATTCTGCCCGCTTTTCGAAAGCAGGGCAGGAGCAGTCGGGAAAAGACAAGGAAGCAAAGGCAAAGCACAAGGCGGAGAAAGAATCCGGGGAAAAGCCGGAAAAAGAGGAGGATGCCGAAAAGGGACAGGAAGCTGTCGAAAAGGGACAGGAAGTTGTCGAAAAGGGACAGGAAGCTGCTCGGGAAGCGAAGACTAAGATAGCCGGCAGAATCGAGCCTTCTTCGGAGGAAAAGATTTTGGTACTTTCCGATAACCATAGAAGACTGGACTATGTGGAAAAGGTTCTTCGTCTGCATCCGGATATCTCCATGTGTATTCATCTGGGGGATTCGGAGGGAGAAGGAGAGGTACAGGCGCTTTTGCCTAAGGGCTGTGAGTCCTATTTTGTACAGGGAAACAATGACTTTTTCTCCTATTTGCCCAAGGATGTGGAAGTTCGTATCGGAAAAGAGAGATGCTTTTTGACCCACGGCCATCTCTATGGGGTAAACTTCGGTTTGGAGCGTCTTTCGGAAGAGGCAAGAGACAGAAATTGCAGTATGGCATTCTTCGGACATACCCATAAGCCCTGTAACAAAGTGGTGAACGGGGTGCATTGTATCAATCCCGGATCCATCAGCTTTCCCAGACAAGAGGATAGAAGACCATGCTATAGCCTGCTGTTTTTGGACCAAAAAGGAAATCTTAGAGTGGAAATGCATAAAATTTAGGAGGATAAAATAATGTACATGGCAGAATTTGTGGAGAGAATGAAGGGAATTCGGATTTGTCCGGTTTTGGTAATTGAGGATAAAAATGACGCCATTCCTCTGGGAAAGGCTTTATTGGAGGGAAAACTGCCGGTGGCGGAGGTCACCTTCCGTACGGCGGCAGCAAAGGAATCCATCGCGCTAATGGTAAAGGAATATCCGGATTTATATGTGGGTGCGGGAACGGTGATTACCCTGCAGCAGTGTAAAGATGCTGTGGAAGCCGGTGCCAAGTTTATTGTAAGTCCTTCCTTTTCCCATGAAGTGGCAGCTTTTTGCAGAGAGAGAGAAATTCCCTATTGTCCCGGCGTTTTGACTCCTACGGAAATCAGCATGGCCATGTCTTATGATATTCCTGTGGTGAAGTTCTTCCCGGCAGGACAGTTTGGCGGCGTACAGACCATCAAGAGCTATGCGGCAGTGTTCCAGAACCTGTATTTTATGCCCACCGGTGGAGTGAATCTTCAGAACATCGGAGAATATCTTTCCTTCTCCAAGGTGCTTTGTGTGGGAGGAACCTGGCTGTGTAAAAAAGAATTTTTGGAAACCAAGGATTTTGCCTTGATTACCAAGAATTGCCTGGAGGCCTATGAATTAAGTCACTAAGCATTACTGTTATGAAAAAAGGCTTGCGTTGATCCCTCTGCAAGCCTTTTTTTTCTGATTTAACCTTGAAAATCAGCCATTAGAAGGGACGAAAATTTCTTCTTGACAAAGTATTGGGGATTCGCTAATATATGAGAGTCGCACAAAATGCGAAATGATTCAGTAGCTCAGCTGGATAGAGCAACGGCCTTCTAAGCCGTGGGTCGGGGGTTCGAATCCCTTCTGGATCACTTGCGAGACGGTTTACTCCGTAACATGGTGGCCATAGCGTAGTTGGTTATCGCGCCAGATTGTGGTTCTGGAGGTCCCGGGTTCGACTCCCGGTGGCCACCCTATTTTTCTCGCACGAGGTTCTTATCTCATAGGGCCATCGCCAAGCGGTAAGGCACAGGCCTTTGACGCCTGCAGTCGTTGGTT
>CAUTXF010000060.1:0-12083 GCA_963542215.1 uncultured Oribacterium sp. | reverse complement strand
ATTTTATTCTAAAAATCTTAATCTTATGCTTGACTATTAATAGTTAGTCTTTCGAAAATAAGAAATTATATTATTTTTATCATAGCAGAGATTCATAGGAAAGGCAAATAAGAGGGGAACTATTTCTAAGGATTCAAAAACAGGCTTTGTAATTACTGTTTATGCTATAAGAGAATTTTATAATCGCTTTTATATTAGTTGATTATGTATAAGTTCTTGCTAAAAAATTGTCTGAATTCCTGAAAAATATATGTAAGATTGACATTCTTTGTGGAGTGGAATAAAGTTACTGTGAAACAAAAAATTAGTATATTACAGACATATGAAACAAAAGTACATACGAAAGGAAGTGAGCGCTTCGTGCAGCAATCTGTTATTCCGGAGATTAAATCATTATATCCTCAGATGAATGAAGCAATGCAAAAAATAGCAGATTATCTCATTGATACAGAAGATAAGAAGTGTGTGGAGAGAGCTAGTGAATTAGCTCGTAGGAGTGGAGTCAGTACAGCTTCTGTCAGTAGATTTGTAAAAATGATGGGGTACAAAGAATTCCGTGACTTTCGTCTAAAGATTGTGATGGAAAAGCAAGAGGAGAATAGGCAGGAAGAAAATGAACTAAATTATAACGGTGAGCCTATTACTGGAGATGCTCATTCTATCTGTAAAACTATTTTTTCAAAAAGTGTTAGAGAACTTGAGGAGACTTGGGGGATACTGGACTTTGTTACAATGCAAACAGTGGCTGATTTGATTCATGAGGCAAGAAGAATTGTGGTAATTGGTGTGGGAAGATCAAAAGTCACTATGGAAGCACTGTATTCCAGACTTTATCGCATTGGATACCCTATTATGACGTTTAGTGATGCTCACGAGATTGTAAATATTACATCCATTATGGAAAAAAAAGACATTTTGATATGTGTAAGTAATTTTGGACAGAGTAAATCAGTGGTAGAGGGAGCAAGAAGAGCAAAAAAAAGAGGTATTCAAGTGGTGGGAATCAGCAGTATTAAAGAGTCTCCACTAGCTAAAATTTCGGATTACACCTTATTTAGTGCATATGATTATAATAATGCGCAGGATGGGAACCTATTTGATCCGTCCAGTGAAAATTTGGCACAGCTTGTTATTGTGGATTGTCTTTATATGCTCGTTGCTCATAAGAATGAAAGAAAAAATATCACTTACTTTAAGACATTTTCGAATGAGATTCATACAGAGCATATTAAATAATTAGAGAAATATTTAGAGCAAAAAGAGTAGGAGGAAAAAATGAATCGTTTACATAATTCGCTGGAAAAAGCGGTAGAAGAAATGATTGATGGATATGTAGAAACCTACCCCAATCTTTTTGAACGGATAGAAGGACAAAAAGTTTTATTGTATAAAGATAGGAAAAATGGTGTATCTATTTTAATTGGAGCAGGGGCAGGTAATGAGCCTTGGCCGATTGGATATGTGGGAAAAGGATTGGCTGATGCTTGCGTGTTAGGGGATATTTTTACTGCACCGGCAGCAGGTAGTATCCTTAAAACGATTCGTGCGCTTTCTCATGATGAAGGAGTACTGTGTATTGCAACAAATCATGCAGGGGATGTTCTAAATTTTGAGCTGGTAAGTGAACTTGCAGAGTTGGAGGGAATTAAGACACGACAGATTTATGTTTCGGATGACGTGGATTCATCAGAAGAAAGAGAGGAAAGAAGGGGTATTGCCGGTGTTACATTGGTCTTGAAAATACTCTCTGCTGCCAGAGATGCAGGTCTTAGTTTAGAAGAATTAGTAACTTTGGGAGAGAAACTAAATAATAACCTTTTCACAGCAAGCGTAACCACTTCTCCCGCTTTTGTTTTCGAAAATGGAAAACAAGCTTATGATTTACCGGATGGCTTTGTGGAGTACGGTATGGGGTTTAACGGAGAATTAGGAAAAGAAAGAACAAGTTTACCAAGTGCAGATTCTTTAATAGAGAAGCTCATTGAACCTATACTGATTGATTTACATTTAAAAGAAGGAGATGAAATAGCAGTTTTTCTGAATGTATTTCAGGCAACAACTACCTTGGAAGAATGCATCCTCTTATATAGTCTACAGAATGCTTTGAAGAGAAAGAAAATCAAAGTATTTGATACTTTTGCGCAATCACTTTTCCCCACACAAGGAGCAGGGGGACTCTCTCTTAGTTTTTTGAAAATGCAAGAGGAATATAGAGGATTTTATAAAAAAGAAGCTTATTCGCCACTATTTTACAAAAGAGAAATAGAATAAGATGGCTAATCATAATATACAGAGTACAGGATGTTCGAATTTAATAAAGAAAATAAGATGTAGAAGGTGAAGACAGTATGAAGGAAGTTAGTGCTGATCAAGTAAAAAGAATGATGGAGAGAGTTGCTCAGAAGGTGGTGGAGTCAGAGCCGTACCTTACAGAGATTGATATGAAAATAGGCGATGGAGACCATGGAACAGGTATGAAAAGAGGCTTTTTGGCTGTTCAGAAAATGTTGCTTGATTTGAAAGTTGATTCCTGTGAAGGGGTTTTTCGAGCGGTGGGTACTTGTCTTTTAGACACTATGGGCGGAGCTTCAGGCGTCTTATTTGGAACGGTTTTCATATCGGGAATTGTAAAAAGAGAGGAACGAAACAGTTTCACACTAAGTGATTTTGCAGAGATTTTTTCTACATCCTTAACTTCACTAAAAAAGAGGGGGAAGGCTAAAGTAGGAGATAAGACCATGGTGGATGCTTTGGAACCGGCAGTTCTTGCTCTGGAAGAGGGCGCAAAGGAAGGCTTGGATCTTATAGAGGGTTTTCAAAGAGCTGCCTTAGCTGCAGAAAAAGGGATGGAGTACACGAAAACGATAAAAGCACGTTTTGGAAGAGCAAAGTATTTTGGAGATAAGGCCATCGGGCTGCAGGATGCAGGAGCTACATCAGTGTACATTATTTTCCAAGCTATGTCTGATTTTTTAAAGGGGGAGAAAAATTGATTCTTACAGTTAGTTTAAACCCTTGTATTGATAGAACAATAGAGATTGAGAAGTTCCTTTATGGAGGAACAAATAAGGTTTTGAAAACAAGGGAAGATATTTCGGGAAAAGGGATTAATGTCAGTATAGCATTACAAAATCTTGGTGTTAGCAATACAGCGACCGGTTTTTCTTTTTCGGAAGATGAGGCCAGATTGAGACGCTTTTTTGAAAGTATTCATTGTCCTTATCACTTTCACACAGTTCAAGGAAGTCTTCGTGTAAATGTAAAGATTTTCGACACGGAAAAGCGTGTAATGAGTGAGTTTAATGATAAGGGACGAGAAGTTACAGAAGCCGACGTGGCTGCTTTCTTATCTTTGATGGAAAAAGAGTGGGAAGGGACGGATATCTTAGTTGTGGATGGCTCTGTACCACCAGGAGTTCCCAGAAGCATTTATAAAGAATTAGTTCTTATGGCAAAAGAAAGAGGAATCAAAACTGTTTTAGATGCCAGTGGAGATTTACTGGCTTTGGCTTTGGAGGCTAGCCCCTATTTTGTGAAGCCGAATCGAGAAGAGCTGGAAGCTTTTTATGGAAAGGCATTTAAAGATACCAAAGAAATGATTAGCTTTGGCAAGAGCTTACTACAAAAAGGTATACGATATCTTTGCATTTCATTGGGAGAGGAGGGGGCTTTATTTCTCACAGCAGAAAAGTGCTATCAGGCAAAGCCGGTAAAGATTCTTGTGCAAGGAGTACAAGGAGCCGGAGATTCCATGGTGGCAGGAGCTTGTTTGGCGATGAAGAAAGGCCTTCCAGATGAAGATATTTTTAGATATGCGGTAGCTTGTGCCACAGGATCTTTACTACATCCGGGTACTCAGTTATGCGAAAAAGAAGATTTGGAAGCAATGTTACCAAAAGTTGAAATTATAAATTTAGAAGAATAGAAAGGGGAAAAATATGGCTTTGGTAAGTTCTAAGGAAATTCTGATGAAAGCACAGCAAGAGGGCTATGCAGTCGGTGCTTTTAATGCGGAGAACATGGAGATGGTTCAGGCAATTGTAGCAGCGGCAGAGGAATTATCTTCTCCGGTAATTATTCAGACCACTCCTGGAAGCTTGCAATATGCAGATACAGATATGTTTTTTGGAATGGTCAATGCAGAAGCTAAAAAGGCGAAAGTGCCGGTTGCTTTACATCTGGATCATGGAAACAGTGCAGAGCTTTGTGCGAAAGCGATTTTATCCGGGTACACCTCTATCATGATTGATGGCTCTAAGCTGGCTTTTTCCGAAAATGTAGCGCTTACGAAGAAAGTGGTTGAGTTTGCACATGCTATGGGAGTGCCGGTTGAAGGAGAATTAGGAACGGTAGGAGGAAAAGAAGACACACATGAAGTAAAAGACAGTGAAAAGTCCTATACCGATCCTGAAGAAGCAAAGGAATTTGCAGAACAAACAGGTGTAGATTTCCTTGCAGTTGGTATTGGAAATGCTCATGGATTTTATAAAGGAGTACCAAAGTTACGATTTGACATTTTGGAAAAAACGAAAAGCTTAGTGAGTATTCCAATTGTTCTACATGGTGCTTCGGGAATTCCTGATGAGGATGTAAAGAAATCAACCGGCCTTGGTATTTGCAAAGTAAACTTTGCAACGGAATTAAGAGATGCGTTTACCAAGGGCGTAAAAGAGTATCTTGAGAAGAATCCGGAAGTGTTTGATCCAAAGAAATACAATGGAGCAGGAAGGGAAAAAGTAAAGGAACTTATTATGCATAAGATGCATGTCTTGAATAGTGTCCATAAGGCATAAGAGCTTAGACAAGAATTGGGAATACGAAAAATACTATTTTGTGTTTTACTCAATAATGGACAAATTTTAACTCGAATCATAACGAGTAAGCAAACTTGCAGACCTCGTTCTGAATATCTACTTACTTATCTTAAAAGGAGGACAAAAGTGATGAAAAAAGGTATTTCATTGGTACTCGCAGCTTTAATGGCTGTATCTCTTGTGGCTTGTGGAGGTGGCAGCGCTACAAAGAGCACAAGTGCTGCGGCATCGGAGCAAACAGAAAAACAGACAGAGAAAGCCGGAGAGACGGAGGCTAAGAAGGAAGAGACTAAAGGAGAAGCAAAGACCATCGGTGTAAGCTTACTGAACAGTACCCACGTGTTCTATAATAGTATCCAGACTGCTATGGAAGAGCAAGCAAAGGAATATGGATGGACTTTAGATGTACAAGATGCTGCAGGAGATGCAAATAAGCAGCTTGGTCAGGTACAGGATTTTATTACCAAGAAAGTAGATGCTATTGTTATTGCACCAACTAACTCTGCAGGATCTAAGTCTATGATTGAGCTTGCAGAAAAGGCTGGAATTCCGGTATTTACTATGGATATCGCTTCCGATGGAAAGCCGGTTACTCACGTTGCTACAGATAACAAAAAAGGTGGACAGCTTGCTGCTGAGTATGTGGTAAATAATATCCTTACCGAAAAAAAGGGTAATGCAGCGGTAATTACTTATTCTGAAATCGAGAGCTGTGTAGATAGAGAGACCGGATTTACAGATTATTTAAAGGAGAATGCTCCGGATATCAAGGTAGTTGATGTGCAGAACTATTCCGGTGACCAGCAGAAGGCCGCAGATGTAATGCAGAACATGCTTTTAAAGAATGATAATATCGATGTTGTTTTCTGTGTAGGAGATCCTGCAGCTATTGGTGCTCTTTCCTCTATCACAGCAGCCAATGCAGCAACCAAGATTATCGGTTATGACGGAAATCCGGAAGGTGTTGCGGAAATTAAGAAGGGTGGAAACTGGGTTGCAGATGTTGCACAGGATCCTGCAGGAATTGGTAAGACCACTCTTGAGGCTATTAAGAAGCATTTAGAGGGTGAGAAGGTTGATTCCGAGATTTTGATTGCGCCTTATATTATTGATGCAAAAAATGCAAAGTAATAAAAAGATAGGTTAAGAGGAAGGCGTCCCAATTTTTGGACGCCTTTTTCTATAATATGGAGCATATTATGATGGAAGAAAGAAAAGAGACTTTAGTAGAATTAAAGCATATTCATAAGGAATTTCCTGGCGTGAAAGTCTTAGAGGATATTTCTGTTGCTTTTTATCCTGGGGAAGTACATGTTCTTTTGGGAGAAAATGGTGCAGGAAAATCCACAATTATTAAAATCATTTCCGGTATTTATCAACCTGATAAAGGGGAAGTTTTGATAGAGGGACAGCCCGGGGCAAAAAATATTCGAGAAGCGCAGCAGAGAGGAATCAGCGTTATTCATCAAGAACTTAGCGTTATTGAGGATTTAAAAGTATATGAAAATGTTTTTCTGGGAAGAGAAGAGAAAAAATCCGGATTTTTAAATAAAGAAAAAATGATTGCGGAATGTAAAAGGATTTTGGATGAAATGGATGTAGCAATTGATCCACGCTCACCGGTATATAAACTTAGTAATGGAGAAAAGCAAATGGTAGAGATTGCCAGAGCTGTTTCTCAGAATAGTAAGTTAGTAATTATGGATGAGCCTACCAGTTCGCTTTCTGACCACGAGGTACAGTCTCTTTTTCGAGTTATACGTCAATTAAAGAAAGATAATGTTGCAGTAATTTATATTTCTCATCGTCTAAAGGAAATTCTGGAGATGGGAGATATGCTTACCGTACTTCGAGATGGTATGAAGATTGCGACAGTACCGGTTTCAACGGTAACTGAACAGAAGATGGTAGAAATGATGGTGGGAAGAGAAATTTCCCAATTTTATTACAAAGCCAAAGCTCCGGAAAATAAAGAATTGGTTTTGGAGGTGAAGAATCTATGCTCTAAAAATCATTTTAAAAATGTTTCATTTCAACTATATAAAGGAGAAGTTCTTGGGGTAGCCGGACTTATCGGTGCAGGAAGAACTGAATTAATGAGGGCGATTTTTGGAGCTGATTCCTATGATAGTGGAGAGGTATTTTTGTATGGAGAAAGTTTAAAGGGATTACAGCCTAAGGAAATTATTAAAAAAGGCCTGGGATTAATTCCCGAAGATAGAAGAGGCCAGGGACTTTTACTGGAAAAAACAGTTCGGGAAAATACCAGTTTGGCATCTTTAAAAGAAAATAGCCATAGTGGTTTTATTGATTTTTCGTGGGAAAAGCGAGAAGCCGTTTCCTACATAGACAAGTTACGGATTAAGACTCCTTCGGATTCAGCAATCATTAAAAATCTTTCAGGAGGAAATCAACAGAAGGTAGTAATAGCAAAGTGGCTTTTAGCAAAGTCTAAGATTCTTATTATGGATGAGCCTACCAGGGGAATAGACGTTAATGCTAAAGCGGAAATATATGAGCTTATGAAGAATTTTGTCGAGGAAGGTGGTAGCATTATCCTCGTTTCTTCAGAATTACCAGAGGTACTAGGATGTTCTAATCGCATTATGGTAATGCGAGAGGGATATGTAACCGGTTTTCTGGATAGTGCAGAAGCGACAGAAGAAAATGTCATGCTTTTTGCCAGCAAAGGAAATGAGGAGGTTGTTTATGAATAAGAAAAATAGTGGTATATCCAAAGTCCTAAAAGGAGAAAATACCATGCTCCTTTTTGCAGTAGCGCTGTTTGCAGTGTGTCTTCTTTTTGTTCCTCGATTTGCGACAGGGGGAAATATCAAGAATATCTTGATTCAGATTTCAATCAATGCACTTATTGCCTGTGGCATGACCTTTACGATACTTTCAGATGGTATTGACCTTTCTGTTGGTTCGGTAGCGGCTATAGCAGGGGTAGCAGGAGCGTCTTTAATCAAAACTATGCCAAATGCATCTATTCCGATGTCCATCCTGATTATATTACTAACTTCCTTAGTGATAGGTACTGTGTGTGGTGCTCTTAATGGATTTTGTATTGCAAAGTTGAATGTTCCTCCCTTTATTGCAACTATGGCGATGATGAATGTAGCAAGAGGTTTAGCCTATGTTTTTACAGATGCAAAGCCGGTTTTTGGCTTGCCGGAAAGTTTTGGATTTATCGGTTTAAGAGAACTTGGTATTATTCCTGTATCAGTTATTTTAATGGTTTTTATTATTTTTCTAAGTTATATTATTTTAACAAAGACTTGCTATGGAAGATATATTTATGCTGTAGGTAGTAATAAAGAGGTAGCTAAGTTAACAGGGATTAACGTAGATCAAGTCCGTTTTTCTGTTTATGTGATTTCCGGAATTCTTTCTGCTTTGGCAGGACTGGTGTTAGCTTCTAAGTTACAGAATGGACAGGCCACGGCAGCAGTAGGCTATGAGTTAAATGCCATTGCAGCAGTAGCAATGGGTGGTACCAGTATGTCCGGTGGACGAGGAGGAATTCCTCAGACCGTTATTGGTCTTATCGTTATCGGAATTATAAATAATGCGTTAAGTTTACTTGGTGTTTCGGCATATTGGCAGACGGTGGCAATGGGCGTTATTATTCTGATTGCAGTAGTCATTGATCAGGCTAGAAAATAAGAAAAAAATAGATTGACTATATTGAAGAAGCTTGGGAAGCATTAAACTACCTCATTTACGGAGTTTAGTACTTCCCTTTTTCATGTCGATTATTTACTATAGATTTAGAATATTTTCCAGGAAGGAGGACAATCCCATGGAAGGACAATCCATCATGCAAATATTTCAGGGGGGCTCCTCTGTGTCCGGGGTGATTATCCCCATAGCTTTAATGCTATTTTCCGGCTTTGCCCTAACAAGAGTCACCAAGCGCCTGAAGCTTCCCAATGTAACCGCCTACATTTTGGCGGGAATCCTGATTGGACCCTATTGCTTGAATCTGGTGAATCCGGACATTATTGAAGGCACAAGCTTTATTGCGGATATTGCCCTTGCCTTTATTGCCTTTGGTACCGGGGAATTTTTTACATTTTCTACGTTAAAGCAGAATGGGCTAAAGGTTTGTATTATTACGCTTTTTGAAGCGACTCTGGCTTCCCTCTTCGTTTTTGTTCTTTGCCTTTTTATTTTGAAATTGAATTTAAGTCTGTCCTTGGTTTTGGGAGCCTTGGCGGCAACCACCGCCTCAGCCTCCACGATTATGACCATCCGGCAGTTCAATGCTAAGGGGGACTTTGTGAACACCCTTTTGCAGGTGGTGGCATTGGACAATGTCTTTGGCCTTGTGGCGTACAGCATGGCGATTTCCGTGGCGGTGGCTTTGCAATCCGGCTCCTTTAAGCTGAGCAGTATTCTTATGCCCATTGCTTTAAATCTGGGGGTACTTCTTCTGGGAGGACTTTTTGGTCTTTTTCTAAAGCTTTTGATGCCGAAGCAGCGTTCTACGGACAACCGTTTGATTATTACCATTGCGGTGCTTTTCAGCTTTTGCGGTATCTGTGCTCTTTTGGATGTCTCCCCTCTTCTGGGTTGTATGTCCATGGGTATGATTTACATCAATATCACGGAAGACGACAAGATTTTCAAGCAATTAAATTACTTTAATCCTCCTATTTTACTTCTGTTTTTCGTGCGCTCCGGCATGAACTTTAAGCTGGATGTGCTCTTACATTCCGAGGGAATTGGGGAAAATGTTCCTTTGCTCTTGGTGGGAATCAGTTATTTCTTGGTACGTATTTTGGGAAAATACCTGGGGGCTATTCTGGGGCCAACTTTGGTGGGAGAAAAGAAGGAAGTTCGAAAATATTTAGGCTTGGCTCTTGTTCCTCAGGCAGGGGTGGCCATCGGTCTTTCCGCCTTGGGAGCCAGAATCCTTGGGGGAGAGTTGGGAAGAGCCTTGGAAACGGTGATTCTTGCCTCCAGTATTCTCTACGAGTTAATCGGACCTGGGTGTGCTAAACTGGGGCTCTATCTTTCCCATTCCTATGCGGTAAGTCTGGAGGATTTAACGGAATCCGTCACACTAGAACCGGAGAAGAAGAAAAATGAGGTGGAGCTTTTGATTGAGCGAATCCAGGCCATTCAGAAGGAACTTCCTTCGCATGCTAAGAGACTGGCGGAAGAGGAAGAAGCCTTTACCGAGGCGGCGGAGGAGCAGTATTAGCTTGAAGCTTCTACTTAAGGGTTTATATAAGATAAAAAATAGATAGTTCATTTACGTAGGAGGAAACATGGCGAAAGACTTAACTACTTGCCAAGTGGATAGACAAAATATATTGAATAATGAATTGGCTATTACGGAGTTACAAAAACAAACCGGAATACAAGGAGTTGTTTTTGAAGATCGTCTTAGGTTTACAAAGTCTATGGTGGCCACATATTTTGATGTTGATGAAAGAACAATTGAAAGGTATGTAAGTGACAATATTGATGAAATTTCCTCGAATGGATATGAGATTATCAAAGGAGCTAGGCTGAAAGCATTTATAAATTGTATAACCGAGCAGGATGTTCCCGACATTAATGTCGGGAACATCAGAAGCCAAATCTATCCATCGGGCAACTATAGAAAATAGTGGGGCGGAGATTATGGAGAGCTGGATATAGGAACATTAGAGAGTGTTCTTGTCCACATTCAGAATGATGACTATTACCCAACCTTTCTTGACAAATTGGAACATCTATTTTTTTGTGCATGTAAGTTCCATTGTTTTACGGATGGCAATAAACGTATAGCAATTACACTTACTGCGATGTTTTTGCTGAAAAATGGATATATGGCAGTATCGAATGTGTACTTTAGAGAAATGGAAAATATCAGCTATCATGTAGCAGCGGGACATATTGATGAAGCTCTTCTTAGAAGAATCTTGGAAGCCATATTATTGGGAAGATATGATACTGATGAAGAGCTAAAACTTGATATTTTCAATGCGATTTCGATAGTGGATGAGTTTTATTAGCATTGATTACAGAAGAACAGGAGGAAAAAGCCATGTCAGAATGGATACTACAGGAAGCTTTTCAAAGTCTTAGGATAGAGCATAATATCAGCCTTTCTTCCGCCCTGCTGAGAATCTTACTTGCGGTTCTTCTGGCTTCCATCATTGGTTGTGAGCGAGCCAACAAAAGGCATTCCGCAGGTCTTCGTACCTTTATTTTGGCTTCTTTATCCAGCTGTTTGGCCATGATTTTGGATCTGCTATTTATGAACGAGGGAAATCTTCATTTTCCCATGCTTTCCGCCTTTACCATGATCAGTATTGCAAGCATTAGCCGAAAGGCGATTCTTTACAGCTCCCGAAATCAGGTGAAGGGCTTAACTACGGCCATTGCCTTATGGTCCTGTATTCTAATCGGCCTTAGTGCAGGAGCGGGACTATACTTGATCAGTGTAGTGTCCTGCTTTATGTTGCATTGGATCCTATCTTATTTACCCGGCTTGGAAATGTATCTGAAAAATCGCTCTAACCACTTTGAAATTCATTTGGAGTTAAAGAGTCGGCAGTATTTACAGGATTTTGTGACGACCATTCGGAGACTGGGACTCCGGATTGATGATATTGAGTTAAATACCGCCTACCACGGCTCCGGCCTTAGCGTGTATTCCGTGACTTTTACGATAGACAGCAAGGAGCTGAAGAAGTTTAAAACCCACAAGGAGATTATCGAAGCCCTGTCCACCATTGACTACATTTATCATATAGAGGAAATGCGGTAGGGGTTGTAAAAAATCAAAATAATAAATAGATTTTCGGCAATATAGGTCTAAATGAGGGGTAGTCTGAGCCCGATACTTGCGAAGAACTGCCGAAGTGAAGGACTGTAAAAATCAATAATTGAAGCGAATGATACAGTGTGGGTCTATAATAGGGGCAATCTGAGCCCGTCAGTACTTACTGAAAGCAAGCAAAGCGAAGCTTGAAGTTAGTACTGCTACGAAGGCGAAGTTAGCGAGAGCGTGCCCCATTTATAGACCTACACTGTATCAAAGAGCTTTCTTATAACGAGTGCAGTCTTTCACTGCGCAGGGCGAAGCTAGCGAAAGCGTGCCCCACATTTAGACCTATATTGCTTAGAAATTTTTTTGATTTTTTACAGTCCCTACTCTTTTTCTTCTTAGACTTTACATCTTAGAACAGATATGATAATTTTTATTCGGACAAAACCGAATCGGAGGTGACCGAATAAAATGAAATTTATCGGAAGAGAGGAAGAAGT
>CAUTXF010000059.1:0-12355 GCA_963542215.1 uncultured Oribacterium sp. | reverse complement strand
ATCCATAAATTCCCTTTAGCTCAAAGTCTAATACGATCATGTCAAAGTCTCCTTTCCATTATTTCGTCTTATCCGAACTAATGATATCTTATTTAAAAGAGCATTTCAAGGATAATAGTCCAACTATCTAAGCAATATTTACATCTATGCTGTATATTATTCTCCATACTATTAGTTCTAACTTCTTCCGTGCTCTGTATCGTCTGATTCAGAGCAAAAAAAAGCTACGGAAAAATCACTGATGAATGTGATTTTCCGCACCATTTTTTTTGCTTCCTGCCAACAAAAATTCACCTTAGCTACTGCTGCCATTTTCCTGCAAACGAAGTCCACTCATCCATGCGAAGAGTCTTCCGCTACTACAAAAAATCAAAGCCAGCATAAGCAAGAAAAGACTTAGGGAAATCATACTGCCTGCTGTACCGCCCTTTGCAAGAGCATTGCCCAGCTCTCCAAGCATTTTCCTGGTAAAGGCAAAGTTGGAAGAAATAGGATTGGAAGCCTTTAAGACTGCCTCATGATTCCTAAGATGGAAGCGCAAGGCCATATAGAAAAAAGTATATCCTGCAAAGCCGCCCATAAAAATCCAGGTAAAAATCCGTCCAAAATAGCTTAGAAGAAAAGATTCCTTAGGGCTACGGCTTTCATAGAAAAACCCTCGTATTTTCTTTGTATTTTCTATCCCCTTCCAAAAGCCGATAAGGCCGAAAAAGAACAGACAAAGCGCCAGTAAGGAATATTCAAAAAACAGAACCATGAAAGCCTCCTTTCTACTGTTCCGAAAAATCATAAGGCAAAATCGGAAGCGCACAGGTCAAGCCAAAGGCCAGGCACTGCATGGCGCCATGGATTACCTGGGTAGACTCCTCCACACCGGTTTTACACCATAGAGCAAAGTGCTCACAATTTCGGAAGATCAGGTTATACTCTTCCTCTCCCACCCTTTCTCTGGCTCTTCTCACCGTCTCTTCCGGAGAAAAAATCCGGTACTCCTTGGTATTGGCAAAGGGAAGTTTGTCTCCGGAATACAGCTTTTCGGAACGATAAATCTTTATCGGCAGCCTTTCCTGAAAATGCAGATAAAAAAACTCACCTCCATCCTTCATAAACTCTGAAAAGCTCGCCTCATGAATAGAAATCGGTCCTAAGAAATCGCCGCCTTCTCCGGCATAGTGAATCACTCTTAAATTTCCAATATAAACCCCATAATGCTCATAACCGGGTCTATGCACAGCGATCACATCTCCTGCTTCCAGAAAATGTCCCTTAGCAAGCCTGTCCAGCCTGGCTTCCATAGCCTCTTTACTGCCAATAGCTTTCTGCACAGAAGCGCTATCCACAATTCTATATCGATTGGACAAACGGTCTTTTTGCAAGCAAAAGCCATGAAGCTCTTTAGCATTTTCCCAGTCTCCCTTTTCGCTAATGATTCTGGGAAGCTGGCCTATTCCATCCCCAATCTGCTCCCCTATATCCTTTAATTTCCGGCCCAAATCCTCCAGAGATTCCTCTATCCCTTCTGAAAGCTCTTCCTTGGCTTTATCCATGTCGTCCAAAAAGTTTCCGGAAATTGTCTCCAGTTCATCCTCCCAATTCTCTTCCATATAGGATAATCCCTCTCCTATCGTATCGCCGAATTCCGATAGATTCTCGCAAAACTCCTCCATGGAAGATTGCAACCCATCCAAAAGCTCCTCTACAGGATTCAGGCAATCTTCCCAATCTCCAAACAATAGCTTTTCCATACTCATTCTCCTTAAAAACATTCTTGTAAAACTTCTTTAAATATCGGTCCGGAAGTATCACCTATCCCTTTGATAGACAATTCCTTCCGAACCTGAAAGCGAGGTATAAATCTACTCTTCCCATGGAAGATAAGATGATTTTAGCTATTAAGGAGGACAAATACTGTCATTCTATATTTTCTTTATGAGATTTTTTATAGATGGTAAAGGGGAATAAAAGGGGTTCAAAGAAAAAGAACCATCGCCCAATGTTTTAAAATTACGAAAACAATTGGATGATGGTTCATGCGTTACTTTTTCTTTCCTCCAAATAGAGAATTCTCTCCTTTCCCAAAGGGATCCTGAATCTTTAAGGAAATATCCGCTTTTCCTCCCAGAGCAGAATGACCGCAATGTGGGCAATTAAACTTTCCCACATCGGGATTAAAGCTGTATTTTTTATGACAATGAGGACAAATCCAGTAATAGGGACATGTTCATTCCTCCTTTGATGAAATCTAATTTTTCACTGCAAACTATAACTATTCCTGATAGAGCTTTAACATCTCTTCAATACTTTACTCTTTTACTTTCGAAAATAAATTTTCAAAAGTAAAGCTATTTACTGTTGAAAAACTTTCAGGTTCTATATGTATTTTTTCATCTCCAATATTACTTTTATATTTTACTCTAAGTTCATCATCCATTTCGAAAGAAAATTTCTCATCCATACAAATAATACTAATCTTTTTTTTAGTTTCACCTAAGCAACTCTTTAGAGCATAAATTGGAAGCACAGTTTTTGCATCAATAAGATTAACACTAGCTACATCTTTCATATGCATAAAAAGTTCTGAAATCAAAGGAGAATATTTTGATACCATTACGATTTTTACATTGAGATTAATATAATTAAATTTATTAATATTGTAAATGCCAAGAATTTTTGCGCAAAACTCTAATACATCCTCTGTAGAATGAATCTCTGTAAAGTCATTACCATCAAAACTAAGTCTCTCTAACCCCCATTGGGATTAATATCTATTGCAATCCACTTTGTAGTAGCAGTACAAATCAAAAGATTATATTCCTTTATTCACCTACTTCAATATAGTGTTGTCTAGTAAAATTCTTAACAAAGTTACCGTTTATTGTCTTAATTCCATAACATTTTTAAAGGCTTCTTTATCACTAAGACCGGGATTTGTGTTTTTCTCAATTTCAAGAAGAGTATCAACAGCCCCCTGAATCTTAGTACTATTTTTTTCTGTACCATCAACATAGTGCAAAATATCAGAAATGCTCTGCCCATCCGTTTTAATAACTATTGCAAGTTCCCCCATCTTTGATTCAGTAAAGAAACTCTGATTATGACCAATCATATTAATAAATTCCCCCATAGGAAATTCTTGGTATTTGTCAATCATAACTCCTACTGTTAGCTCAATGCCTTTCTGAATTTTCTTTTCCTCTGTACTCAATTTTGATTTTTCCGGATCCAGTTTATAGTCTTCTACAGACTTAAGATATTCCTCATAGCAATCAAAATCATCAGGGTTCAAGTCACTTTGAATCGCCCTATCCCCTAAATCCTCCACATCTGTTTCTGGTTCTATGAGCCCCAGTTCTTTTCCAAGTTCTAGTAAAGGAGCAGCTAAACTCTTTAAACCTTGAAGGGCTAATCCGGCTACTGCAAGTCCCTTCATAACTCCTGCCACTGCTGTAGTAACAGCTACTATAACACCTGAAAAAAATCCCATAATCTTATTCCTCCCTTAGCTTAAATAAAAGCAACACTGCTATGGAAGATTGCAGCCCATCCAAAAGCTCCTCTACAGGATTCAGGCAATCTTCCCAATCTCCAAACAATAGCTTTTCCATACTCATTCTCCTTAAAAACATTCTTGTAAAACTTTTTTGATTATCGATCCGGAAGTACCACCTATCCCTTTGATAGGCAATTCCCTCCGAACCTGAAAGCGAGGTATAAATCTACTCTTCCCGTGGAAGATAAGATAATTTTAGCTTTTAAGGAGGACAAATAATGTCATTCTACGTTTTCTTTCTAAGATTTTTTATAGAGTGTAAAGGGGAATAAAATGGATTCAAAGAAAAAAGAACCATCGCCCAATGTTTTAAAATTTCTAAAACAATTAGATGATGGTTCATGCTTTACTTTTTCTTTCCTCCAAACAGAGAATTCTCCCCTTTCTCAAAGGGATTCTGAATTTTCAGGGAAATATCTGCTTTTCCTCCCAGAGCAGGATGACCGCAATGGGGACAATTAAACTTTCCCACATCAGGGTTAAAGCTGTATTTTTTATGACAATGGGGGCAAATCCTCCAATCCGGTAATAGGGACATTTTAAATCCTCCTTTGATGAAATCTAATTTTTACTGCAAACTAAGGCTATTCCTGATAGAGCCTTAACATCTCTTCAATACTTTCTTTCATTTCCAAGCGAAGGCTTTCCGGGCTTAGCAGCTCTACCTTCTTCCCCTGACTTAAGAGCCACATCAAAATTCCCTTTCCGTAAACTTCTGCCTTGATAATAAAATAGCCCAGTCCCTGCTCCATAATGGTCGCAGTAGGTAATCGATCCGTGATAGGCTCCGGATTTTCTCCGTAAAATTTAATGAGCACTCGTTGCAAATCTCCACCATACATAAACTGTACTCGTTTACGGAATTCTCCCTCTTCAAAACGCTCACTGCCCCGCTCAATAAAGCTTTCTTTACATTTCTTATAATTTTCAATCCTATCCAGACGGAAAATAGCAGGGAAGTCATACTTCCGCCGATAACGCCCCTCTTCGTTCTTTTCCATAATAAAGGCATTTAAGTAGAAATAATATTCCGAAAATAAGATGGATACCGGCGCCACCACCCTTTTAATTTTATCTCGCTTGACACTTCCCTTGCAGTAGTCAACGTTCAGCAAATTCTTCTCATGAATAGCCAATCCGATTTCCCACAGCTTATCCTGAAGACTTTCCTTCTGTATCCCCACATAATGATAACGCTCATTACCAATAAGTTCTTGTACAAGCTTCATACTTTCAGCAGGAACACAGGAATCCACCATTTTCTGTAAAATCTCATTAACTTCCTTCTCCGGAAATGCACGAGATTCCAAAATAATCTTAGACACTGCAAGGATTTGGCTGTTGCTCATCTTGGAGGACTTATTTTTCTCCATTCTGAAACATTTTTCCGCCTTGCTATAGAGAATCTTACATTCATCTTCCTTACCATCCGCCAGTACTTCTGATAGGAAAATACGGATTTCATCAATATCCCTTTGAATAGAACGTTCATCCACATGGTACTTCTGGGCCAGCGCAGCCTTATTCACCGGATGCCCCTTGGTAAACTCATCGTATAACTCTAAAATACGCAGGGTTTTGGAGGTTTTATCACCGAGATAATCATAATTAGTTTGTGAGGGGTTTTTATTGGGCAAGGTTTTTTCAGTGGTTGAGGGTTTTTGATTCATGGGGGTCACCAAGAGCTTTCAAATTATCTTTAAAGTATTGAGTTAAAATACTTGGTGCTTCAGTAGATAACTCCTTCTTCTCCTCATTACTTGGAACATTTCTTTCTGAAAGCTCCGGTAAATTACATACATAAAGAGCTTTCATGCCTTTCTTAGAAAGATTGCTTATCTGTCGAATATATTTCTTTCCGGATGAAAAATGAATTTCACAATTACCAATATGCATATACTCTTCACAAAAAGCCTCTATTTCCTCTATATCCCAAGTAGAACTTTCTACCATAGTATATTCAATGCTAAAACGTGGAATAAATACTTCTTCAGAAACAAAACAAAAATCAATATTCTCGTCATCAGTAATTGCCGCATTTTTTTCAAACCACTCAATAAACTTATCCCAATCTTCTCCGGGAAAGTATTCATTTCCATAAGGTTTTAGAAGTTCAAACTTTCCTTTGGCAACCACCTTATATGTTTTAATTCCTTCTTGTCCTTTCCAAAACAAGTACTTCCTTACTGCCATACTAGTTGCTCCTTCAATTTCTTTAATATGATAAACTTACATAGCGAGTTAATAAATTAATGATTATCATTAAATTCCCTAACAGCATCTTTTAAATCTGAAACATGAAGATTTGTATTTTCTGTTAAGGCTTTCGTCAATGCTTCTCCTGTTTTGATTCGATCGCTATCTCCCTTTCCTTCCAATAAATCAGACACATCATTAAGACTCTGAATCCCCTCTCCCTTTAGAACTTCAAAAATCTTTACCAGAGTTTTTACATCAATATTAATGCCTTGTGACTCTAATTTAGGAATAAGCACTAATGCATCAGGTGTGATTTCTATATCCATCTTTTGTGATAATGCCTGTGATTCTATTGCAATTCCAGTCACTTTATAACCTAGTTTTTCTTCTTGACTTAAAGAGTCAAATTTGTCCTTATCAAGTTGAATTTCATTTTTTAGGTAATTGATATAAGCAATCGTATCATTATCAAAGTCTTCAACTGTTTTTTCTGCTTGTTCAGCTTTAGCGCCAAGAACTTCTTGTTGTTCTGAATCTATATCAAAAATATGTGTAAGAATTTCCACAATATCACCGATCATATTAATACATTTAGGTATATCAATATCTAAATCTCTAATTTTTTCCATAATAACTTTTGCACACTCACCAATCAATGGCCCAACATGTTCCGCAATGCTGACAACTGCTCCCACTATTGCTGCTCCAAAAGACGCTATACCGCTAAAAATATCTCCAATTCCCATCTTATCCTCCATTCTGTTTTGATATCCAAAGTAATTTATTTTTCTTCCTGTAAAGAATTATCCAATTTGTCACCTATTTCCTTTTGGAATTTTTTCATATCCAAAGCATCTCTATTGTGCAATAGATACTGCAGCGCATGCTCTATATCCTTATAAGTTTCCGGATATTTCTGAAGTAACTCTGGCTGATGACAATGTAGTCCAATAATTTTAGCAAGTATTGATAACTTTATTTTAGACTCACATTCTTTTAAATTGTCTATAAAGTTCGAATCCTGCAAAAACTTTCCATGATGGATGATATAGTGATACTCCTTTAGCAGTCTTGACTCTCTTTGCAAATATTGAAGACATATCTCTAATAAATCAACATTAGGGATTTCATTAAAATATTCCGCTCCGGGAATCACTCCTCGTTTATATTGTTGCGCATAATAAGATAATATCTTCTTTCGTAACACTATATCCTCTGGTGGTAATCTTTCTGTATCATTTTCCTTAGTTTTGTCTATTTGGACTTGTATTGCCTTTGATAATCCAGGCATTATCATAATTGCACGTCCAGTAGAAAGGTATGATAATTGCTCTTTTTGCTCCTTCTTTAGGGCCATTGTATTACCAATCGCATCCTTATCATCCTGAGCAAAGATTTTATGTACAATTTTTGTATTTGTATTTTTTAACACTTCCGGTGTTAGTTTATCCGGGATTTGATCTGCAATGATTAAAGATTCTCCATACTTTCGAACCTCTGCCAGCATATCCGTAAACATTTCTACACCTTGCTTCTTATTTAAACTATCACCCGGCATATATTTACTCAATAAGCGGTGAGCTTCTTCAATAAGTGTTAAATGATGTATCGGCTTTTTATCCATGTTTAAATACTTAATTCGGATAGCCTCTGACAGGTTTGCTAAAATAAAGCCCATTAATAAGGATTTTTCTGAAGTATTCTTTATGCTTTCCAATTCCAAAACTACTTTTTTATCTAATAGTTCTACAAAATCTATGGAACGAGGAGTATTAAGCATTTGACCTTTAGCTCCTACGGTTAGCCCCTTCAGTCTCGCTTTTATAGAGCCTATATAGTCTTGTTTCAAGCGTTCATCAAATCCTTGAGACTTAACTACTTTTTCGACCTTCTTCTCTACATCACCTAAAGTAGGAAAAGAATACACGCCTTCTGCAAAGGGATTCTCAAACTTATAGTTCTTATTAGTATTAATATCCCATCCCATATCCTCATAACATTCATAGATGCTTGTTTCTAAAATTTGAGGAATTGCAGCTTCCATATCAAATGCCGCCTCCATACTAGCCTTTATCATATCTACTCTGGAAGTAATATTTTCCCCTTCTAAAAACTCAAACGGATTTAAGCGGAAAGGGGATCCCGATTCTTTACCTAACGTGAATACCAGCATATCTGGGAACTCTTCTTCCGCTAATATTCTATACTCTGTTTTTGCAGGTTCAATAACTAAAAAATTACTCTCACTTGCCAACAAAAGTTTCTGACATGTTGTAGTTTTTCCTCCCCCGGTAACCCCGGTTACAAATATATGTTTATCAAAAAAAGATTTATCATAGTTAATCGGGATTTTAGGAACACCATGTTCACCATTCAAGACAACTCCGCTTTGTACCAAATACCCCAAGGGAATAGACTCTACTTGTTCAGACTTTTCTACATTAAGCCCAAACTCGACCTCTTCTCTGAGAACCAATCCCACCACTTCTTTTTGAGGGAGCCCTGCTAAAAGGCTCAATTCCTTGGAAGACATCCAATAACCTAAATATATTTTATATGCATCTATACAAAACTGAGAATGCGCTAAATTTATAGACATTTGATTTGGACTAAGTTTTGTCGCATTTTGTAAAATTGGAACTTGGAAATTTTTCAAACAATTTGCAACTTCTTTCTCTACCGAAAATGCTGTAAGTGGCATTCTATTGCCGGATTCTCCTCCGTAGACAGACTTTAATGTATTTTCCATTTTGATCATGGAAGCAGGATTTTCTCCAAGGAGAACAACAGAAGTTATAAATAGACCTTTTCCTGATCCATAATCTAATCTAGGAAATAGAATCTCGTCCATTGTTTTTATCCAATCTTGAACTTTCTTATGGACATATTCTATGGTATTTGCACGCCCGTGGTTTGTACCAGTTTGAGTAGTTTTTCCTTCTGAATTGCTCTTTGTCTCCGACTCGGAAGAACCTTCTGTTTTCGAATCACTAGAGCCGCTTGAAGAGCCACGTGTATTCGATTTACTCTGAGAGGAATTCTCTCCTCCTTGATTTGATTCTTTACTGCTCGTTGTTGTGACAGAAGTACTCTTTCCATTCTCCTTACCTTCTGTACTTGATTCAGAAGTACCTTTATTATCAGAGTGTTGAGTGGAACGATTAGTTCCTTTTGTTTCTGATTTTCCTTCTGTACTAGTCGTAGAAGTACCTTTGCTATCTCCTTCAGAAGTTTGAATAGACTCCTTTATTTTCGGATATATCTTGTCATATAAGTCATATAGTCCATGTTGTATATTATTAATTTCTTCACTCAATAAAGGCTTTGCAATTACAAGAATAGCAAATGTATCTCCCAGCATAACATCTATCACGCGGTCAACTGATTGAAATTCCTCATCATCTTTATTGATTCCGGGAACACCCTCTAAAATTCTAGTCTCTTCAAATCGATTAATTGCAGATACAATTTTTTTTCTATGAGTTGCATCAATTTCAGTGATAACGCTACCTCTAAAGTTCCCTTGCAAACTGGGCTTTAGAATTTTTTCTCCAATTTCCGCTACGCTTAATTTCCTATCTCTTTTATAAGAAAAGTCCTCTGCTACCCCATAGTAAAATCGAACTCCAGAAGAGTCTCCTTCTATAATATAAACAAATTGAATTCCAGGTATATGCATAGAGGATATTACATTTTCCAAGGCTTCCTTTCTAGGAGCTTTTTCTTCAAAAGTTATCTCATCCACCCTATATAGAGCCAAAAAATCCATCGTTACTTCTCTATTTAACTTTTCTGTCAAGCTAAAGTCTTTAACTCCTACTTTTAAGTATTGCTTTCCTGCATCCGGTAAAATCATAAGGTCTTCTATATTGCTCATAACACATCCTTTCCTACGCTTTCTCTAGCACCTTTCTCACTATTTCTCCAATCTTACTTTCCTCAACATTATGGTTCTTAGCTACTACATATTCTATTGTTTTAGGATCAACGGCTCGAATAAAAACAAATGCATCGGGATCAGTTTCAATATAACAACGAAGACGATTCACCCCGCTATTTCCTTCCACCATTAATTCATTCGTTGTACATTCCGGTAAAGAAGTATAATACAGTTCAAACATAGGTTCATCTGCTTCAACAAAGGAATACCATACATTGTAATCCGGCTTTCCTATTTCTTTTGTCCCTTTTTCCTTATCTTTAAATGGAACAAATCTCTTTCTATACTTTGTACCAATAAAGTATTGGAATGGTATTTCACTTTGATGTCCTACCTTACTAACTCTCTCAATACCTCCTCCTACTCGACATTGGATGAGACCAAATGCAACACCTGTCTTTCCAGTTGGTCTTTCAAAATCATTTCTTTTAGGAGACAACCCCATACTTTCTTGCTTAAGATAAGCTTCTTCCGTTCCTAACGGCGGAAACAGCTCAAATAGTTGTCCACAATCCTTGATTTGATATCTATCTTGAATTTCTCTTTCTTTTTCCGCAATTGTTTTTTCAAATAGCCTCTTTACAATAGGGGATTTACATGAATTTCCGGCAAGAAAAATATTGATTTTAGATGGCTTTAGCACTCTATCTTCCTGATAGGTGAGTTGAAGTGCAGACATAAAATTATTTATTCCATCCTGTATTCTTTCTTCTATCAATGCAATCAGTTTTTTCTTTTCAAATTGAATATTTACTAGATGATCTACCCCTTCCTTATCGAATAAAGTAAGATTAATTTCTATGTTGTTATCTTCATCACCCAAAAATCCATATTTCTTATTAGCATTTTTAATTGCCTCTCTTACCTCAAGTTCTTGAATTTTGCCTTCAATATGCTTGTGCTCTAAATCATCGATCTCTTTCTTCAATACTATTTCATATGGTTTATCTTTAATTATATTTTTTAATAATACAATCAATTCTTGAATAGCAATATTTCTAATTTTCTCATCAGCTACATTTTCTCCTATTTTTCCTTCCCAATAAGGTCTCAACTTTTCCATCATATTTTTCATATTTTTTTCAGCCTCTTGAGAATCTGAGAGCAAAGCATCTGAACCTAAAAATTCTGTGCATTTGGGAGCTAAAGTAAATGTATATCCATTTTCACGCATCATCTTTTGATTTTCTTTAAAAATCTCAAAAGCAAGCATAGCTAATAAATTTTCACCACCTAAATATTCATCTCCACCTGCTCCAAAATTCTCAATAGTATAATCATAGCGTTTTCTTTTTGAACAGGACCATAATCCAAAATCAAAATCAGTGGTACCTCCTCCAAAATCAAAAATTCCGTAAAAAATTTCTTCTCCATCTTCAGGTTCAAATCCATATTCTTGTAAAGCACAAACCGCATATGCTGCCGGTTCACTAATATCACCGTTAACATGGAATCTTTTCATTATCTCTTCATTTTCCAAAATCACATCCGGAAGAGATTTTTTTAGTCCTTTAGTAAAACAGCCTATGATTTTTTCTCTGACTGCTTTTTCATAGGTAACCGGAAAAGATAAATAATAATCCATGAAAATACCATGACGCATATTATTAATATACAGTCCTATGTAATAAGCATATATTTCAATTGGATTCCAGTCTTCTTCTTTTAAATCCATAAAGGCCGGAAGTACATAACTCTGACCCATATGAGATTTTACACGGACTTGTTTCTGACGCTGATTACACCATTGCTTTATCTGCTGTAAAAATTCAAAATACTCTTCACTTTTGCTATTTCCAAATTGGTCTACTGCCGTATGAGAAATCGTCAAATCTTCCCATTTTGTTGTTGGTCTTCCTTTTTCTTCATGATACTTTTGTAAGAAACTTTCTAAATTCACAAGATGCATCACTGTCGGATTTTCATATCTTTTCGGTGTTGGTTCTTTTTTTAAATTTCCATCTCCTATTCCCATTGGAAGTGAGTGATCTATGTCAGATTGATAAACAACAATAGTGGACTTTGTTCCAAAATCAATAGCAATTACACCATTATCATTAATGTCATACTCTGGATTTCTGGCAATAAATTTTTCTTCTACTTCAATAAAATATTTGCCATCATATTGATTATTCCACAAATCCCAATGCCCTCTATTGGGATCTTTTAAAATTTTTTCTTCATAAGGTTCAATATCAGATCTAAGTTTTTCTTGGTTCAATAAACTTTGTTTAAATTCTTCATAGTCTACAAGTGATATTTTTTTTGATTTCACTAGATTAATGAGGTCTTCAATCAAATTAAAGCAGGAATCCTGAAACCAATCACGTTCAATATAAGAAATGAGTTCTTGAATCATTTCTTCATCATATTCTAAAACAAGTTCTCCTCTTACTACAGCAAGCCAATTATTATTAATTACAAAAAGTTTTAATACTGTATCTAACAGTCTCCTCTCCCAATCAGAAAGTTGTTCAAAATCATAGTTCTTTTCCAATAAGAGCACATCAGTTGTTCTAATCTTCCTCTCTACACCCAAAAAACTAGTATTATTATTTGTACCCTTCTGCAAATCTATAGTATTTGTAAACATAATACTATAGATTTGATTCGTAAATGGTCAATAACCCGTCATCTTTTTTCTCTCCATAAAAATTGAGATAATC
>CAUTXF010000058.1:0-12386 GCA_963542215.1 uncultured Oribacterium sp. | reverse complement strand
AACCGAATCGGAGGTGACCGAATAAAATGAAATTTATCGGAAGAGAGGAAGAAGTACGGAAAATCAAAGGCTTGTATCAGTCTCCCGGCATGGAAGTGCTTCTATTATACGGAAGAAGGCGTATTGGAAAAAGTGAGCTGATGAAACATTCCATGCAGTTCTTTGAGGGGAAGAGGATTTATTACGAGTGCAAACAGACTTCTGAAATGAACAATGTGGAAAGTCTGGCGACTTTACTTTCGGAAGAGTTTGGCTACCCGAAGATTTCCTTTTCCGGCCTGGAGGAAGTGCTGGATTTTCTTTTTAAAAAGGCGACGGAGGAGAATATTCTCTTGATTTTGGATGAATATTCTTACCTTAGTGATGTGCTGAAGGGCATGGACAGTGTTTTGCAGGCACTGATTGATAAATATCGAAACCGGAGTAAATTGAAATTGGCCTTGTGCGGTTCCTTTGTGGATACCATGCAGAAACTGATAGAAAAAGAGAATCCCTTATTTGGCCGTTTTGATTTGGTTTTAAAGCTGAAGCCCATGGATTACTATGATTCGGCACAGTTTTATTCCCATTTTTCCGACGAGGATAAGGTGAGGCTTTATAGTGTTTTTGGCGGAATTCCCTATTATAATCGTTTGATTCGGGAAGACAGGTCCGTAAAGGAAAATATTATAGAGTTGATCGCATCCCCCGGTGCAAGACTGGAAAATGAGGTACTCATGTATCTTAAGTCGGAAATTGCGAAAATTGTGAATGCCAATGAAGTCTTTGAGGCTATGGCAAAGGGATTTTCCCGCTTTAACGATATCCTGTCTCAGTCCCATGTTTCCAGTGGCCCCAGCTTAGTGGATGTGTTGGACAAGCTGATTCGTATGGAGCTGGTGGAGAAGGCAGCGCCCATTAATGATGAAAATAACCGAAAGAAGTCCGGATATTATATCAGTGACCCCATGTCCTTGTTTTATTATCGATATATTTTTCGCTATAGCTCCCAGCTAAACGTGATGAATTCGGATATTTTCTATCAGCGATATATTCAGGAGGACTTTGAAAATGCCTATGTGCCGAAGCGTTTTGAGACGATAGGAAAACAATATTTGATTCGGCAGAATCGGGCAGGACTCATGGAGGAGCCCTTTGAGAAAATAGGCAGGTACTATTACGACATTCCGAAAGAAAGGCGAAACGGAGAGTTCGACATTGTCACCTACGATCCCAAGGGATATATTTTTTATGAAGTGAAGTTTCAAGATAAGCCTCCTAGCAAGGCGGAAATAGAAAAGGAGATAGCGCAGGTAAAGGAATGCGGCCTGCAATGCTATCGTTACGGCTTCCTTTCCAAAAGTGGATTTGAAGCAATTTCTCGGGAGGATGTGGTTTTGATTTCCTTAGAAAGTCTGTATGCATAGTTTTCCCCGGCAAGTTTTAGGATAAAAAATATTTTCTTCTCATCAGAGAAAATCACTTCGGAGGCTTTTTTAGCCTCCTTTTTTACGCTATACTAGGACAGTTCAAAGAAATGAAGGGAGAACTATGGAAAAAAGTCTGAAAGACCAAGTATATGAATCTATTCTGGAGGATATCTTCCAGGGCAATGTTTCTCCGGGAGATATTTTGAATGAGAAGGCACTACTGGAAAAATACCACTGTAGCAAGTCTCCGGTTCGAGAGGCGCTGATGGCACTTTGTGCGGACGGCATTTTAAAAAATATTCCCCGCTACGGCTATGAGGTGGTGCGCCTCAGTAAGGAAGATATCTACGATATGCTGGCTTTCCGCTTTGTCTTGGAGCGGGGAGTGCTTTTGGAGTGCGGAGCAGAGCTCCGGGAGGAAGATTTTCGGGACTTGGAGCAGATCAACAGTCAGTGCAGTGAAAATAATACGGACGCCATGACTCACTGGAAGCATAACATGGAATTTCACCTTCGTTTGATTGCCTGTGCCCACAATGACTATATTACGGAGCAGCTGGAAAAATGCATGACCAGACTGAAGCGAGCCTACTCCCAGTACTATTGGAAGAAGGACAAGGAAATTCTTTTTTCCATGGATACGGAGCACCATGTGGACATTGTGTCGGCGCTACGAAATAAGGATGTGGAGAAGGCCATTCGCTATTTGGAGGAGGATATTCAGGACTTCGGAGAGTACTCCGCCTATCGTTTAAAGCTTCATTTTTCTTAAATCGATATCGGAAAGAAATTTGCGGTTTCTTTAACGAAAAGGAGATATATTGTAAAAATATTCATTTAAAGCATTTACTAAGCAAATTTTAGAAAGGAACTTATGGAAAAAAAAGAGGGCATGTGGAAACAGATTTTTGGGACTTTAACATTTTGCAATCGCCATAAGTTCCTCTTTTTGTCTACCGCCATTTTTTTGCAGATTGCGACCTTTGTAGGGAAGGAGCTTTTGCAAATGCTTTTCCGTCTGGCTTTGGTGCTGGTGGACTTGCCCAATGTGGATCAGTACAATATTCGCTATTTTTTCACCAGTCCCAGAAGCCTTTTTATGGTTTTGCTTTTTGCTTTTCTTCTGGCCTTCTTTTTTTATGTGGAGGTCTTCACTCTGGTACAGGTGATTTTGGCGGCCAAGGAAGGGGTTCGGATTTCTTATCGAAAAATTCTTCGTACCTCTCTAATCCGACTGCGGGATTTTAGCTATGGCAATGTGCTGCTGTTCCTTCTTTATATTCTCTGCACCGTGCCGGTGGCGAGCTTTATTCTAAGCTCTTCTCTGACAGATTCCTTCCATATCCCGGATTTTATAACGGAAGAAGTGGGCAAGACTGTTGGGGGGCATATTGCTCTTTTTCTTCTGTTTTTCTTTTTCATGTACTTAAATATGCGTCTGGTTTATACTGTGCCTTTAATGGGCTTAAAGGCGCAGAAGTTTAATAAATCGGTGCGGGAAAGCTTTGCCTACACGAAAAAAGGCGGAATTAGACTGTTTCTGACCCTCTTTTTGTATGAGTTTTTGCTGAGTTTGTTGGCCGCTCTTTTACTCTATTTGGCGGCTTTTCTCTTTACCCGTCTGGATCCAAAGGGAGAACTGGGCATCTTTCATTTTCTTTTCTTCCTGCTCTTTCGTTTTACCCGATTTTTCTTTGGGATTTTGTCAAAAATCGGCTTTCTTTCCCTTTTGGTCAATACCCTTCCGGTGGAAGGCTCCGAGGGGGAAAATGCTTTTCTTGCCGAGGAACAAAAGTATAGCAAGGCCACCATTTTCCTCCTACTGGCTTTATTCGTTTTTCACAGCACCGTAGCGCTTATGGATTATATGGGGCAGGAGATTAATACGGATGCGAAAATCATTGCCCATAGAGGGCTGGTTTCCGCCGGAGTGGAAAATACCATAGAGTCTTTAGAGGGAGCCAAGGCAGCAGGGGCGGATATGGTGGAGCTGGATATTCAGCTGACCAAAGATCAGGAATTTGTGGTGATGCATGATGTGGATCTTTCCCGCCTTACCGGAATCAAAAAAAAGGTCTACGACTGTACCCTTTCGGAGCTTACCGCGATGACGGTGCATCAGGGGGAGTTTAGCGGAAAAATTCCAAGCCTTCGGGAATTTGTACAGCGGGCAAAGGTGTTGAATATGCCCCTTCTGATAGAGATTAAGCCCCATGGGAAGGAACCGGAGAATTTTTCGGAAATTCTTCTGGAGAAGCTGGAAGAATACGGGGTGGAGAAGACGAATCCCCTGATGTCTTTAGACATTTCCCTGATGGAGGGGATAGAAGAGACTGCTCCGGAATGGAAGACCGGGGTGGTGATTCCAGTGCAATTCGGAGATTTTGCCACGGAAAATGTGGATTTTTATGCGATTGAAGATTCCTCCTATAACGGCTACCTGATGGGAGAGGTGCAGGATATGGGGAAGGAAATTTATGTTTGGACCATCAATGAAGAAGACAAAATCATCAAATACCTGCAAAGCCCGGTGGACGGCATGATTACGGACGATCCTGAGGATGTATTTCAGCTTCGAAAGGATATGCTGGAGGATAGAAGCTATTACGGTATGTATGAGCGCATGGCGGGGTAGGGGGTGCTGATGCAGTATGGGCATGAAATCGAGCACGCTCCCGCTATGCTTGCCCTTGCAAAGTGAAGCAATTTAAAAATATATACGCTCCGATGCAGTATAGGCATGAAAACGAGCACGCTCCCGCTAACCTCGCCCTGCAGCGGTACTAAGCGAAAAACTACAGTACCTTTGTTTTTCGCAAGTACCGGCGGGCTCAGATTGCTCTCTTTCATGCCTATACTGCATCATTCGCTTCAGCTATTTGATTTCTATAGTCCTTCGCTTCGCAGGGGCGCTGTAAGTACTGACGGGCTCAGATTGCCCCCTATTACAGACCTATACTGCATCATTCGCTTCAGCTATTTGATTTCTACAGTCCTTCGCTTCGCAGGGGCTCTGTAGGTACCGGCGGGCTCAGATTGCTCTCTTTCATGCCTATACTGCATCATTCGCTTTGGTTATTGGATTTCTACAGTCCTTCGCTTTGCAGGTTTTCGCAATTACTAACTGGCCTAGATTGCCCCGCCCCATATTCAGTCCTATATTGCTGATAGTTTCTTTTTTTTTTGCTTTTTTACAGTTCCCACCGGAGTTGTTTGTGAGAGTGTGCTTACCATAGTGGACATATATTGCATAAAAATCTTGCAATATTCATAGAATTACCATACAAATCATACAAAAGTTATGTTAAAAAATCGTCAAAATCCGCCTAATGCTTTTTAATCGCATTACTGATATGATTAGAGTAAATCTAAATAAGAATAGGAAGGTTTCGGGGTTTTACTTTGAAAGACAATCTTCACGCTTACGATGGAAAGGAAGGTTTAGTTAAAAAGTCCTGTCAGACATATTTTAGGAGGTGCTATTGGTGGAAGAGAGCTTGATGAACAATTATACGGAGATTTTACAGAATGAGCTGGTGCCGGCCATGGGCTGTACGGAACCTATTGCCATTGCCTATGCCGCAGCGGCAGCAAGGAAGCTTCTGGGAGAAGAGGTCAAGGAGATAAAGCTTTGCTGCTCCGGAAACATTATTAAGAATGTAAAGGCGGTTACCGTCCCCAATTCCGGCGGCCAGAAGGGTATGCAGGTAGCGGCCATCTTAGGCGTACTTGGCGGTGACTCCGATTTAAAGCTGGAGGTTTTGTCTACCGTTACGGATGAGGATCGGGAACAGTGCAGAAAGCTGGTGGATACCGGTTTTTGCAAGGTCAGCTTTCAGGAGGAAGGTCCAAAGCTTTACATTGCGGTAGAGCTTCTGTCCGAAAACCATAAGGTAAAACTGGAGATTGCAAACCAGCACAGTAACATCATTTACATGGAAAAGGACGGAGAGGTTCTTTATAAAGAAGGACATGAGGATAAGCAGGATGTGATTTCCACAGGAGGAGATCGGAGTCTGATGTCTCTTCAGGGTATTTTGGACTATGCCAATGCAGTGGATTTATCCTTGGTAAGACCGTCTTTACAGAGACAGGTGGAGATGAACCTGGCGATTTCCCAAGAGGGCTTGGACAATCCCTGGGGGGCCAGTGTGGGAAAGACGATTTTGGAGACCTGGGGCTCCGATGTACGGGCTTGTGCATGCGCCAGAGCGGCAGCAGGATCTGATGCCAGAATGAGCGGCTGTCCCCTTCCGGTGGTGATTAACTCCGGCTCCGGCAATCAGGGCATTACCGTAAGTATGCCGGTGGTGGAATATGCGAAAGCCCTTTCCATTTCCGAAGAGAAGATGTACAGAGCCTTGATTGTCAGCAATCTGGTGTCCGTTTACATTAAGCACTATATCGGTGCTCTTTCCGCCTTTTGCGGAGCGGTTAGTGCCTCCTGCGGAGCGGGTGCCGGCATTACCTACCTTTGCGGCGGAAATTATCAGAAGATTGGTCGTACCATCAGCAACACCTTAGGCAATGTGGGGGGCATTGTCTGTGACGGTGCCAAGCCCAGCTGTGCAGCGAAGATTGCTTCTTCCGTCCATGCGGCGATTTTAGCTCATCACATGAGTATGAAGGATCAGGGCTTCCATGGGGGAGAAGGCATCGTGGAAGAGGATGTGGAGAAGACCATCAGAAATATGGGCTATATCGGAAAGGTGGGTATGCAATCCACCGACAGAGAAATTTTGAAAGTTATGACGGATCAGGTGGATGTAAATTCCTGTGTGTAGGAATTTTCGGCGTCCTGACCGGAGGGACGGAACTGCGTAAACCGGAAAAGCTTAAGAAATAGCCCGAAATATGCTCGAGGCATGGCTTAAGAAATAGCAGGAGAATTAGGCTGAGAAATGTCTTGAGATTGGGCTTGAAAATTTACAACAAAATAAGAAGGAGAAAAAGTATGGAAAAACAAGGATTTATTCATAGTCTGCCCTTTAAGCTTTTGGTGGCATTGGCTGTGGGCATTTGCTTAGGACTGGCTTTAAGCGGAATGGATAATGGTGTATCCCATGCCATTTTGAACATTGTGGTAACTGTAAAGTATATTGCGGCACAGTTTATCAGCTTCTGTGTACCACTCATTATCATCGGATTTATTGCTCCCTCCATCACAAGACTGGGAAACAATGCTTCCCGTATGCTGATGGTAGCTTTATTTATTGCCTATGTATCCTCTATCGGAGCGGCATTTTTTGCTACATTTTCCGGATACACCATCTTACCTCACTTAAATATCAATCCGGATGTGGATGGTTTGAAGGAGCTCCCTGAGGTGGTATTCCAGCTGTCCATTCCTCAGATTATGCCGGTAATGTCTGCTCTTTTCTTCTCCGTATTGGTGGGACTTGCGGCAGCTTGGAACAATTCCAAGATTATTACCCAGGCATTGGAAGAGTTCCAGAACATCGTTTTATCCATCGTAACCAAGTTCGTTATTCCGGTACTGCCTCTTTTAATCGGTACCACCTTCTGCACCTTGGCTTACGAAGGAACCATTACCAAGCAGTTACCCATCTTCTTAATCATTATCATTATCGTAATGATCGGACATTACATTTGGCTGACTCTTCTTTACTCCATTGCAGGGGCGTATTCCAAGAAGAACCCCATGAACATTGTAAAGCACTATGGTCCTGCATATATGACCGCAGTAGGAACCATGTCCTCCGCAGCAACCCTTTCCGTAGCTTTGGAGTGTGCAAAAAAGTCCGAGCCTACTATCCGGGAAGATATGGTGGACTTCGGAATCCCTCTTTTTGCCAATATTCATCTTTGCGGCTCCGTTATGACCGAGACCTTCTTTGTTATGGCGGTATCCAAGATGCTGTACAATGAGTTTCCTTCCGTAGAGAAAATGATTCTCTTCTGCCTCTTATTGGGAGTATTCGCAATCGGCGCTCCCGGTGTTCCCGGCGGAACCGTTATGGCTTCCTTAGGACTGATCACCGGTGTACTTGGCTTTGACGAGACAGGAACCGCTTTAATGCTTACAATCTTCGCATTACAGGATTCCTTCGGAACCGCTTGTAACGTAACCGGAGACGGTGCATTGGCATTGATTCTTACCGGATATGCGGAGAAGCACGGGATCCATCCACAGAAGTTGGAGTCTGTACTGTAATTTACGACATTCACTGTCAGAAGCTAGATTTTACAATGTAATTTTGGAAAAGACCGACTTCGGCAAATTTTGCTGCGGTCGGTCTTTTTTTGTGCTCTTTTCCTCATTAAAGTTAATTTAATGAAAATGAAAAATATTAAATATTATTTATAGAGGATAGGAAATAATGACTTGATTCATGTTTTATTGCAATTAGACAAGAATCTAAAGAAAATATAAACTTATTTCTTGATAAAAGAAGCACAAATATAACAAGAAAGAATGACAGCTTTGGAAAGGAGAATGCATGGCACAGGAGATTGATTTTCAAAAGTGCGGGTTCGGCACCAGGATGATTCACGCAGGACAGGCACCGGATAAGGCTTATGGAGCCTTGGCGACTCCCATTTACCAGACATCCACCTTCTGCTTTGATACTGTGGAAGAGGGAAGTTCGGTATTTTCGGGAGAAAGAGTAGGCTTTGCCTATACCAGAGGAGGAAACCCCACCATCGCGGCTTTGGAAGCAAAGTATGCGGCCTTGGAAGGCGGTGAGGCGGCCATTGCCACAGCGTCCGGCATGGGAGCCATCGGAGGTGTGTTGGTTGGCCTTTTGTCCCAGGGAGATCATGTGATTCGAGGAACCTGTGTTTATGGCTGTACCGATCAGGTTTTGCGGGAAACCATGAGCCGCTATGGAGTGGAAGTCAGTGAGGTGAATACCGGAGATTTAGAGGCAGTGAAAAATGCCATCAAGGCCAATACCAAGCTGATTTATTTTGAGAGTATGACGAACCCCACTATGGTACTAACGGATATTGAAGCCATTTCTAAGATTGCCCATGAAAAGGGGATTAAGGTAGTGGTGGACAATACCTTTACGCCGCCTCCTGAAATTTATCCTTTACAACTTGGTGCGGATTTTGTGGTGCATAGCTCTACCAAATACATCAACGGCCACGGGGATGTGATTGCCGGAGCAATCATTGGTAAGGCGGAGGATTTACTGCCTATTCGAAAGGGCATTACCTCCAAGATTTTGGGAACTACACCGGGCCCCATTGATTCCTATTTGGTGCTTCGAGGCATGCAGACCATGGAGCTTCGTATGAGAAGACATTGCGACAACGGTTTGGCCATTGCGAAATTTCTGGAAAGCTCTCCCTATGTAAAGAAGGTGTACTATCCGGGATTGGAGTCTGCGGAGCAGCATGATTTGGCGGAAAGATTGATGAAGGGAAATTACGGTGGCATTCTGTCCTTCGAATTAAAAGAGGGCATTGAAGGCATGAGTGCTTATGATGCCTGCAAGAAGGTGGTAAATGCTTTCACCATTCCTTCCATTGCGGTAAGTCTTGGGGATCCGGGTACTTTGGTAGAGCATGCCGCCAGCATGACCCATGGAAATGTTCCGGAGGCAGAGCGCATTAAGGCAGGAATCACCAATGATTTAATTCGGGTTTCTGTAGGCTTGGAAAATATCGAAGATCTTCTGGCAGATTTCCAAAAAGCATTTTCCGTGTTGGCTTAAGAGAAAAGCGGTAGAGTTTATGAAAAAAATGGAAATCAAAAATCTCTCCTTTGCCTATAAGGATGAGCCGGAAAAGAATATTTTAGAAAATATCAATTTGACGGTGGAACAGGGAGAGTTTGTCTGTCTTTTGGGGCAGAGTGGCTGCGGAAAAAGTACCTTTCTTCGCCTTTTGGCGGGACTGGAAACTGCCGGACAGGGAGAAATTCTGGAGGATGGTAAGGCCATACAGGGAGCCAGCTTGGACCGATCCGTAGTCTTTCAAGATTATGGACTTTTTCCCTGGATGACTGCCGGGGAAAATATTGTTCTGGCTTTGGAACAGAAGTACCCTGAAATGTCCAAAAAGGAAAGAATTGACCGAGCAAAGGAATTTCTTAGGGTCGTAGGATTAGAGGAACAGGTTTTTAAAAAGCTTCCCCGGGAGTTATCCGGAGGAATGAAGCAGCGCTGTGCCATTGCCCGATCTTTAAGTGTGGATCCTCCCGTGTTGTTAATGGACGAACCCTTTGGTGCATTGGATGCGGTGACCAGGGCAAAGCTTCAGGATCTGGTATTGTCCCTATGGGATAAAGAAAAGGTGAAAAAAACCGTATTCTTTGTAACCCATGATGTGGATGAAGCCTTATATCTTGCCAATCGGATTGTGGTTTTCGGGCAAAGACCCAGCCAAATCATCTTTGACGAGAAATTGGAAGACATCCATCGAGTGACGAGGGAAACCCAGTTTGAAGATCCGGAAGTATTAAAGAGGAGAAATATTCTGATTAAACATATTAATCAGGATGTGGAAAGTCATAAATAAATCGTTGTTATTTAAGACGGTTTAAACAATAAACTCCTGCAGAGGTGGAAAAGGTATAAAAAACTCTGTAAGTGGTGAAAAGTAAGAAAATTGCTTTGTATAGCAGAAGGGAAAAGAAAATGAAAAAGAAATTTGTAATTGCAGGACTGGTATTGGGCATGGCAGTGGCTGTCAGTGCCTGCGGTGCGAAGTCAGAAACGAAGGAAAGTACAACAGCGGCAGCTTCTCAGGAAGAGGGAACGAAGGCAGCTGAAAGTAAGGCGGAGGCAAGCAGTGAGAAGGCGGAGGCCGACATCAAAACCGGAGATAAGCCGGAAAGTGCCACCATAACCTTTGCCCAGGGAGCCAGCGGAAATGTACTGGTCAGCATTGCGAAAGCACAAGGTTATTTTGATGCGGTAGGCTTAACCGTGAATGAAATCCCCTTGGATGATGGACAGCTTCAGGCAGTTTCCACCGGCCAGGTTGATATTGCCTCCAATTCGGGAACCTGGACACCCATTAAAATGATTGCTGCCGGAGACGATATGGCTATTATCGGAGGAAATATGCTTACCGGATGTATGCCGGTTATTGCAAAGGAAGAGACGGAGTATAAGGGACCGGAATCCTTCTTAGGAAAGAAAATGGCAGGGTCTGTTTCTCAGTATGCTTTGTATCACACTCTGGAAGAAGAAGGACATAATGTAAAGAAGGAAATCACTTTCGTAGACGGTATGTCCGATGCGGATAAAATCCAGGCAGTTCTCAAGGGGGAGATTGATTATGCTACCATGGGAACCAATATGATGTATCAGATTTTAAATACCAAGGGCATCAAGATTGTGACCTTCTGCTCCGATGAAACTCCCAACTACTCTTGCTGTCGTATGGTAGCCAGAGAGTCTTGGGTACAGAAGAATCCCACTACGGTAAAGCTTTTAAATGAGGCTTTAATCCGTGCTCAGGCATACTTCAGCACCCATAGAGAAGAAACTGTGGATCTTATGGTAAAGCAGTTGGGAGCCAACAAAGAATATGTAGAGGCTTACCTTTTGAATGAGCATTATCGCATTAATCCGGATACCCTGAAGAATACGGTAATGGATAACTATAAGTATATGGAAAAGGTAGGCGGCATCGAGAATCAGGACAGTTCCGTGAATTTGGAAGATCGTATTTATGCACAGCTTTACAAGGAAGCATTGGATGAAGCTCAGCAGAAGTGGGGCTCCGAGAATCCGGAATTCTATGAGGAAGCACAGAAGTTCTATACAGAGCATAATACCTAAGCCTATAAAATTGTATCTGCAATTAGGAATAATTTACCGGAACTGTATTTCAACGGAAATGCCGTAAAAGATATACAACAAAAAGGGAAATAATACAGTTGGAAAAATAAAGGACAGGTAATGATTTTTTATGAAAAGCATAAAAACATTTTTTAAAGACTATTGGATTACTCTGCTGATTGTGCTGGGAATGTGCCTCACTTATTATATTATTTCGCAAAATGGCTTGATTTCGCCTCTCATGTTCCCTAAGGTGGGGCTCATTTGGAAGGTATTTCTGGAAAATCGAAATATACAGTTGACCAATGTGTTTGCCTCATTTACCTTACTGGCTCCTTCGATTTTGATTACCCTGATTTTGGCCTTGGGCATAGGCCTATTTATGGGAATTAATGAAAAAGCCAGAAAGGTGCTTTACCCTATTGTCTATGGATTCAGCTGCGTCCCTTCCATCTTGCTCTCTCCCTTTGTGGTGCTTCTGTCTCCCAATATGTGGTGGGCTTCCATCATTATCATTGTATACGGATGTGTCTGGGCCACTCTTTTTGCCACTATTACGGGGGTGCAGACCATTGACAAGCGCTATTTGGACAATGCGAAGACTTTGGAATTAAAGGGCTGGAAACGATTTTTCAAGGTGGTTCTTCCGGCAGCCAGTCCCTCCATTATTTCCGGTTTCATTAACTCCCTCAGAAGCTCCTTTGTCATGCTGGTTTATGCGGAAATGTATGGTGCCCAGTACGGCTTAGGCTTTTATGTTAAGCGATATTCCACGTTGGGCATCTATGAAAATGTTTGGGGAGGCTTCATTTTCATGGTCATCGTACTGATTCTTGTGATGAGTATTTTTGACAGATTGAAAAACTACATCCTGCGCTGGACCTTATAAAGAGAACGGGTTGTCGGAAATAAACACTTGCCTAAAATCATACAGTAGATATTTTCCTGCAGTATAGGTCCGGAATGGGAGGCAATCTGAGCCCGCGGGTACTTGCAAAAAACAAAGTGTAACTGCAGTTTTTCGCTTAGTACCCCTGCAGGGCGAGGTTAGCGGGAGCGTGCCCCACTCCGGACCTATACTGCAGGAAAATCTATAATCCATATCAGGGCAAAGTTTTTTCTAAAACTCCTTGACAAAAGAGCCAAGATGGTGTTTGATGGTGGCGTAATTCGAACTAATTCCCAAGAATAAATCACGAGAGAAAGTGTATCTAGG
>CAUTXF010000057.1:0-12673 GCA_963542215.1 uncultured Oribacterium sp. | reverse complement strand
CATATTTTTCAAAATATTTCTTGGCATTATCCATAGGAGAAAGGGTAGGATCCAAGGGGATTTTTTCTTCCTTTCCCGTATAGTAATTTTCGCATACAAGCTCTTTTTCTCCTCCTATAAGGCTATAGCCGTAGGTGGTTAAGAGTTCTCCGTAGATTCTGAATTTATCTTTTTTCTCCGTATCTTTTAGTTGCTTTTCTTGAAGTGCCAGCTTTTTATTACAGCGTTCCAGAAGGGTATGACACTGCTTCTTTAAGTCTGTGGATTTCTGCCGTACTCTGTCGTCCCTTTCCTTATTTCCGTAGTATTGAAGAAGGAGGGCAGAGGGGGAAGCAATGTATTCTTCGGAAAATGCCGGATTACCCTTGTATTGTTGGACGGGGAGAGCGGAAAAATCAAAGGCCTTTTCCCCTTCATACAAAATGACCGGATGAAAATCTTTTTCCTGAATCGTTTTCCGAAAGGCCAAAATGGCTTCCTTAACCTGCATCCCTTCCTCCGGAGATAAGGTGTTGGAGATTTTATCGATAGGGAGACCGGCATTAAGACAAAGTTCTCTTGCCAACAAAGGGCTAAGTCCGGAAAAGCTTTGGAAGAGAGATCCCCATAAGGGGAGGGATTCCTTTTCCAAGAGCGTATTCAGCTCCTCCATAGGGAAGGATAAAATGTTTTCCTTATGGAAGGCATCCGGAATAAAATATTCCCTTCCGGGAAGCACTTCTCTTACCGAGGACTGGCTCAGGGAAATTCTCTTTATGGCATCTAAAATCGTATAATCCTCTTTCAGCAAAATGATGTTGGAATACTTGCCCATGATTTCTACAGCCAAATGCTTAATGCCTACATCCCCCAGCTCATCTCGATGGGAAATATCCAAAAAGAGCACGCGCTCCAGACCTGCCTCCGTAAGCTGTAGAGAAGCCTGCCGAATGCTTTGGATAATGCCGTTTCCGATATGCTTTCGAAGGGACATACAAAAGCTGGGGGCGGTAATGGGGGCGGTTTTCCCTTCATTTGCCAAATATAGAAGAGGGAAGGAGGGATTGGCGGAGAGGTGGAGAATCTCCGTATTTTTTTCCTTCTTTATAAAAAGTTGCAATTCATCCTTTTCACTTTGGATGATTTTGGAAATCTTTCCGCCTAAAATTCGTTCTTGAAATTCCGCGATGCACGCTGCAAGATACAATCCGTCAAATGCCATGAAAACCGTCCTTTTCCACTTGAAATAGTAAATCCACCTTGCTATCATACTGGAATACCGGCCTGTAAGTTTGGTGGTTTATCCGTAAATGAAATTGCCAACAGGAAAGTTCTTTATCCTTTCCGGCCATGACTTTTCCTATATTTTCGTAGGAAAAGCTACAAAGAGGATAAAGTAAAGGCATGAAAAATGCAAGAGAGGGGGCTTTATGAGTATCAAAAGTATGACAGGATTCGGCCGCTGTGTGGGAGAGCAGGATTGCTCCGGTATCACGGTGGAAATCAAGTCGGTTAATTCCCGTTTTTTAGACCTGTCTATACGCCTGCCCCGGACTATGCAGCATCTGGAAATGAAGTGTAGAGAATGGGTGAAGGAAAGAATTTCCAGGGGAAAGGTGGAAATCTTTGTTTCTCTGGAGGACAGCACGGAAAAAAAGAAGAAGCTTTTGCTTCGGGAGGATTTACTGGATGCCTATGTGGAAAGCATTAAAAAAGTAGCCGAAAAATATTCTCTTCCCTATAATCTGGATGCCAAGGAGCTGGTATTCTTCCCGGAAGTGGCTCAGATTGTGGAAGGGGAGGAAGAGGACAGAGAGGATGCACTCTTTCTTGCCATGGAGCTGGCTATGACAGAATTTCAAAAGGCCAGAGAGAAGGAAGGAAGCAATTTAAAAAGAGATATTCTTTTAAAGCTTTCGGAAATGCAGGAAGGCATTGATTTCATTAAAGGAAAAGAAGGGGATATTCAAAGGGCCTATGGGGAGCGTCTTCGGAAAAAGATGGAGGAGATGCTTTCCGGAAGAGAGGTGGAGGAAGGCAGAATTCTGCAGGAAGTGGCAATTTTTGCTGATAAGGTGAGTACGGATGAGGAAATCACAAGGTTGCAAAGCCATATCCAAAGAATGGCAAAGCTTTTAGAGGAAGAGATTCCTATAGGAAGAGATTTGGATTTTCTTTTGCAGGAAATGAATCGGGAAAGCAATACCATATTATCTAAGGCTAATGATTTATCTGTATCCGAGAAGGCTTTAAAATTGAAAAATCATATCGAAAAGATTCGAGAGCAGGTACAGAATATAGAATAAGGGAAGCAGGAAAGAAGAATGGAAAAGCATAAAGAAAAGGGAATTTTGGTGGTGGTGTCCGGGTTTTCCGGGGCAGGGAAGGGAACGATTATGAAAAATCTGACCCAAAAATATGATAACTATGCCCTGTCCATTTCTGCAACAACAAGAGCACCAAGACAGGGAGAGGAGGAAGGAAAGTCCTATTTCTTCGTCAGCAAGGATCGCTTTGAAGAGATGATTGACCGGGATGAGCTGGTGGAGTACGCCAAGTATGTGGACAATTATTACGGAACGCCCCGAAAGTTTGTGGAAGATTGTCTTAACGAAGGAAAGGATGTTATTCTGGAGATAGAGATTCAGGGAGCCTTGAAAATTAAGAAAAAATTTCCCGACAGCCTTTTGATTTTTATGGCACCCCCCTCCGCTGAGGAGCTCAGAGCCAGACTAATCGGCAGAAACACCGAGGATGAAGAAACCGTGAATAAACGCCTTAGCCGTGCCATTGTAGAGGCGGAAGGTGTGGAGGCCTATGACTATATTCTTGTGAATGCAGATATTGACACATGCACGGAAAAACTGCATAATTTAATCCGTGCCTCTCATGATCGGGCAGAGGTACATTTGGATCTGATTGAAGAAATCAGAAAGGACTTAAGGAGGATAGAAGATGCTACGTCCAACGTATAATGATTTAATAGAATCTATGAACCGCAATAGAGAAGAGGGGGAATTGGAAGTACAGTCTCGCTATTCCGTAGTAATTGCCAGTGCTAAGAGAGCCAGACAGCTGATTGACGGAGAGGAACCTTTGATTAAGGGAGAAGAGGGTAAGAAGCCTCTTTCCATGGCGATTGAAGAGATTTCCCGTAACCTTGTCAACGTAGAAAAGGGCTTGGATTATGAGGATGAGCCTATTATCCTTCCGGAGAAGGAAGAGTATTCTCGTTATGCCATTGATGAAGATTTGGATGAGGACGAGGATGTAGAAGAAGATTCGGAAGAAAAGGACGAAGAGGAAGACTATTCCGAAAGAGATGAGGAAGAGGAAGACTTCGGAGAAGACGATTATCAGTCTGATAGTGAGGCCTAATGAAGCTTTATTTGGAGAGCTTAGGCTGTGATAAAAATAGAGTAGACGCGGAGAAGTTGCTTTTCGAGCTTTTACAGAAATATCCCGGTTCCTCCGTTACCGATGAGCCAAGTGAAGCGGAGATTGCCATTGTGAATACCTGCTCATTCATCGGCCCCGCCAAGGAAGAAAGTATTCAGTGTATTCTGGATTTGGCGCAATACAAGGAAACGGGAAATCTGGAGAAGCTTATTGTGGCAGGTTGTCTCGTGGAGCGCTACAAGGATGAGATTCGGAAAGAGCTTCCGGAGATTGATGAAATTACTTCCGTAAAGGATTATGTGAAGAGACTGGACCATCAGATGGCCAGGGTAGAAAGCGGAGAGAAGTACAGTCGCTACTTAAAGATTGCAGAGGGCTGCGATAAATATTGCAGCTACTGCATTATTCCAAGTCTTCGCGGCCATTATCGTTCCATTCCCAAAGAGCTGGTCTTGGAAGAAGCAAGAGCTTTGGTTTCGGAAGGGGCCGGGGAGCTGATTTTGGTTGCCCAGGAAACCACTCTTTACGGTACGGATCTTTATAAAAAGAAGGCTTTGGCAGAGCTTTTGGCAGAGCTTTCCGAGATTCCGAATCTTCAGTGGATTCGGATTTTGTATTGCTACCCGGAGGAAATAGAACCGGAGCTGATTCGGGAAATGAAGAGGAATCCGAAGGTATGTCACTATCTGGATCTTCCTATACAGCATGCCTCTGACAGGATTTTAAAGAGGATGAATCGGAGAACCAGAAAGGAAGAGCTGAAGGAAAAGATTGCTCTTTTAAGAAAGGAAATGCCGGATATTGCCTTGCGCACCACGATTATTACCGGCTTCCCGGGGGAGACGGAAGAGGATTTTCAAGAGGTTTTGGACTTTATTTCGGAAATGCGCTTTGATCGTCTGGGAGCCTTTCCCTATTCTCAGGAAGAGGGAACCAAGGCTGCGGAGATGGAAGATCAGATTCCCGAAAAGCTGAAAAATCAAAGACTTTCTCAGATTATGGAGTTGCAGCAAAATATTGCTTTCCGAAAGGCGGAGGAGCAGATAGGAAGAAAGCTGAAGGTTTTGGTTTGCGGCTATGACGAGGAGGAACAGAGAGTGCTTTGCCGTTCCTATATGGATGCTCCGGATGTGGACAGCTATCTCTATGTTTTCGGAGAGAAAAAGGAAGTGGGAAGCTTCCTATATGCTAAGGTAATAGATACGGAAGGCTATGATTTGATAGGAGAATGGTGTGAATCTACCGAATAAATTAACGCTGTTACGAGGAATTCTTGTTCCTTTCTTTGTATTTTTTATCCTTTTTGAGGGTGGAAACAATCTTCTTTACCGCTATATCGCTTTGGGAATTTTCTGCTTTGCCTCCTTTACGGATTTTTTAGATGGCTATCTGGCCAGAAAGAATCATTTGGTGACCAATTTCGGAAAATTCATGGATCCTTTGGCGGACAAGCTTCTGGTGTGCTCTGCATTAATATGCTTGATTCCCCTGGGGGAGCTGCCGGCTTGGTATGTGGTCATTTTAATCGGAAGAGAGTTTGTGATTTCCGGGTTTCGATTGGTTGCGGCAGATCATAATATCGTTATTGCCGCATCCATCTTTGGAAAAGCGAAAACAGCCAGTCAAATGCTTATGATTATTTTGCTTCTTTTACAGATTCCCGCTTTGGCTTTTGTGAATCAGATTTTTATTGTTTTATCTTTAGTGCTCACCATTCTTTCTTTGGTGGACTATGTATATAAAAATCACAGGGTGATTTCAGAGGGAGGCTTCTAATGGGAGATAAAAAAGAAAAGAAGGTTTTGGTGTATAATAGTGAGGCACCCATTGAAGAACAGGTGGTTTCTTTACTGAAAGGTTTAAAGAAAACCATTACTACCGCCGAAAGTATAACGGGCGGCATGATTTCTGCCGCTATTACTTCTGTGGAAGGAGCTTCCGAATGTTTTAAGGTGGGCTATGTCAGTTATTCCAACAAAGCAAAAAGGAAGTTGCTTTCCGTTAAGAAGGAGTTATTACGAAAGGAAGGAGCAGTTTCCTCCTCTGTGGCAAAGGAAATGGCTATTGGAGCCATGATGGAATCCGAGGCGGATTTGGCGGTTGCCGTAACCGGTAATGCAGGTCCTACTGCCTTGGAAGATAAAGAAATCGGTCTGGTTTACATTGCGGTTTGCGCCGGAGGAAAGACAAAGGTAGAAGAGTATCATTTTACGGGAACTCGAAAAGAAATCCGAGAACAATGCTGTAACACCGCATTGGTGATGGTAAGAAACTATCTTTTGGAAAAAATGACTTAGTATGCGTTTTTCAAAATCTTTACAGTTTGGCGAAAGGGCCAAGAACTACATTCCCTATTTGATGGAGAATTTAAGAGAGGGACATACGGTCCCCATGTGTTATTTAATCTACTCCGGCTTGGGAAATAACCTATATGAATTTTATGGGGCTCCCCATTGGTCTTTACCCACATTTCCCAGGAAAGAGGAAGAAATCCTTGGAGTGGCTTATGGCTATAAAGATGCCCTGTTGCTGGTGTCCGGGATGACCCGGCAAGCATTGGAGGAAGAAAGGAAATGCTCCTTGTCTTAGGGATTCTAAAATGGATATTGCTGATTATTCTTATCCTGTTTTTGCTCCTTCTTTTCTTGCTTCTTCTGCTCTTGCTTCTTCCCTTTCGTTATGAAATCTTCGGGGAGAAGGAGAGAGAGGAGAAATTACCAAGGGGAAGAGGAAAAATTACTTATCCCGGTTTGAAAATTTCCGGAAGCTTTCAAGAGGGAAAATTAGAATACAAGGGAAAGTTTTTGTTTTTTACTCTTTTTGAGAGCGACAAGGAAGAGAATTCTGAAAAGAACGAAGACGCTTCTCGCAATGTAGAAGCTTCGGGACAAGAAGCAGAACTCGAAGAGGAAGAAAATTGATGAAGGCTATGGAGAAAATCCTTTCCATCCCTAAGAAGACCATACGGAAAGGGAAGGAAATTAAAAAGAAAATCCGGATGCTTACCCAAGAAGAAACAAAGGAGATGCTTGTCCTTGTTTTTCGCCAGATTCTCTATCTTCTCCATCATTCCAGGGTTAGGAACTGGAAGGGGGAGCTTTATCTTTCCATGGAGGATCCCTACACTTTGGGACAGGTTTTGCAGGGAATAGCACTTTTATCCCCATTCCTCGGAGATTCCCTGCATGTTTATCCGGAATTTGATGACTCCTATTACTACGGAGAGCTTAAGGCAAAGGGAAAGTTTCGTTTGATTCATATCGTTATCGTGGCTGTTCGTCTTCTTCGGAACAGGAAGTTCCGAGAATTGCTTTTTAAGGGAGGAAATGATGGCAAATCATAATACACAAGAATTACTGAACGCCCTGTTTCAAGGCTTAGATGGTTTTGTCCAGTCGAAAACCGTGGTGGGAGAGCCTATTGTTGTGGGAAACACCACCCTGATTCCTCTGATGGAAGTAAGCTGCGGAATGGCCAGTGGAGCCTTTATGAAGGAGAATCAGAAAAAGGGAGATGGAGGAGCAGGAGCCATGAGTTCCAAAATCACTCCTGCTGCCATGCTGATTATCCAGGAGGGAAGAACAAAGCTCATTCGTGTGAAGAATGAAGATGCTTTTTCCAAGATTATTGATATGATTCCCGAAGCCATTGACAAGATTACAGGAGGAAGTCGGGTAACAAAGTCTGCAGAAGATTTGGCGGAAGAGAATCTGGAAAGCTTAAAGCAGAAGAGCAATACTAAGAAAAAAGATAAAGTTGAAGAAGAATACGTCGCTCCGGTGATTGATCTGCCGGAGGAGGAAGCCATCGAGGAAATCGACTTAGTGGATATTGATTTAACAGACTAAGGATGGTGTTCCTGTGGGATTTTGTTTATTTCCGAGAAGGTATATGAAGAAAAAAACCGGAAATAAGGAGTTTTAGGAAAAAAGCAAGAAAGCCCTTGCAAGAAACTATTCTTTTTGCTATTATATTTTAGTCGCTGTTTTGCGGTGGAACTTTTAAAAGAGGGAGGTGCAATCATGGCTAAGTGTGCTATTTGTGAGAAGGCAGTGCATTTCGGCAATCAGGTAAGCCATTCACATAGAAGATCTAATAAGATGTGGAAAGCAAATGTGAAATCGGTTAGAGTTAAGGTAGATGGCGGTACAAAGAAGATGTACGTATGTACTTCCTGCCTACGTTCCGGAAAAGTAGAACGTGCCGTATCCGGTGTAGCTGAATAAGATTTTAGAAAAGATATTGTGTGAGCAATATCTTTTTTTATGCCTAAAATTCAAAAGTATATTAATCTTGTATGGAAAAATGGAAAGATTATGTGCTAATCGTTTTCCATAGTTTCTCTTAAAACTCAATATTTTTTAAATACTTAAGAAAGAATTATGTTTTATCCCTAAGATTCCCTACTACTTATAGGGTAAAAAGAAAGAGAATCGAAATACTTTAAAGGAGAAAGCTATGGTTCAATGCAAAAATTTAACAAAAAAATACGGATCCAAGGTTGCTCTTAGGGATGCCACCTTACATATTTATCCGGGAAATATCTATGCTCTTTTGGGGCCAAACGGTTCCGGGAAAACCACTTTCATGAAGATTCTCGGAGACTTAACCAAGCAGAGCAGTGGAGAAGTATTATTTGAGGGAAAGCCCTTAAGCATTCAAAGTAGAAAAGACATTGCCTATCTGCCCACAGAAAGTCAGGCCTATCCCTTTATGACAGTGGGAGACTATGGAAAGTATCATAAAAGCTTCTTTCCGGAATTTCAGGAGGAAGAGTACAAGAGAATGCTGGAAGAGATGGATATTTCTCTAAAGCTTCCCTTCAAGGCTTTATCCACCGGTATGGACAAGAAGGCAAGAATTGCGGCAACCCTTGCCCGAAATGCTAAGCTGGTGCTTTTGGATGAGCCCTTTAACGGAGTAGACCTTCTGGCCAGAGAAGAAATTGAAAAAATGATTTTGGAAAAGAAACAAGAGAACAGTACCATCCTTCTTTCCAGCCATTTGGTGGAAGAGGTGGAGGATTATGTTCAGTTTGCTATTTTCTTCCATCAGGGAAAGGTACTTTCCGTGGAACAGCTTGAGAGGATGCAGGAAAATAAGGGGCAGAATCTTACAGAACGTTACAGAAGTCTTTTGGGAAAAAAGAAGGAGGGCTAAATGCTGACATTATTACAATATGAAATGAAAAAAACCGCCTTTATGAAGATTCTCTGCGGCTTTGCCCTTTTTATTTCCCAGGCCTTTGTGATGCTGGGAACAGCAACGGATAATTTTGTAGTGGCCGGTCTTGGTGCAGGTTTACTGGTTTTCTTCAGTTTTCTGGTGATTTTTATTCTGGGATTATCCAGTATGGCCAGTCTAAGCAAGGATTTAAATACAACCCAGGGCTATATGCTCTTTATGCTGCCGAAACACAGTGCCTATTTCTTATTGGCAAAGATTGTTGAAAGCTTAGTAAGTACTTTTTTGGCAGGCCTGGTGATTGTCCTGATTTTCTTTTTTAATATTAGCTACTTTGCTATTGATACAGAGGCATATAAAGATCTTTTGGAAATGTTTTGGAATCTTGTGATGAGCGGAAAAGGCTTTGGGACACTTAGTTTATATATGATTCGTTTTCTTGCCACTGCGGCGGCTTTCTGGATTTTCCTTTCCACTATGGCGATTCTTTGTGTGACAGTACAGGCCAGCATATTTAAAGGAAAGGCATTAGCCTTAGTAGTCAGCATAATTGCTTTCTTTTGCCTCTTTTTATATTTGTTCAGTGCCTTGCCGGAGCTGGCCGCTAACATATCCTGGGAGTACAAAGATCCGATTTTTTATGGAATGATCCTAGTATTATCTGTCGGCTTCTTTGCCCTTTCATCCTATCTTTTAGAGAAGCAAAGAAATTTTTAAAAGGCGAAGAGGGAAGATTCTTTAAGTAGATCAAAAAGAAAAGAGACAGTTCATTCATCCTGAACAACAATAGATTTCCTTTTCAGAACAGGGAAAATGGAGTATACTATACGAAATTCTCATCATAGCAGGTTCTGCCATTAGGGCGTTAGAGCATTTGCTTAAGGGAAAATTATAATGACTAAGAATGGACAGAAGATAGGGATTGGAGGAAAGACAATGAAAGGAAAAATCTCCTCTCATTACGGTGAGGTACAAATCTCCGAAGAAGTCGTTGCAAGCTACGCAGGAAATGCAGCAGTTTCTTGCTTTGGTATTGTTGGAATGGCTGCGGTTCCCATTTCCGGAAAGGGACTGGCAAAGCTTTTGAAGCAGGAAAGCTATCACAAGGGTATTTCCGTGGAAATCCAGGGCAATGAAATCAGCTTGGACTTCCATGTGATTGTAGCTTATGGTGTAAGCATTCAGGCTGTGGCTGAGAACCTTATGGAAAGTGTAAGATACAGAATTTCACAGTTTACAGGAATGAAAGTTAAACGAATCAATGTGTATGTAGAAGGGGTTCGGGTAATCGATTAAGTTTCAAAGAAATAGGAGGAATTTACCTGTGGGTAAAGTACTAAGTGCAAGGGATTTGCAGAAGGCTTTCTTAGCCGGGGCAAATCAGCTGAATGCAAAAAAGGATTTGATTAATGAGTTAAATGTATTCCCGGTACCGGACGGAGATACGGGAACCAATATGACCATGACGATCCTTTCCGCAGCAAAGGAAGTGGCAAAGATTGAGGGAGGAAGCCTAAAGGAGATTTGCAAGGCAATGTCCGGCGGTTCTCTTCGCGGAGCCAGAGGAAACTCCGGCGTTATCCTGTCTCAGTTGATTCGTGGATTTACGAAGGAATTATTGGAAGTAAAGGAAGCTGACAGCATTGTTCTGGCAAAGGCCTTTCAAAGAGCTGTGGAAACAGCCTATAAGGCGGTAATGAAGCCTAAGGAAGGAACCATCTTAACCGTAGCCAAGGGGATGGCGGATAAGATTATGGAGCTGTCCTTAACGGAAGAGGAGATTTTACCTCTTTTAGAAAAGGTAGTGGCCTACGGCGATGAGGTATTAAAGAAAACTCCGGAAATGCTTCCCGTATTAAAAGAGGCGGGAGTGGTGGATTCCGGTGGAGCCGGTTTAATGTGCGTGCTGGAAGGCGCTTTACGTTCCTTAAAGGGAGAGAAGATTGAACTGGATTTGGAATTTAAGGAAGATTCCGGCGTTTCCGCATTAACTGGAGAGAGAAAGAGCCGTGGAGAGATTTCTACAGCGGACATTCGTTTCGGTTATTGTACGGAATTCATGGTAAATGGTGATCATCCTTTCTCTGACGAAGAGGTAGAGAAGCTTAGAGATTATCTTTCCGGTATCGGAGATTCCATCGTTTGCTTTTCCGATGAGGATTTGATTAAGGTTCATGTACATACCAATCATCCGGGAGATGCCTTTGAGAAGGGGCTTACCCTGGGCTTCCTTTCCAAAATGAAGGTAGACAATATGCGCCTTGAGCACCACGAGGTATTGATTGAGGATGCTTCCCGCATTGCGGCTATGGAAAAGCTGGAAGAACAGCCTAAGGGTGCAGAAGCTCCTAGAGAGTCTGAGTCGCTGGAGGAAAAGGACTTCGGATTTGTGGCCGTATGTTCCGGAGATGGTCTTCGAGATATTTTCTTAGACCTTGGGGTAGACCAGGTGGTTTCCGGGGGGCAGAGCATGAACCCTTCCACCGAAGATTTGTGTGCTGCGGTAGAGAAGATTCATGCCAAGCATGTCTTTATTTTACCCAATAACAAGAACATTTTACTGGCTGCCCAGCAGGTAAAGGATATCCTGGAGGATCGTTCCGTATCCGTAGTGCCCAGTAAGACCATTCCCCAGGGAATTTCCGCAATGATTTCCTTCCAGCCGGAGGGAACGGTGGAGGAGAATCAGGAGGGGATGGAAGACAGCCTATCCATGGTTTCTTCCGGAGAAATTACCTATGCGGTTCGAGACACCAGCATTGACGGAAGGGAAATCCATAAGGGAGATATCCTTTTCTTAGGCGATCAGGGATTACTTTCCGCTGAAAAAAGCATTTCCTTGGCGATGAAGGAAGGCCTGGAGAAGATGGGAGAGGGAGAAATCCTGAGTCTTTACTATGGAGAGGGCGTTACGGAAGAAGAGGCTAAGGCCTTGGAGAAGGAGATTTTGGAGTATATGCCGAATCTGGAGGTGGAGGTTCATGCCGGCGGACAGGCAGTGTACTATTATCTTCTTTCCCTAGAGTAAGAGTCGTTTTTACAGAAATCTATTCGCTATTTAAACAAGCTTATTAATTCAGGGCAACCAAGCTTTCAGCGTTATAGCTTTGCACCGGGGGCACGCTTTCGCTAACCTCGCCTACGCATCGGTACTAAGCTTCAAGCGTCGCTTTGCTCGCTTTCAGCAAGTACCGGCGGGCTCAGATTGCCCACCGTTTCAAAGCTATAACGCAGAAAGCTAAAAGCTACCCGGAGGAATTGATAAGCTTGTTTTTTTGATGGGATAAGCAGTGGATTTCTGTAAATTGCAGCGAGAGTGTATTCCTCTAGAAAAAGAGGGGAATTTTTCACTGCCTGTCTTCCAGTGGTATTAGAGTGGATGGCTATTGTTTTGTAGGGGAAATTGTTAAAGGAGATTTATGCTTCAGGATGCTGTAGAAAGGATTAAGGGGGTGGGAGAGAAAACCGCCGCTCTTTTTCATAAAATGAATATTTACACAAAGGAAGATCTTTTAGAGGATTTTCCTATTTCCTATCTGCAATATCCAAAGCTTTGTCCTATATCGGAAGCTAGGGAGAAGGAGTGGATGGCTTTTTCTCTTGTGCTTTTAGAGGATGCCAGAGTTTTACGAAATACCAAGCTTTCCATGCTGCAGTGCTCCGCCGGAGACGAGAGTGGAAAGCTACTGATTCAATACTTTCATGCAACTTACCTTTTAAAAACTTTAAAAAAGGGAAGAAAACTGGTGTTTTTCGGGCAGGTCAAAAGCTTTCGAGGGCATTTTATCCTGCAGCAGCCTAAGATTTTTTCTTTGGAGGAGTATGAGGAGAAAAGAAAGAGCTTAGAGCCTATTTATTCCCTTCGAAAGGGGCTTGGCAATGCCCTAAGAAGAAAGTGTATTCAAGAGATTTTCAAGGAAGAGCCCAAGATTTTAGAAAGTTTTCCTCAGGATTTTTTGGAAAAAGAAGGGCTATGTAATAAAAGACAGGCTATGGAGTATCTGCATTTGCCGAAGAGGGAAGAGGAGAGGCAGGAGGGATTAAAGCGTCTGGCCTTTGAAGAATTGTTTTACTACAGCCTGTTTTTGGAAAAGGAGGAGAGGGATTTTCT
>CAUTXF010000056.1:0-12802 GCA_963542215.1 uncultured Oribacterium sp. | reverse complement strand
TTCGTTCTGGCTATGGATGCAGCTTCCTCCGAGTGGAAGAGCGAAAAGGGTAAGGGCTTCTACCATCAGCCAAAGTCCGGTAAGGATTTCACCTCTGATGAGCTGATTGCTCACTGGAAGTCCTTAGTGGAGAAGTATCCTATCTACTCCATCGAAGACGGTCTGGACGAGGAAGACTGGGAAGGTTGGGAGAAGATGACCAAGGAGCTTGGAGACAAGGTTCAGCTCGTTGGTGATGACCTTTTCGTAACCAATACCGAGAGACTTTCCAAGGGAATTAAGTTGGGATGCGGAAACTCCATCCTGATTAAGTTAAACCAGATCGGTTCCGTATCCGAGACCTTAGAGGCTATCAAGATGGCCCACAAGGCAGGATACACCGCTATTTCTTCTCACCGTTCCGGAGAGACAGAGGATACCACCATCGCTGACCTTGCAGTAGCATTGAATACCTGCCAGATCAAGACCGGTGCTCCTTCTCGTTCCGAGAGAGTGGCAAAGTACAACCAGCTTCTTCGCATCGAAGAGGAACTTGGTGCAGCAGCATGCTATCCCGGATTCGGCGCATTCAACAGAAAGTAATTTATATCATAAAACGAGGGCTTACGTGTTTCTTACGTAAGTCCTCGTTTTATGATAAGGGATTGTAAAAAATCAAAACAATAAAGAATTTTCGGCAATATAGGTCTGAATGAGGGGCAGTCTGAGCTCTATACTTGCGAAAGATCGGTGAAGTGAAGGACTGTAAAAATCAATAATTGAAGCGAATGATGCAGTGTAGGTCTATAATAGGGGTAGTCTGAGCCCGTCGGTACTTACTGAAAGCGAGTGAAGCGAAGCTTGAAGTTAGTACCGCTACGAGGCGAGGCTAGCGAGAGCGTGCCCCATTTATAGACCTACACTGCATCAGAGCGCTTTCTTATAATAAGTGCAGTCCTTCTCATTTTCAAACTTACACTATTTTGTCTTAAAAATCCCTTATACCCACAATTCCTCCCGCCGATACCATTTATAGAATTATTATAAATGTTCTTTCGTCTTGCGGCATGGAAGTATTAGAAAGAACTTACCAAGGAGGGAAAATGAAATCATTACGGAATACGCTTATCTTATCCATCTTACTACCGATACTGGTAGTTTTTCTTTTGCTGGGCTTTGTGTTCATGCAGTTTATGGAAAAAAAGAGCACAAAAGAGGGAGATGCGGCTATGGAATCCGCAGCAGTGCAGATGGGAAGCGCTGTGGATACTATTTTATCTGAAATTGAAACCAGAATAGGCGTTATCGAATTGGCGGTAACAGATATTCCCGACCAGGATAGAATTAAGGCAAAGGATTTGGATTACTTTAAGTCCTTTGAGGGCAATATGAATACTCTTTTGGTGGACGGCACCAAGGATATTCCCGGCCTGGTAGCTTCTTATGTTCGTTACGATCCGGCATTAACCTACGGTACTTCCGGAACCTTTTATACCGATACGGACGGAGACGGAAAGCTGGAGGCAGTTACTCCTACAGATTTGGCGGCTTATGAGCCTACCGACACGGAGCATGTAGGCTGGTTCTACACCCCCTTGGCCAACAAAAAAGCCACCTGGATGGAGCCTTACTTTAATGCCAACATTTCCAAGACCATCATTTCCTATGTGGTTCCCTTCTATCTGAAAAATGGAGACAACTACGGTGTAACCGGTGTGGACTTCGACTTTGCCTACTTGGATGATTTGTTAAAGAAAAATCAGAAGTATGAGGGAGACAGCAGTTTTCTAATCAATGCGGAGGGTAAAATCCTCTACCATGCCCAGTATCAAAACGGTGAGAATTTCCAGGAGATTGAAGACGGTAAGTATGCCGATGCTTTCAAGGAAATGCAGGATAAGGATCACGGTTTTGTCCATGAAGGAAGCGGAAAGTCCTCCATTTTAATGGGCTTTACCACTCTGGAAAACGGATGGAAGATCGTGACGGTGCCAAGCTATCATGAAATCTACGGAAGCTTGGAGAGCTTTAAACTGACCTTTACAGTTTTCTCTATTCTCTTTGCAGCCTTTATGTTGGTTTTGGCTGTCTTGGTAGGAAATCGTATTGCCCACCCCATTGTGAAGCTTTCCAAGTCTGTGGAAAAGATGTCTCAGGGTGCTTTGGATGAAAAGATTACCGTAAAAGATCAGACAGAGATTGGCGCTTTGGCACACTCCTTAGAAAGCTTGGGCGAACAGTTAAAGAATTATAAGCTTTACATCGGAGAAATTTCTCAGGTATTGAACCAGATGAGTGAAGGGGAGCTTTCCATTTCCTTACAGCATGAGTATAACGGAGAATTTGCTTGCATCAAGGCAGCTTTAAATGCCCTGTCCGGAAAGCTTACCGATTTGATTGGAAATATTCAGACTTCCTCTGAAAGAGTTTCCGAGTTTGCAGGAAATGTGGCAAACAGTGCCCAGTCCTTAAGCCAGGGTTCCATTGAACAGGCAGGAAGCATTGAGCAGTTATCCGAGAGAATTCGTGCGATTTCCGACCATGTGGAAAAGAGTGCGGAAAATACCAAGCTTGCCAACGCGGAAGCTCATAGTACCCAGGGCGAGGTAGAGAAGGCTGACCAGCAAATGCAGAAGATGCAGAAGGCTATGGAGGAAATTTCCGATAAGTCCGGAGAAATTTCCAAGATTATCAAGACCATCGACGATATTGCGTTCCAAACCAATATTTTGGCTTTGAATGCGGCCATCGAGGCGGCAAGAGCAGGAACCTACGGTAAGGGCTTTGCAGTAGTAGCGGATGAAGTAGGAAATCTGGCACAAAAATCTGCCGATGCGGCAAAGGATACCACCACCCTGATTGAAGAAACCGTAAGGGCAGTGGAAGAAGGAGCAAAGCTTGCAGAGCATACAGCAGTTTCCCTGCAGCATGTGGTTAAGGGCTCAGGTCAGGTCAATGATTTGGTAAATGAAATTGCCAAGGCAACAGAGGAACAGGCAAAGGCTGTATCCGATGTACGAGAAGGCATTAACAGTATTTCCGATGTGGTACAGAGAAATACAGCTACTGCAGAGGAAAGCGGCGCTGCCAGCGAAGAGCTGAACCGGGAGGCTAAGGCACTGGAGAAGCAGGTGGCGGAATTTAAAATATAAAACAAAGAGGATGTAAAAATCAGCTCCAATTGTGTTTTTTACACCCTCTTTTTGTTATATTTAAATAGAAGGTGTAAAGCTTGAGTAAAGTCTTAATATAAAATCAGAACAAATTCATTGAGCTTTAAGAATCTCCATGCTAAGATTACAAAGTGGCATTAATGACTAGACAAAGGAGGATACTATGGGATTTTTTGATGAATTAGGAAAGAAGCTTTCTGATGCAAGTCAGGACGTAATGCAAAAGGGTAAGGAAATGGCAGATACTGCTAAGTTCAATTCCCAGATTCATGATGAGGAAAAGAAGATTTCAGCAGTTTACGGCAAAATCGGTAAGAAGTATTTTGAGGTTTTTGAGAACGCTCCTTCCGAGGAATTCAAGGCTTTTATTGAAGAGATTCATGCCGCACAGGCAAAGATTGCTGAGATTCAGGAAAAGCTGAATGCTTTAAAGAATGAAGGCAAGGATGCGGTAGAGAATGTGGCAGCGGATGCGAAGGAAGCTGTAAATCAGGTTGCCGATAAGGTGGAGAATGCTGCAGAAGGTGCTGTGGATGCAGCAAAGCAGGCTGCGGATCATGTGGAGAACGCGGCAGAACAGGCCGTAAACAAGGCAGAGGATGCTGTTGACAACGCAGTAAACGGAAACTAATTGTTTGCGTGCTACAAAGCATCATAGTTAGGCATGGAGGAAGAAGAGTATGAAAACAAAGTTAGGGGTATCTGTAGGCTTAGCAGCTGCCGGCGTTTATGTTCTGGCGGTACTGGGAAACTATACTGCGATTTTACTGGCTGTAGGCTATATTTTCCTGATGGAAGAGGATGCTTGGCTGAAGAAATCCGCAGTGAAGGCTTTAGCAACGATGCTATGCTTCAGCTTTCTTTTGAGCCTGTTGGGCTTGGTTCCGGATGCCTTTAAATGGATAGGAACCGCCCTGTCCGTTATCAATGTCAATGACGGCACACGTGCCATTACCGCATTTTGGTCCTTGATTACCCAGGCGATTGACATTTTCAAAACCTGTATTTTCTTGGCACTGGCTTTCAAGGCACTGAACCAATCCACCATCACAGTCCCCGTTGTGGACGAATTACTCAATAAGCATTTTGAGGAATAATACGAAGGATTTGCTTACAAGTAAATCAGCAAATTAAACAAAAGATACTTTCAAAAGAGCAGTGTTCGCCTAGGCGACGCCGCTCTTTTTTGCATATTTCTTAACGAGTATCGTTCACGGAGCGAGCGGCATTCCGTTTGCCTTGATATAAAAAAGAAAGGTGAATAATCCGAAGTTCCACCAATAGCCTTGAAAGAAGAGGCAATCTGAGCCCGTGGGTACTTGCGAAAAACAAAGGAACTGCAGTTTTTCGCTTAGTATCCCCTACGAGGCGAGGTTAGCGGGAGCGTGCCTCTGTTTCAAGTCTATTAGGTGGAACGAGGAGGGGCAATTTATAGAGCAAAACTTATTGAAGCGCACCTGGGCAAGCCCGCTCTTTCCTCTTCCTGACGACATTTTATTGACTAGTGAAAAATCTATGTTAGACTAGGAATGTTTATAGAATATAGAATAAGAACAGAAAATATCTGCAAAAAAGGCATTTGAAAAAAGTGCCGAAAAGAGAGTTCTTTGCAGGATGAAGAAGATAGAAAAGATAAAGGAGAGTCTATGGAAAAAAAGCCTTATTATATTACCACTGCCATTGCCTATGCCTCAGGAAAGCCCCATATCGGGAACACCTATGAGATTATCCTGGCTGATGCCATTGCCCGTTTCAAGCGTTACGAGGGCTATGACGTATTTTTTATGACCGGAACCGATGAGCATGGTCAGAAAATCGAGGGGAAGGCCAAGGATGCGGGGAAGACTCCCAAGGAATTCGTGGATGAGGTGGTGGGAGAAATCCATACCATTTGGGATTTAATGGATACCTCCTACGACAAGTTCATGCGTACTACAGAGGAATATCACGAAAAGCAAGTGCAGAAGATGTTCCGAAAGATGTACGAGAACGGAGATATTTACAAGGGAAAATACGAGGGTTGGTACTGCACTCCCTGTGAGTCCTTCTGGACCGATTCCCAGCTTGTGGACGGAAAATGTCCGGACTGCGGAAGAACGGTGGAGAGGGCCAGTGAGGATGCTTACTTCTTTAAGATGTCCAAGTACGCGGATCGCCTGATGGAGTACATCGAAAGCCATCCTGAGTTTATTCAGCCGGTTTCTCGAAAAAATGAGATGGTGAATAACTTCTTAAAGCCGGGCTTACAGGATCTTTGCGTGTCCCGTTCCTCCTTTACTTGGGGAATTCCGGTGGATTTTGACGAGAAAAATGTGGTTTACGTTTGGCTGGATGCCCTAAGCAACTATATTACCGGTATCGGTTATGATGTGGACGGAGAGCATCAGGAACGTTTTAAGAAGTACTGGCCTGCAGACCTGCATTTGATTGGAAAAGATATTGTCCGTTTCCATACCATTTACTGGCCCATCTTCTTAATGAGCTTAAATGTTCCTCTGCCTAAGCAGGTTTTCGGACACCCCTGGTTACTTACTGCTACCGCCAAGTCGGATGAGGGGACCAAGATGTCCAAGTCCAGAGGAAATGTCATCTATGCCGACGATTTGGTAAGACTCTTCGGTGTGGATGCAGTGCGTTTCTTCGTTATGCATGAGATGCCCTTTGAAAATGACGGTGTCATCTCCTGGGAGCTAATGGTAGAGCGCTTCAATTCCCAGCTGGCCAACATTTTAGGAAACCTGGTAAAGCGTACCATTTCCATGAGCAATAAGTACTTTGACGGCATTGTGGAGGATAAGGGCGTAACAGAGCCGGTGGATCAGGATTTGAAGAACACCGTTTTGGAGCAGGCAAAGCTTGCCGCATCCAAGATGGATGAATTGAAGGTGGCGGATGCTTTAACTGCAATCTTTGAGATTTTCAGACGCTCCAACAAATATATTGATGAGACAGAGCCCTGGGTTTTGGCTAAGGAAGAGAGCAAGGCGGATCGCTTAAGAACCGTGCTGTATAACCTGACAGAATCCATTGTCATCGGTGCGTCTTTACTGAAGAGCTTTATGCCCTCCACCGGAGTGGAGATATTAGAGCAGCTTTCCACTACGGAAAGGGACTTTGCTTCTCTTTCCACCTTCGGTCTTTACCCCTCCGGCAACAAGGTGGTGGCAGACCCCAAAACTCTCTTTGAGAGAAAGGATTGGAAAGAGGTAGAGAAGGAAGTAGAAAAGATTACCGAGGCCCAGATTGCCAAGGCACAGGCCGAGGAGAAGAAGGAAGAGGCAAAGAAGGCGGCAAAAACAGCAGTTGCTTGCCCTGCCGGCGCTTCCGGAAGCTCCCGGGAAGCAGGAAACACAGATTTGGAAAAGGGAATGGATATTCCCTTTAAGGCAGAGATTGCTTATGAGGACTTTGACAAATGTGACTTCCGCATCGGAAAGATTATCCATGCCGAGGAAGTGAAGAAGTCTAAAAAATTACTGCTTTTCAAGGTACAGGTCGGATCCGAAGTAAGGCAGATTCTTTCCGGCATTAAGTCCAGCTATAAGCCGGAAGATCTTTTGGGCAAGAAGGTTATGGTACTTTGCAACCTTGCTCCCAGAGAAATCTGCGGCTATCAGTCCGAAGGAATGCTTCTTTCCGCCATTGACGAAGAGGGCAAGCTTTCCCTGATGACCTCTCTGGCGGATATGCCTGCGGGAGCAAGCATTTCATAATATGACGAACTACCAGGCCATTTTAAATACCAAGAAAAAAGGGGGAGGAGTTTCCGCGTTTATGCTGAAGCTCCTTGCCCTTATTTCCATGACTATAGACCATTTTGCAGCCATCGTAATCTTGAACGGAAAACTCTATGGCTATTCTACGGAGTATTATCAAATGGCTATTGCCACAGAGGAGGGGCACAGGCTGCTCCAAATCTATAGAATCTTTCGAATTATCGGCAGATTGGCCTTTCCGATTTATGCCTTTCTCCTGACAGAAGGCTTTCGTCATAGCCACGACCGAAAGAAATATTTTTTCAGGCTGCTTTTGATGGGCATAGTATCGGAAGTGCCCTTTGACCTGGCATTTTTCAATCAGGTTTATAATTTTACCGTTCAGAATATTGGCTTTACTCTGGCTTTGGGCGTGCTGTGTATGGAGGGAATGCATCGTTTTCGGAAAAATGTTTTCTACAAATGGGCTGCAGTGCTGTCCTGTGCCGCCATTGCGGAGCTGATTCGGGCAGACTACGGGGCACTGGGTATTTTCCTGATTGCCGCACTGTACAACTTTCGAAAAGAAAAGGCATTGCGCCTGTCTTCAGGGGCTGTGCTGTCAGCGGCTCTGTCCTATGGAAGCTACTGTTTTGCGGCATTGAGTTTTCTCCCGATTGCCTTTTACAATGGTGAAAAGGGCCGAATTTCCCTCAGCCGTTTCTTCTACGTTTATTATCCCCTGCATCTTGGCTTTTTCTATCTTTTGATTTACTTAGGGGCAAAGATTACGGCGTAGAAATTGCCCGGGAAAGAATATAGAGTATGTAAGGAAAACAGAAATCAAAAAGGAGAAGAAGATGATTTTTGATACCCATTGCCACTACAATGATGAATCCTATTCGGAAGACAGAGAGGCGTTGCTCTGCTCCCTTCCGGAACAGGGTGTGGATCGGATTTGTGAAATCGGTTATAACCTGGAAAGCTCCAAAGAGGCTATTCGTTTAGCGAGAGAGCCTTTTATTTCGGGGCTTCAAAAATATGCAGCGGTGGGTTTTCATCCGGAAAATGCGGATGAGCTTACGGAAGAATCGCTACTTGAGATTTATACCCTGAGCCAAGAAAAGGAAGTGGTGGCTATGGGGGAGATAGGACTGGATTATTTTCGGATAGATAAGCGCTCTAGGGTAGAAAAAGAGCAGGAGGCAGAGGCCTTTGCTAAAGGGGAAATCACGGAGATGCAAGCCTTCAATCCGGAGCCGGAGGTGCAGAAGGACTGCTTTATCGCCATGATGGAGCTGGCTAAGAAAAGAAATCTTCCGGTGGTACTCCATTCCCGGGACGCTGCTATGGACACCTACCAGTTGCTTAGAGACCATAAGGGCTATGTCAATGGGGGAATTGTGCATTGCTTTTCCTACCCCTTGGAAGTGGCTAAGCAATTTATTGATTTGGGCATGATGGTAGGCATCGGCGGCGTACTGACCTTTTCCAATGCCAAGAAGTTAAAACAGGTGGCTATGGAGATTCCTCTAAACCACATTGTTTTGGAAACAGACTGCCCCTATATGAGTCCGGTTCCTCTTCGGGGTAGCAGAAATCAGTCCGGAAACCTCCGTTATGTGGTTTCCTGTCTTTCGGAATTAAAGGGAATTTCGGAGGAAGAAGTGATTAGGCAAACAACAGAAAATGCCTTACAGGTGTATCGCATTAAAGACTAAGAAAAGAACAACGCAGTACAGTATTGCATCGCAAGGAATAAACATAGCGAAAAAATTTGCTATCGATATCCGAGTAAATAAAAAGCTTCGGGAACTCCACCCAGGATGACCCACGGCACATGAAAGGTTTACCTTAGTGCTGCTATGTTCCCATCCTGACACGGTTCGGTATCTTCCATTGCGTGGGGCCCAAGCTTCATCGCCCCCGAAGCTCATTGAGTATAACGGATTTTTAGAAAATTGACAAGGGAAAGGTTTGCAATATGCAGTTTTCGCAAATGATCTTTGTGGCGGGATTTCTCCCCCTGTTTTTTGTTTTGTATTTTGGGAAGAAGGAGCTTGCCTGGAAAAATGCGGTGTTTTTCCTGGCATCTTGCTTCTTCTTGCTTTTTCAGGGACTCTTGGCAGTGGTCTTTCTTTGCTTCTTTACCCTTTTTGTTTTTTTTATGGGAAAAGCTTTGGGAAAGGCTAAGGAAGAAAAAAAGAAAAAAATATTTTTCCTATCCTTAGCAGGAATCCTCCTGCCTCTGGCTTTTTTCAAGTACAGTGCAGCTCTACCTTTTCTTCCGAAAATAGTGAAGGGCTGGATGCCCTTTGGCATCTCCTTTTACAGCTTCCGTTTTATAGCTTACCTTTACGATTGCTATCAGGGAAAGGAGGCGGTGGAACAGGACATTTTTTCCTTTTCTCTTTTTGCCTTTGCTTTTCCGGTGCTTTCTCAGGGGCCGATTCTTCGTTATTCGGAGATGCGAGAAGAAATCAAAAATCGTGCATTTTCCTATGAAGCCTTTTCCCACGGCCTGTTCCGATTTACCTTCGGCCTGTGGAAAAAGCTGGCTTTAGCGGATGCTTTGGGGACAGTTTCCATGGACGTGCTTAGCATGGAAAGCGTGAAGCAGTACGCAGCTTTCAGTGGAGCTTCTCAAACGATTTCCTTTCTGGCAGTCTTCCTTTCCGGTCTTTCCTATATGCTGCAGATTTTTTTGGATTTTTCCGCCTATACGGATATGGCTATAGGAATTGGGGAAATCTGCGGCTTTACCCTTCCGGAAAACTTTCAGGCGCCTTATAGCGCCCGCTCCATTCGAGACTTCTGGAGACGCTGGCATATTTCACTGTCCATGTTTTTCCGGGACTATGTATATATTCCGTTGGGAGGAAATCGAGTTCCCTTTCCTTTGCAGGTGAGAAATCTTCTTTTGATTTGGATTTTAACCGGAATTTGGCATGGTTCCACGGCGAATTTCATTCTTTGGGGACTGTATTTCTTTGTTTTTATCCTGCTGGAGCTTTGCTGTAAGAAGCTGTGGAAAAGAATGAAAAAATCCGAAGGAGGAAATTTCTCCTTTGTTCTGAGATGCTTACAGCACGTTTATACTCTTGTGGTGTTGTATTTTTCCTGGATTCTTTTCCGCTTTTCCGATTTCCAAAGCCTGAAAAATATCCTGTGGCTTCATACCTTGCCGAAGAGCCTGGCTTTAGTAGACGAAAAAACCCTGTTGATTGCAAAGAGCAACATTTTTCTGCTCCTTGTAGCCATTCTCTTTTCCGGCAATCTTTTGAGCAGCCTAGAGGAAGAATGGCAAAAGCTCCTGTTCCGGGGGAAATCCCGTTTGGCAAGGAAGAAAAGAGCAAGTTTGGGCTTTTACGGCATGGAGGATGCGGAGGAAGATTCTCCGGAAGCAGGGACAGATTCTCTGGAAGCTGTAGTAGATACCCCGGAAGTAGCGGCGATAGATGCCGGGGAAGCTGCTTTGAAAGGCGTTCCGGAAGATACAGCAGAGGAGTTGTTTTTTGGCGCTTCTTCCGATAGGAAGGATTTATTTCCCGAAGAAAAATATCCTATGCTAAAGCTTAGCTTGGACGGGGAAGGCGATTCTTGCCCTGAGGAAAGATCCGGGGAAACGGAAGTACAAAAGGAAGAAGCTATTTCATTTGCAGAAGAGCTAGAAACAGAGGCTAAGGCGGAAGAGGAAGTAGAATCAGAAGTAAAAGCAGAAGCAAAAATAGAATCAGAAGAACTCTTGAGGGAAGAAAAGATGGAAGCTGAGCTTAGTCAGGAAAATCAGGAGGACTTGCTTCGCCATGAGAAAATTCTTCGTAGAATTCAAAGAAGAACAAAGTTCAACATTTTTTTCTTAGACCATGCGGAACAGCTATATTTCTGGGGAAAGCTTTTGGCGGCGATTGCCTTTTTGCTCTTGTCCTTCGCTCTTATGGCAGGGCAGAGCTATATGCCGTTTTTGTATAATCAATTTTAGTGAAGAATTTTTCGGATTTTTCAAAAGGAAAGAATGGCAAATGCGTAGAGGATAAGACTTATCGCACAGGGAGTAGAGGGGAATGGATAGTCAGGGAAGAGAAGAACAAATTACAGAAGAACAAATCACAGAAGAACCAATCACAGAAGAAAAGATGATGGAAGAAAAATTGACGGAAGATAAAGCTATAGAAATGGAAACTCCTAAAACGAAGAGTATGGAAGAGGCGAGCCCGGAAAAGCCCAAGAAGGATTTTCCCTATGCCAAGGTATTCTCGCTGGCCATGATGGGGCTCTTGTGTTGTCTTTTTGTGTTGGGAATACTTCTCCCCTTAAGACCGCGATATTCCGATGCGGAAAAAAGAGAACTGAAGCAGTTTCCCGCATTTTCCTTGCAGGGATTTTTTGCGGGAAGCTATTTCCGGGATATCACATCCTGGTATCAGGACAGCTATCCGGGAAAAGAGGAGTGGATGCTTTTGGCTTCGAAAACCAAGGCTTTCTACGGCTTGCAGGGAGAGCAGATTTACGGAGCTGCCGAGCAGGTCAAAGAAGAAATTCCCACCGGAGAAGGCGCAATGGCGGAGACCTTCGCGTTGAAGAAGGATGGGGAAGGCGTGCAGGAGGACGGAACAGAGAAAAAGGAATCCGATGGGGAAAGCCAAAGAAAGGCGGATGCCCGGAATAAGAAAGAAGGAAAAGAGCAAACAGAAGAAGGAAAAGGAACAGAGGAAAGGCAGGAAGCGGCAGAAGCAAAGCAGAGCGCGGAAGTAAAGCAAAGCTCCGATGCAAAGCAAGGCTCAACGAAAGAAAAAGAAGAAAACAGTAATTTTGAAACGGATGCGGAGGGAAATCTGCAGATTAAAAAGGCGGATAAGGCGGAAAATGTAGCCGGAGAACAGATTGGAAGTCTCTATCTGAACGGAGATTCTGCCTATGAGCTGTATTATTTCAGTGAAAAGGCGGTTCGTGCCCACGCTTCTTTATTAAATACGGTGCAGGCCATGTTTCCCAAGGTGAAGCTTAGCGCCATGATTGTGCCCAATTCCTTTGGCGTGATCTTGGATCCGAAGGTGCAGGAAAAGCTGGCTTCCTCCGGGATGGATCAGGCCATTGCCTATAGCTACAGCCTGATGGATAAAAGAGTCAATACGGTAAATGTTTTTGACGCTCTTTCCGCACACAAAAAGGAATACATCTATTTCCGAACGGATCATCACTGGACACAGCTTGGAGCATATTACGGCTATCAGGAATATTGCAAAAGTATGGGCTACAGCACCAAGCCTTTGTCTGACTATCAAAAGATGGATTTCCCGGAATTTTATGGAACCTTTTACTTCTTTATGAATCGTCCGGAAAGTTTAAAGGGGCATCCCGATCAGGTAACGGCTTATCAGGGGAGCATGAATACCATGCAATATACCGACAGCAAGGGGAATCTTCAGGAAGGAAAGTTGATTAATGATGCCAGCCAAATGCTTCCCGGAAATAAATACAACTGCTTTATGCTGGGAGATCATGGCTATGTGGAAATCCATAATGAAGGGGCTCCTCGAAAGAAGAGCATTTTGGTCTTAAAGGATTCCTATGGAAATGCTTTTGTGCCTCTTTTGGCACAGGATTACCGGGACGTTTATGTGGTGGACTACCGGCATTATCAGGGAAATGCTTCCTCTCTGATTCAGGAAAAAGGCATTGAGGAGATTTTATTCCTGAATAACATTATGGGAATCGGAGAAAGTCTCTCTCAGAAAATGTTGGCGGTATTTCAATAGATTTAGGAAGAGAGTTTACGAAAGAAATCTTGGAAAGATATGATGGCAAGCTACATGAGGAAAGAAACAAGTCTGAGTTTAGAGATAAGGAATGCCGTTGATTCACCATAAAGACTATATACGGAGAAGTAAGCGATGACTGTCATGTATATCAAGTGCGGGATGATTATGGGATTAACCGCTCCGTGTATCTTCT
>CAUTXF010000055.1:0-12825 GCA_963542215.1 uncultured Oribacterium sp. | reverse complement strand
TACCGTTACTGAGGATAGCGTTGCCGGCTATACAGCAACAACCCAAAGCAATCCGTCTACCGGCTATGTCAATGTATTTGTAAATAAGAAAAATGACAATACTCCTAATCCCAATAATGGTGGAGGCGGCCGAAATGGTGGCGGAGGAAACGGTGGCGGAGGAAATTCCCCCAGCCCCAGCCCTTCCCAGCCAAATCCAAGAGGTGGAGATGTATTGAATGCGAATCGTACTCCTGCCGGAAATCCGGATGTTATTACTACGGATGGAGCGGTACTTGGAGCAGAGAGAAATGCACAGCAGAATACTGACCCGGGTGCTGTTCTGGGCGCTGAGCGTGGACAGACCAAAACCGGAGACAATAGCGCTATGCTATTATACCTTGCACTTTTCGCATTAACAGGATTGGGATTTTCGACGATTCTTGTTTATCGCAAAAAGAAAAATACTTTGAAGAGATAGACGAAGTATTCCTGAAAAAGGGGCTGTAAAAAAATCTATTTTGATTTTTTACAGCTCCCTTTTTAACGGATTACATTCTATTATCTTTGTTAAAAATATGTTAAAATAGCATTTCGACAAATTAGTAGAGAAGGAGTGGCTATGGAGGGAAATCTGAATCAAATGCTATTGATGTGGGGGATTGTCATTTTCTTCAGCGTTTTTTTGAAAAAGCTCTCTGTAAGAATGGGTCTTCCCATGCTTTTAGCCTTCCTTTTTTTAGGAATCGTCTTCGGCAGTGACGGCGTATTTAAGATTCCCTTTGAAAACTATTCTCTGGCTGAAAATATTTGCAGCTTTGGATTAATCTTCATCATGTTTTCCGGCGGTTTTGGAACAAGCTGGAAGGAGGCAAAGCATGTTTCCAAGGAAGCAATAGTTTTATCCACTTTGGGCGTAGTCCTAACGGCAGTGGTTGTAGGGCTTTTCTGCATGTTAGCGTTTAAGTTAAGTTTTTCCTGGGGCTTATTGCTGGGCTCCGTAATAGGCTCTACCGATGCGGCTTCCGTCTTTTCTATTCTTCGTTCCCGAAAACTGAATTTAAAGGATAGAACAGCCTCCTTACTGGAGTTTGAATCAGGAAGTAACGATCCCATGTCCTATATGATGACCTTGATTTCCATATTGATGATTCAGGGGGACCTATCCTTCGGACAGATGCTCGGCATACTCTTTGCTCAGGTTTTCTGGGGTTTATCCGTAGGATTTGTGGTAGCTCTGCTTACCCAGTATCTTATGCGGAAGGTGGATGTCTCGGGAGATGGCTTCGACTTTGTCTTTGTTTTGGGATCGGCGGTAACTGCTTATTCCCTTTCCTCCGTGCTGGGGGGTAACGGTTATCTTTCGGTTTATCTTACTGGAATGATTTTAGGAAATGGAAAAATAAAAGAAAAGAAGGAGATGGTATCCTTCTTTGACGGCTTAACGGGACTTATGCAGTTAGTGATTTTCTTTTTGCTGGGGCTGTTATCCAAACCATCAGAGCTTCCTCATGTGGCGTTTCAAGGATTGATTATTTTCTTTTTCCTTACCTTTATTGCCAGACCTCTTTCCGTATTCTTGCTTATGAGATTCTTCCCCTCCTCCAAAAATCGAAATTTCCTGATTTCCTTTGCGGGACTTCGAGGGGCAGCCTCCATTGTATTTGCCATTCTTGCTGTGGAAAGCTTGAGAAGCGGAGATTTTCTGTTCCATCTGGTGTTTTTTATCGTGATTTTATCGATTCTCTTTCAGGGAAGCTTTTTGCCGAAAATGGCAGGACGCTTGGATATGATTGATGACCAAAGCGACGTTATGAAGACCTTTACGGACTATACGGAGCAAAAGCCAGTGCAGTTTATTGAGTTTATCATTCCTGAAGGGCATCATTGGGCGGGGCAGTTAATTAAGGATATTATTACGCCGCCGGACACCCCAATCATTTTGGTGGAAAAAAATGGAGAGAAAGAATTACCAAGGGGAGATACGAAGATACAGGTGGGAGACCGGGTGGTTATCGGTTCTGCCAAGTCTACCATGGCCTCGGATTTGGATATCGTTGAGCTAGAGGTAGACAGGGACAGTGTTTATGCCAATAAAACCATTGCAGAAATCCCAAGAGATGAGATGGCCAGAGTACTTCTGATTGAAAGAGGTAAGGAAATCGTGATTCCTAATGGGAACACTACCATTGCAGTAGGAGATATTCTGGTAATCTACAGATTGAATGAGTAATAGACTTAAAAAGTTATGTATCGTAGGCCTAAAAAAGTTTTGTATCCTAGGTCTAAAAACAGTTCTTTAGTGCCTGTACTTCTTCCTCCGAAAGTTTGCGGTATTCGCCGGGGGCAAGGGCAGGATCTAAATGCAATGGCCCCATGGAAAGTCTTTGAAGCTTTGTGACCACATAATCCGGAGACAGGGCAAGAAACATTTTTTTGATTTGATGGAATTTTCCCTCCATGATAATGACTTCCACGCGGCTTCCTTCCTCAGTGGAAGATAGACAACGGGCTTTTGCAGGCATGGCAATTAAATCCGTATCGTATTGGATGCCCTGCCGTAAGCGATCCAGTTCCTCTTCGGAGATTTTACCGGGGATTTCCACCAAATATTTTTTCTCAATATGCATTTTCGGAGAAAGCAACTTATGGGCTAAAGTACCGTCATTCATAATCAACAGAAGACCCTCACTGTCCTTATCCAAACGCCCTACAGGAAAGAGATCTTTTCTATGCTTATCGGAAAAGAGATCCAGGACGGTTTTTTGCTTTCTATCCTCAGTGGAGGAAAGCACTCCCACAGGCTTATTCATCATGTAATAGGAGAACTCTTCATAATGAATAGGCTCGTCTTTATATACAATCTCGGAATCTCCGGGCTGAACTTCCATGCTTGGATCCTTCACAATCTCTCCGTTAATCTTGACCATCCCCTTGCGAATTTCTCGTTTCAGTACGGAACGGCTTTCTACCCCCATGTCTGAAAGATATTTATCCAGTCTCAACTTTGTCCCCCATCCGGAAGGAGAAATTCAGCTGAAGCCTTCTCCTTCTCTTTATTCACAACGAGTATCGCTCGCAAAGCGTGCGATATCTCGTTCATAACAAGCGTCTAAGGCGAAGCCTGAGACATCTCGTTTATCTTTTCGCTTTTTTATTGCTCTTCTTTTTCCGCAAGTCGTCTTCGTATGGAAATTCCGTTGCATTCCAGATTGTCGGAAATGGGAAGTAAGAGATATTCTTTTCCGTCAATGATTCTACTTTCCAAAATTGCGGAAACCTCATTTTTAATCCTTAAATGCACATTGTCCGAATCCAAACGAAGGGTGGAATCTGCCAGATTTTCCAAAAAAAGACTCTCGTTCTTTTCGCCCAGCTCTTCTTCATACAGAGAAGAGAAGTTCAATAACTGTTCTTCTGTGGCTCCGGCCTTCTCCAAAAGAGCCTTCACCTGGTTTTTCGGAAGGCTTTGTTCCCGCTCTTCTTCATTTTCCTTATTCTGTAATTCGGCAAGCTCTTCTTGGAGTAGTCGAACATTTTCAAAGGTGCAGTCCTCCTGTAAAATTTCTTCCACCAGCTTGGAAAAACAATGCTTTTGTTGCTTTTCGCCCATGGGCAGGGGAGTGCCGAAGAGGCTTTCAGGAACTGCGTCCAGACTATCCTCTCTTTTTTTGCAGCGATACAATAATTCATGAATATCACTGTTTCGATCATGAAAGGCAGGATAGAGGAAGGAAATTTCCGGCTTTTGGACAACGAAGTCTTCGGAACGGCTGATAAAGGAATCACTCTGCTGATCAAAGCAAAGACCTTCCTTCAGAAGACTCACCGGGCAAAGAGCGAAAAGGAGGAAGGAGTAAACATTTTCCGAAGCATCCTCCAGGACTAAACCGTCGGTGGTCTTTTTCGGTACGTCATAAACCCCGTGGGCCAGAAGCAGAAGATGCTTTCCGGGAATAGGATAGTCCTTTCGAATCTTTTCAAAAAAAACATCATAAAGAGCCTCCTCCTTCAGCTCGGACTGCAAAAGCTGATAGAGCTCCTGTTGCTTTCCCCCTTCCTTTTCTTCCTCTAACGGGAAAGCCAGGGTATAGAGATTTCTTCCAAGCTTACCGGAAAGAGACTGCTTAAAAAGCTCGCAATATTTAAACAATTCCTTATCCTCCAAAGCATAGAAGGAGTCGGAGAAACGAGAAATAACTTCTCCCTCTTCATTTACAAAGCAACTAACCATACGGTCAATACGACAATCTTCTTTTTTGAAACACTTTTTAACTTCCGCAATTCCTTTTTTATCCATGCTATACTCCTTTTTCTTCTCGGCTAGTATTCTAATAAAAATGCTTCGGATTAACAAGTCTTAAAAAACTCTTCCTTTTTTTTGGAAAAAACTGTGGTATAGTAAGAGGGAAATGGCAGAACTAAAAAAGAAGGGTTAATCATGGCGGACAAGAGAAATATAGACAGCGGAGAGAGAAAATTTCGTAATCGAAGCGATAAATATAGAGCAGAACGACAGAGCAAGCTTAACAGCAGTGCAAAGAGAAGGAGCAGTACCGGAGGAAATAGAATTCCTCGAAGCTTAACGGAAGAGGAGAGACGGGAATATAGAAGAAGAAAGGCAAGAATCAAGAAGAGAAGAGAAGCGGTAAGAAATGTTCGGATACTTTTCGCTTGTGTAGCCTTGGTGTTTATGTTCTTGGTGTTTAAGGCCTTTGCCGGAATTGTACATTTTATCGAGAAGAGCAGAACGGAGCAAAAAGGAGCTATTGAGACGGTGGCGGAGAGCTCCATTTCGGAGGAGCTTTCGGAAGAAAGCGGAGAAGGGCAGGAAAGTGCTTCGGAAACCGCAGAAAGTGCCAGTGAAGACAATGGTCTTGTGCTATCCGGCGGGCGATATATCGATCCCAGCAAACCCATGGTGGCTTTGACCTTTGATGACGGACCGGATGTGCAGGTGGACAGCATTTTGATGGATGAGCTGGAGAAGGTGAATGGAAGATCTACCTTCTTTGTTGTGGGACAGCGAGTAGAAAAGTTCCCGGAGGATATTAAGAACACTGTGGAGCGTGGCCATGAGGTGGGAAATCACTCCTATGATCATGATATTCATTTGAGTAAAAAAGGTGTGGACTATATTCGAAATGAGTTCGATAAGACGGATCAGGCAGTTCAAAATGCTTCCGGCGTTGCTCCTGCATTGGTACGTCTTCCCGGTGGAAATTACACGGCAGACGTGAAAACAGCAGTAAGCAAACCTCTGATTTTCTGGTCTATTGATACGGAGGATTGGCGTTCTCGGGACGCGGAAAAAACCAAGCAGATTGTATTGAGTCAGGTAAAGGATGGGGACATTGTGTTGATGCATGCCCTATACCTGTCTACAGCTGAGGCCTGCAAGGCGATTATTCCGGAACTAACGGCCAGAGGATATCAGCTGGTTACCGTTTCGGAGATGATTCGTTTTCGCGGTCAGGATGTTGCCGGAGGAAATGGTATACAGTATAAGCATTTCCCGCCTGTGGCAACGGAAACACAGGCTGCAAGTACGGAAAGCAGCGTTTCCGTAGTACAAAGCTCGGCTAGTACCCAATCCGCCGGCACTTCCGCTTCAAAGTCCGCAGAGACTAAGGCGAAAAGCAGTACGGAAAGTACAAAAAGCAAGAAGAGTAGCAGCGAAAGCAGTTCTTCTACGAAGAAAAGCAACACAAACTCTACCAAGGAGAGCACAAAATCCACCAAGGAAAGTACGAAATCCACAAAGGAAAGTACAAGTGCTACGACTGCCCAGACAACGGCGGAAAAAAATCCCGCAACAGCAGCACCGGAAACTTCAGCCCTTGCTCCGGCGAATTTTAACGGAGCGATTGATGCGGAGGATCCTCATTAGAAGAGAGATTCAAGGCGATAATAATTATTTTAGAAAAACCCTCTTTTGCTAAGGAGGGTTTTTTGTTATAATAGGTCGGATTATTATTCATAACGAGTATCGCTCGCAAAGCGTGCGATATCTCGTTTAAACGGTTGCTACGGTTTATGCTGAGGCAGCTCGTTCAAAAGGAAAAATTTATGGATTTTAGCGGATATGAAAAGGAAATACAAGATCTATCCCTACTAATAGAAAAACAATATACCTTATTTGATGAGGGGATTTTTCACAGCTTAGGATACCTTCTTGGAATGGCGGAAAAATTAGAGGATGAATCTTTGAAGGGCTATGTGTATTATCAGTTGGCTGATGCATACTATAGCTTTCATTTTGACGTGGATCAAATGCAACTTTATCTTTCCAAAGCCATTAAATCCCAGCAGGAGGTACAGGATTTTTCCCTTTTGACCCGTTCTCATAATCTATTGGGGATCACGGAGTTTTTACGAGGAAACTTCGCTCTGGCACTAGATTATTATATGACAGCCTTAAAGTATTATGAGCAGATGGAAGAAGCGGATAATAGCCTCAGCGGTATTGTGAAATCCAATATTGCAAGACTCTATTTTAGCTTAAATGACTATGATCATGGTCGCTATTACGCCGAAGAAGCCCTCTATGACATTAGTGGAACTACCGTAGACAGTGCGTATGTTTCCAATATGATGAGCATTTATATCTTCCTGGGAAATATCTATTTAAGCAGAAGTCGGGATGTGCAGGCGGCAAGAGCTTGCCTGGAATCTGTCCTGACCCTGGCAAAGAATTCCCCCTATCCCGGAGAGTTGCTGTCCGGTATCGACATTTTAAGCTTTTCTATTCGCCTTGCTCATTTTGAGGACAAACTATCGGAGCGGGATTTTTTGATTCGACGTTTTGTAAATCGGGCGGTAATGACGGCTCTTCGGACCCACATGATAGAGGATGTGTGTGATTTGGCAGATTTCTTTTTGGAAATTGATAAGCTTAAGGAATGTCATAAGGTTTTGCGTCTTCTGGAGGGAAAGCTTTCGGAAATCAATCTTCCGGAATTGCAGAAACGCTTTTTAGAATCCAAGCTACGGTACTTTGACAAGATTTCCGATGAGAAATCCAGAAATGAGTCTGCATATCACTACTATGAGATGGTGAAGCAGCAGGAGGTGGAAAAGGTCAATGCCTTTTTATTTGCCTTAAAAATTCGGAAGGATTTGGAGGATTTAAAGGAGCAGAATGCCTTTATGGAGGAGGAAAATGTTCGCCTCACCCAGAAAGCGGACCATGATGAATTAACCGGCCTTCCCAACCGTTATCATTTGAGTACATTTGCGGATGCCGCCTTTGAGAGAGCATATAATTCCAGAACTCCTGTGGGCTTTGAAATGGTGGATTTAGACTATTTTAAGCAGTACAATGATCGCTACGGTCATCAGGCCGGGGATGAATGTCTTCGTTTGGTGGCCGGGGAAATCAAGAAGCTCTGTGCAAAGCATCCCGGCATCTACGCTGCCCGCTACGGCGGGGATGAATTTGTTCTGATTTATGAGAATATGCAGGATGAAGAGCTTTTAAGCTATGCCAAGGAATTGGGAGACTCGGTGAAAGCCTTAAACTTACAACATTCGGAAGAAGTGGGAGGAGGAGTTGTGACCATTTCCCAAGGAATCCGAAATTCCGTTCCACTGAAAAAGAACAGGGTTTGGGACTATACCTTTGCGGCAGATACAGCCCTGTACAATGTTAAGGGAAGAGAACGGGGAGGCATTCTGCTGATTCATAAGGCAAAGCTTTCTGATGAAGCTTTGTATGTATAGAGAGAAATGAGTATATTTTCATACTATGCTTTCATGCAGTATAGGTCTAAGCGGGGGCACGCTTTCGCTAGCTTCGCCTCGTAGCGGATACTAAGCGAAAAACTGCGATTCTCTTGTTTTTCGCAAGTACCGACGGGCTCAGACTACCCCCTTTCAGACCTATACTCATGAAAGCATAGAGATGCCTAAAATTCTACTCTACTGAAAAAGTGTCACGAGGTTTTCTGTGACACTTTTGTCGATCTAGACTGTAATTTGCTAATATAGATCAAAATCTTATTTTAATGCTATACTCTATAGTCTTATTTTATTGCAATATTCCATAGCCTTATCTTATAGCTTTACCTATAGCTTCTTATAGCTTTACCTATAACTTCTTATAGCCTTCCACAATGGTTCCGCCCCCGAGAACTAAGTCTCCGTCATAAAGCACCACGGCCTGGCCTTTGGTTACGGCTCTTTCTTTTTCCGGAAAGCGTAGGAAGACGTCGCCATTTTTCCGGACAGAGACGATTGCGGGAACAGCCTTTCCGTTATAGCGGGTTTTGGCTTCTACGGTTCTTTCTCCTGTAGGTGGGAGAGTAATCCAGTTAAAGTCATTGGCCAAAAGTCCTTCAAAGTATAGTCCTTCCTTTTCGGAAAGAATCACTTGGTTTTTTTCGATATCTTTTCCGGAAACATACATGGGCTTTTTTAGGGAAAGACCCAGTCCCTTTCTTTGACCGATGGTGTAACGGACAGTACCTCTATGTTCTCCCAGCTTTTTTCCGTTTTCATCCACAAAGTCTCCGCTGGGATAAGGCTTTCCCCGGAACTTTTCCAGAAAATCTCCATAATCTCCATTGGTCACAAAGCAAATATCCTGAGAATCCGGTTTATCAGAATTGATAAAGCCGTATTTGTCCGCAATTTCCCGGACTTCCTCTTTAGAGGAGTATTCTCCCAAGGGGAAGAGGGTATGGGCCAGCTGTTCCTGACTTAAGAAATAGAGCACATAGCTTTGATCCTTTTTCTCGTCTTTTGCCTTCTTCAAGAGATATCGCCCTGTGTTTTCATCCTTTTCGATTCTGGCATAGTGTCCGGTCACGATGTAGGAGCAGGAGAGTTCCTCCGCCCTTTGATAAAGCTTATCGTGCTTCATAAAACGATTGCATCGAATACAGGGGTTGGGGGTTCCGCCATTTTCATAGGTCTCCACAAAGGGAAGAATGACTTTCTTTTGAAAATCGTCCTTAAAATTCAAAACATAAAAGGGCATGGAAAGGGTGGAGGCCACCTGTCTTGCGTCCTCCACGTCTTCTAAGGTACAACAGGTTCTGCTACGGCAGGCCTGTCCGGTTTCACTATCGTATAATTTCATGGTGATGCCGATACAATCATATCCTCTTTCCTGCATAAGCGCTGCGGCAACAGAGCTGTCCACACCGCCACTCATGGCGATTAAAGCTTTTTCCATGCTAAACTCCTTTTGCAAAGTATTGTATTTTATTAGTGTAACATAGGAGAAAATGCCTTGCAAAGCTAGGGTAAAGAGTTTATGAAAAAATAAGAGGTAGAGATAGGTATGAAGAGAATTTTTGAAAAATAGTCTATGATGGATACAGGCTTATAAAAATTCTTAAAAAAACGCCTATAAAAATTAAGCGAATTTAACGGAAAAAGCCTTTGTATATCTGCTTTGCCTATGCTAAAATTTACAGCAGTATGCATTATTTTAAGAGGGGAGAAAAACCATGAAAGGTATTATTCTTGCAGGAGGTTCCGGCACCAGATTATATCCGCTGACAAGGGTGACTTCTAAGCAATTGCTTCCGATATATGACAAGCCGATGATTTACTATCCTTTGTCCGTTTTGATGGATGCGGGGATTAGGGATATTTTGATTATTTCCACACCTACAGACACACCCAGATTTCAGGAGCTCTTAGGGGATGGAGAGGCTTTCGGTTTAAACTTACAGTATGCGGTACAGCCCTCTCCGGACGGATTGGCGCAGGCCTTTTTAATCGGGGAAGAGTTTATCGGAGGAGAGCCGGTGGCCATGATTTTGGGAGATAATATTTTCTCCGGAAGAGGCTTTAGAGAAATCTTAAAGAAGGCTGTGGCAAAGGAGCATGGTGCCACTGTATTTGGCTACTATGTGGATGATCCGGAGCGTTTCGGTATCGTGGAGTTTGACGGGGCCGGAAAGGCAATTTCTATTGAGGAAAAGCCGGAGAAGCCCAAGTCCAACTACTGTGTAACCGGTTTATATTTCTACGACAACAAGGTTGTGGACTATGCGAAAAGCTTAAAACCTTCCAAGAGAGGGGAGCTGGAAATCACCGACCTGAACCGTATCTATCTGGAAAAGGGTGAGCTGGATGTGGCGCTTTTGGGGCAGGGCTTCACCTGGTTGGATACCGGAACCCATGAGTCCTTAGTGGATGCCACCAACTTCGTCTGCACCATTGAGACCCATGAACACAGAAAGATTGCCTGTCTTGAAGAAATTGCCTATCGTAATGGCTGGATTAGCAAGGAAAAGGTTTTGGAGGCCTATGAGCTTATAAAGAAAAACGAATATGGCAAGTACTTAAAGGATGTTTTAGACGGAAAATATATCGAGGAGCAGTAGGAGGAGAAGATGAAAACAATCGTAACCGGAGGCGCAGGCTTCATTGGAGGAAACTTCATGCATTTTGTGGTAAATGCCTATCCCGAGGAGGAGTGGATTTGCCTGGACAGCCTGACCTATGCAGGAAATTTGGAAACCTTGGCTCCCTTAGAGGGAAAGAAAAATTATCGCTTTATCAAGGGGGATATTACGGATAGAGCTTTTATCTTTGATTTATTTGCAAAGGAAAAGCCGGATGTGGTGATTAACTTTGCGGCGGAGTCCCATGTGGATCGTTCCTTAAAGGATCCGGAAATCTTTTTAAAGACCAATGTTTTGGGCACGGTTTGCCTGATGGATGCTTGCAGAGAGTACGGTATAAAGCGTTATCATCAGGTATCCACCGATGAGGTATACGGAGACTTGCCATTAGACAGAACAGATCTTTTCTTTACCGAGGATACCCCCATCAAGACATCTTCTCCCTATTCTTCCTCCAAGGGAAGTGCGGATCTTTTTGTACTGGCCTATCACAGGACTTTCGGACTGCCGGTGACCATTTCCCGTTGTTCCAATAACTACGGCCCCTATCATTTCCCGGAGAAGTTGATTCCGCTGGTAATTTCCAGAGCGCTGAACAATGAAAGCATTCCTGTCTACGGCAAGGGAGAGAATGTTCGTGACTGGCTCTATGTAACCGACCATTGCAAGGCTATCGACCTCATTGTCCGGAAAGGAAGAGTGGGAGAGGTTTATAATGTTGGCGGACACAATGAGAGAACCAATCTTGAGGTTGTGAAGACGATTTTAAGGGCTTTAGACAAGCCGGAATCCCTGATTCACTATGTTACCGACCGTCCGGGACACGATATGCGTTATGCCATCGACCCCACGAAGCTGGAGACGGAGCTTGGCTGGAAGCCGGAATATACCTTTGATACCGGAATCCCCGTAACTATTCAGTGGTACCTGGATCATAAGGACTGGTGGGAGCACATCATTTCCGGAGAGTATCAGGATTATTATAAGAAGCAGTATGGAGAATAAGCATGAGAGTTTTCGTTACCGGCGTTAATGGGCAGTTAGGCCATGACGTGATGAATGAGTTGGCTCGAAGAGGGATAGAGGCGGTAGGCTCCGGGATTGAGTCTGAGTATGTGGGCATTATGGATGGAAGTCCGGTTTGCAGGATGCCCTATGTGGGACTGGATCTGACCAATGAAGAGGAAGCCAGAAGAATTCTTACCGCAGAGAAGATTGACTGTCTGATTCACTGTGCCGCATGGACTGCGGTGGATGATGCGGAGGATCCGGAGAAAAGAGATTTTGTTTTTCGTATTAACGGAGAGGTTCCCGGAAGTCTTGCAAAGGTCATGAAGGACTTAAAGGGGAAGATGCTCTATCTTTCCACAGACTATGTTTTCTCCGGCGAGGGAACAAAGCCTTGGGAAGAGGAGGAAAGAGATTTCCATCCCATTAATGTGTATGGAGCTTCCAAGCTTGCGGGAGAAGAGGCGATTCGAAAGGTTTTACCGGAGCATTTTATTGTTCGTATTGCCTGGGTTTTCGGCTTAAATGGAAAGAACTTTATTAAGACCATGCTTACGGTAGGAAAGAAGCACCCCAGTGTGCGGGTAGTCTCCGACCAGGTGGGCAGTCCTACCTATACCTTGGACCTGGCAAGACTTTTGGTGGATATGGTGGAGACGGAAAAGTACGGTACTTATCATGCTACCAATGAGGGGGAGTACATTTCCTGGTATGACTTTACCAAGGCCATTTACGAAGAGGCGGGACTTTCTACGGAGGTGATTCCCGTTACTACGGAGGAGTACGGTTTAAGTAGAGCAAGACGTCCCTTTAACTCAAGACTGAGTAAAGAAAAGCTTAAGAGAGAGGGATTTCAGGGCCTTCCTCATTGGAAGGATGCTTTAAAGCGTTATTTACAGGCGTTAGAAGCGGAATAAAGAAGCTTTCTTTTATAGAAAGGAGAGAGGACCTGTTTGCAGATTCGGCAGACAGGTCCCTTTCCAAAAATAAGGGATAGAAGAACCCGGTAGTAGGGAATAGCAATATATTTCAAGCCGGAATGAAAAAATGTACCGGTTCAATTTGCAAAAAAGTTAAGGAGAAAAGATGGGAAAATATTTTGGAACAGACGGTTATCGTGGAGAGGCTAACGTGGATTTGACAGCGGATACCGCCTTTAAGGTGGGAAAGTTCTTGGCCTATTATTTTTCGAACAAAGGCACAAAGGAGTGCCGTATTGTTATCGGTAAGGATACCAGACGCTCCAGCTATATGTTTGAATATGCTCTTTCCGCAGGAATTACCGCTGCGGGAGCAGATGCGTATCTGATGCATGTTACCACTACGCCTTCCGTTAGCTATATTGTTCGTTCCGAAGACTTTTCCTGCGGAGTAATGATTTCCGCCTCCCACAATCCTTTCTATGACAATGGTCTTAAGGTCATCAATGAAAACGGAGAAAAGGTTTCCGATGATTTTATTGCGGAGATTGAGGCCT
>CAUTXF010000054.1:0-12959 GCA_963542215.1 uncultured Oribacterium sp. | reverse complement strand
ATATCTCGGAAACCAAGTCCAATCAGAACAGCTTTGCCATGAACTATCAAAAGACCGGAAAAGATCTAATGAGCCAAGACGAGATAACAGTGATGGACGGTGGAAAATGTATCTTTCAGCTTAGAGGTGTCAGACCTTTTTTCTCGGATAAGTATGATATAACAAAGCATAAAAACTATAGCTTATTAGAGGACTATGATAAGAAAAATAGGTTTGATGTAGAGAGTTATTTAAAGAGGAGCGGAAAGGCTAAATTAAGTGGAAAAACCTTTATTATACGGCTATAATAATCAGAATTAGAAACAGATGTAATAAGTTTTTTTAAGAAAGGGAGAACGACAATGGCAAATCTATTTAAAATGGATGGAGAAGAAGAATTTCTTAAAGGATTAGAAGCTTTGAATTCTAATGAACAACTTCATTTAAGGAAAGCGTTCGGTGAATTTAGTTTAGCTGCGGAGAAGGGACATAAAGAAGCAATATTTCAAGTTGGCTATATGTCTTTATTCTGTTCACCTGAAATTCAACAAGATATTCTTAAAGCGGTGGACTGTTTTAAGTCATCAGCTGAGGCGGGGTTGGTTATTGCAAAATATTATTTAGCAGAATGCTATATATCAGGGCTTGGAGTAGAAAAAAATGCAAAGTTGGCTATTGAATTATTTGAAGAAACTTTAAAATGTAACTATGTATGGTCTGCTGATAGATTAAGCGATATTTATAGATATGGAGTTGGGGTTCCATGTAATAAATTGAAGGCTTTAGAATATAATAGCTATGCAAGGCAGGCAAATCTACCATATGCTGAGATTAAATATTTAAGCTTAATTCAAATGTAGAAATCCTTTTCATTATATTAAGATAATTAAAAAGGTCGATTCTTTATAAGCTGAAAGGTGATAGAAAAAACTCTATCGCCTTTTTTATTACCTAAAAAGGAGGAACAATGATAAGGAATAGAAGCCCTACCTAAAAAACGAAATACTAAGTTAGTGAGCGATTGGAAAGAAACACTTCCAGTCGCTTTTTTTATTTCAAGTAAATATCGCTTGTAAAACGTGCGGTATCTCATGGAAAAGGAGAATTTATAAATGAAGGAAGAAATGATTAATATCAATGCCAATCTGCTCGATGATCCAAGCTTTACAAGTTTTGAAAGAGATAGCGAGAGAGTGGAGGCTGTCAATTTCACGCTTGTAAAAAAGTATGGGAAGGGTAAGGAATACATCAATTGCTCAGCCTACGGTGACAAGGTGGAGAAAGCAAGAGATTTTCAGAAAGGCGATCTGATTCATGTCTTTGGCTACTTTAAGGAGCGTGAAAAGGAAGGAAAGAAGTACAAGAATTTTTTGGTGAAGTCTTACAACAAGATTGAAAAGAAGGAAGAAAACGAGGAGGAATAAATATGGATTTTTTTGTTCAAGCAGTCAATGTATTACAGATTTTGGTTATGGCAGTAGGAGCCGGACTTGGAGCATGGGGAGTCATTAACCTAATGGAGGGATATGGAAATGATAATCCCGGAGCAAAATCCCAAGGTATTAAGCAGCTTATGGCAGGGGGAGGCATTGCCCTTATCGGATTAAAGTTAATTCCGCTTCTTGCAAATGTGATTAAGTAAAAGGGAGAGAGTATGTTTGAGATATTAGACAAGATAGAAGAGTTTTTCAGAGAGCTTCTACTGGGCAGTATCCAAGCAAACTTAGAGTCTATGTTCCTTGATCTAAACGATAAGGTTGGGTCAGTGGCAACAGATGTAGGACAAACGCCAATGGGCTGGAATAGTGATGTGTTTCAATTCATTAAAAGCATTAACGATACCGTCATTATTCCGATAGCCGGGCTAATCATAACAGCAATCCTATGTATTGAACTTATCAACATGGTTATGCAGAAAAATAATATGCAGGATACCGATACCTTTGAGTTTTTCAAATACATTATCAAGATGTGGATTGCTGTTTGGTTAGTGTCTCATTCCTTTGAGTTTTCCATGGCGGTTTTTGATGTGGCACAAAATATGGTCAATAAGGCAGCGGGAGTCATCAATACAACTGCTGTTGTATCAGGAGATGAAATTATCGCTATGGTGGATTCCATAAAGGGAAAAACGCTAGGGGAGCTTATAACGATTCTTTTTGAAATCTCTTTAATCAAAGTTGCCATGCAAGCAATCTCTATATTAGTCATGGTCATTGTCTACGGGAGAATGTTTGAAATCTATGTTTATGCTTCTGTCTCGGCAATTCCCTTTGCCACTATGGGAAATAAGGAATGGGGACAGATTGGAACGAACTACATTAAAGGCTTGTTTGCCCTGGGACTACAAGGACTCTTTATCATGGTTTGCCTTGGAATATACGCAGTATTGGTAAAAACGATAGAAATTACGGATATGCACAAAAGTACAATGATGATTCTTTGCTATGCAGTTTTATTGGGGCTCATGATGCTAAAGAGCGGAACATTAGCAAAGAGTGTATTAAATGCACATTAGAGAAAGAGAGGGAAGAAGATGAACAAAAGAAAAACTGGAATTTTAGTAGGAACAATGGTTTTGGTAAGTCTGGCAGTTATCAAATGGATTAGCCTAAATCAAAGGCTGGAAGATTTAGAGGAGGTGAATGAGAGTCTAATTGCTTCTCAAAATAATCTCCAGCTAACGCAGGAAAGACACAATAGAAGGACGGAAGGGGATATTGCAAGAATTCAGGAAGAAATTGGAGCAGTATATGAGCATATGGAAGAATTATCCAAGGAAAGAGCAGAGAGGATCTAAGCCATGGCGTATGTACCGATTCCAAAGGATTTAAAGAGAGTGAAAACAAAAGTTGCCTTTAATCTTACGAAAAGACAGCTTATCGGCTTTTCCATTGCAGGATTGTTGGGCTTTTCAGCCTATATCTTTGTACGGAAACTGGTGCCAAACGATATTGCCGTCCTGTTTTTGATTACCGCCACCCTTCCGGTATTTTTTATTACGCTTTTTGAAAAAGATGGCTTGGTTTTCGAACAGTATTTTAAGCTCATATATCTTCATAAGTTTTATCAACCGGGGAAAAGAGTGAGAAAGGAGGTTTACCTTGCAGAACAAAAAAAGATTGCAAACAATCATTTTAAAGAAAAACAAAAGGGCATTAAAAAGAAGACTACAGGAGAAAGACCATAGTAAGCTGACAGTTTCTAAGGAGAGCAAAGGATTTTTAAAGTTGGTTCTTAAGAAAGAGCCAAAGCGTTATACCGTAGAAGACACATTGCCCTATATCAGACTTCTAAAAAATGGCATTTGCCAGCTTGATGAAAGGCATTTTAGTAAGACTATTTCCTTTCAGGATATTAACTACCAGCTTGCCTTAGATGAGGACAGAGACTTGATTTTTAATCAGTTTGCCAATTTCCTAAATTCCTTTGATCCAAGTGTTGCCATAGAGTTTTCCTATATCAATCAGATTGGAAGAAATGAGGAAGTTCAAGCGTCTATGCAGATACCGGATCAGCATGATGGATTTGATGCCTTAAGACTGGAGTTTAGGGAAATGCTAAAAAGCCAGATTGTAAAAGGAAATAATGGACTGAAAAAGGCAAAGTACATCAGCTTTACCGTAGAAGCCGATAATTTGGAACAGGCAAGTGCCATGCTGGAAAGACTGGAAATTGACATTTTATCAGGCTTTAAAAATATGGGAGTTCGGGCAGAAAGCCTAAATGGAGAAGAGAGACTGAAGATTTTACATGATATGCTAAATCCGGATAAGAACTTTTCCTTTTCTTACAAGGATTTAAAGAAAAAGGAAAGCACGAAGTCCTATATAGTTCCCGATATGTTTAACTTTACACCGAACAGGTATTTTAAGTTTGGTAAGTTTATCGGGGCAACAAGCCATTTTCAAATTCTGGCCAGTGAGCTTTCAGACCGTATGCTTTCTGAATTTTTGGATATTGATGACAATATCAGTATTTCATTTCATATTCAGGCGATTGATCAGTCGGAAGCAATCAAGATGGTAAAAAGAAAGAATACAGACCTTGATAAAATGCGAATTGAAGAAAATAAAAAGGCAGTAAGAAGCGGTTACGATATGGATATTTTGCCATCAGACCTAGTCACTTACGGGGAAGATGTAAAGAGCCTTTTAAAAGATTTACAGACAAGAGATGAGAGAATGTTTGTGGTAAGCATTGTCTTTTTTAATTTCGCAAAAACAGTGCAGAAGCTGGAGAATACGATTGCAAAGATTAGTTCCATTGCCAACAAACATAACTGCAAGATTAAGAGACTGGATCATGCTCAAGAACAGGGCTTAGTGAGTGCCCTTCCCCTTGGGCTAAATCAGATGGAAATCAATAGGAGCTTAACTTCTTCTTCCACGGCTGTATTTATTCCCTTTACTACAGAGGAGCTTTTTATCAATTCTGAAAATAGCCTTTACTATGGGCTGAATGCTCTAAGCCATAACCTAATTATGGCAGACAGAAAAAAGCTGAAAAATCCGAATGGGCTTATCTTAGGCACACCGGGTAGCGGTAAATCCTTCAGTGCCAAAAGAGAAATGGCAAATGCCATTTTGATTACCAATGATGATGTGATTATTTGTGATCCTGAGGGAGAGTACGGAAACCTGGTGAAGCAGTTTCATGGAGAGGTGATTAAGGTAAGCAGTAAGTCCAAAGACTATCTGAATCCTTTAGATATCAACATGAACTATGGAGACGGGGATGCACCACTAAAGGATAAAGCAAACTTCATTATGTCTATGCTGGAGCTTGTGGTAGGAGGGAGCGGGCTTACGGCAGAAGAAAAGTCGGTTATTGACCGCTGTCTTCCGAAAATCTATGAGAGATATTTTGAAAATCCGTGTGCAGAGAATATGCCGATTTTACAAGACCTTTACGATATGTTGAAAGGGCAGGAAGAAAAAGTAGGAAAGAAACTGGCAACGGAAATGGAAATCTATGTATCAGGAAGCCTGAATGTCTTTAACCATAGATCCAATGTAGACTTAAACAAAAAGCTTCTTTGCTTTGATATTAAAGAGCTTGGCAGCCAATTAAAGAAAATCGGTATGCTGGTTATTCAGGATCAGGTCTGGAACAAAGTTTCTTTGAACAGAGGAAATAAGGCCACAAGATATTATATTGATGAGTTTCATTTACTGCTAAAAGAAGAGCAGACTGCTTCCTATTCTGTAGAGATTTGGAAGAGGTTTCGTAAGTGGGGCGGTATTCCTACAGGCATTACGCAGAATGTGAAAGACCTACTGATGAGTAAGGAAATAGAGAATATTTTCGATAATACGGATTTTGTGCTCATGCTTAATCAGGCTTCGGGAGATCGAGAGATTTTGGCAAAGAAACTGAAAATCTCTGTACCGCAACTTCGTTATGTCACAAATTCCAATGAAGGAGAGGGGCTTCTTTTCTTTGGGAATACCATTGTGCCGTTTCTGGATAAGTTTCCAAAAGATACGATTCTTTATCAGAAGATGACCACCAAACCGGAAGAACAGGGGTAGCCTATGAGGAAAAGAGCCGACAAGGATTTTCGAAAGAAGATTCGTCATAATCATGAACGCTTTCAGGATATGATACTAAAGAAAGACAGTAAGTTGGTTTTTGGGAAGGATATTCCTAAAAAAGATAATCCAAAAGCTGAGGGAAGTCCCAATAAAAAGAAGTTGGTTAAAGATATTGGGAAAGAAAGACAAAAAAGAGCTGAGCATAAGAGGAGGAACTTTAGCGAGAATCTCTATACAAGAAACACGGAAGCAACGACAGGAGAAAAGCTTCCTTCTAAAGAAGGCTCTGAGGCACTAGAGGAAGTTAAAGAGAAACTTACAAAGACAGGGAAAAAACAAGTTTCAAAAAAGCCAAAGACAGCGATAAAGAAAAGGAGTGTATCTTATCTGGGAGGCTTTTCCAAGGGAACTGAAGCGGTAAGAGATTACTTATCCCAGGGGAGTGAGGACAATCAAGGTGTTGAAGCAGGAGAAAAGACAGCTGATTTTAGTGCAAAGCTCATTCGAGGGACAAGGCGATATGCAGAGAAGAAAAGAGATAGGAAAGGCTTTCAACTTGAAAAGTACAATAGGAAGAACAAAGAGCGAAAGTCTAAGCTTATTTTTGAAGAAAATGAAGGTGCAAGGAAAGCTTCAGATGATTCTCAAAGGATAAATGCCTATAAGCGTTTTCAAAAGAAAAGGCAGATGAAAGAAAGCATACAGAGTAAATACAAGACAAGACTTAGGGATAGGCTGAAAGAAGGACTGCTCGGAGCGATTAAAAGCTCTAAAGAAGTCATGATAAGAAATGCCAAGGGCTTCATGCTTATCTTTTTAAGTCTTATTATTTTGGGAACTTTTCTTATGAATTTTTCTGTAATGTCCTTATCCGGCATGATGAATTCTTCCAGTGGAGTACTTAGCACAAGCTATCTATCGGATCCAAATGTCCTTACGGAAGTCAATCAGCAATTTGAAAGCATGGAAGAAGGATTGCAGGACGAAATGAATTCCGTGCAGAAGAATCACCCAGGCTACGATGAGTATATTATTCAGAAAGATAAAGAAATCGGACACAATGTACATGAGCTTTTATCCTATGTTACTTCACGGTATGGAGAGGTAAAAAAGGCAAGAGATGTTGAGGATATCCTAAAGGATCTTTTTCAAAGAATATACAGCCTATCGTATAGGGAAAAGATAGAAATCAGATACAAAACAGTTAAGGAGACTTATGTAGACAGGGAAGGGAAAATACGAAGTAGAAGCAGGTTAGTGCCTTACGAGTATAAAAAGCTGTTTATAAGCTTAAAGAAAAAAGAGATGGATACTGTCATTAGGGAGATATTTGAAAAGCATCCGAATAATGTAAGCCACTATGAATCCTTACTTTCTGCAAAAGGAAATATGGAATCCTTTTTTGGCAGTGGAAATGCAAATACTTCCGAGTTGATTTTAAATCCTGATTTCGAAAATCCGGGAATTGCTTTCAATGAAGAGTCTGTTAAAGCCTTATTTAGTGAAGCAGAGAAACATATCGGAAAGAAATATGTCTTTGGAGCAAATGGGCCGAATAACTTTGACTGTTCGTCCTTTGTGTGCTGGAGCTTTACCCATTCCGGGGTAAAAAATATGCCTAGGACAACGGCTTACGATATTTACAAATCCTACTGTATGCCCATTTCCAAAAGTGAAGCAAAGGCCGGAGATATCATTTTCTTTAAAAACACCTATAAAAGCGGAACACCCATTTCTCATGTCGGTATCTATGCAGGAGACGGCATGATGATTCATGCCGGAAACCCGATACGCTTTGTTAGTATCAATACACCATACTGGAAGGAGCATTTTTATGGTTTTGGAAGAGTTCGTTAAGTGGAGAAAGGACGGATAAAGGTGAATAAGGAACTTATTTTAGTGAAAAATAAAATACAAAGATTAAAGGATAAAAGGGCTCTGATTGATGAAAAATTAGAGCCTTTATTTATTCGAGAAGAGGAACTTGAAAATGAAGAAATTATTGCGATATGTAGAAGCAATAAGATTACGATTGCTGACTTAATGGAAAAGTTAAGAAAAGAAAGAAGTGAGGGGAAAATACAAAACGAAGAAAAAATACAAAGTGAGATGCTTGAGGAAAGAATAAAGGAGAATGGCGATGAAAACTAAAAAGTGGAAAAGACTTATTGTTACTACAGTACTTTCTTCCATGCTTACCATGCATGGATATCCAATGCTGTCCTATGCTCAGGTTAATGAGCAGGAAGCTGCAGAGGAAAGCGTAGCCGAAGAGGAAAATAATGCAGAGACTACAGTCACCCAGGAAGTAAAGGAAGAGATAGAAAGAGAAGTACGCTTTCCCAACAAACTGGAGGCAAAAGATCCTGAAAACGGAAAGCAGGGGAGCAACGAAGAAAAAAACAGCAATAAGGGAATTGCCACCTTACCGGGAGAGGCTAGGGCAACAGTTACGGAAGATGTTGATAATGCTAACAATGCCTATCCGATTCATCATGGAAACGAAACAGAAGCGAATGACCAATTTTCTGCTGATGCCAGACAGTTTATTAGCTTTAAGACCAAGAGCGGAAAGGTCTTCCACCTGATTATTAATCATGATGAGAAGGATCAAAATGTAATGCTTCTTACAGAAGTTTCGGAAGACGATCTGTTAAATATGGTAGAACAGAAGGAAAGCAAGCCGGCAATCACCAAAGAGGAGCCGGAAAAAGAGGAAAGTAAGGAAGAGCAAAAGCCAAAGAAAATGGAAGAAAGCGGAAGCATGGGAAGCTATGTTTTACTGATTTTTGTAGTGGTTTTAGTTATGGCAGTTGCCTATTACTTTAAGGTAGTAAAAAAGAAAGAAGCAGAGGCGGTAGAAAGCCTTGAGGAAGAGGATAATTTCTTCTCAGAAGCAGATAGTAATGAAGAAAGCGAAATAGAGGATAGAGAAGGAGGAGTAATGGAAACAGAGTTAGAAGACATGGATAAGGAAGAAGCAGAGACGGAAGACTATGAGGAAGAGGAGTAAAACTTGGAACTTTAGTCGATACGTTTAGAAAGAATGTTTTATGGATTACAGGGTGGAAGAGAATCATACTTCCACCCTGTTTTTTTTTTTGAAAAAAGGAGTAAGAAAAGATATGAAATTAGTAATTGCAGAGAAGCCTTCAGTTGCCTTGTCCATTGCCAAAGTCTTAGGAGCGAATGATAAAAAAGATGGTTATGTGGAGGGGAATGGATATAAAGTTTCCTGGTGTGTTGGGCATCTAATCCAAATGGCAAATCCTGATGCCTATGATAGTAGGTATGTAAAATGGAATATGGAAGATTTACCGATTTTTCCAAAAGACTATAAATACGAGGTCACTAAGGCAACGAAGAAACAGTTTTCCATTTTAAAAAAGCTGATGAATGAAAGCAGTGTTGACACGATTATCAATGCCTGCGATGCAGGACGAGAGGGAGAAGCCATTTTTAGACTGGTCTATACTGAAGCTTCTTGCAAAAAGAAGGTGAAAAGACTATGGATTTCTTCCATGGAAGACAGTGCCATTAAAGAGGGATTTTCTCATTTAAGAGATGGATCAGAGTACAATTCCCTTTTTGCCTCAGCTCAGGCAAGAGCCATTGCGGATTGGTTGGTGGGCATGAATATCAGCAGACTGTATTCCTGCCTTTATCAGCAAAACTATTCCGTAGGACGTGTTCAGACACCTACCCTTGCCATGATTGTAAAACGAGACGATGAAATTGCTCATTTCAAAAAAGAAAAATACTATACGGTAGAGCTTTTAACCGATGGCTTTTCTTTGTCCAGCGAAAGAATAGATGATGTAGAGACTGCAAAGCGACTAAAAAACAAGATCGAAAATACCATTCAAGTGAGTGATGTTACGCAGAAAGAAAAAATCACCAATCCGGAATTGCCATTTGACCTTACGACTTTGCAAAGAGAGTGTAACAAGTTCTTTGGATACAGTGCGAAACAAACCCTTGACTATGCACAAAGCCTTTATGAGAAGAAGTTTATCACTTATCCAAGAACAGACAGCAGATGCCTTACAGAAGATATGATTACAAGTACCGTCAATAGCATTTTGGGCAAAAACGATTTTGATACAGATCGTATTAAGACGGTATTTAACTCTAAAAAGGTTACGGATCACCATGCAATTATTCCAACCATTAGTTCCTTGAAAGAGGATTTATCGAAACTATCTGAAAGTGAAGCAAAGGTATACCGGCTTATCCTAAACAAGCTTTATGCCAGCTTAGGATATCCCCTTAAAGAAAGTCTTACTAAAGTAATAGCAGAAGTTGAAGGATTTTCCTTTAGCTGTACAGGTAAGGTAATTATAGAAGAAGGCTTTACGAAGTACCTGAAAGCATATAAGGCGAAGAAGAGCGAGGAACTTGTCTTACCAAGTGTTTCGAGTGGAGACATTTTACATCTTGAAGGTTCAGAGCTTAGAGAAAAATATACTGCAGCACCGAAGCATTATACGGAAGATACCCTTTTAAAGGCAATGGAACTTGCAGGGACGGAAATGATAGACAAGGCTGTAGAAGTAGAACGAAGAGGCTTAGGAACACCGGCAACAAGAGCAGGAGTTATTGAAAACCTAATTTATAAAGGATTTGTGGAAAGAGATAAAAAGAACTTACTGGCTACGCATAAAGGCATTAACCTAATCACGATTGTAGCGGAAAAGTTTAAGTCGGCAGAAACCACTGCGAAGTGGGAATTGGAGCTTTCAGACATTGCTTCCGGGAAAGAGAATAAGGAAGCGTTTCTTCGAAGAATTGAAAAAGAGATTCAAAGTCTGGTGGAACAATATAGAAACAGCATTTAGGGGAACGAGAGAAAATCTTGTTCCCTTTTTTATTGGAGGTGATGAAGATAGAAACATTAAATGTATTGGAGCTGTTCGGGGGAATCGGAGCAATTCGAAAAGCATTGATTCGGCAAAAAATACTGCATAAAGTCATAGACTATGTGGAAATCGATAAGAATTGTGTGAAAAGCTATAACGCCTTGTATAATGCTGATTTTAAGCCAAAGAGCATTATTGGCTACAATCCCCCGAAGCAGAGAATTGATTTACTCATGCATGGAAGTCCTTGCCAGGACTTTAGCAGAGCCGGTTTAAAGCAAGGAGGAGAAAGAGGGAGTGGCACAAGAAGCAGTCTTTTGTTTGAGACGATACGGATTATTGAAGAAATGGCCATGCGACCAAAGATAGTCATTTGGGAAAATGTAAAGGGAGTTCTCGATAAGAATTTGAGGGCTTCCTTTTTTCATTATTTAACAGAAATGGAAAGGCTGGGCTATGAAAACAAATATGCAATCTTAAATGCTATGGATTTTGGAATTCCTCAGAAAAGAGAGCGAATCTTTGTGGTAAGTATGTTAGGAAAAAATGATTTTGACTTTTCTAAACTGAAGCCTGTTCCCACAAGAGATATCTCTGAATTTTTAGAAAAAAACGTCTCGGAACTTTATGAAGTAAGACAAGAGTCCATGCTTTGCTACCTAAGAGGACAGCCCAAGAATAAAAACTTCAAAGGAAAGCTTAGGGTAATAAATCGATATGCCTATACCATTACTACGAAGCAGGTAAGAATCCCTAATTCCGGGATTGTAGACTTAAAAAATGGAAAGTATCGTTACCTGACTGAAAGGGAATGCTTCAGGCTAATGGGCTTTGATGAAGAAGACTTTGAAAAGCTGAGGACGGTATATCCTAAGAGGAAAGGTATGACTTCATCTATCCTTTATAAGCAGGCAGGGAATAGTATTGTGGTAAATGTGTTGGAGGGGATTGTAAGTGTTGCTTTGAATGGGAGGGTATGATATGAATGTATTATTTAGAAAGATACCTAAAAGAAAGGAGAGAAAACAACAATCATGGAGGAAAATATACAAGGTAAAAGTGATGCCAGTAGAGGATCACAAGTAGATTTGGAAGAAGTACAAAATAGTTTAACAGATATACTAGAACAAGTGAAGAATGTTGAAGAAAGACTTGCTCTAGCAAAAAAGAGCGTAGGCAAAAGCAAGAAAATACTTAGTAGTGTGGCAAATGATATTGAACAAATGAGTAGAAAACTTATAGAACTTCAGAATTCAGGGGTGGATACTTCGTGTTCGAGGGATGAATATACAAATTGGAATGCAGAATTACTTTATCAGAAGTACAAAGAGGAGCTTCAGAGAAAAAAAAAGAGTGAAAGTCATGCAATTAAAAAAGAAATAAATAAGCCACGCATTCTTCAATCCTTTTATTCTGATTTACTTTTATGGATGTTAATCGGATTACTGATAGGATTTGGTGTGACCAAAATATTTATTGATAAAGAAGCTAATCTAGCAGTTCCTGTTTTCTTGATTCTATTAATTGTTTGGAGAGGAATGGTCATTCACTTCAAGAATTTCAAAGAAGAAGATAAAATCTTAGCAACTAACGCTCTAGAATCTATGCTCATAAGTAATGGTATCCATCGTACAGAAAAAATTATTGATGAGATTTATCAGTCTAGTGTGGCGTTAGAAGATAAAGAGTCTTCCGCTATAAACAGTATTTTCAAAGGTATATCTGCTGTTGCTCTTAGTATTGGTTTACCCATTATTACCGGAATAATGATAAACGGTATACAACCTGAATTGAAAGAAGGAAAAACAGTGCTTCAGTTTATGTTTACAGTGAAGGATATTATGCCAATTGGGTTATGGATAGTTGATTCACTATTAATCTATTATCTTGTATTTTACTGTTTTAGCGAGTGCTGTAGCCGTGGCTTAAATCTTTATAAGCAGGTATTAAAGGAAATAAAGTTGACATTGGTTCTCAAAAAATGAAGTAATTACTGAATTGTAAAAAAGGGCGATAATCCATCGCCTTTTTTATTGCAACAAAAAGGAGGTCAAATGCGGACAAACGACTTTTACGCTCTGATTGAGCTTGTAAAAAGAGAAGTTTTAGATTCTGAAACAGAGTATCTAAAGCTTCTAAAAGTTATCGGTAACAATCAGAGATATGATTTTTTAAGTCAGCTAAGTATTTATAATAGAAATCCCAAAGCAGTAGCTTGTGCAAGCTTTGATATGTGGCGGGAAAGGTTTCACCGAACGGGTATGCGTGGAGAGAAAGGTATTCCGATTTTATATGAAAGTGAAGGGAAGCAAAAGATAGCTTATGTTTTTGATATCGGTCAAACTGTCTCTATAGACCGAAATGTCAACGAAGTAGAACTCTGGTCGTTTGATAAAGAGAAAGATACGGATACATTAAAAGAAATGATTAGGCTTGAGGGCTATACACCTCAGGAAAGTTTATTAGAAAATCTCTACTTTCTTAGCAGAATATATGCAGATCAGGATATCTATGAACTTGCCAATAATCTGCGAGTTCCGGCTGAGGATAGGAATTCTTTTGTGCATTTTATGAGAGAGTCTAT
>CAUTXF010000053.1:0-13040 GCA_963542215.1 uncultured Oribacterium sp. | reverse complement strand
ACTGCGGTACAGGTTGGAGAGCTTCTGTTCCCTTCCTGATTGCTCACGAGAACGGCTTTAAGAATGCCTACCTCTATGATGGCGGTTGGTATGTATGGCAGATGGACGGCGAGAATAAGGTGCAGCTGGGAGAGCCGGGAAGCAGTGACTATAAGGAAGTTTTGGTAAAAGACTTAAGCACAGATAAGGCTAAAAAATAATGAAAAAACTATTGCTTCAGGGAATTACGGTTTTATCCGGCATCATCAGTCTCTTATCTCTTGCCGGGCTGTATATTGTTCATTATTTTACAGAACATAAGATGGGGATGGCCCGTCATATGGTGTATTTACGAAGCAAATGGAGGGGACCTCAAATCGGTCCCCTTTTCTTGCACCAATGGAAGGTGCTGTTGGGAATGGCTATATTAAGCTTTTTATTTCTTGCTTTCACAAAGAAAGCATTCTCCAAGCTTTCCCCTAAGCTTTCTTTCAAGCTCTTATTGCTCTATGGCATTTGTTCCTTCCTTTTTTCCTATGGGTATTTCTTTATTGCCATGACCCTGAAAATGCGGGAATATGAGCTAAGTATTTTGCTTCTGCTCTTACAAAATGCTATGGTGGTTTTATGCTATGGAGCATATCTGTGGAGGACGGTATGGCTAAGAAAAAATTAGTGGGCTTCTTAATTCTTCTTTTGCTTCTTTTTGTCCTACTATGGAAGGTACCGGTTAAGGAAATCTTTCAGGGAGACTTGCTTCGGTATTTACAAAGTCTGGTGGAAGAGAATTTTCTCCTGGCGGCCTTGGTCTATGTTTTGCTCTGTGCCTTGGCGGGAGCCTTTTTGGCTCTTCCGGGTATCAGCTATGCCCTTCTAGCAGGTATGGTTTTCCATGCTTTTTGGGGAACCGTTCTTTGCACTCTGGCAGCCAGTATTTCCGCAGGAATCTCTTTTCTTATGGGAAGATATTTCTTGCAGGACAGCATCAAGCCAAAGCTTATGCAAAATCCATACATTGCCAGGTATTTCATGGGAGAGGAAAAAAAGAATCTTCTTGTACTTTTGTTTATCACAAGAACCATTCCGGTCTTTCCCTTTAATTTACAAAACTATGCCTATGGGATTACGGACATTTCTTTTTCCTTGTACTTTGTTTGCAGTTTTCTCTTCATGATTCCGGGAACAGCCATGTATACCATTGCCTTCGCCGGCTTGCAGGAAAAGAAAAATCCTTGGATCTATTTTTTGACTGCAGGAGTTTTATTCTGTCTTTTGATGGGAATGCTGTATTTTTTCAAAAAAAGAGAGAAGGCTATGGAGAAAGAAGAGAAGGCTTAGGAAATGTCAGGACTTTCCCAAGCCTTCTCCGAAGCTTTGGCAATGAATGAGAAACTAGATTTTAGCACAATTTAACTAGAGTATAGTTCAGGGGAGTTTATGGCGGAAAAGAAAAAACGGGAGATTCATAAGCGGGTGGAGGAGTGTATTCACTGTAACGCCTGCAAAAGAAAATGTAAGTTTTTAACAAAGTATGATCTTTGTATCGGAGATACGGAGAAGCTAAAGGAACTGGCTTATCATTGCTATCTTTGCGGAGAATGTACCAGAGTCTGCCCCAAGGGGATTGACGGAAGGGAGATTATTCTGGATTTCCGAAAGGAGCAGGTGAAAGAAGGAAAATATGGCTTAAAGCAGAGGGGCTACAGCGGGATTTTGCTGGAGAAGAAAAATTACCTTTTTAAAAACCATAGGAAAGCGAAAGGTGCGAAGACCGTATTTTTTCCGGGCTGTAATTTTCCTGCCTATTATCCAAAGACCTTGGAGAAGCTTCTTTCCATCTTGGAAAAGGCAGGGATTCCCCCCTTCTATGATTGTTGCGGAAAGCCTGTGATGGAGCTGGGATTGGAAGCGGAGGCCAATGCCATTTTTCGGAGATTGAATCAACGCTTTAAGGAATTCGGTATCGAAGAGATTGTGCTGGCATGCCCAAACTGCTACTATCATTTCGGAAATCAACTGAATGTAAAAATCACCACGGTTTATGAGAAGCTGAAGGAATTGGGCATAGGCAAGAAGGTAGAGGGAGAGTATAGCTGCTTCTATCCCTGTCCGGATCGGGAGGATAAAGTTTGGATGGAGGGGCTGTCTCACTTTATCTCCGGAGAGATTTCCGAAAAGAAGAATCTGCAATGCTGCGGCATGGGAGGCTGTGCCTTCGTGCAGGAGGCTGAGCTTTCCAGGGAAATGGCAAAAAGCACCCAGGGAGGGGAGAAGCCTTTAATCAGCTATTGCTCCACCTGTATCGGACAGTTTAGCAAGGAAGGAAATCAGGAGGCGGAGCATTTCCTGCCCTTGATCTTGGAGACGGGAGAAAAGGCGGACTACAGCCATTCCTTCTGGAATCGCTTTAAGCATAAGTTTTATTAAGAGGAGGGGAAATGGAAGCTGCTCATGGTCTTATTCTCTTTACCAGACTTCCCATCTTAGGAAAAACGAAGACAAGGCTGGTTCCTCGGATTGGAGAGGAAGGAGCCTTACAAGTCCATTGGGCAATTCTAAAGGATTTTTCCGCGCTATGGAAGAAGCTGGAAAGAAAGGAAAAGAGGGTTTCTCTTCTTGTGTTTTATGATCTGCCCAAGGGCATTACAAAGGAGCATTGGGAAACAGCCTTAAACTGCCTGAAAACCCTTTTTCCCAAGGCGACTTTCCAAAGACAGGAGGGAAAGGATATTTTCGAGAAGATGGAAAATGCCTTTCGCTACAGCTTTTCCCAAGGGAGTCAGTTTTCTTATCTTGTGGGAGCGGACATTCCCTTTATGGAGGAAGCGCATTTTCATCGAGTATTCGCCCTGGGAAGAAAGGGAAGGCAGGTCTTAGGAGCCAGTCTTGATGAAGGCTATTACGGCATTGGTTTACAAAGAAGGATAGAGCCGGAGCTGCTTCATGCCTGTTTTTCTTATCAGGCGGTGCAGGAAAATAGAACCATACTGTCAGCTTCTTCCCTTCGGAACAGCCGGTCTATGCCTAAGGGTAAAGCAAGAAGACCTATTCCAAAAGAAAGTCCCTTTTCCTATACCAGGAAAATCTTAGAAAAGTCCAAAATCCCCCTCAGCCTTTTGGAAAAGAAGAGAGATGTGGACGAGGGACAAGATCTTAATGCATACAGAAGCATGCTTCCCTATGATAAAGCCCTGCGGAAATCCGCTTTTGGAGAGGCATTGGCCGAAAATGCGAAAATCTCCGTCATTATCCCCTGCTACAAGGAGGGAAGACTGGTTCGGAGGATGGAAAAACAGCTTCGCCCTTATAAAAAGGAATTGGAGATTTTGTTCGTAGACGGAGGAGAAAATCATTTTTCCGGAGAGTACCGGGTAATTCCAAGTAAAAAGGGCAGGGCAATACAGATGAATCTTGGAGCGGAGGAAAGCTCCGGAGATATTCTTTTCTTCCTGCACTGTGATTCCATCCTTCCCAAGGGTTTCGTGAGAGAAATCCGAGAGGGAATCAAGCATTCTTTGGCAGGCTGTCTTGGCATTCGTTTTAAAAATCCCTCCCCCTTAATGGGCATTTGCAGCCTTATCAGTAATCACAGGGTGCTGGATAGAAAAGTCATGTTTGGGGATCAGGGCATCTTTGTGGACAGGGACTGCTTCTTCGCCATGGGGGCATTTCCAATCCTTCCCTTAATGGAGGATTATCAGTTTTCCCTGAATCTAAAGAAGCAGGGAATTAGTCCTTATTTGGCCAAGAAGCGAATCATTACCAGTGATAGACGCTTTCAGGGAAATTTTATCCAAAAGCTCTCATTAATGTGGAAAATGAACCGGCTTCGGGCAAGGTATCGTAAAGGAGAAGATATTGAACAGTTGGCAAAGGAATACAGAGACATTCGCTAAGGAACCGGCGCTTTTACAACGTATTGCAGAGCCCAGCTATAGGGAGGCTTTGGCCTTGGGGACGGAAGTACGGGAGGAATATCATTTTCTGGCCAGGGGAGAGTATAACGAAAACTTTGTATTTACCCACCCGGATACCGGAAAAAAATACGTGCTTCGGGTGAATCATGGCTCACAAATGCAGTTGGAACGGCAGATTTCTTATGAAGCCCATGCTTTGAGTCTTTTGGAAAAGTCCGGCAGGACACCCAAGCTTTATTACTGCCGGGAAAAGTTGGGGGAGCCGGGAATTCTTGTGATGGACTTTCTGGAAGGGGTAGCCCTTGATTATGCCAAGGACTTAAAGATTGGAGCGGAAATTCTGGCGGATATCCACGGTCTTCCGTACAATAGAGAAGAGGACATAGGGAAAGATAAGTTGTATTTTGCTAAAGATCCTTTACAAGAAATGCTTTCCGAGTCCGCAAGACTGCAAAGGGTCTATGAGCTTAGCCCCTTTATGGAGGAATCCGTATATTCCCGCCTTCATGCCCTTTGGAAGAAGGGGGTGCAGGAAAAGGTGAAGGGAGAAAAGCTTTTAAGGCAGGAAGAGTTTTGCATTATCAATACGGAACTAAACTCCGGAAACTTCCTGATAAATGGGGAAGGGAAGAAGAATTATCTGGTGGACTGGGAAAAGCCTCTTTACGGACACTTTGCCCAGGATTTAGGACATTTTCTTACCCCTACCACCACTTTTTGGAAGACGGACTACATCCTTTCGGAAAAGGAAATCAAGGGCTTCTTAGAGCATTATCAAAGCTGTAGAGGCATTGTACTTCCGGCTTTACAGGAGCAAACGGCACTCTTTATTTTGTATAACTGCATCCGGGGGCTTTCCTGGTGCGCCATGGCTTATACGGAATATAAGAAGGGAAGAGATTTGCAAAATGAAGATACCTTCCGGAAAATCAAGGCTTACTTACAGGATCCCTTCCTGACGGAGGTGGAGGAATGCTGCAAGAAGCTGTTTTAGATTTAATTTCGGGTCTTACGATATAGCATTATAAAATAACTAAGGCTACGCTATCAGAAATTACAATATAAATTTCTGTATATTTATGATAAAATGGCTAAGAAAATCCCCGAGCGGCATTCCATTTTCGATGTTTTGTCATAAAAATACTGCAATCTGTTCGAGAGAATAGCATTTTATTTTTTTGTGCAAAAATAAGAAAAGCTAAGACGGTATCGGGAAGCACAGAAGTTTACACATTTTGAGGAGGCAAAGTAATGAAAAAGAACTTATTTGGATTAGGTGTGGTGTTATTTGCCCTTTCTCTTTCCGCTTGCGGACAGGGAAGCAAGACAGAGACTGCCGCAAAGCAGGAAACTACCGTAGCGGGAAGTGAAGCGGCAGGAGAAAGTAAGGCTGCTGAGAAAACAACAGCTGCTGCAGCGGAGAAGTCTGAAGTCAAGGAGATGAAGGGGGATGCCCTGGCGAAAATCGTTTCCGATAAGGACGAGAAGGAAAAGTATTTAGTAATCGATGTTCGCAGTGCGGAAGACTATGCTAAGGGACATATCAAATTTGCCCTTAACATGCCTTTAGATACCTTCAAGGATGAAGTATCCAAGATTGAAGATTGGAAGGATAAGGACGTTGTACTGTACTGCAATTCCGGTAAGATGTCCGGAGAGGCTGCGGAAATCCTGGTGAATGACGGCTTTACCAAGGTTTATAACGCAGAGGGCGTAAAGAAGCATTCCTATGACTTAACCACCTTTGGAAATATCAGAGGGGCTGAGCTTATGGAGAAGGCCAAGGATGCTTTGGTGGTGGATGCAAGAGAAGCCAAGGATTTTGAAAAGGAGCATTTTGCTACCGCTGTAAATGTAAATGCGGATGATCCCAAGACCATTGATGCTATTCTTCCTGATGATAAGAATACCTTAATCATTACCCATTGTTATTCCGGAAACCGTTCCGCAAAGGCTGCCGAGTATATCGCAAGCAAGGGCTATACCAATGTTTGGAACTGCTTGGACGGAACCAAGGAAATCACCTATGATTTTTCTAAGGGAGATAAGTAATGGAGAAAAAATCCTTTCTGAAAGAAAGAATTTTAATCATAGCGTTTGGAGTTGTTCTTATAGGGGCTTATTTTCTCTATAGCCCGTTTAGAAGCTTTATGCAGGAAGTCTTCCGTGTTTTTGCCACGGGAGACTTTCAAAAGCTAAAGGAATTTGTGGCCTCCTACGGAGCTTATGCAGCGGTCATTTCCTTCCTTTTGATGGTATTACAGTCCATCATTGCACCGCTACCCGCCTTTTTAATTACCTTTGCAAATGCCGCTCTTTTCGGCTTTTGGAAGGGTGCTTTACTTTCCTGGTCCAGTGCCATGACGGGAGCGGCTTTAAGCTTCTTTATCGCCAGAGCCTTCGGAAGAGAGTTCGTTGAGAAGCTGAGCTCCAAGGGCGCCTTGAACCAGATTGATGCCTTTTTTAAACGGCACGGCAAGCAAAGTATTTTGATTGCAAGACTTCTGCCTTTCGTTTCCTTTGATATTGTAAGCTATGCGGCAGGACTGAGCGGAATGTCCTTCTGGGGCTTCTTTATTGCAACGGGAATCGGACAGACTCCGGCCACCTTAGTCTATTCCTATGTGGGAGGCTTTTTAACCGGAGGAGCCAAATGGCTGGTGACAGGACTTTTGATTTTGTTTGCTCTTGCTTTTATGATTGCCCTTGGAAAACAGCTTTACGAGGAGCGGTCTAAGAAGAAAGCTCAGGCCGATGGAGAGACTGCAAAAGCAGAGGATAAAGCATAAAATTCTTTCCATGATATTGGGAAGTAAAAAAGAATAGTAAGGAATTATAGGAGAAAGCTATGAAAAAAAGATTTTTAGCCCTGGCGCTGTCTATGAGTATGGCGCTTCTGGCCTGTGGCGGTCAGAAGGCAAGCACGGAGACAACAGCTGCAGAAAGCAAGACGGAAAGCTCAGCAGCAAAAGAGACGGCAGAGGAGAGTAAGGCGGAAGGCTCTGCAGACTTTGATGCACTACTAGCGGAAGCCAAGGGACAGACCGTAAACTTCTACGGCTGGGGCGGAGATGACCGTTTAAACCAGTGGTTAGACGGCTACTACGCAGAGTATCTAAAGAAAAATTATGACATTACCCTGAATCGTGTTCCCATGGGAATTGAAGACATTTTAGCGCAGCTTTCCGCAGAGAAGGAAGCGGGAGCCAAAGAGTCCGATATCGACATGATTTGGATTAACGGAGAGAACTTTAAAACCGCAAAGGAAAGTGATTTCCTCTATGGTCCATTTACCCAAAATCTTCCCAACTTTAACAATCTGGTCAATCAGGATGATCCGGAAACCAACAAGGACTTTGCTTATCCCGTTGAGGGCTATGAAGCACCTTACGGAAAGGCACAGATGGTTTTCTACGGAGATAAGACCAAGGGAGATTTCCCGAAGAATACCAAAGAGCTTTTGGCTTATGCCAAGGAGCACCCGGGACAGATTACTTATCCGGCCCTTCCGGATTTCACAGGTTCCGCCTTTGTGAGAAATGTCATTTACGATATCGTAGGCGTGGAGCCCTTCCAGACCGTAAAGGAAGATAAGGAAGCGGTAAAAGAGCTGGTACAGCCTGCTATGGATTATTTAAAGGAGTTAAATCCCTACCTTTGGAAGGAAGGAAAGACCTATCCTGAGAAGGAGCCTACCATGAGAAATATGGTGGCTGACGGAGAGCTGATTATGGGAATGACTTACTCTGCATACCTTGTATCCAACAGCATTGCAGACGGATCTTTCTCCAACAACATGCAGACCTTTATCTGGGATAAGGGAACCATCGGAAACACCAACTACATTGCCATCTCCAAGAATGCAAAGCACAATGCGGCAGCCCAGGTTGCCATCAATGCCATGCTTTCCGAGGATGTGCAGTTAAACCGTTATGAGACCTTAAAGACCATCCCTGTATTGGACAACAGTAAGCTTTCCAAGGAAGTACAGGAAAAATTTGCCAAGGTAGACTTGGGAGAGGGCGTATTAGAGCAGAGCGTTCTTTTAGACAAGCGCTTACCGGAAATGCCTGCAGGCCTGGTTCCTATCATTGAGGAAATCTGGCAGGAAGAAGTGGCCGGAAAATAAGATGAAAAAGAAGATTTCCTATTTGTGGATTCTACCCCAGCTTTTTTTGTCCACGATCTTCCTTTTGGGAGTTTCCTATGGATTTATCAAAAGCTTTTTAGGGGAAAATGGCTTAAGCTTAGAGCATTATCAGGAAATCATGCATAGAGGGGATACTATCCCCTCTATTTTCTATACTCTGCGTTTATCCTTACTTTCTTCCTTCTTATCCTTGGCGCTGGCGATTCTTTTTTCCTTCTTTCTTTTACAATATGGGGAAAAATGGAAAAGATTGGAAGGCTTTTTCAGAATCGCTATTATGATGCCCCATAGTCTAGTGGCATTATTCTTTTTATTCTTACTGTCTTCCAACGGTTTTTTGGCAAGACTGTTCTATTCCTTTGGTTGGATTTCTTCCCAGACAGATTTTCCGGCTCTGGTGTATGATGAGAAAGGCATAGGCATTATCCTTTCCTACTTATGGAAGGAGCTGCCCTTTGTCCTGTTCTTCTCCCTGCCCCTGGCCTATCAGGTGGATGAAAAGGCGGGAGAGGCGGCAAGATGCCTTGGGGCAAATCCCTTTCAAGCCTTTTGGAAAATCACCCTGCCTTTATCCATACGGCAGTATTTATCGGCCTTTTTCATCATTTTTTCCTTCTCCTTCGGAGCCTTTGACCTTCCCTATCTATTGGGTGCCACCAGTCCCAAGGCCTTATCGGTTCTGTCCTACCAGGAGCTACAGAGGGGCTTTTTACAGCGGCCGGTGGCCTTAGCCTATAACGGGATTATTCTTTTGTTTTCTCTGTTTTTAAGCTACTTTTACTTTAAATTTCTACCGAAAAAGAAGACCTAAGGGGGGAGACGCTATGAATTCTATAAAATCAAAAGGAAGGGCCGGCAGCGTTTTTTACCGTCTCTTTCGGAATCTTTTTTTCCTAAGCTTAGTTCTGCCCCTTTTCTTTTTGCTATTGTTCAGCTTTACGGAACGCTATGCCTGGCCGGAGCTCTTTCCTACGAGCTTTTCTCTTCGAAGCTTTAAAAGCATTCTTTTTCAGAGGAAGGCTCTGTTTCAGGACACGCTTTTCAGTATGGTCTTTTCTCTTTTGGTTTCCCTTTGTACGGTATTGGTGGCTTTTTGCACGGCCAAGTACCAAAATGAAGCGGGGATTAAGGGAAAGGGCATCCTTGCCTTTTTGGTAAATTTCCCCATTATGATTCCTGCAACGGTTTTTGCCATGGGGGCTCAGATTCTATTTTTGAAAGTAAAGATTTTCAATCCATTTCTTACCGTGTTTCTGGCCCATGTTCTTTATGCCCTGCCCTATGCGGTAAGTTTCCTGCAAGAAGGGATGAGTAGAAAAATGAAGCTTTATGAAGAGCAGGGGAGGGTCATGGGAGCTGTGGGAGGAAGACTTTTTTGGAAGATTAGCCTGCCCTTACTCTATCCCTATATTTTCCCGGCCTTTATGATGTCCTATATCCTGTCCATGAGCCAGTATATTTTGACTTTGATATTAGGCGGGGGAAAGGTAAAAAGCCTAAGCCTGATTATGGTTCCCTATATTCAAAGCGGAGAAAGGAATCTGGCCAGTGCCTACGGACTGATTTTTCTATGCAGCAGCTTTCTTTTGTTTTTCCTTTTGGATTTTTTAGAGAAGGGAATACAGCGGGAAAGAGGCTAGAATAGAGTAAAGACAAGTTTAAATTTTGTAAGAATAAGAGGGCGTACAGAGCATTTTGTAAAAGGAGTTAAGGGTGGAAATTCGTTTATCTTGTGAAAACTTAGAGCTGGAGCTGGAAAAGAAAAGGATTTTAAAGGACATTTCCCTGGAGGTTCGTTCCGGAGAAATATTGGCGCTTCTTGGGGAAAGCGGTTGCGGAAAAAGCAGCCTTTTAAAAGCAATGCTTGGCCTATATCCCTTATCCAAAGGAAAGATTTTCTTTCAAGGAAAGGAAATTCAGGATCTCCCCAGCCATAAGAGGGGAATTTCCGTGGTCTTTCAGGATTTAAGGCTTTTCCCCCATTTGAACGTAGGGGAAAATGTGGGTTTTTCTCTGGAATTACAGAAGGTTCCCAAAGCAGAGCGTAAGAAAAGAGTGGAGGAGCTTTTAAAGCTTGTGCAGCTGGAGGGTTATTCGGATAGGCGCATTGACAGCCTTTCCGGAGGGCAAATGCAAAGAGTAGCCATTGCCAGAGCCCTGGCTATGAATGAGAATATCCTATTTTTGGATGAGCCCTTTTCCGCCCTGGATCCTAATCTTCGGAGAGAGATGGGAGACTTTTTATTAGAGCTTCAGAAGAAAGAGAATTTAACGGTGGTTTTGGTTACCCATGACCAGGAGGAGGCGCTAAGACTTGCCCATCGCATAGCGCTTATGAAAGATGGAGAGATCCTCCAAGTGGATGAGGGGGAAAAGCTCTACTATTCCCCGGTGAATGAATATGTGGCAAGATTTATGGGGAAGGGAAACAGCATTTTGGGTAGAGTAGAACATGGCGTATTTTCCTGTCCTTACTTTTTCTTTCCGGTAGAAAAAGAAGAGGGAAACTATACTTTCTTTTTTCGGGAGAGACAGCTTAGCTTTACAAAGGAAGTAAGCGTGTCAGCTAAAGAATTAAGCCCCTTTACGCTAATCGAAAAAGAATACTTAGGGGAGTTTTTCCGTGCCTTTTATCAGAACCCTGAGGGTCAAGTCCTGAGCTGCCTCATCGAAAGGGGAGAGGAGCTTCCGGAAAAGGGCTTCCCCAAACTTTGCTTTTTAGAAGGGGAAGAAGAGATTCTGTTTTTCCATAAGGAGGAAAAGTAGGATGGATAAGGAAGGAGAGTAGTATGGAAAAAAGAAAGCTTCTTTTTGATTGTGACAATACCATGGGGATTCCGGACTGTGATATTGATGATGGCCTTTGCCTGCTCTACCTTTTAGGGCGAAAGGACATAGAGCTTTTGGGAGTATCCTCTTCCTTTGGCAATAACAAAACCGCGGTGGTTTATGAAAATACAAAGAAGATGCTAAAGGAAAGAGGGAGAGAGGATATCCCTCTTTGGTATGGGGCGGATAAGCCAAGACAGTGGGAGAACGAAGCCTCTCGAAAAATCTTAGAAACTGTTAAGCGTTATCCTGGAGAGGTGGACATCCTGGTAACCGGCTCCACCACCAATATTGCAGGCGCCTATATGCTGGATAATCAGTTTTTCTCCTATGCGAAGGGCATTTACTTTATGGGAGGGATTACAGAACCCCTGATTTTTGCCAAGAAAGAAATGAAGGAGTTAAACTTCTCCATTGACTATAAGGCTACGGAACTTGTGCTAAAAAACGGCACGAACCTCCATACCCTCACCGGAAATGCCTGTCTGGCCTTCCTCCTTTCCTATGAAGAATGTCAGCGTAGACTGGAAAAATCTTCCCTGGGGCAGTATATTTTAGGGAAGGCAAAGGACTGGATGCATTATAATGATAGAGTCTACGGCATTCCCGGCTTTTATAACTGGGATATGACCACCCTTTTGTATTATTTTTATCCGGAGCTTTTTGAAGACTCCCTGCATTGGATTCGTCTTTTTGAGACAGATTTACAGGAGGGATATTTAATAGAGGGAAATGAAGGAGAGGGGAATCAGATTCATTTGCCCAAATTAAAGGATAGTAAAGCTTTTGTGGAAAAAATGTTTGAAGGCTTAGCGTAATAAGGAGGCTTTGATGTCCAAGCTGCAAATCATCCTGGGAGCCGGCGGTTCCGGAAAAACGGAATATTTGATTCGGAAGGCTTTGCAGGAGGCCGGGAAGGATTATCATAGGCAGATATATTATCTTGTTCCGGAGCAGGATACCCTTGCCATGCAAAAAAGAATCGTTTCCCATGAGGAAAATCAGGGGAAGGGCATTTTGAATGTGGATGTTTTAAGCTTCCAAAGGCTCTATTACCGTGCCTTTGAGAATACCAATCAAAAGAGCCCCCTTTCCTTAGATGAGATGGGGAAAATGATGATTCTTCGCCTGATTTTGGGAAAGAAGAAAAAGCAGCTAAGCTATTACCAAAGGGAGGCGGAAAGCCTTTCTTTTGTGGAGGAATGTAAGTCCCAGATTTCCGAATGTATGCAGTACAAGGTAAGCCCGGAGGATTTACGAAAATGCGCGGAAAAATCCAAAAGGTCTATCACGAAGGCCAAATTTTTGGACTTGGCCTATATTTATGAAGAGTTCCTGCTCTACCTTTCCAAAACCGGAAGAATCACGGAGGAAGGCTTAGCGGATCAGGGAATTTCCGCCCTTTTGAAGGACAATACTTTAAAGGACAGCATCCTGATTTTTGACGGCTTTACCGGCTTTACCCCCATCCAGCTTCTATGTATAGAGGTTTTGATGGAAAGGGCGGGAGAGCTGTATTTTTCCCTGGAGTTTTCCGGAAAAAACATCTCCGAGCTTGGAAGCGGGAAGAAGCGGGAATCCCTGTTTTATCTTACAGAAGAAGCGATAAAGGAGCTTTATAGCAGAGGAGAGAAGCTGGGAGTGGAAATTCTGCCCTGTCTATCTCTAAATGAAATAGACAGTAGAAGCGGAGAACCCAGGCCTGATGGTGCCCTACTTCCCCGATTTGAAAAAATACCTGCCTTACAGACTCTTGTAGAGGGATTTTTGCAGGAGGGGAAAGTCTATCCCTCCCTGCCCCATGGCATTTCCGTCATCGAAGCCGCCAATATTTCTAAAGAGGTGGAGGAGGCCTGCAGTCATATCCGCTTTTTAGTAGAGGAAAAGGGCTATCGCTATCAGGATATCGGGGTGGTGCTTCCGGATGTGGAGCTGTACCGGGATGCCTTTTTTCAGCAGGGAAGAAAATTCTTTATTCCTCTCTTTTTAGAGGAGGACATCAAGCTTTTTGACTCTCCCTTCAGTAAGGTTCTTCGTTCCGCCTTAGAGGTGCTGGAGAAGGGGCTGCTTTACGACTCCTTCTTTCGTTATCTTCGGGCCTTTCCCTACCGGGGTATGGAGGAAGAGGACAGGATTGATGCCTTGGAAAATGAAGCAAGAGCCAA
>CAUTXF010000052.1:0-13475 GCA_963542215.1 uncultured Oribacterium sp. | reverse complement strand
TCAAGAGCCTTTAATGCGGAACCCTTGATTACAGGGATGTCATCTCCAGGGAACTCATACTCGGAAAGAAGCTCTCTAACTTCCATCTCTACAAGCTCAAGAAGCTCTGGATCGTCAACCATGTCACACTTGTTCAGGAATACAACGATAGCAGGAACACCTACCTGACGAGCAAGAAGGATATGCTCTCTTGTCTGTGCCATAACACCATCGGTAGCAGCTACTACAAGGATAGCTCCATCCATCTGAGCAGCACCGGTGATCATGTTCTTAACATAGTCAGCGTGGCCCGGGCAGTCAACGTGAGCATAGTGTCTCTTTTCTGTCTCGTACTCAACGTGAGAGGTGTTGATGGTGATTCCTCTTTCTCTCTCTTCCGGAGCCTTATCGATGTTAGCGAAGTCTGTTGCTGTGTTACCAGCTACACGGTCTGCTAAAACCTTGGTGATAGCAGCTGTAAGAGTTGTCTTACCGTGGTCTACGTGTCCGATAGTTCCGATGTTACAGTGTGGTTTGGTTCGCTCAAAATGCGCCTTTGCCATTTCAATACCCTCCTAATAAATGTAATACAACGAAAATCATGCCAAGCACCAACGCATGCATAGCATGCGAATTGCAGTACATCCCAAGTTCGTCCGAAAAAGAACCCAGTGACCATGATTTTATCATTAGTTTTCCTTGAAAGCAAGCCTTTTTCTGCAGTCTGAAGAGCTACAGAAAAGGCCTGTTAAATCTTCTTTTTTCTATCCCATAGTTAAGTTTTTCTATGGACTAAATGCATTCTTTTTCCTACGTAATTCTATGACTTCTTTGCGTCGGAAAGAACCTTTTCCTGAATGTTCTTAGGACACTTCTCATATCTTTCGAAGAACATGGAGTAGTTTGCTCTACCCTGTGTCTTGGAACGAAGGTCTGTTGCATATCCGAACATCTCTGCCAATGGAACGTAGGCATTAACCTGCTTTCCGGACGGGATGTCTTCCATGCTTTCGATCTTACCTCTACGAGAGTTTACGTCTCCGATAACGTTACCCATGTACTCTTCCGGTGTTGTAATCTCCACCTTCATGATAGGCTCTAAAAGGATTGGATCGGCCTTCTGCATAGCGTTCTTAAAGGCAATGGATCCTGCAAACTCGAAGGCACGCTCGTTAGAGTCGACCTCGTGGTAAGATCCGTCGTAAACGTTTGCACTAACACCCAATACAGGGAATCCTGCAAGTACTCCGGAGTTGGCAGCTTCACGAATACCCTTCTCAATGGCAGGGATATATTCCTTAGGAATAGATCCACCCACAACGGTAGACTGGAACTTGAAAAGCTCTTCTCCGTTTGGATCCATAGGCTCGAACTTAACCTTACAGTGTCCGTACATACCGGAACCGCCGGACTGGTGAATGTACTTTCCTTCCACATCAACAGGCTTTGTGAAAGTCTCTTTGTAAGCAACCTCGGGAGCACCGACGTTTGCCTCTACCTTAAACTCACGAAGGAGACGGTCTACGATAATCTCAAGGTGCAACTCTCCCATTCCGGAGATGACGGTCTGTCCTGTTTCCTCGTTGGTTCTAACACGGAAGGTAGGATCTTCTTCTGCAAGCTTTGCCAAAGCCTCACCCATCTTACCCTGAGAAGCCTTAGTCTTAGGCTCGATCGCAACAGTGATAACAGGCTCCGGGAATTCCATGGACTCGAGGATGATGGGGTGCTGCTCATCACAGATGGTATCTCCTGTGGAAGTAAGCTTAAATCCTACTGCCGCAGCGATATCTCCGGAGAATACCTCATCCAACTCGTTTCTCTTATTTGCGTGCATCTGCAGCAAACGTCCAACTCTTTCCTTCTTTTCCTTTGTGGAGTTCAGAACATAAGAACCGGTCTTCAATGTTCCGGAATACACACGGAAATATGCCAACTTACCAACGAATGGGTCAGTCATAATCTTGAAAGCAAGCGCAGCGAAAGGTGCATCGTCGGAAGAGGGTCTGCTGTCAGGCTCTCCATCCATGTCTGTTCCCTGAATATCGGGAATGTCTGTCGGTGCAGGCAAGAAATCGATAACTGCATCCAAAAGCTTCTGCACACCCTTGTTACGGTAAGCAGTACCGCAAAGACAAGGAATAGCCTGTCCTGCAATGGTACCCTTACGAAGGGCCGCCTTCAATTCCTGCTCCGTCGGAATCTCTCCCTCAAGGTATTTCTCCATAAGGTCGTCATCCAATTCGGAAATCTGTTCCACTAACTTCTCACGATATTCCTCAGCCAAGTCCTTGAACTCTTCGGGAACATCTGTAATCTCGATATCTTCACCCTTGTCATCCTTGTAGAAATAAGCTCTCATCTCGAAGAGATCGATTACTCCTTTGAAGGTGTCTTCTCTTCCCATCGGAACCTGGGTAATAATACAGTTCTTACCCAAACGGTCTACGATGGTCTGTACAGAGTGGAAGAAATCCGCTCCCACAACGTCCATCTTATTGATGAACGCCATACGGGGTACATTGTAGGTATCTGCCTGACGCCATACATTCTCAGACTGAGGCTCTACACCGCTCTTTGCATCGAAGACACCTACTGCGCCGTCCAGTACACGGAGAGAACGCTCAACTTCTACTGTGAAGTCTACGTGTCCCGGGGTATCAATGATGTTGATTCTGTACTCCGGTGCACCCTTAATCTTCTTGTGCTCCTTCTCAGGAATCCAGTGACATGTGGTGGCAGCGGAGGTAATGGTGATACCTCTTTCCTGCTCCTGTGCCATCCAGTCCATGGTAGCACTACCTTCGTGTGTCTCACCGATCTTATGATTTACACCGGTGTAAAAGAGGATACGCTCTGTAAGAGTAGTCTTTCCAGCGTCGATATGCGCCATAATACCAATATTTCTTGTATGCTCAAGGGAATACTGTCTTTCAGCCAATGTCTTTCCTCCTATTAGAATCTGTAATGAGCAAATGCCTTATTGGCCTCAGCCATTCTATGCATCTCCTCTTTACGCTTTACTGCAGCACCTGTGTTGTTGGCTGCATCCATAATTTCATTTGCTAATCTTTCTGCCTGAGTCTTCTCGGAACGTTTTCTGGAAAACTCTGTAAGCCATCTTAATGCCAAAGTCTGGCGTCTCTCAGGCTTTACTTCCATTGGTACCTGGTATGTGGCACCACCAACTCTCTTTGCCTTTACTTCAAGTACAGGCATGATGTTGTTCATTGCTTCTTCAAATACTTCTACAGCATCCTTCTCTGCCTTAGCGGCAACCTTCTCGAATGCTCCATAAACGATCTTCTGTGCAACACCCTTCTTACCATCTAACATGATGGAATTTACAAGCTTAGTTACAATCTTGGAATTGTAAATTGGGTCTGCCAGTACATCTCTGTGTAGCGTATGTCCTTTACGTGGCACGTTACTTCCCTCCTTAAATACTGGATTTAGATCAACGGTACTCTCTTAGGAAAATGTTTTTCCCATCTTCTTTGAGTTCATGCGGAAATGGACACAGGCTTATCTATCTTTGTGACCAAATTTTCCGTCATAACCATGTCTAAATGAAACTACGATTTCGGCTTAAGCCTTCTTTGCCTTAGGTCTCTTTGCGCCGTACTTGGAACGAGCCTGCATACGATTTGCAACGCCTGCAGTATCCAAAGTACCACGAATGATGTGATAACGTGTACCGGGAAGATCCTTAACACGGCCACCACGAATCATAACAACAGAGTGCTCCTGAAGGTTGTGTCCTTCTCCGGGAATGTAGGATGTTACTTCGATTCCGTTGGAAAGACGTACTCTGGCGATCTTACGAAGAGCAGAGTTCGGCTTCTTCGGTGTTGCAGTCTTTACGGCTGTACAAACACCTCTCTTTTGTGGAGCGCTGTTCGTAGTTGCTCTCTTCTGTAAAGAGTTGAACCCTTTCTGAAGAGCAGGGGCAGTGGACTTTTTCTTGCTGGTCTCTCTACCCTTTCTAACGAGCTGGTTAAATGTTGGCATTTTGGTCTCCTTTCATAATAGTTTTGCTCCCTTTATGTGACCACCTTGCGAAAGGCATGCATAAAGAAAGGCGCGAGAAAACTCACGCTCAACAAATATAAGCTTGAGATAAAGAAAAGTCAAGAAAAAACATGGCTTTTTTTGCGGAAAAATCCCTGTTCCATACATAGCAAACCCGGTATCTCTTTCCCTTCCGTTTTCTCCGCCTCTTTCTCCTTCTCTTCCGCTTCCTTGTTCTCCTATTTTTTGTATCCCATCCTCCCCTTTTCACATCTTCCACAGCTCTTTTATATTTTGTTGCTTTTGTACATTATTTCGCTTCTATCTTCTTTCATATTTCACAAATTCGATTTCTTATCTTTTGGACATTGCATACTTCTTATAATTATTCTAAATATTATCAATTAATTATTTTAAATATCATTGATATTGACTAGCCTTTTTCCCTGTGCTAAGTTAGTCTCGTTTCTTATTGGTTAGAAATAACTAACTCCATTATCGCATATGTGGACTATAAGAAGATGACGGTTAGTCAAACATTTCAGACAATCATTTTCTTTATTTCTAACTATATCATCACACAAACTATCTCTTAGAGATAGAAAGGAGATCCTTATGAAAAGGAAGGCATTTTCATGCGCTGTCCTTTCCATGGCTACCGCGCTGCTGATTCCCGGTATCAGCTTGGCCAGCCCGGCAAACACTATTGGACAATGGTTTAACCGTTCCGGAAAATGGTATTATGGAAAAGACGAAGACAGCTTACGAAAGGAATGGATTGTTTCTGATGGTGACTGGTATTACCTCCACAAGGACTCAGGAGAGCTCCAGTCCGGATGGCTGAGTTTGAACGGAAAGAAATATTTTCTTAACACTCTGCACAATGGACAATTCGGAAAATTACTTACCGGATGGCAATGGATTGACGGTTACTGTTATTTCTTTGAAGCGGAAGATTCTAAGACTCTGGGAGAGTTAAAGGTCTCCGGCAGCAAGGATGGATATCAGCTGGACGAAAACGGACGCTATCTTTTAAATGGCACCGTGGTTTACGAGGCCGGAAAAGGGCTTCCCGGCACAGAAAACGGCCAAAGCGTCGCAGGAGCCAGCAGAACGCTTCCTTCCGCTACAGGCGATTCCTCTTATAGAATCCGTTCCCGTAGAAGCAGTTCCACAGGAAACGGTTCCACTGAAGGAAACACAGTTTCCCCAACACTTCCTTCCAAAGATTCACAAAGCGAAGCAAAGAAAGATAACGAGAAGCAAGAGAATATAGAAAAGAGCTCCGGCAGTCAGTTGCAGAAGCCTAAGGAAGAGGCCAAGCCGGAACAGCCGAAGGAAGATAAAAAACCTGAAAGTCCCAAAGAAGATAAGAAACCTGAAGTTCCTAAGGAGGATACGAAGCCTGAGACTCCTAAGGAAGAGGAAAAAAAGCAAAGTCTTATGGACGGTGTTTATTTCGGAACTTCCAAGGAGGGGATCCACTTCCAAGAAAAAGGTCCAAATATTGTCAAGGTTCGAATTGAAAATGGAAAAATCGTCTCTGCAGAGAGCGTGGTTTTTACCGATGACACACAACCGGACTTTTTTGCCAAGTTCAGAGACCGGCTTCTGGAAAGAGTCAAAGGCTTGGACTCTGTTGATGAGGTGAAAAAATCCGTTAACAGTAAGAGCGGAAAATATTATGACGGGTTGGCAGGAGCCACCAGAACTCTTCGTTCCCATACCTCAGCCCTGGAAAATGCTTTAAATCAAGCGAAGAAGCAAGAAGACCGGAAGGCTTTCCCCTTTAGCTATATGGAATTTGTAAACCGTCCTAACCCCAGTCAGAGCGGTAAGACTTTGGATTTAAGCGATACCCGCCTAAAGCTACATTTTCCAAGCGGAGAAACGAAAGTCGTAAGCCCGGAGGAATTTGCGCAGTACGGTATCAGCACCAGTCCTGCTCAGGGCTCTCCTATTAAGGAAGGAACCAAGGAGATTTTAGTACATTTTCTGCAAAAGGATATGGATATCGACTTAGTCAGCGCCATCGTACCGAGAGCAGAGATTCGCAAGAAATATCCTACAGAAATCCACGTACATTATGCAAATGGAGACAGCTCTACCATTACGCTTGATAAAGAGAACTTCCGGTATACCATCCCTGCCAAGGGAAAGATTGACCACATGCACTTAATGGACGGGGATAAGGAAGTGGCAAGATCTCAGTATGATGCTGCTGCCAACCAGTGGAGCTTCTCCTTAAAGAATGTCCCCCATGAGGGCTTCAGTTCCTGGGGCTATGAACTTTATACAGTTAAGGTGGACACCAGCAAGGACAACTCCCCCATCGCTTCCTTTAAGCTGGATTCTCGTTTGGCAAAGAAAGAATACCATGTGGGAGATGCTTTAAAGATTGATGATTTAATCGTAGAAGCTGTAACCGAGCAGGGTAACAATAAACTGTATCAAAACTGGGAGCTGGCAAAGGCCGCTGGCTTTAGCTCTACTCCGGAAAATAACACAAGCTTAAATACCGTAGGCGATAATACTATTACCATTCGTTACCACAAGGGCGACACTGATTTGTCCCAAAGCTTTACCGTAAACGTAAAGGATCTGGCAAATCAGGTTCCTGCCAAGGTGGAGATTCGTACCAAGGCAGGAGAACTGGTAAAGCGCTATAGCTTTACACAGGAAGAATGGGAACAAAGTAACGGAGGAATTAAGCGTTTTAATCAGTCTATTCCCAAGAAGTTCCAACAGGCTTGGAATAATAAGGAGTTTACCGTAAAAGCCTTCAACAAGGACGGTGAAGAGTTAACAGCAGAAAGCACTCGCAGAGGAATTATGTTCCGTGTAGAATTCCCGAACTACAGCTCCAGTAACTTTGTAGGAACCGGAACCTTCTCTTTAAGCTTCCAGTTTGACGAAAATGCGCCGGTTGAAAAGGAAGAAACTGAGACACCAAAGCCGGACACTCCAAAACCCGATACAAAGCCGGAGAATCCTAAAGAGGAGACACCGAAAAAGGACGATAAAACTTCCTCTTCCACTATTGAGAAGCCGACTCCCTCTGATGCAGAAGCCAATGATGCTCTTCTTCCCGCCCATGTAGAGGTTTACTGGCACGGTGAAAAAGTAGTAGATGATAAATATAATTTGGATGAAGTAAAAAAACATAGAGGACAACTCATTTTCAAAGGTGTAAAGGTTCCGGCAAAAATGAAAGGACATAACAAAAAGGAAGACTTTACCGTTGTAATAAAAAATAGCAAAGGAGAAGATCTTCCTTATACAGAACTGGAAACTCCTTATTCAAAAAGCCACGCCAGAATTATCATTAATCTGGAAAAACGCTATTCCGATTGGACCCCCATGAGGATTCATTATGTCTGGAACTACATTGAAAATCCGGCAGATAATAAGCCTTCCACCGAGGAAGAAAGTTCCAATGATGCTCTTCTTCCAAGCCATGTAGAGGTATTCTGGCATGACGAAAAAGTAGTGGATAAGGAAATTTCTAAAGAGCAGGTAGAGGCTGCCAGAGGACAACTTATCTATAATGATGTTCCTATATCCAGCAAAAAGAGAAATTTCATCAATGACTACACCGTAATTGTGAGAAACAAAAAGGGTGAAGAGCTTCCCCAGTACCATACCGTTTCTAATGTCAGAGGAAAGCCTAGCCTTTTAGTTAACTTAAAGAATGCCCATCCGCAATGGGGTAAAATAAGATTAAGCTTTGTCTGGAAATATGAAGACAAGGCGGAAAATGCCGGATCTGAAGATTCTAATAAGAAGGAAGAAACTAAGCCGGTAGAGAATCCCAAGGAAGAAACGGAACCCAGCTATATCAAAACCTTCTACGGCGAGAGTGAAATTGTGCCTTATGAATATACCGTAAAAGTTAAGGTTAAGTGGGATAGTCAGAAGAAAGTCATTCTGAAGGTGGAGGACAATGAGACATTTTCCGGAAGTAATTCAGCCTTTTGGGATAAGGTAAGAAGACGTTCCATGCCTGCTTTAGTAGGAAAGAACAAAGAAAATATGGAAAGCATTGATGCTGTTGCCGGTTGTACCGTCAGTAGGAACGCCTTGCTGGAAGCAGTACGAAAGGCAATTCCTGAGGAGTAGTCCTTCAAGAGGCTGTAAAGAATTAAAATAATTTTCTAAGCAATATAGGTCTAAATTTGGGGCACGCTCTCGCTAGCTTCGCCTGACTGAGCAGTGGTTTTGTTAACCACTGCTCACTTTGCTTCGCAAAGCAAATTCCTTCGGAAGTTGGTCTGTTACAGGACGACTTTTCTGATGAAAAGTCTGTCCTTTCGGATACTAAGCGAAAAACTTCGATTCTCTTGTTTTTCGCAAGTACCGACGGGCTCAGACTACCCCTCATTTAGACCTATATTGCCGAAAATCTATTTTTTACAGCCCCTTTTTATAAATATATTCAAAATTTTTTATACTCAAAATTCTAAAAATTCTATTGACAAAATATTCACTTTTATCGTAATATTACGTCGTTCGTTTCCCTCAAGGAAAGAACTCCGAGGTGTGGCTCAGTTTGGTAGAGCACCTGGTTTGGGACCAGGGGGTCGCAAGTTCGAATCTTGTCACCTCGATTTTTTATTGGAAAATCCAAAATCATATTTATGAAAAACCATCGAAGAGGCTTTTAAAGCTTCTTTTTCTTTTATTTTCTTCTTTTATTTTTGTCTTTCATTTTCTTCTTTTATTTTCGTCTTTTATTTTCGTCTTTTATTTTCGTCTTTCATTTTCTTCTTCGCTCTCATTTGCACATTTCAATGTAGTATTTGCACAAAAAGCTATTTTGCAGTATATTTCAACAAATAAAATCAAAAAAAAAGATATAATATAGCAAAATATTTCAAATCAAAAAGCTGCTCAGGAGTGTGCGGATTATGAATACGTCAAAATTAAAGCTTTCTTATAAAGACATTTCATTGGAATTTAATCAAGAAACCCTACGATACTCTATTGAAGCCGGAAAGACCAAATGGGAAACTAGGACAGATTTTTCTCCTTATATTGTTTTGCAGGAAAAAAAGGATAATTTATCTAACGGTGAAAGGCAAGATAGCAAGATAGACAAGGCAGAAAAAGAGAAAGTGGAAAACGAAACAATAAAAGCCCTACTCTACTTTAAAGATGCCAAAAGCAAAAGCCATGAGCTGATTCGTACCGGCGTAGGTGAAGGAATTCGCAGCATTTACAAAGAGTTCATTCTTCCCTCGTCCTATTGTAATAAGAAGGAAGAGCTTCTCTCCTTCTCCTTTGAAACCTTTGTCTGGATTGAGTACAGCACAGAGCAGGTATATTTTGAATGGATTCCCTTAACCGAGGCTCCTGTAGATTGTATCGATAAAATCCTCTTTCCGGGCCCCTTTGCTTTTCATAAAGAAAGTTCTTCCTGGTACAGCATTATCCCTAAGGAACAGGGCATCCTGATTCCCAATATCTGGGATGTAAGCTTTCATCAGGACGGCTTTAAGGGACGCTTCGGTACAGCCAGCGCCTACCTCCCTATTTTCGGACAGATTAAGGATGGAGAGGGCTATCTTGCAGAAAGCCTTACCCCTTGGAACATGGGCTATGAGGCGGTGCATGAAGCAGGAAGCATGGAAACCAGCATAGAGTTTCGTATTGAACCGAGTCTTGGGCAAATGGAATATCGCCGGATTATGCGCTATCTCTTCCTATCGGATTGCGACTACAACAGTCTTTTAAAGACGTATCGGAAGCTGGCAAGGGAGGAAGGCAAACTAAAGACACTAAAGGAAAAGGAAGTGGCCAACCCTTCTGTAAGAAAGCTTTTGGGCGCTTCCTTTGTGCACAAGGGGATAAAGACCTGCGTCCAGCCGGATTCGGAGTTCTTCGATAAGGATGCTCCGGATAAAAATAATCACCTCACTACTTTCCGAAAGAGGGCGGAGGAAATGAGAGCCCTAAAGGCGGATGGTATAGAGAAGCTCTACTTCCATTTGGATGGCTGGGGAGATGCGGGCTACGATAATAAGCACCCGGATGTGGGGCCTGCCTGCAAAGAAGCCGGTGGTTGGGAAGGTATGCGGGAATTGTCCGATACTATGAAAGATCTGGGCTTCCTCTTCGGCATCCATGACCAGTACAGAGATTTCTATAAAAAGGCGGAAAGCTATCAGGATGATCTGGCTTGCAAAAGTCCCGATGGCAGCATTTTCACCCACGCCCGTTGGGCAGGAGGCCCTCAAGCCTACCTCTGTACCAGTCAGGCTCCCTACTATGTTCGAAGAAACTTTGAAAGACTCTTGGAAGAGGGAATAGAGCTAGACGGAGCTTATCTGGATGTCTTTACCTGTAACGAGGGAGATGAATGCATAAATCCCAGGCATAAAATGCGGCGCAGAGATTCCTATGAATACCGCTGCCAGTGCTTCCGTTACCTTCTGAGCAAAGACATTTTACCAAGCTCCGAAGAGGTAAATGATTGGGCTGTGCCCTGGCTTATCTTCTGCCACTACGCCCCCTATGACTTTATGCTTCGGGAGCCGGGAAGCCCCAAGTACGGAATCCCCATCCCCATGTTTAATCTGGTTTACCATGACTGTCTGGTAATTCCCTGGATGATGGAAAAGCTTCCGGAGGAGGACTATATGCTTTATGCCCTGCTAAACGGCGGTGCCCCTTATCTTATTCGAGATCCTGCCTATCTCGGCATTGACGGAGCCTTTACTTTGGAAGAGGAAATGCCTTGGGAGAAGCATTTGGAAAGGGTACGTATTGTAAGTGATTTCCATGAAAATATGGGAGATGCGGAGCTTGTAAGACATGAAATTCTGGATGATAAGGGATATCGGCAAAGATCCACATTTGCAAACGGATATTCTGTAGAGGCAGATTTACAGACAGGCAGTTATAGAATTTCCAAAGACTAATCCGGACTATTCCACTAGAAAAGAAGCTTTGGATGCCTCCATTTCGCTTCAAAAATGTATCTCGTTTCACACAGTACATTCTTCTTTATGAAATATATGCACCTTCATAAAGTATATGCACCTTCATAAACTGTAGTTCATTTCAGAAAAGATTGGTTCATCGCAAGTGCTTGCAAATCCCTCGCAAGACTTGTAAAGAATAAAGCAAGAGCAAAGGAGAAAATTATGAAAAAAAGAACAGAAAAACTCTTGGCATTGGCTACCCTATTGGCCATGGGAACTACTGCATTGGCTTCCTGCGGTAATAAGGCGGCAAGCGGAGAAAGTGCTTCCGGAGAAGCAAAGTCCGAAGGAAAAGTAGCCCTTTCCATGGCAATTTGGGATGAAAAGCAAAGAGCCATGACCGAGTCTTTAGTAGAAGCTTATACCAAGGCTCATCCGAATGTCAGCATTGAAGTACAGCTCACCCCCTATAAGGGCGGAGAATACTGGACCAAGCTGGAGGCTGCTGCCACAGGCGGAAAGGCTCCTGATGTATTCTGGTTAAATGTACTCCATACCGACAGCTATGTGGATGGGGGAATCCTGGCAGATCTTAGCGATGCTATCGCCAAGTCCGATATTAAAGATAATTTCCCTGAGTCTTTGGTAAACAACTATGTTCGTGACGGAAAGAACTACGCCGTTCCTAAGGATTTTGATACCAATGCCCTTTGGTACAATAAGGAAATCTTTGATGAGGCCGGTGTTAGCTACCCCACAAACGACATGAGCTATGAGGACTTGGTGGCAAAGGCTGAGGAACTGAAGCAGGCAGGACTGGATGAGGGTGTTTATCCCTTTGCCTGCCCTGTAGACTTCCAAACTTGGTACTATCAGACCGTTTTTGCCAACGGCGGTTGGATTCTCAGCGAAGACAAGAAAACTTCCGGCTATGAGGATCCCAAGACCCAGGGAGGAATTCAGTGCTGGATTGATATGATTGATAAGGAACTCTCTCCCAGCTCTGCAGCTCTTTCCGAGACCTCTGCAGATGCCATGTTTGAAGGGGGACAGCTGGCAATGACCTTCGCCGGATCCTACATGGTTCCCGAGTATACTTCCAACGACAATATCAAGGATAAGATTGATTGTGTAGAGCTTCCCAGCTTTAATGGAGTAGACACAAACTGTATCAACGGTTTGGGCTTTGCGGTTTACGAGGGAAGTAAGAATAAGGAAGCGGCTACAGATTTTGCCATCTGGCTCAGCAGTAAGGAAGCTATGGACATTCAGGGAAATACCGGTGTGGTTATTTCCGCAAGAAATGAATCTCAGGATCTCTTTGCCAAGTCCAGCGACAAGTATGCTTTAGCAGTATATACCGCCCACACAGACAAGGCATATCCCCTTCCTGTATGTAAAAATGCGGCACAGCTCTACGATATGGAATCTAAGGCTTTACAAAAGGCCTATAGCGGAGAGGAAAGTCTTGCAGAGGCTTGTAAGGCTTTAAAGACGGAAGCTGATGCATTCCTTGCCAAGAATCAATAAGCTTTACTATCCCGGGAGAAAAAGCTTCCGGGATATTTTCTCTTTAGGGTAAAGGAGTAAATATGAAATCAGCGGAGAAATTACAAGGGAAAAAGGCCGGACTATCCTGGAAAGTGAAGGACTGGATTGCAGGTTATATTTTTATCGCCCCGGTCACCATAGGACTTATGGTCTTTTATATTTGGCCCTTCATCCAAAACTTTTGGTTCAGTTTTAACGATGTCAATAAGTTCAATGTGACCCATTTTATCGGATTGGATAACTATCGCCAGATGCTTTCCGACAAAGAGGTTTTTCAAAGCTTTGGAAATACCCTGAAATATGTGGTGGTAACCGTACCGGTGGGACTCTTTCTTTCCCTTGTCATTGCGGCCTTGCTGAATGCCAAGATAAAAGGAAAGTCTATTTACCGCACCCTATACTTCCTTCCCTCCGTTACTATGGCGGCGGCTGTTGCCATGGTTTGGAAATGGGTTTTTAACGAGAAAATGGGCATTTTAAATGCTGTAATCACCTCCTTCGGAGGCCCTCGAATCGGCTGGCTAACCAATTCCAAAACTGCTATTTTCGTCATTATGCTGGTAGGACTTTGGATGACTGTAGGTTATAACATGATTATTCTTCTAGCCGGTATGCAGGGAATCTCCAAAACCTATTATGAGGCGGCAGCCATTGACGGAGCAGGTTCCCTGACGCAGTTTTTTAAGATTACCATCCCCTTACTGACCCCCACCATTTTCTTTGTCATGATTACCTCCATTATCAGCGCCTTTCAGGTCTTTGATGTGGTGTATATGATGGTATTGAAATCAAACCCCGCCTATGAATCCACCCAGACTGTGGTGATGCTCTTCTACCGGCAGGCCTTTGATTACGGCTATAAGGGCTATGCGGCGGCCATTTCCATCTTGATTTTTGCTGTAATTATGCTGATTACCTTGATACAGTTCTCTGTACAAAAGAAGTGGGTAAATTATTAGAAAGACTAACTATTAATAGTCAAGCATAAGATTAAGATTTTTAGAATAAAAT
>CAUTXF010000051.1:0-13520 GCA_963542215.1 uncultured Oribacterium sp. | reverse complement strand
TTTCTTTTAATTTTGATTTATATAACCTCTTTTTTTTGAAAATTTGAGGCACTTTCATACAGTATAGGTCTGATAAGTGGGGAATCTGAGCGTGCCCACAAATCAGACCTATACTGTATGAAAGGCTAAGAAATATTTTCAATAAAAATAAGAGAATATGTGACCAATTCCTTCCTTTTACCGTTTATAAGGTAGAGAGAAGAATATTGCAGCACTCTCTTTCCAAGGAGATACCGCACACTAGGCCGGCGATACTCGCTAAGGATGAAAAGAAAGAGCTGCAACATCAGGGCATTAGCCAAGGAGGAAATTATGAAAAAAAGGAAGGAAAAGAGAAAAATATCTGTTTTGGCAATAGGATATTGTGCCGCCATTTTATCCGCAGGAGTATTGACAGCTTGTAGCGGAGCAAGAAAAGACACAAGCTATAGAGAGGATAACTCTATTAAGAGTGCGGCATATGGGGGGGCAGAGGCTGAAAGATCTGATGAAGCAGCTTTTGCAGGAGCACAGGTGGCAAAATCCAATGCCGGAAAGGATTCTGTAGTTACTAAGGAAAATGAGGTTCCCGGAGCCTCTCAGGGAGAAGCCGCTGAGGAGACCGTTCCGGAAGTAAGCAATCCTGATTCCAATACTCCCGATGTTGCGGAGGACTCCAATGTTCAGATTTCGGAAAAAAAGATTCGTACCGTGAATATGGAAATCGATACAAAGGATATTCCGGAAAAAGCAAAGGCGCTTCGAGAGAAAGTGAAAGCAATGTCCGGTTATGTGGAATCAGAGGATTTTCAGGATGACGACAGCTATAGCGACTTTAGAAAAATGTATTTTACCATTCGTATTCCAAAGGATAAGATGGATGAATTCCTTACTTTCGTAGAAGGAGAGGGACAAATTAAGTCTAGCAACGAAAATCTGGAAGATGTTCGTTTACAATACCATGATGCCCAGGCTCATAAGAATTCTTTAGAAAAGGAGCAGGAGAGGGTTCTGGCTTTAATGGACAAGGCGGAAAATCTGGATCAGCTTCTGATTCTGGAAAATCGTTTGACAGAGATACGCTATCAGTTGGAGAACTACGGAAGCCAGATTCTGGAATATGACAACAGGATTAACTTCGCCACCTTAAACTTAACCTTGACGGAAAAGTCAAAGCCGGAGGCAAGGGAGCAGAAGGAGGAAGGTTTTGGGGATAGATTGAAGACGGGATTTAAAGAAAATCTCTATGGCATCAAATGGTTCTTTGAAGCTCTTCTTTTCTTAATCCTTGTGTACAGCCCTCAGATTATAGGGATTGCAGCTATCGCCTTGCTTCTGATTTTTCTCCATAAAAGAGAGCTGAAAGCCAGGGAAAAGAAGGCAAAAGCCATGGAGCAGGAATCGTTAAAGGAGCAGGATAAGAACATAAAGTAGCATATAGATCGAAATATATAGTAGAACATAAAACAAAAGTCCCCAGAGAATTCTCCGGGGACTTTCTTATGATCATTCTGGTTTGCTTACGGCAAGATTTTTTAATAAACCGTTTTGTAACTGGAAGATTGCATTGGAATCGCCTGCAACAGCAGAGCGGTTAGCTTCTTCCGCATGGGATAACTCCTCCCGTAAGATGGAGATATGTTTTGGAGCATCAATGGCAATACGAACGCCGTCAGCGGCAGTTTCAATTACCGTAAGACGAATATTATCGCCGATTAAAATGCTTTCATTCTTTTTTCTTCTTAAAATTAACATGGTTTTCCTTCACCTCTTTCTTCCACATCCCTGTGGAAACTCCTCCGGGCTATCTTATACGGCAGCCTTCTGCTTTGCCTGTACAGATTCAAAGCTGCCCAGAGTGTGCTTGTATTCGTATCCGCTTGCTTCAAGTATTACTTGCATGCCCTTATGATTCTCTGGATTAATCACCAAAGGACACTTCAAATTTACGGTGTTGTCCAGGTAGTCTGCCTGTAAAACGCAGGTCACATAGTAGCTCAATTCTTCCGCATCCTTAACGCCTAAGTAAGTAAGCTCTTCATCGGTAAGGTTTGGAGCATAGTCAGGATCCAATGAGAATGGATTGATGACAACAAAAGCCACATCGGGATTCTCAACTCCCTGTAAAAGAAGAATGGTTGAATCTTCCTCTTCGTTTAAGCATAAAGGAAGATAGTGCTGCACCTCTGAAAAGCCGAAAAGCCCATCAGGGAAGTGAAACAAATCCTTCTCCTCATAATCGATAACGCCATAGTCCTTGGTATGTAATTGCATAATTTCCTCCATAGAATAATAATGATCATGTTTGTAATTTTTTGGAGATTTCCCTCCCTCCTTTCGGAGAGAGGAACAGAAACCGTTATCCTGTGTCGCCCTGCCGAAAGCAGGGGACTTCTCCGGATATTAGCTTTCTAAATCTATGGATCCGCCCATAACTGGTTTTTTCGGAAAATAGATAAAATCTCCGGTATACTCGAATTTAATGTCCGGCATTTGGGTTACAATGGTCATATCCATCGCGGGAAGATAAGATAAATCTCCCTTGTGTACCCGCATTTCAAAGGCTCCCCGATCCTGAAGATAGCCGGCTGTTTTTTCTTGTCTTATAGCTCTTTGAGATTCTAAGATCTCCAGTGTTTCTGCAGCTGCTCTTTGTTTATTGCCTTGGATATAGAGATTTGGGGATTGGGAATCAGCTCCTGTAAGGGGTAAGGAATCTGTACCCGTCTCCGTTCTTTTGGCAGAGACAGCCTGCATGGCGGAGTAGTAAGCCAAATGGTTTTCTACTCTTTGGTATTGCCGGTTTACCTTATACTGCAAAGCAGCATCCTGTTTACCGGCTTTTTGTGCTTCAATGGTACTTAGACGAAGCGCTCTCCCTCGTGCTTGGTCAATTTGATCGGAAGGGACCAGCTTTCCACCACTGCTTAGGTGAATCGCTTTAAAGTCAGTCGTACTTACTTTGATGAGTTGTCCCATACTCGCCTCCCTGTTTCCAACCTGCTATAGAAACTATAGCAATCGCCTTGCCTTGGTCAGGTTAATGGAGAGATGACCTGTTCTTTTATCTACCAACGAAATCAAATAAAGAAGACTGCATGATGTTGGAGCCCACCTTCATTGCAGCATTGTAGCTGTATTGGTAGGAATACATCTTCACTACTGCATCATAGGGATCCACACCCAGCTTAGAGGTATACTCTTCCTGGAGAGTATCCATCGTAATATCTAACTTACTCTGGGTAGTTTCCAGTGCGGCATACTTAATACCCAATTCTCTGTAGCTGTCGCTGACTCTTGCCTCCGCATCATCATTTTGGTTGATGAAGTCGGACATATCTTTATGAAAACGAGATTTCGCTGTAGACACATTTGTATTTGTTTTTAGGGCTTCCCTATACTGGTGGGAAGTTAAAATTGCCTTAGACATTAAGGCTACCGGGCTGTTTACCAAGGAATCTTCCTCGGCTGCAACAGGACCTCCGTTAGAGGCACCCTTGATTCTCTGGATGGCATCTGCATCACTAAGGCCTCTCAGGGTATCGGAGGAAAGTCCGGTAATCATGTTTAAACCGCCGGTGTAGGTGTCTAAAAGAGTACTTCTGTCTCTTAAAGAACCGTAGCCGGTGCTCATTTTTCCCTGCTCTCTCATAGCGGAAAGAATCATCTTTAAGCTATCATTTTCATTGAGGGCATTCCCATCCGCATCGGTACCGGAGAACTCATTCTTGTAGTTTGTTCCGTCATAGCTGTACTTAATGTTCAGCTCTGTGGCTTTTGCGTCTCCCGGGAATTTGTGGGTATAGGTAAGGGTAATACTTGGATTGGTGCCGTTTAAATCCTCCTTTAAGGAGAATGGAACGGTGGTCATATCGTTTCCGCCGTAAACATAGAAGTTGTCATACTGGGAATTCAGGGTGTTTACTACGGAATGAAGACGCTGGGTAAACTCTGTTTCATAGGTTCCCACAGTTCCTTCATTAGCATTCTGGCTATCGTTAGAGATAGCGAGCACCTTGGTGTTAACGGCACGCATATCTTCCTGAATGCTCAATGCACCTTTTTCCTGCTGGTACAAACGATTTTTTACGTCGTCGATTATGCCTTTCTTTGACTCGGCATCCATGTACTGATTGTCCATTCGCTTTCCGGCATAGTAAGCAATGGGGTTCTCATCGGCTGCCTTGTATTTTCTTCCGGTGGAAACCTGCTCCATAGACTCGTTTAACTTGCCATGAAGATTTCCGACGGACTTTGCATAATCCTGATAATAGGTTCTTGCTGTTACTCTCATGATTTACTCCATTCTTTCCGGATGTTTATCCTTTGCTTCTTGCATGTTCTCGGGCATCCTTTCCCTGATGAAAGAAGAGCTGTTTTAGCTCTTTTTTCATTACTGTATATATCGAGCTATTTTTCTTAAACTATAAGTATTTTTCAGAAAAACTCTTAAAAATACAGGAGGAATGGCTATCGTATTTTTAAGAAAATGAAGGAGACTGTTGTAATAATACGCTCTGAAGGAGTATAGGTCTGTAAGAGGGGCAATCTGAGCCCTTTTGACATAAAAATACAGGAGCCATTCTCCCTGTAGCAGGGATAGCTCCCGTATTTTCTTATCGTCCGATAGCCAATAAGGTTTCCAAGGTGTCATTCAATGTGGTCATCAGTCTTGCCGCTGCATTGTAGGAAGAGGAGTAGGTCATCATGTTTGCCGCCTCTTCGTCCAAGCTGACTCCGGAAAGCTGATCTCTGGAATTGTTGATTCCTTCCAATACCGCCTTGTTGATTTCCTGTGCATTTTTATTGGCATAGGAATCGGTGGCTAAAGTAGTGGATACATTGTTCATGTAATCCGCATAGTTGGTTTTGGTGTTGTTCATCTTCATCATAGGAGAAGTCATCTGCTCCAGCATTTCCAAAACCGTATCGGTGGTATCTCCTCGATTGGTAGCAGAAGCACCGTTTCTAAAACCGTTGGTTCCGATATGGGTGGTTCCGTTTACCCAGCCTCTGGAAATTCCGATATTGGCTGCGGTAACATTGCTGGGATCGTTTCCACCGGCATTATCTTTGTTAATCATTAAGACATAGTTGGGATTGGTTACTCCGGCATAGTTGGTGTTACCTTTTTTATTCACCTCGTTCATGTTCTTGGTAAAGGTCTCTGCCAAAAGGTCCAGTTTTCCCATATAGAAATCATAGCTGTAGGAATTCATTTCATTGCTGGCCTTTAAGTCTGCCAGGTTAATGGTTCCTCCGCCTCGTACCAAAGCACGTACATCGGAGGTGGAAAGCATATCCAGGCTGGCCTGTACAGAACCGGAGGAGAAACGCACATCCTTGGTATCTGTAGTAAAGCTATCCGCTGCTGCACCTCTCTTTTGGAAACCGGTAAACTTCAACTTGGTATTAAGAGGTGCATCAATGCTTCCTGCTGCAAGCTCTACCTTACCTACGTTGTTGTGTTTTCCACTGGCATCCTGCAGGTCTGCATCAATAGCACCGTTTACCAGAGTGATTTTCTTTACTTCCGCTCCGTTTCCGGCACTGCTGTCTCGGTAAACCAGGTTTACTCTTACATCCTCAGGCCAGTCGGAACGTCCCTTTATGTTTCCTGCAGAATCGTAGTTATAGATACGATAACGGGTGGTGGGAGGGGTGGGAGAGCTGTATTCCTCGGAGAAATGCTCCACTTCGATAGGAACATACTTGGAAAGCTCGTCCAACTTTAAGTTTCTCTGATCCTGTAACTCTAGTGCAGGGTTTCCTAAAAGCTGATTCTTTTTGATTCGATTGTTTAAGTCTCCGATATCGCTAACCAAAGAGTTAATCTTTTGGACTGCACCGTTTTCGGAGGTGTTGGTTCCGTCAATCTTATGGAACTCATTCTTTTCTGCCTGGTGAATACTCTCCGCAGCAGAGTTCATCAGCGTAGTCATAGCCTGCACTCTGGACATCAACTCACCCTCATAAACAGGGTCCTGCACCTTGGAAGGATCCTGCATATTGGTCAGGGAACGCTGAATGTCGTCAAAGGAAGAACGGATTCCGTTTACCTTGGTCTCATCCAAAAACAGAGAAAGAGACTTCAAGGATTCTCCGATAGACTCGTTATAAGAGGATTTTCCGTTTTGGGTACGGTATTGTCCGTCCAAAAACTGATCTCTTAACTGGCGTACTTCATCCATGGCCACACCGAAGCCTACATTTACATCATTGGAATTCATGTAAAAGGAGGTTGGATTTTCATAGTTAATAGAGGAGGTCTTTAGCTCTTGACGAGTATAGCCCTCAGTATTCATATTGGCTAAGTTATGCCCAACTACATCTAATTTTTTCTGATTCATCCGCAGTGCGGAAAGGGCTGTATCAAAGCCGGAAAAGGTTGCTCTTACCATAGTGTCCTCCTAAAAGGTTGTTAAAATTTAAGACTTCTAAAAATGGGCGAAAAAAAATACGCCCTAAGGTTCATTCCCCTCCGGAAGAGAAGAGTCTTACACCCTTCTATCCCGGAAAGATACTTCAGGCTGTCCCTGAAGCTGCTGGGAAATGTCGCTGATGCGAACCTGTAATATTCTATCGGCGTTTTCTCTGGAATGTATAAAGCGTCTCAGATTATTCTGAAGATCGGCAATTGGATTCTCCCAATCCTCCCGCAATTCTTCCGGTATTCCGCTTAGAAATTCCGTCATGGAACGAGGGGCAAATCCACATTCTTTCTGTAACTTTACTCTTTTTTGCTCTAGGCCTCGAAAACGAAGCAGAGTGGGTTGTGCTTCACTGACCAGTCGGGTTAACTCCTCCAAATCATTTTTAGATGCGGAGACAGTTAAGGAATCCTCCAAGTCACATAAAGCAGAAACAAGAGAGGAAAGCTCCGAAAATACGGGCAGGAGCTGTTCCCACTTTTCTCTGTTGGAAATATTCATCATTCTTCCTCTGTATTAATCTTTATATCCTAACATCTTCTCAGCGATACGCTGTGCATTAGGACGATAGGTTCCTGCCTGAACTTGCTGATGAAGTTCTGCTACTCTTTTGTCAGAGGCACTTACGCGAAGAGATTCATTGGTAGCTTTAGACAAAGCTGCTGCAAAGCTTCTGTCGTCTACAACGTTTCCCTTAGAAAGGGACAATCTGTCTACATCCGCTTTCTGTGTAGCTTCTACCTGGTCTACCGGCTTCTGTGGTAGTGCTGCCTGACGAGTTTGATAATCTACTCGAGTGTTAAAATCAGGTCTGATAGAAAAGTTCATTTTTTGTCCTCCTGGGTTTTCCCGTTAAATGGCTCCAAGTTTCTTCCTTGCATATCAGAAACTCTTGGGGTATACTTCCCTTCACAAGAAAAATTTTATGAATGAAACCCCTTCTTCCTCTACTATATCGGCGGGTTTTTTGTCGATATAAGGAATAGTCCATTAAAATTGCAATTTTTTTGAAATCATTTTATTTTACATCCAAGGAGGGAAAATGGCAAACATTTTACAGGTAAGTTCTTCCCCGATTACCCCGGATCCATCGATTAATCAGAGAATATCGCAAGATCCTTCTATAAAGAATCCGGTTTCCCCGGGTACGGTGAATCGTGCAGACGGTCAAAATACCGGACAAACCGGTACCGCTACCGGAGAGGGAAGCTTTTCCGGCGTAGATTTTGAAGGGAACTATGCCGCCTTTTTAAAGGAGCTTTCGCAAACGGCAAATCTTCCTAAAGCATTGGAGACCGTGCTATTTGGTGACGGAGCGCTGGCTCTTTCCCAGGAAAAGGGAGAAATCGGTCAGGTAATGGAGGAGCTTTTCTCTTCTATGGAGATGGAAAGCCCTGAGGATTTGAAAGCATTTTTACAGGATCAGCAGAAGGCTCAAATCAAATTCTCCGGAAATCTCTTTAATAATTTAAGAGGAATGTTAAGCAGCAATATTTCTCCTTCCTTAAAGAATGCGATTTTGAATTTCGGAAAGACCTATAACGACTTCGCGTCTTCCGGACATTTTCTGCAACAGATGGAAACCATTGCGGGAGATATTGATAAGATGCTGCTTCCCTCCTTTCAGGGAGAGTTTGAGGACCTGCTGTCCCAGCTTAATTTTCAGGCTGAGCCGGGAAAGACGGAGGAGAATACTTCCTTAATTAATAATCAGATTATTCCTTTCATGTCCAACTACATTTCCAGAACCCATGACTACGGGGCAGTGAGAAATGCGGTGGTGATGTTTATTTTGTATGCGGTTAAGTATGAAAACGGCTCCGAGGAGCTTTTGGCAAAGCAAAAGGACGCTTTGATGAATAATCCCGACTTCCGTCTTTTGTTTAAGGGAAATCCGGAGGAAGCATTTAAGGAGCTCGTAGATCAGGTTAAAGGGCAGGAGGACAATGCCTTCCCCAAGCTCTTTACGGATTTTTTAAAGGCCGGTGCGGAAGGAAAGGCGGGAACGGAAAATATTTCCCACTTCCAGGAGGTTTTGCACGGTTTGCTGGTCAATGAAAGTGTATATATGCCCCTGCAACATTTGGTGATGCCCTTCCGTTACGATGACAAGGATGTGATGAGCGAGATGTGGGTGGAGCAGGAAGCAAAGGACGGTGCCGGCGGCAAGCTGACCAAGATGCTTTTGAAGTTTAACATTCAAAGCCTGGGGAATTTTGAAATCATTTCCGGTATTTCCGATATGCGGGTGGATTTACAGCTCTTTATGCCGGAGGAACTTATGGATAAGCAGAAGGATGTGGAGGACGTGCTTTCCCATATCTTAAGAAGAAACGGGCTTTCCGTAGCGAATCTTGGGGTATACCAGAAGACCAGAGACTTCCGGATTCAGGAAGTTTTCCCGGAGATAAAGGAAGCGGAGAAGGGCTTAAACGTAAGGATTTAAGGCAAAGGAGAGTAAACTTCACGGAAGGATTATCGAGCCTTATTTGTTAGGAGTCGTAAATTTAAGTGTAAGAATTTTGTTAAGGAAAGGTCCTTTTCAAGGAAGAAAAAACTGTCGATAGAATACTATCTTCAGGAATAAAGGAGAGAAAGTGGCAGACTTTAGTAAGATAATGGAGAAAAAGGCGGCAGCCTTAAAGTATGATAATGAGAAAAACGGCGCCCCTATGATTGTGGCGGCCGGTATGGGCCACATGGCGGAAAAAATTACGGAAACCGCAATGAAGTCAGGCGTCCCCGTCTATGAGGACGACAGTTTGGCTTCTCTTCTTACCCAAATGAAACTGGGAGCAGAAATTCCTGAGGAATTGTTTCAGGCGATAGTGGAGATCTATATCTATTTCCTCGGTTTTACCGGGGATCCGGAGAAGGATCGAGCAGAACGGGAACGAAGAAGGGAAGAACGGAAAAAAAATCTCTCTTCTTAGTTTCCTAAGAAGAGGAGTAATCATGATGGATAAAATTTTACATTTTTTGGAAAAAGGGATAGCTCTCTTAGGACTATGCCTTTTTTTCTTGTATTTTGGCGGGGTAGTGAGCTTTGCCGCCTCTAAACCGATTAACAGCATTCATATTCAGATATACTCCAAGCTGGAGTCCGGAGACAGTCCCGGAGAAATTTTAATTGAAAAAAATGAAATTCAAAAGCATGAGGTAACCGTAAGAGGAAAGAGTTCTCTTTTTACGATTACCGCCGCAGAGTGGGGAGGGCAGAATAAGTCCAACGTAAAGGTAGGAGAGGAATTGGAATTATTGCTTACCCTAAGCCCCACCGATGTGACTGATAATTATTTTCTGGCTTCCTATCGGGCCAGCTCCTTCCATATTACGGGAGGATATTATGTCTCCGCCAAAAGAGAGGGGGACGATCTGGTTTTGACTTTGAAAATGAAGGCTGTGGAAGGAGCCTATGACGCCCCGGTTTCCGTGGACTGGAATGAGAAAAGCCTGGGATCTGTTCGTTGGCAACCGGGAGAAGTGGATTCCGGCGTTTATTCGGTTCAACTTTTTCGGGACGGTACCAGAATTCACGAAATAGAAAAGCTTTCCGGAAATCAGTATAATTTTTATCCTTATATGACAAAGGCCGGACGTTACATGGTGAAGGTAAAAACCCTGGTGAAGGATGCCAAGGAAAGAAAATATGCCAGAGGCAGCGGATATACCGAATCCTCCGATTTGAAAATTCGAGACAGAGATGTTTCGGACGGTAAAGGAAAAGAAGGAGAGAAGGTTCAAGCGGGAACGGAGAAAAAAATCGGCTGGGAAGAAACGGACGGAAGCTATATTTTCCGCCTGCCCAGTGGGGAGCTCTATAAGGGATGGGGAAAAATTGACGGATACTGGTACTATTTCCAGCCGGACGGCAAGATGGTGAAGGGCTGGCAGAAAATCCAGGACAAATGGTATTTCTTCCAGGAAAGCGGAGCCATGGCTGTGGGCTGGGTGAAGGATCAGGACCGGTGGTATTATCTGCTTCCGGAGACGGAAGCCACCAACGGCCAAGTAGCAGGAGAGATGTTTTCCGGAGACTGGAGAGTCATTCAGGGCAGATATTATTATTTTGAAGCAGACGGAAAGATGCACACCGGCTGGCTGTTTTGGCAGGGCAGATGGTACTACTGCAATGAACTGGACAACAGTTTGTTGGGCGTGATGTTTACCGGCTTCTTGACCAGAAACGAAAAGACCTATTATTTAAACAGCAATGGAGCCATGGAAACCGGTTGGCAGAAAATCGACGGAGATTGGCGATATTTCCAAGAGGAGAGCGGAGAAATGCTGAAAAACACCTCTGTGGGCGGTTTCCCTTTAAATGGGGACGGCATTTTCCTGCAGGGAGAATTTGGAAGATAAAGGGATATTTTGTCAAATCATTTTTTTAGCGCATATCATTATTTTAGCTCATATCATTTTTATTCCCCAATCAAAAGTCTTTGGGAAAAGCATAAAAAACGTATTTTGCAAAAAATGCACTTTTTGACGGATAATTAAGAAAATAGAATTGAGTATTTTGCGAAAAAGAAGTATTATGATAGGTAGAAAAAAGTTTTTTCAAGATTAGCGAAGAAATTTCAAGAATTATTGTACTTATTGAAATTTCATATTTATAAAATTTAAGAAAAAACCGATAAATACAATGGAGAAAATGGAGAAGATTGGAGAAGAAAGCTTAAGGAGATAGTGATGAAGAAGAAGGATCTGATCAATTTTGAAGGAAAATGGAAGGGAAAAGAAAAAGACGCTAACGGCTTTGGGGGAAGAGAAATGCAATTCCTGGAGCTGGCGGAACGGCTTATTCTCTTTTTATTACTCCTTTGGCTCTTCTTGATTCCATTTGAGAATAGGGCCAGAGCGGCGGATTCCACCGTAGTGGAATCGGTCAGCATTGACTTTCAGAGTCAGTACGGAGATGCGGAAGAGATTATTCCTCCGGAAATCAAGGTTTTGGAGAATTATGTGGAAATCCGTTCCATCCAGTATAGAAAAAATTTTGAATCTTGGGTACCGGCTCAGAAGGTAAGAGTGGAAGTGCTTTTGGGAACCAAGGACAACAAGGTATTTGCTGCGAATTTTAATAAGAGCAAAGTCAACGTTTCCGGTGCCAACTTTGTGGAGGCCAGCCCCAGAGGCTCGGAGCTTTTGCTGAAGCTGGATTATATTCCCCGAATGGTTTTGGGAAGAACCTCCCGTGCCGGTTGGAACAAAGCCCATACCATGGCGATTTGGAAAAAAGTAAGCTATGCCCCTGCCTACACGGTGGTACTGTATGGAGATGATAAGAAGATTACCGAATTTACCAACGTAAAGACCACATTTTTGGATTTGTCCAAGGCAATGTCGGATTTACGAAAGACCTATTATTACGAGGTTAAGGCAACTCCCTCCACCGATGAGGAAAAGCAGTATATGAAGGACGGAGAGTTTGTCACCGCTTCCACAGAGGAATTGCAGGAACCGGAGGGGAGCAACCCGGTGAGCGCTTCGGAAAATGAGAAAAGCATCGATGATGCTTTGTTGGAAGGAAACGGCGTAGCGCCCAATTCCTGGCGTTATGTGGGAAGACATTGGTACTTTATCGATGAAAACGGAAAAGTAAAAAAAGGCTGGCTGGAGCGTAACGGTGCATGGTTCTTTATGGATCAGCAGGGCGTTATGCAAACCGGAATCACCAAAACCGGCGAGGACAAATATGCCTTTTTCAAGGAAGACGGTACTATGGCGGCAAACACTTGGCTACAGGTGGATCCGGAAACCTGGTATCTCTTCGGAACAGACGGCTATATGATTTTCGGCTGGTGGCAAAACAGCCGCGGCCAGTGGTACTATATGAATAAGGATTTGCAAGGAAAAATGCAGATCGGTTGGCTGCAGAAGGACCGGGAATGGTATTACATGGACAAGACAGGAGCTATGCAAACCGGCTTCCAGGTCATTAACGGAAAGAAATATTATTTTGACGGGCAGGGGAAAATGCTGAAGAATACCACTGTAGAAGGGGTGGTATTGGGAGCAGACGGCGCTGCCGCATAAAAGGCTTGCAGGAATTGCAAGTTCAAAAAAGCAAGGGCGAAAGCCCTTGCTTTTTCAATGAAAAGAAGCTTTGCATGGTCAAGGAGGGATTTTATACAATAAGAGTTAGGGGAAACCGGCAAGGGGAAGGACGACTTCTTTTCTCAGGCACGCTCCCGCTAAGCTCGGCTCATAGCGGTACTAAGCTCGAAGCACTACGTTTCCTTCGAGCAAGTACCGATGGCCTCACATTGCCTTCAAAAAGAAGTGCTCCTCCCCTCCACCGGAATACCTAGAAGTACTAATGCGAAAAAGGAAATCCTTCCGACGAAATGTAGAAGCTTGATTTTCCAATGAAAAATCTTCAGGCTTTTAGGAAAGGAGAAATTCTTGCAAAAAGGTTTAGGGAAACCCGGCAAGGGGAAGGACGACTTCTTTTCTCAGGCACGCTCCTGCTAAGCTCGGCTCATAGCGGTACTAAGCTCGAAGCACTACGTTTCCTTCGAGCAAGTACCGATGGCCTCACATTGCCTTCAAAAAGAAGTGCTCCTCCCCTCTGCCGGAATCCTCGAAGTTCTAATGTGAAAAAGGAAATCCTTCCGTCGATACGGAGAAGCTTGATTTTTCCATGGAAAAGTTTCAGCTTTCAGGAAGGGGAGGATAATTTTAAGCTCTTTTCGGTCATAGAACAAAGTAAAGAAAGAGAAGTACTCCTTATTAAAGGAATGTGTGACGTAGATGTTTGTAAGCAAAGCCATTTAATCGTTCTTTCTTACCGGCATACCGACATACCGTAAAGCAAGAGCAGTACTCCTTTTAGAGCTAATGGGAGGAGTTGCAACTTGTGATAGTACCACTTGTTTTTTAGGAGTGTCAGTATACAGTAACGCAGGAGAAGTACTCCTTTAAAGGCAATGTGAGGCCGTCGGTACTTGCACTAAGTGCTTTTCTTAGTGCTTAGTACCGCTACGAGCCGAGCTTAGCGAGAGCGTGCCTGGAAAGGAGTACATCTCTCTGCGTTACGTACATCCCTCCTTCCTGGAAAGGAGTACATCTCTCTGCGTTACGTACATCCCTCCTTCCTGGAAAGGA
>CAUTXF010000050.1:0-14662 GCA_963542215.1 uncultured Oribacterium sp. | reverse complement strand
AATGAAGTAGTCTTGTAAAAAGGATGGGCATAGAATGGAATTAAAACCAGAAAAAATTTCCGAGGTCATTCGAAGCCAGATTAAATATTACCAAAATGCCATTGTTCAGAATGAAACAGGCACCGTACTCACCGTAGGTGACGGTATTGCCCGAGTTTCCGGTCTGACAAATTGTATGTCCGGAGAGCTTTTAGAGTTCGAAGACGGCACTTTCGGTATGGCTCAAAACCTTGAAGAAACAAGTGTTTCTGCGGTACTTTTCGGTTCCGATGTAGGAATCAGAGAAGGGCAGAGCGTAAAGCGTACAGGTAGAGTAGTATCTGTTCCTGTAGGAGAACAATTAATCGGACGAGTAGTAAATGCGATTGGACAGCCTATTGACGGTATCGGTCCCATCGAGAGTACAGAGTTCCGTGCAGTGGAAAGCCCTGCACCCGGCATCATCAAGAGACAGCCGGTTAAAGAGCCTTTGCAGACAGGAATTAAGGCCATTGACTCCATGATTCCTATCGGAAGAGGACAAAGAGAGTTGATTATCGGTGACAGACAGACCGGTAAAACTACCATTGCCATTGATACCATCATTAACCAAAAGGGTAAGGATGTTATCTGTATCTATGTGGCAATCGGACAGAAGAGATCTACTGTTACCGCATTGGTAAATGAATTAAAGGAAGCCGGTGCTATGGATTACTCCATCGTTGTTGCGGCAACCGCTTCCGAGCCGAGCCCCTTGCAGTACATCGCACCTTATGCAGGATGTGCTATGGGTGAGTATTTTATGAATCAGGGAAAGCATGTCCTTATCATCTATGATGATTTGAGTAAGCATGCGGTGGCATACCGTGCAATCTCTCTTTTGATTCGTAGACCGCCAGGAAGAGAAGCATATCCCGGAGACGTATTCTACTTACACTCCAGACTGCTGGAGAGAGCGGCAAAGCTGTCTCCTGAATTAGGAGGAGGATCTTTAACAGCCCTTCCTATCATCGAGACACAGGCCGGAGACGTATCCGCCTATATTCCTACCAACGTTATTTCCATCACAGATGGACAGATCTTCTTGGAGACAGAGCTGTTCCACAGCGGTATTATGCCTGCGGTTAACCCCGGTATCTCCGTATCTCGTGTAGGTGGAAATGCGCAGATTAAGGCCATGAAGAAGGTAGCAGGAACCTTGAAGCTGGTTTACTCTCAGTACAGAGAGTTACAGTCCTTCGCACAGTTCGGTTCCGACCTTGACCAGGATACCAAGCAGAGACTTGCCCAGGGTGAACGTATCGTAGAGGTACTGAAGCAGGGTAAGGGAGAGCCTGTAGCCGTTGAGAAGCAGGTAGCAATTCTTTATGCGGTAGTTCAGGGAATCCTGACTGCTGTAGAGGTTAAGGATATCCGTCACTATGAGGAAGAGCTTTATCACTTCTTAGATGCCGATGCAGAGGCTCTGAGCGCGATGAATGCCATCAGAGAGACCGGTAAGCTGGAAGAAGAGACAGAGAAGAAACTTAAGGCTAGCTTAGAGCGTTTTACAGCGGAATTTTTAAAGAGACTGTAAACCCAGGAAGAAGGAGAAAACATGGCTGCAGCAAATATGAAGTCAGTGAAACTCCGCATTAAGAGCATCCAGAATACCATGCAGATTACCAAGGCCATGGAGCTGGTGGCTTCTTCTAAGCTTCGAAAGGCAAAGGAAAAGGCGGAAAATACCAAGCCGTACTTTCATACCTTAAAGAAAACCCTTTCTGAAATTGCTAACGGGAATACAGATTTTGCTTCTCCCTATACCAAGAAAAACAGCTCCGAAAAGTGGTGCTATGTATTGATTGCGGGAGACCGCGGTATGGCGGGAGGTTATAATGCCAATCTTTTCCGTACCCTGGAGGAAGAAATCAAGGGCAAGGAATTTGCTTTGTTCCCATTAGGAAAGAAAGCCTTAGAGTATGGACGGCAGAAGAAGTATGAGCTGTTTAATGACAGCTATACTCATGTTGGAGAGGTTGGAATTTCCGACTCTTACAGCATTGCCCAGAAAATCTGTGAAGCTTATAAAAATCAGGAATTTGGCCATGTGGCATTGATCTATACGGATTTTGTGTCCATGATGAGCCAGAAGGCGGGAGCTATTTCTCTCTTGCCCTTGTCTGATTTTAAAGAGGAAAGCGAAGAAGAAGCGAAGAAGATTCGTAACCTGATTCTCTACGAGCCAAGTGGAGAAGATGTTTTTAATGCGATAGTACCGGAATATCTTGCAGGACTGGTCTATAGTGGAATTTGTACTTCTGTTGCCAGTGAGCTGGCAGCAAGAAGAACAGCTATGGAGGCAGCTACAGATAATGCCGGAGAGATGATTGATAAATTAAGTCTATTCTACAATAGAGCAAGACAGGCAAGTATTACCCAGGAAATTACGGAAATCGTTGCCGGTGCGGAAGAATTGTAGTGTAGAAAAAGGAGAGATACATGACAGAAAAACATGTAGGAAAGGTTATACAGGTCATGGGTGCCGTCCTGGATATTCGATTCCAGGAAGGGGAACTCCCCTCCTTATTGAACGCAATTTCCATCCAGCTTGGAGATACCGAGTTGATTGCGGAGGTTGCACAGCAGTTGGGAGATGATGTGGTACGTTGTATCGCAATGAGTTCCACCGATGGCTTGGTTAGAGGAATGGAAGCTGTTGATACAGGAAACCCCATTACAGTACCTGTTGGAGAGCCCTGCTTGGGAAGAATCTTCAACATTTTAGGAAATCCTGTAGATGAAAAACCTGCCCCTGAGACAGAGGAAAGATGGGCGATTCACCGTCCGGCTCCTTCTTTCGAGGAGCAGACTCCTGCTACAGAGATCCTGGAGACAGGTATCAAGGTAGTAGACCTGATTTGTCCTTACGCCAAGGGAGGAAAAATCGGACTTTTCGGTGGTGCGGGAGTAGGTAAAACCGTATTGATTATGGAGCTGATTCATAACGTGGCAACAGCCCACGGCGGTATCTCCGTATTTACCGGTGTAGGAGAGCGTACTCGTGAGGGTAACGACCTTTACGGAGAAATGAAGGAAAGCGGCGTTTTGGATAAGACTGCCCTGGTTTACGGACAGATGAACGAGCCGCCCGGAGCGAGAATGAGAGTTGCACTTTCCGGTCTGACCATGGCGGAGTACTTCCGTGATGTGAAGCACCAGGACGTATTGCTCTTCATTGATAACATTTTCCGTTTTACCCAGGCAGGTTCAGAGGTATCCGCACTTCTCGGAAGAATGCCTTCTGCGGTAGGATATCAGCCAACACTGGCAACAGACATGGGTGCTTTGCAGGAGCGTATTACTTCCACAAAGCAGGGATCTATCACCTCCGTTCAGGCGGTTTATGTGCCTGCGGATGACCTTACCGACCCGGCGCCTGCAACAACATTTACCCACTTGGATGCGACCACCGTATTGTCCAGAGATATCGCAAGTAAGGGAATTTACCCTGCAGTAGATCCTTTGGATTCCACCAGCCGTATTCTTACTCCGGAAATCGTAGGAGAAGAGCACTACCAGGTGGCAAGAGGTGTACAGCAGGTACTCCAGAGATATAAGGAATTACAGGATATCATCGCCATCATGGGTATGGATGAATTGTCCGAGGAAGATAAGATTAGCGTTTTCCGTGCCAGAAAGATTCAGAACTTCCTGTCTCAGAGCTTCTCTGTAGCAGAGCAGTTCACCGGTCTTGCAGGAAAGTATGTTCCCTTAAAGGAAACTATCCGCGGCTTTAAGATGATTTTGAACGGAGAATGTGACGAGCTTCCCGAGTCTGCTTTCCTCTTAGTAGGAAACATCGATGAAGTTTTTGAAAAAGCTAAGAAACAGTAAGGAGGGACCTTTATGGCAAACTTCCATTTAGAGATTGTTTCTATGGATGGGCAAAAATTTGACGATGAAGTAGAACGTGTCAGCTTAAGAACCATTACAGGTGACCTGGCTATCATGGCGCACCATATCAATTACTGCACAGCGATAGGTATGGGTACAGCCAAAGTGATTATGAAGGATGGTAGCGAAAGAAAGGCAGCCTGTATCGGAGGAATGCTTTCCATGATGGACAACCATTGTCGATTGATTCCCACCACCTTTGAGTGGAGTGAGGAAATCGATGTTGACCGTGCTCAGAAGGCTAAGGAGCGAGCTGAGAAGAAGATTCAGGATGAAAAACTTTCTGAAGAACAAAGACTTCGGAATCAGGCAAAGCTTTATCGTGCGCTTATCCGTTTACAAACAGCAGGAAAATACAATACTTTATAAAAATAATTTTCATAAAGACTGTAAAGAAATTGGGCTTAGAAAAAAGGGCTTGGAAGGGTTACTCCTTTAAAGCGTTTTCTAAGCTCTTTTTCTATAAAAAAATTTAGCATGGAAAGCCTGTGTTTTTCCTTTAATGTAGCGTTCCTTTAGTGAATTTATGGTACAATGGATTCTAAAGAAAGTATAAACACAAGAGAAAAGGAAGAAGACCATGGATAGAAATGCATTTTTTAGAAGAATTCCAAAAATTGACAATATATTGGAGGAGGAGCAGATTCTCTCCTTTATTCAGGATTACGGCTTATCCTATGTTACGGACTGCGTAAGGCTTGAGGTGGAAAATCTCCGAAAATGCGTTCGAGAGGAAGAAGAGGAAAGCCGAATAGAACAGGCCTTTTCTTCTCTTTACAGTCGGATTACGGAGCGCATCGAGGGAGATGTAAAGCCGAAGCTCAGGAAGGTGATTAATGCCACCGGCACCATTTTACATACCAACCTTGGTCGTGCTTTACTATCTCCGAAGATCGGGCAGGAGCTTGCCAAGATGCTTTCTTCCTACTCTAATCTGGAATATGATTTGGAAAAGGGTGAGCGGGGAGAGCGCTACAGCCATATTAAGGATAGCATTTGTAAAATCACCGGTGCAGAGGACGCCATGGTGGTCAATAATAATGCTTCGGCGGTTTTATTGATTCTTTCTACCCTGGCCAAGGGGGGAGAGGTTGTGGTATCCCGTGGAGAGCTGGTGGAAATTGGTGGAAAATTCCGTATTCCGGATGTTTGTGCCGCTTCCGGAGCGGAGATGCGAGAAGTGGGAACCACCAATAAAACCCATTATCAAGATTATGTGGAAGTGGTCAATGAGAATACCAAAGCCTTTTTAAAGGTGCATACCAGCAATTATAAAATTTGCGGTTTTACGGAGTCGGTAGAGGCTAGGGAATTAAAGCCGCTTTCTCTGGAAACCGGAGTTCCTATTGTTGAGGATTTAGGCTCCGGCGTGCTCCTTCCTTTGGAAAAATACGGCCTTCCCCATGAACCTACGGTGCAGGAAGCCATCGAAGCCGGAGTGGATGTGGTTTGCTTCAGCGGAGATAAGCTTTTGGGAGGTCCACAGGCGGGAATTATTATTGGAAAAAAAGAATATATTGATCAAATGAAGAAAAATCCTCTTACCAGAGCCCTTCGAGTGGATAAGTTGACCATTACTGCTTTGGAGCTATGCTTTTTAGAATATCTGAAGGAGGAAGGCATTGAGGAGAGAATTCCGGTACTCCGTATGCTGTCTGAAGAGCAGAGCGTGGTAAAAAGGCGAGGAGAAGCATTGCTTCATTTGTTCCAAAAGGAATCTATCCCCGGAGAATATTCTTTGCAGCCCTCTAAGGCACAGGTGGGAGGCGGTTCTCTACCGGATACTTATATGGATAGCTATGCTTTGGTTTATCATCCGGAAAAGCTATCCGTATCCCAGCTGGAAGCCAGACTGCGAAAGGGAAAAACGCCGATTATCGGACGCATCTGGGAAGATGATTACTGGATGGACTTAAGAACCATACAGGAGGAAGAGCTGGAAGAAATTGTAGAGGCTTTTCAGGAAGCTCTATATTAGATTCTTTGCAAATAAAGAACGGGCTGTAAAAAATCAAAATAATTTTCTAAGCAATATAGGTCTGAAATGGGGCATACTTTAGCTATACTTAATTTTGCGTAGGGAAGGACTGCATTCAATATCGAGAGACGCTCTGATGCAGTATTGGTCTGTATGAGGGGCAATCTGAGCCCGCCGGTACTTACTGAAAGCGAGCAAAGCGAAGCTTGAAGTCAGTACCGTAAGGACAGACTTTTCATTAGAAAAGTCGTCCTGATGCAGACCAACTTCCTTCGGAAGTTGCTTTGCAAAGCAAAGTGAGCAGTGGTTAACATAAACCACTGCTCAGTCAAGGCGAGGTTAGCGGGAGCGTGCCCCGAGTATAGATCCATACTGCATCGGAGCGTCATTTCAATAATAAATATACTCCTTCCCTAAGTAGTGTTGAACATAGCGGGAGCGTGCCCCGAATAAAGGCCAATACTGCATCAAAGCGCCCCACCTTTATTCCTGCTCATAATACTCCGGAAAGGCGATGGAATTTTCCTTAAAGATATGCATGAAAATATCTTCCACCAAGTCTTCCATTTGGCTGAAGCATCTTCTATAGGTAGGGCAAACATCCTCCGGGGCTGTAAAGAAATTCGTCTCTTTCTGTAAAAGCTTAATCAGCTCTCCGGCTGTACTGTGTTCTTCCTCCAAACTCTTTACATAGGCAATGTCTCCAGAGCTTGGTTTTCCGGATTTTTTCATAATTGGGAAGACCAGCTTTTCTTCTTTCGCAAAATGTTCTTCCAAATCTGCCTTTAAGAGGGCAAAGTGATGATGAATGGAACTAAGCTCTTCTCCATGGTGCTCGTAGTGCACCACAAGAATCTTATTCAAAAGAGCTTCCACATCTGCCAGTAGCTCTCTTTCCTTGATATGGTGGCTGAGCTCTAAATCCGCCAGCATTTCCGGTACAGACAGAGCACGAAAACGCTGCAGTTCCCCCTCGTAGTCTAAATCATTTTTCTTTGGCAGGGCTGCCAATCTTTCCAGCTCCTGTATAAAAGGCTCTAAATCAATATTTTTCTCTTTGGCGATCTTCGCAATAGGGTCATGTCCTCCACAGCAATAATCCAAACGATACTCATTTAAATAAGGAATGGTACCGGGATATTCCTTTACCACATCCGCTAAGGTCATTTCTTTCGTAATCATATAAACTCCTCTCCTGATTTGTTCTCTTTACGACTTTAGGATAGCAGAGAAAAAAAGAGATAAATGTTGCAAATGTAACAAAAATAATCAAATTAAAATGCAAGGTGAAAAATATCTTGACAAAAGAATATGATAGAGTAAAATTAAATTGCGAACAATCTATTAGATAAAAAACTATTACACAAGTTTAGCGCTTAAGGAAAAATAGAGTACAGGAGGAAAATATGGGAATTTATGATTACAGTGTAGAGAAGAGAAATGGGGAAATGCTTTCTTTAAAAGAGTACGAAGGCAAAGTTGTATTGATTGTCAACACGGCAACCGGCTGTGGCTTTACTCCGCAGTATGAGGACTTACAGCAGCTCTACGAGAATTTTCATGAAAAGGGCCTGGAGATTTTGGATATTCCCTGTAATCAGTTTGCGGGACAGACTCCGGGAACTGATGAGGAAGTCCATGAGTTTTGTACCTTACAGTATAAAACAGAATTTGATCAGATGAAAAAGGCAGAGGTCAATGGTGCAAACGCCCTTCCTTTGTACGGCTATCTTAAAGAGCAAAAGGGCTTTGAGGGCTTTGGAAAGGGCGTAAAGGCAATGGCCATGGGGGCTATGTGTTTTGCCAAGGATCCGCAGTATAAGAAGAATCCGGATATTAAATGGAACTTCACCAAGTTCTTGGTGGATAGAAAGGGAAATGTGGTACAGCGTTTTGAGCCAACCCATTCTATGGAGGATGTAAAGAAGGCAGTAGAGGCACTCTTATAATTTGCGAGACTGATTTATAGTTTTTTATTGAAAACGAGTATCCTGTAAAAACTTGGGATGCTCGTTTTCAATATTCTGCAATTCTGAATATCCTATTGTACCTTTTCCTGTTAAAATGTGCGTATAGTATTTTAGAATATCATTCTAATTATTGGGGGCTGATATGGCAAAAAGAAGGAATCAAAAGTGGAAGTGGTATTATTTGCGAGAAGTATTACTGCACAAGGCTGATGAACAGCATCCACTAAGCATGGCGGAAATCCAGAATTATCTTAGGGATAAAGACATCGAAACAGACCGGAAAAGTATTTATGATGATTTGGAGTGCCTTCGCCAAATGGGCTATGATGTTGTAATGGAAAAGCAGGGCAGAAGCTATGTCTATTACCTTGGCAGTAAAGAATTTGAGCTGGCGGAATGTAAGCTCTTGGCGGATGCGGTGCAGGCCTCCCGCTTTATTACGGAGAAAAAGTCTAAAGAGCTTATCAAGAAGCTCACCACCTTTGTCAGCGAATATGAAGCCAGACAATTAAACCGACAGCTGATGCTCCCCGGACGAATCAAGAGCATGAACGAATCCATCTACTATGTGGTGGACGAATTGCATAGAGCCATTGCGGAGAACAAGAAGATCAGTTTTTCCTACCTGCAATGGAATATGCATAAGGAACTGGTGGAAAAAAAGAAAAAACCCTATCTGGTAAGTCCTTGGAACCTTATTTTGGAAAATGAAAATTATTACCTCTTGGGTTATGATGGGGAAGAGGAGAAGTTTAAACACTACCGGGTGGACAAAATGAAAAATATCCGGATTATGGAGGAAAAAAGGCAAGGGGAAGATGCTTTTCAGAATCTGGACATGGAGCATTTTCGGCAAAGAACCTTTTCTATGTTTGCAGGAGAACGGAAGAAAGTAAGTCTTATCTTTCGGGAGGAAATGGTTGGAATTCTTTTGGACCGTTTTGGAAAAGAGATTTCCCTTTTTCCTGCGGAAGCACCGGGCTATGCCGTATGTCATGTGGATGTGGCTGTAAGTGAAATGTTTTATGCTTGGGTATTTTCTTTGGGAGGAGCTGTAAAAATTCAAGGGCCGGAGGATATTAAGGAAGCATATATCCATGCCATGAAAAAGGGATTGGAAGAATATTGTTAGGCAATAAAATGGATACATATCCTCAAGATGGATAATGAATATTCTCAGGCAAGAAAAGTCCTTGCCAAAAAGAAAATAGCTGTTACAATAGGGAAAAGCACGTTGTGCTTTTTCTTTTACGATGAATGCTTTAACACATAAAAGCATAGACGCATAAAAGCGAGAAAGCGCAAAGAAACAAAAATGAATTTGCAGAAAATTGTATCGGCAAAACTTTCTTGAAGGAACGACCGGAACTATGCGCCTAAATAAAGAAGGGGAGGAAACTATGGCACTGATTGTATCAATGATTGAAGCGGTAACCGGATTTTTATGGGGAGACTTGGTAAAGATTCCGTTGCCCGGAGGAAGCAGTTTGGGGCTGTCTTTGATGGTGATTCTTTTAATCCCCGCCGGCATTTATTATACGATTCGCACGAAATTTCTTCCTATTCGTTTATTTTCAGAGATGGTGGCGGTGATTTTGGAAAAACCGAAAGGGAAGGAAAAGGGAGATTTGAAGAAAGGGAAACTGTCCGGCTTACAGACCCTGATTGTTTCCACGGCCACAAGAGTAGGAATGGGAAATCTTGTAGGAGTAGTTGCGGCCATTTCCGCAGGGGGAGCAGGTGCGGTTTTTTGGATGTGGATTACCGCTTTAATCGGTTCTTCCACTGCTTTCGTAGAAGCTACATTAGCCCAGCTGCATAAGAGAAAAGATCCCCTATACGGGGGATTCCGTGGCGGTCCTGCCTACTACATCCATGACTTCTTTTTTAAGAAGGCTCCCGGAGAGGAACTGAATGGAGAAATTCCCAAAAAGAAAAACAGTATTGCGATACTTTTTGCCCTTTCCGGTTTGATTTGTTGGGGAGGAATCAGTCAGGTTATTGGAAACTCCGTGTCCTCCGCATTTGAAAATGCTTTTTCCGTTAAACCGATTATTTCCACATCGATTTTGGTATTTCTTGCAGCGGTGATTGTGTTAAGAAAACACGCTACAGCAAAGGTTTTAGATGTGATTGTACCGGTGATGGCCGGCTTATACTTTGCTCTTACCGTTTTTGTGATCTTGAGAAATATCACTTCACTGCCAAGTGTATTTCAGAGAATCTTCTCTGAAGCCTTCGGTCTTCGGCAAATGGTGGCAGGCGGTTTTGGTGCGGTGGTCATGAATGGTGTGAAGCGCGGACTTTTCTCCAATGAAGCAGGCTCCGGATCTGCGCCTTGTGCAGCGGCGGCTGCAGATACGGATCACCCTGCGAAAATCGGATTGTTTCAAGCTATGGGTGTATTCATCGATACCATTGTAATCTGTTCCTGTACCGCTTTTATCATGCTTTTGGTACCGGAAGAGCAGATTGTAAATCTGCAGGGAATGGATATTTTACAGACTGCTATGGCATATCACTTCGGTTCCTTCGGAAAGATTTTTATTGCTATTATTTTGTGGCTCTTCAGCTTTTCGACTTTTTTGGGAATCCTGTTCTATGCTCGTTCCAATATATCTTACATTTTCGGAGATAACTGGACATCTCAAACCGGCTATAAGATTTTTGCCTTGATTATGCTGTTTGTGGGAGGCTTGGCACAATACACCGTAGTGTGGGATATGGGAGACATGGGCGTTGGACTGATGACTATTTTTAATCTGATTGTAATGTATCCATTAAGCAGAGAAGCTCTGGCAGCCTTAAAGGATTACGAAGAGCGATTAAAGGAAGAACGTAAAGAAAAGAATTAAATACAGAATCTATCTAGGGGAGAAACCGGCTGCAAAGATGCGGTTTCTCCCTTATCACCGGGAAATAATATTATTCTTGCCTTTTCATCCTTAAAAAGGTATTCTTAAGTCAGTGAAATAATACTTTTCATTAAGGGGAGGTCAGTATGGAACAACAAGATGAACAAAAGGAAAAGTTACAGCAAGATGGTGATTCCGGAGAAGCCGGGAGCACTCCTGCAGAGAATCTTCAGGCAGCAGCAGAAGCTGTAGAAGAAAAGTTGGAAGAAGGAAAAGAAGAGCTGAAGAATCAGGCTGAGAATCTGGCAACAGAAGCACGGGAACAGGCTGAAGCAGCGGAAAGCAAGCTTGAGGAAACTGTTCAAGAGGCACAAGCTCATGCCGAAGAAGCTGTTCAAGAGGCACAAACCCACGCCGTAGAAGCTGCTCAAGAGGCACAAGCCCACGTGGGAGAAGCAGCAGAAAAAGTTCAGGACAAGGCTGCAGAGCTTGCAAAGGAAGCAGAAGCCAAAGCGGAAGAAGCGACTCAGGAAGCCGGAGCTAAGGCTGAAGAAGTAGTAAAGAAGGCGGAAGAAGCAGTTACAACAGCAGGTGCAGCTGTAGCGGAAAAGGCTTCCGAATTAAAAGAGAAAGCAGAAACGGAAACCGACAAAAAACTCAAAGAAATCAAGGCAAAAAAACAGGTAAAAGACAATGCCAATGCAGAAAATGCAGGAAAGAATAATTCCGCACTTTTTGTAGGGGTTGCCGTTATTTTGATTTTGCTTGTTTTGGCATCTTTCTTCGCTTTATTACCAAGAAAGACAAAAGTCAATTTGGACAAGTATGTCACAGTAAGCTTTGACGGTTATGATGGCTATGGAAAAGCCTTAGTGAAGTTTGATAAGGATGCGTACCTGAAGGATTACAAAAAGAAAATCAAGTTAAAGAAAAGCGGGAATTTCCTGCAGGACAGCTTGACCAAGAACTACGGAGCGGCAGAGCTGCTTTATGATTTCTATGTTGATGGAAACTGGAAGATTGAAGGGGATTCGCCGGACGGAAAGCTGAAGAACGGAGAGACCGTAAAGCTTAGCTGGGGATTCAATCAGGAAGAACTGGAAGAACAATTTAAAGTCAAATTCAGCTCTAAGGGAACAGAATTCAAGGTAGAAGGTTTAAAGGACGTACAGCTTTTTGATGGCTTTAAGGATTTTGACTATAAGTTCACCGGCATTTCCCCTGAAGGAGCTGTGGAGTGGAAAGGAACCGGAGATATGGATGGCTCCAAGGGTTACTACTTCACGGTTGAACCTTCCATGGATTTGAAGAATGGCGACAAGGTAAAGGTGAAAATCGAGCCGGCCAATCCGGAATCTTTAATTCAAAAATACGGTATTGCTCCTAAGGAAACAGAAAAAGAAATTACGGTAGAGGGCTTACCTTCCTATGTGGAAAAGGCTGACGCAATTTCAGATTCTTTATTGCAGGATATGCAGAAGGAGATTACAGATAAGATTCAGTCTCAGTTAGCAAGCCAAGGAGAAGAGGTAAGCTTTGTGGGGGCGGAATACTTGGGTTATTATTTCCTGACTTCCAAGAGTGCCAATGCCTTTGAACACAATATCATATTCCCGGTAATGAAGGTCAATGTGCAGATTAATATTCCGGATAAGAGCTACACCGCTCAGCACAGTTATTACTTTACAGGCGCATTTACCAACCTTATGGATGAGGGAAACGGTAAGGTCACAGTAGATTTAAATGATATGGATATTCCTTATCACTACGCCACCATCGATACAGGAGTTGTAGCTTGGTTCAGTACTGTAAAATTCAATTTTAGCGGATTTGAAGACCTGAATTCTCTTCGGAATCAATGCGTAAGCCAGAAGCTGGACAAGTATACTGTAGAGGAAACCGTAAAAGATCCTGCAGCGCAAAGCACAGAGTCCGGTGCAGAGAATAAGGAAGAAAGCTCTACTGCAAATGCGGAGAAGGAAAGTAGCTCTGCAGCGGAAAGCAGTACCGCAAATCCATCCTAATAAAGCTTTTTGTACAAAATTTCAAAATACGAAGAAGGACTGTGCTCTCATCCCTTGCAATTTAAATCTGCCTAGGGTAATATGAGATTCTCAAAGAGGGAAGATAAATTCTTCCCTCTTTTGCTGAGAAAATTATATAGCAGGGGTGAAGAAACTTAAGATGGCAGAGATATTGGAAAAATTGGATAAGGGGCAGAGTTGTTCAGGATTGGATATAGAGATTCCCATGGCGGTGGGAAGAATGCTCATGAAAAGCGGTGCAGAAACCTACCGCGTAGAAGAAACTATGAATTATGTGGCAAAATCATTGGGAATTCAGCATTTTTCCACTTATGTTTTAAACCGAGGAATCTTTGCCTCCGGCACCAATGAGCAAGGTATAAAAGAATCCGGTGTAATGAATGTACCGGATACAGTTTATAATTTGCGGAAGGTGGAAGAGGTGAATACCTTGTCCCGCAGCCTTTCCGTGGAGAATAGAATTCCGAAAGCGGAAATTTTGCGGCGTTTGGATGCCATAGACAAAATAGAGGGATATGGATTTTTTTGGATTTTAGTTGCCTACTACTTTGGATCCTTCGGTTTTGCCATGGCTCTTGGAGTCCCTTTTATGGATTCTGCCATATCCGGTTTGGCCGGTATATGTTTGGGAATAGCCAGTTATTACTTGTCCCGCTTTGTGAGTACAAGTTATATTATGACGATTTTGGGAAGTTGTGTGGTAACTCTGAGTGTAAATGTGATGTATTATTTCGGAGTTGGCGAACATCCCAGTCGAGTAATGCTTGGTGCTTTGATGCTATTGGTTCCGGGAGCCTTTTTCACGAATTCCGTTAGAGAATTTTCTCAAAATAACTACCTGGTAGGAACATCTTTGCTACTTACAGCGATGCTTACCTGTGTTTCGATGTCCGTTGGAGTTGCGGCAACGGCGGAGGTTTTACCTTTTGCTATGCAAATGGGAGAAGCCCAAGGAATCAATTTTTATGGCATATTGTATAAAGCGCTCTGTGCAGTAACGGCAGGTATGGGGACGGTTTCCTTTGCCCTTCTTTATCAAGTACATTATAAATACTTTTGGGACATCGGCATTATCGGTTCTGTTTCCTGGTTCATTTATCTGATGGTGGAGGATATTTCAGGAATGGATTCCATGGCGGTTCTGTTTTCGGGGATTTTTGCGGCAGTATTCTCCCGATCCTTAGCGGCCAAGAGAAAGTGCCCCACCACAATCTTTTTATCCACCAGTATATTCCCCCTGATTCCGGGTATTGGTGTATATAAGGCAATCTATTATTTAATTACGGGAAATGGAGCATTATCGTTAAAATATGGGCGGTCTTGTTTTCTTACAGCCTTTACCATTGCTATTGCTATTGGAATCGTGCAACAGATTCCCCAGAGTTTCTTCCAAAAAAAATCAAAATAAGCTTGCATTGTAGGGGAAAATAAGATATATTTTTCCTTATCGGGATGTAGCGCAGGTGGTAGCGCGCTTGACTGGGGGTCAAGAGGCCGCAGGTTCAAGTCCTGTCATTCCGAGGAAAAGGCTTTGTAAAGGAAACTTTACAAAGCCTTTTTTGTCGAATTCTATAAGCTTTATACATACTGCTTTTAAAAGTGCTTTTGGTTTTAAGCTTCGTAGAAATATTTTTTTGTTCGACACAGGGGAAGATGTCACGAATATTTATGGGTAATTACTATCGGCGATAGCAGAGAAAAAATAAGCAAAAAATCGAAAAGTAAGAAAATTTTCAAAAAAACTATTGACAGTCCCATTATCGGGTGTTAAGATACACAAGCTGTCGCAAAAAACAAGACAGCAAAAAGCAAAAAGAAAGCAAGGAAAATCAAGGCTTTAGCCAAGATGAACCGGAAAACTTTTTGCAAAACTGAACCTTGAAAATCAAAGATCGAATA
>CAUTXF010000049.1:0-14783 GCA_963542215.1 uncultured Oribacterium sp. | reverse complement strand
TACCCTATACCTTAGAACAGGTAAAGAATGGGTATGACTATATAATACGAGGAGTAAAGGATGAAGGCTTTAATATTAAATTCCGGCAAGGGTAGCCGCATGGGAGATCTTACCAAGACTCACCCGAAATGTATGACGGAAATTGCCAGTATGGAAACCATTATCAGTAGACAGCTGCGACAGGTGGCGGAGCAGGGGATTTCCGAGGTAATCATTACCACGGGTCCCTTTGAGGAGAAGCTGATTCACTATGTGGAAAGTCTTGGGCTCCCCCTAAGCTATACCTTTGTGCGGAACCCTAATTACGAGAACACCAATTACATTTATTCCATGTATTTAGCGAAAAAATATCTGGAAGATACGGATATTTTGCTTATGCACGGAGATTTGGTGGTTGAAAACGATGTGTTTTTCTCCTTTTGTGAAACCGAAGGTTCTTTGATGGCGGGAAGTAAGACGAAAGAGCTTCCGGAAAAGGATTTTAAGGCGGTGGTGGAGAATGACCGAATCCAAAAGATAGGAATTTCCTATTTTGAACAGGCCTTTGCTGCCCAGCCCTTATATAAATTTGAAAAAGAAGACTTTGGAAAATGGCTTTCCGCCATTGTGGAGTTTTGTGAATCCGAGGATGAGGCAAAGAGGAGACTGTATGCGGAGGAAGCCTTAAATACTGTCTTAGAGAAGCTTTCCTTAAATTTCTATGATGTGGGAAATAAGCTATGTCAGGAGGTGGATAATCCGGATGATTTGGCAGTGGTTTCCAATATTTTGTCGGAAATCAAAAAGCGTACGGTATATATCTGTTTTTCCACGGACATTTTGCATAATGGACATTTGGCTCTTATCAAGAAGGCAAAGCGTTTGGGAAGAGTAATTGTGGGAGTGCTGAAGGACGAAGTCATTGCTTCTTATAAACGCTATCCCTTGGTGCCGTTTTCCGAGCGAAAGGCTATGTTTGAAAATATTTCCGGAGTCTATCAGGTGGTGGAACAGAGTAGTCTTTCCTATAAGGAAAATTTGGAAAAATATAAGCCGGATTATGTGCTTCATGGAGATAACTGGAAAACAGGCTTCCAAAAACCCATTCGGGAAGAGGTTTGCAGTGTTTTGGCAAGCTATGGAGGAAAGCTGATTGAACTTCCCTACCATAGAGAAGAAAAGTACGCGGAGCTGGAAAAAAGAACCAAGGCGGAGCTTTCCATGCCGGACGTAAGAAGAGGCAGACTGAAAAAGGAGCTGGAATTAAAAGGCTTGGTTACCGCCATGGAGGCCCATGACGGTCTTACCGGTTTAATTGTAGAGCAGACCAAAGTCTATAAGGAGGGAGGAGCCCATCAGTTTGATGCCATGTGGGTAAGCTCTCTCTGTGATTCCACTGCCAAGGGAAAGCCGGATATTGAACTGGTGGATATGAGCTCCCGTTTCAAAACCATTGAGGATATTACCGAGGTCACCACGAAACCCATTATCTTTGACGGAGATACCGGCGGAATCAAGGAGCACTTTGTTTATACCGTGCGAAGCCTGGAGCGCCTTGGCGTATCCATGGTGATTATTGAGGACAAGACGGGACTAAAGAAAAATTCTCTCTTTGGTACTGAGGTGGAGCAGACCCAGGATAGCATTGAAGCCTTTTCCGAGAAGATTCGGGCCGGAAAGCATGCCCAAAGAACCAAGGACTTTATGATTTGTGCCAGAATCGAAAGTCTGATTTTGGAAAAGGGCATGGAGGATGCTTTGGAGAGAGCTTTTGCTTTCCGAAAGGCAGGGGCGGATGCTATAATGATTCATAGCAGAAAGAAAGACCCTACAGAGATTTTTACCTTTGTGGAGCGTTTCCGAGAAAAGGAAAAGGACTGCTATATTGTCGTAGTACCCACCAGCTTTAACAGTGTGAAGGAAGAGGAATTTAAGCGAAGAGGAGTCAATGTGGTGATTTATGCCAACCAACTGATGCGGGCTACCGTGCCGGCAATTCAGAAGGCGGCCACCTTGATTTTGGAAAAGGAAAGAGCGGAGGAATGCGACAGTATGCTGATGCCCTTCCAAGACATTATCCGTTTAATTCCGGAAGAAGACTAAGGGAAAGTAGTGTAGAAGTCCTTTTCGGAGGAGTCATCCAAAGAAAGGGAAATGCCTTGCTTCCCAAAATTTAGGAGCTTATTTTAAGGGGGATGCTGTAGGAAAGACTTGGCATCTCCTTTATGGTTTTAAGAGAGCTTCATGCGTGGGGGCATTGTATCGGGGAAAGGAGTGGGGATGAACAAAGTAGAGATTGAAAGTCAAATTGTGCTGGGAAGAAGAAATCTAAAAGAAGAGCTAAAAACACTTTTTATGGAAAAGTCCTGGGAAAGAGTATTTCTTGTGGCGGGAAAATCCTTTTTAGGGCTTCCCATAGGACAGGAGCTGGAAGAGATTTTTTCGGATTTAGATTTAAGGACTTATCATTTTTCTTCTTTTCAAGCCAATCCCCTGTTAGAGGATGTAGAGAAGGGCATAGAGGTCTTTTCCGATTTTCAAGGAGATGTGATTTTAGCGGTGGGGGGAGGATCTGCTCTGGATACCGCAAAATGCATTAAGCTTTTTACCGGCTTATCCAAGGAAAAGTCCTATCTTGAGCAGAAATTTCGAGAGAATGATATTACCCTAGTGGTACATCCCACCACGGCGGGGACAGGTTCGGAAAGCACGCCCTTTGCGGTGATTTATAAAGCCGGTGAAAAATGTTCCGTGGAGCATGAGAGTATTTACCCGAAGTATCGTATAGAGGATGCAAGAAGTCTAAGGAGCTTACCGATATATCAGAAAAAGGCCACCCTCTTGGATGCTCTTAGTCATGCCATGGAGGCAATTTGGTCAAAATACAGTAACGAAGACAGCAGAGCTTATGGACAAAAGGCTATTTCCTTGATTTTGACGAACTATAAAGCCTATCTTTCTTTGGAAAATGATGGGGAAGCGCAGGGAAAAGTCTTTTCAGCGAAAGGTCCTTCACAGCCGGTTTTAGAGGCCATTGCGGAAGCTGCCAATCTTGCGGGGAAGGCTATTGCGGTGACAAAAACCACTGCCGGTCACGCCCTATCCTATAAATTGGGAAGTCTCTATCAGCTTCCCCACGGTTTGGCCACCGCCATGGTAAATCGTGCGCTTTACCCTTTTATGTGTAGGGAAAAAAGTCGTATGATACATCCGGAAAACCTGCTGTTTTTGGCAAAATGTTTCTTGGCAGAAACGGAGGAAGAGGGGGCAAAGCGTTATCGGGAAATTTTGGAGGACTTGGAGATTCTTCCGGCACTTTCGGAAAAGGAGGGAGACTTGGAGAATTTGGTGGCAGCGGTGAATCCGGAAAGACTTTCCAATCACCCCATTGCTTTAAGAGAAGAGGATATACGGCTTTTGTATAAGGAGATTTTAGGAGGAAAGTAAAAAAGCAATAGCCAGAAAAGCAAAGAAAGTTTATGATAGAATTATAACAATAAATGACAGCTTAGTAGAGCAAGGAGGCCCCATGAAGGTTGAGAGATTTTTAGAACTGTGCCCATCGGATTTTTTTACCGGAGTTCCGGACTCCCAATTAAAGGCTCTCTGTGATGAGTTAATGGAAAAATACGGTACAGGGAAGCAACACCATATTGTAGCCAATGAAGGCAATGCGGTAGCTCTTGCAGCAGGATATCATCTGGCTACCGGAAAGCTTCCCATGGTTTATCTCCAAAACAGCGGAGAGGGTAATGCCATGAATCCCTTAGTGTCTTTGGCTTCGGAAAGAGTCTATGGAATCCCCCTTCTCCTTGTGATCGGATACAGAGGAGAGCCCGGGGTGAAGGATGAGCCCCAGCATCTTTTTCAGGGAGAAATCACACTGGATTTTCTAAAGCTATTACAGATTCCCTACTTTGTTTTGGAGAAGGAGAGTAAGGAGGAAGATTTAAAAAATGCTTTAGAGGGCTTTGCAAAAGAGTTTCAAAAGGGCAGACAGGCCGCCATTGTGGTAAAGAAGGGAGCCTTGGAAAAGGAGCATGGCTATCACTATAGCAATGCTTACAACTTTTCCAGAGAAGATGCTATCCGCTGCATCGTAGACTATACCGGAGATTCTCCAATTGTTTCCACTACCGGAAAAGCCAGCAGAGAGCTTTATGAGATTCGGGAAGAACGGAGGGAGGATCATAGCAGAGACTTTCTTACCGTAGGATCTATGGGACATGCCAGTTCTATAGCTTTAGGAATTGCATTGGAAAAGGAGAACGAAAGAGTAGTTTGTCTGGACGGAGACGGCGCTCTTCTGATGCATATGGGGGCTATGGCGGTTCTTGGAGCTTCGGGACAAAAAAATATCTTACATATCCTTTTAAATAATGAAGCCCATGAAACAGTAGGAGGTCAGCCCACCGTTTCTCCAAACGTTGATTATGGCAGTGTGGCAAAGGCCTGCGGATACAATAAATCCTATCTGGTAAGAAATCAAAAGAACTTAGAAAGAGTTCTTTTGGAAAGCGCCAAGGAGGAGGGACCGATTTTTCTGGAGGTTCGCTGTGCCATGCATTCTCGGGAGAACTTGGGAAGGCCCAAAGAGAGTCCAAAAGAGAATAAAGAGCTGTTTATGAAGAGGCTGGAGAAGTAAGGGGCTGTGATAAATCAAAAAGTTAAACACATTTAGCAATATAGGTCTGAAAAGGGGTAGTCTGAGCCCATCAGTACTTACTGAAAGCGAACTCAGTGAAGCTTGAAGTTAGTACTGCTATGTGGCGAGGCTAGCGGGAGCGTGCCCCAATTCAGACCTGTATTGCGTAAAGAGTGTTTTGATTTTTCACAGCTCCTTTCTTTTTGTGCTATAATGTTGTCCATGGAACTTTATGAAACTACTTTGGAAAAGGAGGACAATATGACAAGAGAGGCGTTAAAGCAGGAAGTGGAGAGATTCTTGGAGGCGTACAGCCTGTGCCCGGAGGGGAAGGCTGCAGCCCAGGCGTATTTGGAGGCCTTCGGAACGGAGCATGAACAGGAAAAGGCAAAGGCATTGATTCAGGAAATCAAAGAGGATATTATCAGCATTGACGGTTTGATTGCCTTTGCGGAAAGTGAAGCAGGAAAGGCTGTTTTTGGAGAAGAGGGGGCAAAGAATACCGCCGCAGCCGCAAAGGAAGCTAAGGCCAAGGGAGAGGACACCTGCATTTGCCCGGCATGCCAAAGCGGAAAGATTCTCTTGGCCAATGAAAGAGAGATTATCGGATAAATAAGTTTTGCTGTTTAGAAAATAGAGACACGGATTTTTAAAAGATAGGTCCGTAGCAAGGGATAATCTGAGCCCGTGGGTTCTTGGCTTTTGTTTTTGAAAAGCTTAGAAGCAACCCGCCGGGCGAGCTTAGCGAGAGCGTGTCCCTGCTACGGACCTATCTTTTTAAAAAAGGGGAGGATGGCTTTATTTCTACCCACTTTTTCATTGGGAAAAATCAATTCTAAAGATTCCGAAAAAGCTCTTGCTAGAGGAAGGATTTCTTGCTATATTGTGTTGGCATGTCTATTGCGACACAAGAATTTGTGTTTTGTGAGAAAATTGAAGGGGCAAGGTTTTTCCAATAAAAAGTGGCTGAAAGCCTTTTTTTATGCGAAAAAATAGAGCCGATACAGTAGTAGAGAAAGATGGGTGCTATGCAAACAATTATTAAAAGAGGCCTTTTGGAAGAGGACTATCAGGGAGAGAAGATCGAAAGAGCGATGGAAAAGGCCTTTCTCTCTGAGGGAATTTCTGTAGAGCAGGAAAAACTGCATTTTCTTTTGGGAAAGGTAGAGGAGAGCCTGGCAGAGAAGCATAGAGTTTCCGTAGAGGAAATTCAAAATGCTGTAGAAGAAGCCCTGATGCATAACGGGGATTACAAGGTGGCCAGAGCCTATATCCTGTATAGAGAGAAGAGAACTCTTTTAAGACATCTTCGCCAGAGAATCAAAGAGGAGATCGGAGACAATGAAATTGACGATGTACTTCGTCGTTGTCAAAAGGATTTTCCGGATTATGATTTGGCAAGACTTTCCGCAAAGTACCTGTCCTTAAGCAAGGGAGAGCAGGAGCTTAGCAAGCGTTTGGCTCTTCTTACCAGAGCGGCGGCGGAGCTTACCACCCAGGAGGAGCCGGGCTGGGAGAGAATTGCGGGAAGACTACGTTCCTATCATTTTCATAAGGAATTAAAGAAGGCGGAGGAGAGCAGAAATCTTCACAGCTTTTATGATAAGTTGGTATACCTTACAGAGCAGGGACTCTACGGAGCTTATATTTTAGAGCACTATTCCAAGGAAGAGGTGGAGGAACTTGCCAAGTTTATTGATCAGAGCAGAAATGACCTTTTCGGTTATTCCGGACTGGACCTTCTTTTGTCTCGCTACCTGATTCGGGATCATCAGCATGTGGTGCTGGAAAGTCCTCAGGAAATGTATCTGGGCATCTCCATGCACCTTGCCATGAAGGAAAAGGAGAACCGTTTACAGTATGTAAAGGAGTTCTACGATATGATGAGCCTTCATCAGGTAACCATGGCTACCCCAACCCAGTCCAATGCCAGAAAGCCATACCACCAGTTAAGCTCCTGCTTTATTGATACCGTTCCGGATTCTCTGGATGGCATTTATCAGAGCATTTCCAAGTTTGCGGATGTTTCCAAATACGGCGGCGGTATGGGAATGTATTTCGGAAAGGTGCGTTCTAGAGGCGGAAAGATTCGCGGCTTCGAGGGCGCCAGCGGCGGTGTCATCCGTTGGATTCGTGTGGTAAACGATACTGCGGTGGCTGTGGACCAGCTGGGCATGCGCCAGGGTGCAGTAGCCGTATATCTGGATGCTTGGCATAAGGATTTGCCGGAATTTTTACAGTTAAAGACCAATAACGGGGACGACAGAATGAAGGCCCATGACGTTTTCCCGGCAGTTTGTTATCCTGATCTTTTCTGGAAGAAGGTGAAGGAAGACTTAAACCAGGAATGGTACTTAATGGATCCCCATGACATTTTCCTGGTAAAGGGCTATTGCTTAGAGGATTTCTACGGGGAAGAGTGGGAGAGTCGCTACGAGGACTGTGTACGGGATAACCGTATCAGCAAAAGAGTTTATGTTTTAAAGGATTTGGTGCGTTTGATTCTGAAATCCGCCGTGGAAACCGGAACCCCCTTTGCCTTCTACAGAGATACTGTGAATCGGATGAATCCCAACAAGCATAAGGGAATTATCTATTGCTCCAACCTTTGTACGGAAATCGCCCAGAACATGAAGGAAGCGGAGATTTGCGAGCGAAAGGTAGTGACTAAGGACGGAGATGAAGTGATTGTCAGCACCGTTAAGCCGGGAGACTTTGTGGTTTGTAATCTGGCCTCCCTCTGTCTTGGCAATATTCCGGTGGAGAATCAGCCGGAGCTTGAGAGAATCACCAAAACCGTTGTCCGGGCTTTGGACAATGTTATCGACCTAAACTTCTATCCCGTGGCAGAGGCAGAGATTACCAACAAGCGTTACAGAGCTATCGGTCTTGGGGTATCCGGCTATCACCACATGCTGGCAAAGCATCATATTGCCTGGGAGTCTCAGGAGCATCTGGACTTTGTGGATAAGGTTTTTGAAAATATTAACTATGCGGCGATTAAGGCCAGCAGTGAACTGGCTAAGGAGAGAGGCTCCTACAGTGCCTTTGCGGGCTCAGAATGGGAGTCCGGAGAATACTTTAGCAGAAGAAACTATAGCAGTCCCCGTTGGGAAAGCTTAAAGCAGGAGGTGCATGAGGGCATCCGCAATGCTTGGATTTTGGCTACTGCCCCCACCAGCTCCACCTCTATCTTGATCGGAACCTCCGCCGGCTTAGACCCCATTATGAACCGTTTCTTCTTAGAGGAGAAGAAGGGGGCAATCCTGCCCAGAGTGGCACCGGAGCTTTCTATGGATACCTACTGGTACTATAAGTCTGCCCACCAGATGGATCAGACCTGGTCCGTACGGGCGGCGGGACTTCGCCAGAGACATATTGACCAGGCCCAGAGCTTTAACTTCTGGATTACCAATGAGTACAAGATGAGTGAGCTTTTAAACCTTTACACTCTGGCATGGGAATGCGGGGTAAAGACCATTTACTATGTAAGGTCCAAGGCATTGGATCCGGAGGATTGTGAGTCCTGCTCCGCATAATGGATTAATCGCCTCCCCTGTATATGCCGCTTAAGGCCTGCTGCGTTTCCTACTCGCCCCATGCGCCGATGCACTCGTGCTCCTTGCGAACTCGCTTCGCTCAGACACGCACCGCACTCGTTGCTAGCATGGGGCTCCTAACGGAAGCCTCGCAATGGCCTTTCGCGGCATATACAGATGAGGCCTTGTAATGGCCTTATCGCGGTATATGCAGAGGAGGCCTTGTAATGGTCTTTTCACGGCATATATAGAGGAAGCCTTATGAATGTCTCTCTTTTGCGTGGAGGCATTTATCTATAGAAGAAAGAGTTTTGGTTCTTGAAAGATAACAAAAAGAGTAGATTACACTACTGCTTTAATGCAGTAGGAAAGGAAATAGAGTATGGAAGAGATTAAGCGTAAGCCCTTATTTAACCCGGAAGGGGATATTGATGTTCGAAATCGTAGAATGATTAACTTTAACACGACCAATATCAATGACTTTAACAACATGAGATATGAGTGGGTGTCGGATTGGTATCGTCAGGCCATGAACAACTTCTGGGTACCTGAGGAGATTAACTTAAATCAGGACAAGAGTGATTATCCCAAGCTTTCCGAGGCGGAAAGAAGAGCCTATGATAAAATCCTGAGCTTTCTGGTGTATTTGGATTCTTTGCAATCCGCAAACCTGCCCAACATTTCCCAGTATGTTACGGCAAATGAGGTGAACCTCTGCCTTTCCATTCAGACCTTCCAGGAGTGTATCCACAGCCAAAGCTACAGCTATATGCTGGATACCATTTGTAATCCTACGGAAAGAAACGACATTCTCTACCAATGGAAGACGGATGAGCATCTCTTACGGAGAAATGAGTTTATCGGAAATCTCTACAATGAGTTTGTGGAGCAGCAGAATAAGGACAGCTTCTTAAGAGTTTGTATCGCGAATTTTATTTTGGAGGGAATCTACTTCTATTCCGGCTTTATGTTCTTCTATAACTTAGGAAGAAATGGAAAAATGCCCGGTTCCGTACAGGAAATTCGCTACATTAACCGAGATGAAAATACTCACCTTTGGCTTTTCAGAAATATGCTTTTGGAGTTAAAAAAGGAAGAACCGGAGCTATTTGACGAGGCTCATATTGCGGAAATTACCGAGATGGTGAAGAAGGGTGTGGAGCAGGAAATCGCTTGGGGACAGTATGTAATCGGAGACTCCATTCCCGGTCTTAACGGGAAAATGGTGGAGGACTACATCCGTTATTTAGGAAACCTTCGTTATCGTTCTCTGGGCTTACCCAACCTTTATAAGGGCTATGAGAAGGAGCCGGAATCCATGAAATGGGTATCCCAGTATGCGGATGCCAACATGGTAAAGACGGACTTCTTTGAAGCTCGTTCCACTGCCTATGCCAAGAGCACAGCGATTGAGGATGACCTATAATCAAGCTGAAAAACAGCTTTTCAACAATCCGAAATATGGATGCTTTTACTTCCATAGAATAATTTAATAGGCATTATTAATTCTTTCTGAAATCCATAGAAAATCTTATAAAAAGCGGTTACTTTGACGAAATTCGAAGTAACCGCTTTTGTGTTAGAAGGAGGCATTTTGCATTCTCCTTTGCATAAGATAGAGATATAGGGAAAGGCCGAAAAGGGAAAAGTGTGTTCGGCTGATATAGAGGCAGAAAAGGAAAGGAAGGAATGGAAGAAAAGCTATTTGTACGAAGAGATGATATACAGATTGGCATGCAGCTGGGTGAGTCGGTAAAAGACATTCGTGGAAGAGCCATGATTGAAAACGGCGTTTATCTGGATGCCTATCAGGTGCGCTATATCAAAGAAAAAAAACTGCCGGGAATCTATATTTACCGGGTGCGAGATGATAAAGACATCAAAATTCCCGAGAAAACCAAGCAGATTATTCGCCAGCATAGAAAACCGGATCGTGCTAAAATTCAGCTTTCCGTGGAAATGAAGAAACAGCTGGAAGAAAGAATGAACCATATCTTCGATCACACGGAGGATAAGGACTTTGCTGCCAACTCTTTAGATATTTTCGGAGAGCTGGAGTCAGCCATTTTCAAAAATGATGCGGTGGCGATTGACGTGAACCTCATTAAAATTAGTGATGAGTACACCTTTAAGCACAGTGTGGACGTGGCGGCCATTTCCATGATGATTGGAAGAGAATACGGACTGCCAAAGGAAGAGCTTCATCAGCTGGGGATTGCCGGGCTACTGCACGATGTGGGTAAAGCCAGAATTCCCAATGAAATCTTAAATAAGCCGGGAAAGCTTACGGATGAGGAATTCAGAGTTATTCAAAATCATAGTCTTTACGGCTATGAAATCCTGAAGGAAAAAAACAGCTTTTCTCCCATTATTTTGGATGGTGTACTGCATCATCACGAGAAGATGAACGGCATGGGCTATCCGGACAACTTGGGCAGCAGCCAGATTTCCCTGTTTTCCAGAATTATTTCCGTGGCGGATGTATTTGATGCACTGGTAACCAAGCGTCCCTACAAAGGCCCGATTACCGGAAGAGAAGCGATGGAAATGGTCTTGGCTATGGGCTCCGAGTTGGACAACGCTATCATTCAAAGTTTTATTGAAAGTGTTATCCTCTATCCGGTAGATACCATAGTGGAGCTGTCCACAGGACAGATGGCCAAGGTGGTAGAGAACAACAAGCGTTATCCCACAAGACCCAAGGTGGTAGAGCTACAGACCGGAATGGTTTACGATTTATGTCATGACATGGAATGTAACAAAATCATAGTTTTATAATATACAGAGGAAAAGGGATGGGAGAGAAACTCCTGTTCCTTTTCTGTTTTTAATGCATTGGAAATGCGGGCACGCTCTCGCTAACCTCGCCACGTAGCGGTACTAAGCTTCAAGCTTCACTTTCAGCAAGTACCGACGGGCTCAGATTGCCCTTATTTCCAAGCATTAAAACAGAAATAAAGATAGGAAAGTATTTTCAACTCCTCTGTATATTTTAAATACTTTAAAGAGAGAGATTTTATGCTATACTAAATCGTAAAATGCTTTTTTCAAAAAAGCGGGGTCTAGTCCTTTGCGGTAGTAAGGGAGTTACAGGAGGCTTGGATGAAGAAATATGATGTAGCAATTGTGGGTGCAGGACCGGGAGGAATTTACGCAGCTTACGAGCTGATGAAAAAAAACAGTAAGCTTTCCGTGGTAGTTTTGGAAGCGGGACATAGCTTGGAAAAGAGACATTGTCCTATCGACGGAAAGAAAATTAAAAGCTGTATTTCCTGTAAAAGCTGTTCCATTATGAGCGGCTTTGGAGGAGCCGGAGCTTTCTCCGACGGAAAATACAATATTACCAATGACTTTGGCGGAACGCTTTTCGAATATATCGGCAAAGAAGAAGCTCTTTCTCTGATGCGGTATGTAGATGAAATCAATATGGAAAATGGCGGAGAAGGAACAAGACTTTTTTCTACTGCAGGAACAAAGTTTAAGAAGCTTTGCATGCAGAATCGTTTAAAGCTTTTAGATGCTTCCGTTCGCCATCTTGGAACAGACATCAACTACGTGGTATTGGAAAATCTTTATAAAAAGCTTAAGGATCAGGTGGAATTTCATTTTGATTGTCCGGTGGAAAAGGTGGAAAAGCTGGAGGAAGATGGCTTCCATCTCCATACTAAGAAGGAAGATTTCTATGCGGATAAATGCATTATCTCTGTAGGTCGTTCCGGAAGTAAGTGGATGGAAACGGTTTGCAAGGACATGAACATTCCCACCAAGTCCAACCGTGTAGACATCGGCGTTCGTGTGGAGCTTCCTGCCGTAATCTTTTCGCATCTGACCGATGAACTTTATGAAAGTAAGATTGTTTATCGTACCGAGCTTTTTGAGGATAATGTACGTACCTTCTGTATGAATCCGAACGGTATCGTGGTTAATGAAAATACCAACGGCATTGTTACCGTAAACGGACACAGCTACGAGGGAGAAGAACAGCATACGGAAAATACCAACTTTGCTCTTTTGGTGGCTAAGCATTTTTCCGAACCCTTTAAGGACAGTAACGGATACGGTGAAAGTATTGCCCGACTTTCCAATATGTTGGGAGGCGGTGTAATCGTTCAACGTTTCGGTGATTTGGTGCGAGGAAGAAGAAGTAATCATAAGAGAATTGAGGAGGGACTGGTTCAGCCTACTCTTCAGGCGACCCCCGGAGATTTGAGTCTGGTGCTTCCAAAGAGAATTTTAGACGGCATTATGGAAATGATTTATGCCCTGGATAAGATTGCTCCCGGTACAGCCAATGAAGATACCCTTCTTTATGGGGTAGAGGTTAAGTTCTACAACATGGAAGTGGCCTTGGATGAGCATTTGGAATCCTGCGTAAAGGGACTCTATGTAATTGGAGACGGTTCCGGTGTGACCCACTCCCTTTCTCACGCTTCTGCATCGGGAATCTTTGTGGCCAGAGAAATCGCAGGCTAGTTATACAAAGTAAAATTTTCAGATTAAAAATTGAAGTATATAGAATAAAGGACTTAAAGTCTAAAAAAGACCGACCATAGGGCAGGGACTGCCCCGGTCGGTCTTTTAAGTATGTTCTTGATGGGGCCATAGACAAAGCCCATGATATCCGGTTTTAACGAGTGTTGCCGGCGTAGCCTCCGGCTTTATGTCTAGTGAAATGCTTTCAACTTTTCCCATAGGGCTTTAGAAGCATATTTTTCTTTATCTTTATCCTTATCGAACAACGGATTTCCGAAGGGAAGAAGCTTTTCTTTCCAGTATATTGCAAATTCTGTCCCGCTTTCTTTTTCTAAAAGGCTTTGATACAGCTTTGCAATTCCTTCGGATTGTAAAATCACATAATCGGAATGTACCAGCGCCGGCATAACTACATAATTTTCCGCATTCACGATGGCTTTTCCGTCTTCCTTATCCTCTAAATCAATTTCGGAAGTAACAAACCAAGGGATATATATCAACTGCTTCGTGCAAGACTTCAGCTTTTTGCTAAAAAAGCTCGGATCAATCATAAAGCTTAAGTTATATTCATCACAGGGATCGTTTATGAAAATAAGATCCGGGGCAATCTCCTGTAAATCAACAGTTCTAAAATCCAGAAGAGAAGGGTTGTCTTTTCCCAGCTCATCTTCATATAAAGCATAATCCCATTGTGCCGGAGAACATCCTCCCAGCCCATCTTTATAGTAATAAGGAAGGGGCATAAGGAAACAATCTACAGTGTTATCTTTATTTGCTTCTAAAAAAAGTCCTTTCATAGAATCCCAGCGAGAATAAAGAGAAGGAAGAAAAAACAGGCGAGGCTTTTGGGATTTAGACTTAGTTTCTTCTTTAAATATAGATAATCCATTTGTTCTCTTCTTTAAATCATTTTTATGGATAGAATACTCGTAGAAAAGCTTCCCCCCAATGCCATCCCTGTAGGCTGCTTCCATTTTTCGATACATTGGGTAATCATGATTGCCTCCGCCTTTTTTTACGGTTTTATAATCATAGTATCTTTCGGAGATGACTTTTATATACTCTTTTGGCGCAGGAAGAGCTAGAAATTCAAAATCCAAATATACTTGTTCATCGTACCAATGCGCATTAAAAATACCCTTACCTTGGCCCTGATAAATGATAAAATCCAGCAAACATGCAACTTCAGTTCCGGAATCATGATTAAATCTTTGAAAACAGTCTGATAAAAGCTTTAGGATAGTTTCTCTGTAGTGAGGAGAATGCAATAGTTTAACTTTAGATATTTTTTCTACCTTTTTTGCTTCTTCTTCCAAAACGTCTTTCTTGTCGCCCTCAATAGAGGGAAAAGAAGCGAGAATGCATAGGGATTTCAGCAACTCCATTCGCTGCCTTTCTTGTTCTCTGTCTTCCGAAAGATAGTCATAAGGAAAAATATCAACACCGGCTCCATAAAGATAGTTGTGGTATTTACCGATAGCATCAGTGGAAATCAGCATTTCCTTATGTTGAACGGAACTGACTAGCTCGCCATTACTATTATCTTCCTTTAAAGAACGGAAAACCAATTCTTTAGGGAGCTCTGTATTAGCCACTTCCGCGAAGATTTCATAATCCTTTCGCATCATCATAATGTCAATGTCATCATCCCAGGGAATAAAGCCTTTGTGGCGGATGGCACCCAATAGATTCCCATAATCAATAAAATAACGAAGCTTATACTTTTCGCAAATTCTATCAATTTCAACTAAGATTTCCAATTCCGCTGCCCAAGCCCGTTTCATCATGGCGGGAATAAAAAAACCTTCTCTAACCTCGTCTAAAAAGAATTCTCTTGGAAATTCCATCTTGTGTACTCCTTTTCCGTAATTGTATGTCCATTATATACTACGGTAAAAAGAAATCTATCATTATATAAGCAAGGCAAAAGTAAACTACAAAATGTGGAAGATAACTTAGCATATCTTGTATCTTAAAAAATATAAAAATCTTTTTCAAAATAAATCTACAATTTTTGTTGACAAGCTTAAGTTCAAGTGTTAAGCTACACAAGCTGTCGCAAAAAAACAAGACGGCAAATACGGAAAGAAAGCAAGGAAAATCAAGGCTTCAGCCGAGATGAACCGGAAAACTTTTTGCAAAACTGA
>CAUTXF010000048.1:0-14901 GCA_963542215.1 uncultured Oribacterium sp. | reverse complement strand
GACAATAGCTTTAAAGAATCATCTACAGAAGAGAGACCAACGAACAGGCAACAGAGCTGACTAAAGAATATGGAAAAAGTTATTCCAAAAGAAACCTTCAGTATTTCCGTAAATTTTATCAGTGTTTTCCGGATATTGAGATTGTGAACTCGTGCGTTCACAATCTGACTTGGACACATTTTCGCAGTCTTTTACGAGTCTCGGATGAGGATGCCAGAGTTTGGTACATGAGCGAGGCGGCTCATGAAAACTGGAATGTGAGAATGCTTGACCGAAATATCAGTACGCAGTATTATCACCGCCTGTTGCAGTCTCCAAAAAAAGAAGCTGTCATTGCAGAAATGAAGCGGAAAAATGACCAACTTCCCAAAACACATTTTGAGCTTGTGAAAAGCCCTGTTGTTGCAGAGTTCCTTGGCTTTAAGAATTAAGGAAGCTACTTGGAAAGTGATTTGGAGTCTGCAATTTTGTCCCATATCCGCGATTTCCTTATGGAAATGGGAAGAGGATTTGCCTTTGTGGCAAGACAGCAGCATATTGTGACAGAAACAGAGGATTATTTTATAGATCTTGTTTTCTATAATATAGAATTGAAATGTTATGTGCTGGTGGATTTGAAGATGGGCAAAATTACTCATCAGGATGTTGGACAGATTGATATGTATGTCCGTATGTATGATGATCTGAAACGTACCGCTGGAGATAATCCGAGCATTGGTATACTGCTATGTTCGGAAACTGACGAGGATATTGCCTGCTATTCTGTTTTGCACGATAATAACAGGCTATTCATGTCGAAATATCTAACTTATCTACCTACCGAGGAACAGCTGAAGCAGGAAATAGAACGGCAGAAAGCGGTTTTTTATATGCAGCATCCGCTTCAAATAGAGGAAGACGGTAAAAACAATGAGCGATGAGAGAAAATAGATCATACCGGAGGAACTGATTCAGCAATACTGCCCGGAAGCGGTGCAGAGTGAAATCGTTCGTATTCTGGACAATTTCACAGAACTTACAGCAAGAAAGAAACAGTATGAGTATTATCGAACTAAATTACTTGAACAGCCACAAAATAAAAGTCATAAATAAAGGATTGACATTAATTAGAATATTTGGTAGCTTACTTGTAAAGTTTGGTGATTCTCCACCATTTTAAAGAGAGAGACGATAAGGTTTGGTGATTCTCAGCCAATAAGTGGGAAGCGATAGAGTTTGGTGATCAGCGACCATGATAGCTGATGATAAAGGAAGGGAGGCCTCATGGCCTCCCTCTTTTCGTGAGGAGGTAAAGTTGAACTTTAAAGAATTTCGTTTTGTATTCATAGATACAGCTTATTTAAAATATTTACATAATTATGATTCTGAAATATTTTTTTCGGCAGATACGGACTATTCTAAAAAGCCACACTTAGGAATTTTAATTAATTGTCATGGTAGAAAATATGTAATTCCTCTTACATCTGCAAAGCGAAAACATAGTGGATGGAGGGATGTGACAGCAACGAATTATCGTATATATGAAGAGATTGATATAAGGACAACTGTGACTGATAGATATGATGTTATTGTTGACCAAACCGATATTAATAAGTTACGGCAAAAAGGTATTCCGGAAGATGAATTTGTATATCATAAGAAAAGAATTCTTTCTGTATTAGAAATTAAAAAGATGTTACCGGTAGTGGAAGGGGTATATTCTTATGCGGAATTAAGTGAAAGATCAACTGAAATTGAAGATGAACAAAGAAGAAATTTAATGATAAAAGAGTATTTCTTCTGTAAAAAAATAAAAACACAGATTGAAAGCAAGGCTAAAAAAATTTATGAAAGGCAAATAATGTCCGGCATAGTTGCACAGTATCATTGCAATTATAAACTGCTAGAATCTGTAGCGGATGAGTATAAAAATGAATGAGTTTTGAATTAGCAAATACTTCCTCGAAATATTCTCACCAAATCATTACTCTGTAGCAAAATTGATGATTTTGTGGTAAAATCCCTTATACAATTTAACATTTTGTACAGGAGGATTTTTATGAAGAAAAAATTATGTATCGTAGCAGTATCGCTTATGGTAGGACTTTCCCTGGTGGCATGCGGGGGAAATGCAAAGCAGGCTGAGACCGGGAAGGAGTCTGAGGCAGGAACAACGGCGGCAGAGGAGAAAGGAAGCGATTCTTCTGAGAAGGCTGAGGATGTGAAGGGCTCCGGAGAAGTTGTAGTGTATTCTCCCAACTCCGACAGTGAGATTGCAGCGGTTGTACCTCTTTTTGAAGAGAAGACCGGCATTAAGGTAATCATTCAGTCCATGGGAACAGGAGATGTTCTGGCAAGACTGGAAGCGGAGAAGGATAACCCTCAGGCAGACGTAAACTGGGGAGCCATCAATATGTCTTTCTGGATGGGACAGCAGGATTTATATGAGAAGTATGTTTCTCCCAATGATGCGAAGTTACCAAAGGAATATCAGAATCCTAACGGATATTTTGAGTATACAAAGCTTTCCGGTTCTGCAGCGCTTCTTTTAAACAAGGATGTTTTTAAAGAGCTGGGACTGGATGCGGAGAAGTTCAATTCCTACGAGGATTTGTTGGAGCCGAAGTTAAAGGGACACATCGCAATGGGCGACCCGACAAACTCTTCCAGTGCCTGGGCAGAGCTTACCAATATGCTTTTGGTAAAGGGTAAAGAGCCTTATGATGATGCCGCTTGGGATTGGGTAGCAAAATTTGTAGATCAGCTGGATGGCACCATTCTTTCCTCTTCTTCCCAGATTTACAAGGGAACAGCTGACGGTGAGTATGCAGTGGGAGTTTCTTACGAGGATCCTTGCGTAAGCTTATTGGAAGACGGCGCAGAGAATTTAAGAGTTGTTTATCCTTCTGAAGGTGCTGTATGGTTACCTGCAGGTGTAGCTATCGTAAAGGGTGCTAAGAATGAAGAAAATGCCAAGAAGTTTATCGACTTCTTGATTTCCGAAGAAGGACAGGAAGCTCTGAAGGATACCACCATTCGTCCGGTTATGACCTCTGTGGAAAATACCTCCGAGTTTATGCCTCCATTCTCCAAGATTAAAGTAGCTTATGAAGACATTAAGCTGGTAGCGGAGAAGAAGGAAGAGTGGCAGAACCGTTGGCAAGAGTTAGTAAAAAAGTAAAGAGTTAGAATAGGGGCTGTAAAAAATAGTTTCAATATTCTATTTTTTACAGCCCTTTTTATAAAGGGGAAGATTTTATGAGCGTGAATATTCGAATCCAAAATGCGGTAAAGAAATATGGGGACAATGTAGTGATTCCGGATTTGTCCTTAGATATTAAAGAAGGTGAGTTTTTTACTCTTTTAGGCCCTTCAGGCTGCGGAAAAACCACTCTGCTTCGTATGATTGCAGGATTTAACTCCATTGAGGGTGGGGATTTTTATTTTGGAGATAGAAGAATCAATGATTTAGACCCTTCCAAGAGAAATATCGGAATGGTTTTCCAAAACTATGCGATTTTCCCGAACATGACAGTGGAAAAAAATGTGGAGTTCGGTTTAAAGAATAGAAATGTATCCAAGGAAGAAAGAGCGGTGGAAGTTAAGAAGTTTCTAAAGCTGATGCAGATAGAAGACTTTGCGGAGCGTATGCCGGAGAAGCTTTCCGGTGGGCAGCAGCAAAGAGTGGCTTTGGCAAGAGCTCTGGTGATTAAGCCGGATGTGCTTTTGATGGATGAGCCCTTATCCAATCTGGATGCCAAGCTAAGGATTGAGATGCGTACTGCCATTAAGCAATTACAAAACAGCATCGGCATTACCACTGTTTATGTTACCCATGACCAGGAAGAGGCTATGGCGGTGTCCGACAGAATTGCGGTATTTAACCATGGTGTGATTCAGCAAATTGGAACGCCCAAGGCTTTGTATCAAAGACCGGCCAATCTCTTTGTGGCGAACTTTATCGGTCACAGTAATGAGCTGGAAGGAAGCTTGACAAAGGAAAACGGGCAGATGGTGGTTTCCGTTTGTGATGATTATTCCTTCGTTTTAAACAATGTGAAGGAAGAGCATTGTCAAGAGGGAGTGCTTCCTGTGAAGCTTGCGGTAAGACCGGAGGAGTGGATTATTCAGGAAGAAACAGAGGCGGGTATGGAAGGAACGATTATCGACAGCATTTTCTTAGGCTTAAATACCCACTATCTGATTCAGTTAAGTAACGGTAAAGAAGTGGAGGCGGTGAAAGAATCCGAAATTGACTCTATTTTGCCAAAGGGAAAGAATGTAAAGCTGCAGATTAAGAGCCATAAAGTCAATGTTTTCTTGGAAGGCGGCAGTGAAAATATTCTCCAGGGCGTGATGTAGAGAGAGGAGAAGACGGATGAAAACAAAGAAAAAATGGGAAGTCTGGACCTTCATCACGATGATCATATTGGTGGTTTACCTGATTTTTATGATCTACCCCCTTTCCACCCTCCTTCGAAATTCTATGATTTTAAAGGAGGGCGGCGTAGGCTTTGCCAATTTCCAAAGCTTTTTTGCAAAAAGCTATAACTTGCAAACGATTTACCACTCCTTTGCAGTGAGCTTTTGTGCCACCATTATTACTTTAATTGTAGGAATTCCCCTGGGATATTTTCATAGCTTTTATAAGATTCGGGGACAAAAGATTCTGCAGATTTTTATTATCCTCTGCGGTATGTCTGCCCCCTTTATCGGTGCTTATTCCTGGATTCTTCTAATGGGAAGAAACGGTTTGGTTACCCAGCTCTTTAAAAACCTCTTCGGGATTAAGTTGCCTACCATTTACGGTTTCCGAGGCATTATGATTGTAGAGTGCATGCAGTTATATCCTCTGGTTTTCCTGTATTTCTCTGCGGCTTTAAAGAACATTGACAATACCCTTTTGGAAGCTTCGGAAAATATGGGCTGTTCCGGATGGAAACGCTTCCTTACTTTGGTAATTCCTCTCTGCGCGCCCTCCATTATTGCCGCAACCCTAATGGTATTTATGCGTGCCTTTGCAGACTTTGGAACCCCTCTGTTTATCGGTGAAGGATATAAGACCTTCCCGGTGGAAATCTATAACTCTTTTATGAGTGAGACGGGATCGGATAAGCATTATGCATCTGCGGTGGCTGTGATTGCCATTGTGATTACCACCATCATTTTCCTGATTCAAAGATTCATTAACAGCCGTTTTTCTTTTTCCATGAATGCCTTGCATCCTATTGAGAAGAAGCCGGCAAAGGGAATCAAAGGAGTATTGATTCATCTGTATTGCTATCTTGTGGTGATTATCGCCTACGCACCTCAGGTTTATGTGATGTATACCTCCTTCCTGAAAACCAAGGGAAAGAGATTCCTGAAGGAATTTTCCGTACAGAGCTATATTGATGCTTGGAAGTTCTTGGATAATGCAATTCCCAATACCTTCATTATTGCCGGAACCTCCCTGATTATCATCATTATTCTGAGCATCATGGTGGCTTATCTGGTAGTAAGAAGAAACAACTTTGCAAACAAGCTGATTGATACCTTGTCCATGATTCCTTATGTTATCCCCGGATCTGTTGTAGGTATCTCTCTGGTGCTTGGCTTTAGCAGAAAGCCTATTGTACTGGTGGGAACATTTGCCATTATGATTGTGGCCTTGGTGATTCGACGGAACTCCTATACAATTCGCTCCTCCATCGCCATTTTACAGCAAATCCCCATGTCCATTGAGGAGGCGGCTATTTCTCTTGGAAGCAGTAAGATGAAGGCATTCTTTGCGGTAACCATGCCCATGATGATTAACGGTATTCTTTCCGGAGCCCTGCTATCCTGGATCAGTATTATTACGGAGCTGTCTTCCGGTATCATCCTGTATAACTATAGGACGACAACGCTGACGATTCAGATCTATACCTATGTTTCCAGAGGATCATACGGTATTGCGGCGGCAATGGCGACCATATTGAGCCTGATGACCAGTATTTCCTTGATTGGACTGATGCTGTTCTCAAAGAATAAAAATGTAATGTTCTAAAAAGGGCTGTAAAAAATCAAAATAAGTTTTCTAAGCAATATAGGTCTAAATTTGGGGCACGCTCTCGCTAGCCTCGCCCTGCGCAGTGAAGGACTGCACTCATTGTAAGAAGATGCTCTGATACAGTGTGGGTCTATAAATGGGACACGCTCTCGCTAACCTCGCCTTCGTAGCAGTACTAACTTCAAGCTTCGCTTTGCTTGCTTTCAGTAAGTACTGACGGGCTCAGATTGCCCCTATTATAGACCCACACTGTATCATTCGCTTCAATTATTGATTTTTACAGTCCTTCACTTCGGCAGTTCTTCGCAAGTATCGGGCTCAGACTACCCCTCATTTAGACCTATATTGCCGAAAATCTATTTCTTATTTTGATTTTTACAGCTTTTTTTTGTAGAACCTATTGGGGCAGGAAAATGAAAAGTCCCTTGAAAAAGTTGAGGAAATTGAAAAAAGTCCCTTGAAAAAGTTGAGGAAATTGAAAAAAGTCCCTTGAAAAAGTTGTGATATGGAAAACCGCCATCTTGGAAAAAGGTTCTGTGGAAGAAAAATGTTGAAAAAGAGTGTTTGCTAAGAGGCAAACATCTAAGAGGTAAATAACTAAGAAACTCAAGTTAGCAGTAATAATATCTACAGCATGAGAAAAAATAACTGAAACAGTTGAAAATATAATGAAACAACTGAAACAATATTGACTATATTTAAACACTATATACAATAAAATCTATAAATTACAATTATTATTTACATATAATACACTAGAAAGTAGAGATAAGTTATTGCATGGGAAATGATAGTCCAAAAGAAATTTCAGCAACAATTAGAGATGTTGCCAAAGCTGCAGGTGTTTCTCCGGCTACTGTTTCAAGATACTATTCAGGAAGTAGTGTAGTAGGAACAGAACTGAGTAATCAAATTGAAAATGCGGCAGAAAAGCTTGGCTATATTCATAAATATAGAAAAAGAAAGGATAGAGGGGTTATTGCTCTGTTGCTCTCAGATTTGGAGCTATCATTTTATGGAGATGTAGTAAAAGAAATTTTAGAACAGCTATCAAGGTATAGGTTTCGTTTGATTATCATTCCTTATTCCAATGAAGAAAGTGACTATAAGCATTTTATTACGGAAATGAATATCGAAGGGGTTATTTATTTAGATGAAAACATTAACCCGGATATTTTAAAGTATATTCATTCCAAAAACATAAAAACCATGATGTGTGGCGGCGTTTCCCAAAATGATAAGGTGGAATCGGTACATGTTAATGATTTGCTTGCGGCCTACGAAGGGATGAAATATCTTATTAAGTTAAAACATGAAAAGATACTGGTTCTTTCTGACTTTGAAAATAAAATGGGCTCTACTTTTCAAAGACTAATGGGATGTAGGAAAGCCTTAGAAGAGTATTCTCTTCAAGGTCAAGAGGAGCTTATTGCTTACGGGAAGATGACCTATGAAATGGGGTATCGTTTGACTGAAAAAATGCTTAAAGCAAAAAAAGAGTTTACCGCAGTATTTGCATTTAGTGACGAGATGGCAATGGGGGCAATTAAAGCATTAATTGCAAACGGCCTAGAGGTTCCAAGGGATATTTCGGTTTTGGGCTTTGATGATATAGCTTTTGCAGAAAAATACAATCCGCCCCTGACTACGATTCACCAACCTATTAAAGCCTTTGTTACACAGTGTTTGGATTTTTTTATGAATGAAACAGAGCATAAAACTTTAGATATTATGTTCCCCTTTAGAATAATAGAGAGGAGCACATGTGCGGAAAATAAAAGGGTATAGGTATAAAAGAAATAAATCCAAGAGAAAGGAGAAAATAAATGCCGAACTACCAAAGAATACTTCTTCTTAGAACAATAAAGATTATTTTATTAGCTGTTTTCACTCTAATATCGATTGCTCCTTTGGCATGGATTTTACTTTCTTCCTTTAAAACCAATCGAGAAATCATGCTTTCTGCATTTTCGCTTCCTTCGAGCTTTGATTTTAAAGGATATCGAGTTGCGCTGGAGGTGTCTCCAATACTTCGGTTTTATGGAAACAGCCTAATCATTGCTACTGCAAGTACAATATTAAATCTTTTGTTTGTATCCATGACCGCATATGTATTTGCAAGGTTCGAATTTAAAGGAAGAGCCCTTATGGCGTTAATGATTTCTTCTTCCCTATTGATTCCCAGCTCTGCACTCCTTATGCCGATTTATAGAATAATGGTGAGTATTCACCTGTTTGATACGATTATCGGATTGATTTTGGTTCATACTGCTTTGGGCTTACCAACGTCCTTCTTTGTTATTCGAAGTTACTTTCAAAGTATTCCCAAGGAATTGGAAGAGGCGGCATATATTGATGGCTGTGGATATATGAAAACATTTTTTGTAATCGTACTTCCGTTGGCTAAGTCAGGACTATCTACGGTTGCCGTTCTACAGTTTTTAATGTCATGGAATGAATTTATGTTTGCCCTGGTTTTGACAAAGTCAGAAAAAGTAAGAACATTACCTTTGGCGCTAAATTATTTTACTACGCAGTTTTCGTTTAACTACACGGCTCTTTTTGCAGCCCTTACGATGGTGATTCTTCCCAGCATTATTATTTACATTATCTTACAAGAACAAGTGACGCAAAGTATGGTCACCGGAGCGATAAAAGGTTAAGGAAGGAGAAATTATGAAAAAAGTAGTTAGGAAGTCATTGTCTCTGCTATTAGCAGGAGCGGTATGTTTTGGAGGGCTGTCAGCGTGCTCTCCTTCTTCAAAAGAGCCATCCGGCACTGAAGCAAAGGGGCAGGAGGCAAGCAAAGAAGGCCAAGTAGAAATCACCTTTGCCACATCCTGGGTTGGAGTTAGTTCGTCCAAGGAATGGTTTCATAATAGACTGGATGCTTTCAATAAGGAATATGGCAATGAAATCAAAGTAAATGTAGAGGAAATTGCCGGAGATCAAGCTTATGTAGATAAGATGAAAGTCTTGTATAGTTCGGATGCATTGCCGGATGTGATTGCTGCCGGAGGCTATAATTTAATTGATACTATGCAGGATAAATTTGTGGATTTAACACCTTACATTGATGAAGAGTGGAAAAATTCTATTGATGAAAAATGCTGGGAAGTCAATTCCCGTGATGGAAAAATTTACGGTGCTCCCATTTCTAAACAGGTTATCGGCTATTTTTATAATAAAGATTTGTTTAAAAAGGCCGGTATAGAAAAGCCTGCAAGCACTTGGGAAGAATTTTTCCAGGATTGTGACAAATTAAAGGCTGCCGGAATTACTCCGTTATCTATGGACACTGCAGATTCCGGATGGGTAACTTCCCTTATGCTTGGAGCCATAGTTGGACAGACCGAGGAAGGGGAAAAGTTTATGAATACCAGCCTTCCCAAGGATTATAATCAAGAATATTTTGTAAATGCGGTTTCCGATATTCAAAAGATGTTTAACGAGTATACTTCTACAGATGCCATTGGCGGTGCTTATGAGAATGCAGCCGGAAATTTCTTTACGGAGCAAACTGCTATCATAGCAAACGGACCTTGGATGGTGGGGGATTTTTATGACAAGGATAAGGTGGAAGAGGGCTTTGCAGACAAGATTGGCGTAGCTGCTTTTCCCGGAGATGTTATGTATGATGCAGGAAAAATTGGTTTTAATGTAGCGGCTAAGACAGAAGAAAAAAGAAAGGCAGCAGCCACTTTTGTAAAGTTTATGACCAATGAAGACAGTCAAAAAGCCAATGTGGAAATTACCGGTGAAATTCCCTGCTTAAAGAAAGAAGTAGACTCTAAAGTATATCCGCTGGTTCAAGAAACTATCCACTTGGCCAATACAGCAAAGAGACATATTAATGACTTTCAGTCTTTATGGTTTGCCAATGTAGTGGATGAAGTGAGCGTGGAATATCCTTTATTGGCTCAAAACAAAATCACTGCAGAAGAATTTGCAAAAAAATTAACGGAAGCAGCCCAGAAGAATCAGTAAAATTATAGGCTAATTGATGATGCTAAGACTGTTTCCAGCAATAGGAATGTGAGGAATATTATGCAATCAAGGAACAAGAAATGGATGATTATACTTTTTTCTCTACCGACAATGATACTGTTTATGATGTTGTATCTTGTTCCTATGCTCATCGTGTTTATAACTTCCTTTTTTGAATGGAAATCCGGTGGAGTGTTTCATCCGGTAGGGCTCAAGAACTATCTGCTTGGATTTACAGCAGATCCAAGGATGCTTCAATCTATCTTTAACACAGTGATTTGGACTATTTTGCAAGGTATTTTTCATGTATTTATAGGAACAGTTTTAGCATTGATATTAGCCAAGCGTTTTCGTGGATGGAAGATTTTTAGAACCATTTTTATGATTCCCAATGTAATCTCCTCTGCGGCATTAGCGGTTATCTTTTTAAATGTTTTTAATGCAAAATATGGACTGGTGAATTCTTTTTTGTCATCAATACTAGGTAAGCCAATTACGAAGAACTGGTTTTTTGATCCGAATAGTGCCTTTTTTACGGTAACAAGCATGTGGTTACTCTATTCAGGTATGATTGTCATTATCGTTCTTGCAGGGCTGTTTTCTATTCCTGAGGATATTTATGAGGCGGCAAAGATTGACGGTGCATCTGATTTTGTTATGGATATCAGCATTAGATTGCCTTTGATTCGTCCGGTCCTTGGGACAGCGGTAATTATTGCGGCTACGAGTATGCTAAGAGAATTTGAGTTAATTTTCTTGACGACAAATGGAGGTCCGGGAGATTTAACTCTAAACTTGCCGCTATATTTGTATAAAACAAGTCTGAAAGAAAGTAATTATGGCTATGCCAATATGATGGGTGTTGTATTAATTATCACCGGAGTTCTATGCGTATTCTTTATCAATAAAATATTTAAGATGAATGAAACAGATATGTAATGGTTTGCAAAGGAAGGAGTTTTGTCATGAAAATAGCGGTTATAGGCGGTGGGGGAGTCAGATCCATCTTTTTGGCAAAAAGCCTTATGCAGCAGGCAAAAAGATTAGGGATTAAGCACATCGTCTTCATGGATAACGATTCCAGAAAGCTAAATATCTTTGGGAAAATGTCTGCTAAAATTGCCAAGTTAATTGACCCGGACATAGAATTTGAAATCACAAGCAATCCGGAACTTGCCATTAAAGATGCAGATTACATGATCACTACTATACGAGTTGGTGGTGATGAGATGCGAGTTCGTGATGAGAGAGAAGCTTTATCTCTAGGAATCTTAGGGCAGGAGACAACCGGAGCAGCAGGATTGTCCTTTGCCATGCGCTCTATCCCTGCCTTGCAGGAGTATTGTGAACTGGCGAGAAAAATAGCTTCTCCGGATGTTAAGATATTTAATTTTACGAATCCGGCAGGGGTGGTATCTCAGACTTTAAGGGACTTGGGCTATGATTTTACTTTTGGCATCTGTGATGCTCCAAGCGGCTTGCTGAGATCCTTTGCTAAGTTATATGATGTGAGTCCGGAGAGAATTACAGGAGACTGCTATGGCTTAAATCATCTTTCCTACTTTAGTAGTATAAAATTGGACGGAAAGGAGATCTTACCTGAGCTCCTTAAGAATCCGGATATCTATAAAAAAACGGATATGCGTGTGTTTAAGCCTGACCTTGTAAATCACTTCTCTTGCGTGTTAAATGAATATTTGTATTATTTTTATTACAGAGAGGAAGCGGTAGAGAATATTCTCAAAGCAGGAATTACCAGAGGAGAGGTAATCAGAGACATCAACGAACAGATGCTTCAGGAACTGGAGAAAATGGATGTGGATCAAGACTTTGAAGCTTGCCTGAAAGTTTTTGAAAAATGGTATGGGAAAAGAGAATTGGCCTATATGTCAAATGAAACAGGTGTAAAGAGAGAAGAGTCAGAATACCATTTTGATATTTACTCTCCTGATGAAGGGGGATATGCCGGGGTAGCGCTTCGGTATATAGAGGCTGTAGGTGAACAGCAGGATAAAGAAATGATTCTCTGTGCGCCAAATGAGGGAGCTATTCCGGGATTGCGGGATGATGATGTTGTGGAACTAACATGTACTATTCATAAAGGGAATATCTTGACACATAAGGTTAATCCTGATCCGATTCCCATGACCTTGATTCGACAAGTAAAAGAATATGAGAGGCTGGCATCCTATGCGATAAGGAATCGGAGCATCGCTGCAGCGATAGATGCGCTAATGGTGCATCCACTGGTAAACTCCTATTCTTATGCTAAAAAGCTTGTGAACAGATACATTGAACTTAATCAGGACTATATTGGAGGGTGGCACTAATGAGCTTTGTGGCAGGTGTTGGAGTTTCCAATTTGGATATGATTTATACCGGTATAGGGCGCCTTCCGGAAGAAGGAGAAGAAGTCTTTTCGAATGATTTTCGTCTTTGTTTAGGCGGTGGAGTTCCTGCTACCATCATTAATTTACATCGTTTAGGCGTTCCTTCTAAATTTGCTACTTTTCTTGGAAAAAATATGTTTTCCCGTTATGTTGAAGAGCAATTCAAACAATATGGCGTAAGCTATACCAATCTTTATCATGGAGAGAAAAATCCTATATGTATTACCACTTCCATGGTGACAGAAAGAGATAGAACCTTTATGTCCTATCGAGAAGAAGTAGAATTTGACGAAAGATTGCAAGCACAAATTTTTGAGTATTTAAAGGATGCGAAAATCGTAACGATGCATTTTGGACTTTATGATGTATACAAGAAGCTAAAAGAGATTGGTTGCACCTTAGTCTTGGATAGTGGTTGGGATGATAATATGTCCTTGGAGCAGTATCAGGATTACCTTAGCTTGGCGGATTTTTATCTTCCCAATAGAAAAGAGGCATTGAAAATAACCGGACAATCCACAATAGAAGAAGCGTCTAAGGTACTTAGTGATTTCTTTGAAGATGTCACGATAAAACTAGACCGTGATGGTTGCTATCATTTCAATAGAACAGACAAAAGTTCTCGGCTGATACATACCATTCCGGTGGAAAAAGCGGTGGACTCTACAGGAGCAGGAGATGCATTTTTAAGCGGATTCCTTTATGGCTTGGTGAAAGGAGAAAGCATTTCAAAATGCATTAGCTATGGAAATGTCATGGGAAGTGCTTGTGTGCAGGAAATTGGCTGTTTGGGAGCCAGTGTGAATGAGAAGGAACTTATAGAGTTGTCAAGATATATCTAACTATATCAAAAAATGTAATGTAATTCATCTTGAAAGAATCTTGATGAGATAGCATTAGTTTAATAAATAAATGATTGATAGCAAGGGATATACTTGGTAACTTTTCTCAAAAAGTTTGGTGATTAACGACTATGATAGCTGATGCTAAAGAGGGAGTCCATATGGATTCCCTCTTTCTTGCTGTACTTTTTCGTGTATATACGAACTACTAAAAAACTTTATCCAATTTATAAAAAATGTATAAAATGACGAAAAAAGATTGTAAGAAAATATATTGAATATGATGTTTCGTGATGATAGGATTAAATCATAATTTTGTTTGGTATAAAGATGTATAAACTAAAAGATTCATCAAAGATATTCGGTTAAAGAGTGATAATAATTGAGAATGACTCAATTGAAAGCGATTTCATAAATTATGAGATATGTCATAATGAAAAGTAATTCACTATGTTAATGAATGACATATTCTGTCATATAAATTGTGTATAAATAAAGAATGGAGGTATGAAAATGGACAATATTAATGATTTTGAAAATGATATGAGAACTCATGGTGAATTAGATGAAACCTTCAAAACATTATTGCGTGAGAATGAAGAGGAGGTCATTCAAATTTTAATACGATTTTTGAATCGTTCAATTAATGGTTTGTCTTTTGATTCAAATAGACAAAACTTTTCTGATATGAGTGAATCTAACATAAGTAGAGAAATAGAAGGAAGCGAACTAAACTTTGAACCACAGACAGACCTTTCAACCCAAGGGATTGCAAAACAACAAGAGAAAGAAGAAATTTGTGTTCCAAATGGCATAGTTTCTAAAGAGAAAAATGATGTTGAACAAGAGTACAGAACTAAAATACAGGATATGGAGAGAGAGTTAAAATCAGAAATCGACAAGCGTAAAAAATTAGAATTGTCCTTAGATGAGTATAGACATCAATTCTCAGACATCAATCAAGTGTTAGAATTATATAGAACGTTCTCTCAAGAAATACGAGATCAACTTAAAGGAATCTTTGGCTTGGGAGAAGGATATGAAGTAATGGTGGCTTTAAGTAAATGGGGTAATATTGAAGAAGTTTGGAATTTTGCAAAAAGAAGAATTATTGAATCAAGAGATACAACATGGAATGAGTTTTTTAAATCTTGCCTTAAGATATTTCAAAAAACAAATAGAGATAAACAAATAGATTTTATTAATCCTGAGGAAGAATCAAAGTATGATTCGGATTATGAAAGCAGTATTGATATAAAGACGGATGGTATTGTGGAAAAACTACTATTAGTTGGAGTAAAAGATATTGTGAAACAGGAAATACCCTTTAAGGCACTAGTGAAGTTAAAATAGGAGAGTTTATGAAAACGATTGAAACAAATCTAATTGAGATTTCAAAAGAACAATTTATTGAACTTGTGACGAAAAAAACTATAGATAATAAAAATGGATATAAAAAAAGCCTGCATGAGTTATGGAATAAAATTTCTGCCATTGTTCGTTCTGATGAGTATACAATCTTACACCGTTTTTCAATGATCAAAAGTGATAAGCATACATTTGTTAATGAGAATTATAAAATGAGTGCGATTCACTTAGCTAAATATGCGAATCAAAGTAAATGGTAAATAACCTGTCTGTCCAACAAAATCTGCCGGCTCTCAGGTTGGCA
>CAUTXF010000047.1:0-14925 GCA_963542215.1 uncultured Oribacterium sp. | reverse complement strand
TCTTCAATGAAATAGATGCCCATGGCTTCATTTTCAAAGCAAATGCAGCCCATCTCCTCATGCTTTTTGTGCGCTTCTTCAAAATTATCCGCCTGAAATGCCAGATGGAATTCACACTCTCCCAGGTCGTAAGCCTGAGGATGGTCTTTCAGCCAGGTAAGCTCCAACTCAAAATCACCCACATCGCTTTTCAAGTACACTATGATAAAGTCCTCGCTGCTCTTTCGTCTCACCTCATGTAAATCGAGGGCTTCCTCGTAGAATCGAAGGGAATGCTCCAAATCAGATACATTTAAATTCTCGTGAATCATCTTAAACTTCATAGCTTTTCTCCTTTCGCTGTTTCCGTATTTTTGATCTGTGAACGGTACTTTGGATATTCGGTAAGAAAGCGCTGAATCACAGCGGGCTCTCCCCAGTAATGCATCGGAAATACGGCGTCGCAATCCACATTTTCAAGGAAATACAGAATCCCGTCAGCATAATGCGTCTCCAGTCTCGGATCAAGGGGAACGAAGGCAAGGTCAAAATGTCTGCCTTTGATTCTCCCAATCTCCCTGTGATAAATCTCGCGGAGCCTCCGATTATCTTCTTCCGGCTCTCCCTCCCAATACCAATCGTTTAAGTCCCCGGCATGATAGATAGAGCCTTCCTTTGTTTTTAGTATAAAGGCGACTCCACTGTCGTTGGAAAGCAGGGTCTCAAGCTGAATTCCTTGATCCAACAGATAGTTTTTATCAGGCTCAACAAAGCTGTGCTTGATCTTCGATAGCCTCTTTTCATCCCGTATGTCGCTTGCCAATACCGCTTGATACTTCATCCCCTGCCCGTCGAGCAAGGAAAAAATCTTCGGATTATAATGATCCCCATGGACGTGACTGCAAAAAACGAACACTTCTTTTCTCTGGTTCAGAGGCGGTAATTCTCCCCTGTAATAGTCAAAAATAATATAGCAGTCTTCTAATTCCAGTAAAAAACCGCTGTGGTTCAGATATGTTACTTTCATGATGTTACTCCGTAAAATATTTTCCTTATCGGTATGGAGGCTGTCGCTCTTGCTTCCTTGCGCCCTTACTTACTCCCATTTTCCTACTCTATATGCTTTTCAGTATAAGTTGGCCTGCATTTACTGTCAACGAGGGACCGGAAATAGGCAGTCGGCTTTGCTTCATAACGATAGAGGGTCCTGCATTGGCATAGCAATATTTACAAGAGAGGAGAGTGCAGACCTTTTCTTGGATGAGAGGGGGGTGGAAAAAAATGATAGTGGAAATTTTTGAGAATAAATTGAAATAACATACATATATTGAAATAACATACTCTGTGAAGAGGGAAAACATTTTCCCTCCGTTTAGGAAAGATCTATAACAACCAGCTCCGGCCGGTTAAAAATTCGCGGAATACGGGTACTTTCTCTTGCCAGCCCCCGACTGACAATCATATAGGAATCGTCAAAACGATATTTTCCCCCGGCATATCGGGGAAAAAAGCCTTGATTCGGCGCGAAGAGTCCATTGATGATTCCGGGCAGGCGCCATTGTCCGCCATGAGCATGTCCCGCTAAGATTAGATCAAAGTCATAGTTTAAATAGGAGTCAATCAACTCCGGTCGATGGGCAAGAAGGATACTGTAGTTCCCATTTTCCGATGCGACAGCTGCATCTTTCAATTGTTCGGTAATGCTATAGTTTTTATCGATGTACTTAAGACAATCCGGATCTGATATACCGCAGATGTTTAATTTTTGCCCGCGCACATCAATCGTATCAAAACTGCCCTCCAAGACAGGAATATTGTAAGATTGAAAGATTTTTAGTATCTTTTCAATCTCACGGCTCCAATACTCATGGTTTCCGGTAACGTAGTAGCAAGGGTATTTATCCGCTATAGCACGAAGCACCAGCTCGGTATTCCGATGGGGAAGCTTATCATCACAAATATCTCCTCCCAGTAAAATAATATCCGGCTTCTGCGCATGAATCGCGTCTATAAGCTCGCGTTGCCCTTCCCCATAGGAGCAGGAATGCAAATCCGTGATGAGGACAATTCGAACAGGTGCTGTCAGTTTCTCACTTTCCAGTGAATAATGCTGTATTTTTAACCTGGTATTAAAGGTGAAGATAGATGTGATGCCTAAGATACAGACAATAAGTAGTATAAAAAGAGGCTTTGCCTTTTTCTTGCCTTTCTTCGGTTTCCGTTCTATCTGTTCGTTTCTTCTATTTGCTGTTTCTTTTCTGTCTGTCATTTCTATTCTTTCTACAATTTCAACATGGAAAAGGGGTGTTGCCTCTACTCTAGTTTAATATTTCTAATTCAATCCCTTTTTCTCGCAAGTTTTCGATACACTCCTGTAAATATTCCTGATTATGTTCTTTATAAATCGGACTATCAACCATTTTTTCTTCAAGATTACAATACTTTTCCGCTATCTTTCCCCTATAATTCTTATCTCTCCATTCTATAGAAACCTGATACCCTCTTTTTTCCATTTCATCCATCACTAAGGAATGATAGAGAAAGAGCTCATACGGAGAGTATGAAAATACGTAATCTACCGTTTTATGCTTCTTCTTCCATCCATTCCCCCTCAGGGCACAGCATTCTCTATGCTGCCCTAGAAGCTGATTTTTCGGCAGTAGAGGAATCATTTGTTCATGCCAAAGTCTCATCCTATTCTCCTGTTAGTAAAGTCGAGGGCTTCCTACTTTCATCCAACGCCTCTTATTTTCGTCCAATTATGCTGTTTTTTGGACGAAAAATCAATCTATTGGACAAAAACCAACTTCAGCGGCGAAGAACAAAGGCCGCAACGGTTTCTCCTATTTCTTGTTCCAAACCATTCCTTGCCACAGACAAAACTAGCATCAATTTTCCCATTGGGAGATTCTATTTTAAAAATTTTTCTGATTATAGTGCATATAGTGTATGAGATTTTCAAGAGCCAATTATTTTTCGTGTATTATCATTTTATCTTTACTCTATGAATGAGATGTGAAAAGGATATAATTTAACTGTCAGCTAAAAATTCTGGAGGCATTATGAAAAAGAGTACTGTTTTGATAATAATCGGATTGATTATTCTTTTCATCAGCGCAATACTACCGTTTCCGATGATGCTAGGGCTATCCGGCATAGTGTGGAGAGTTCTTGTTGCTTTGCTGGGAATTGTTTTAATATTTTTAGGGGTCAAAAGGTAGTGAGAAAGAGCATTCCAATATCAGCTCTTTATTTCTTAACTTGTCCAGCCATTTCTCTCCTTGGTCGCCTAGACCATGAATAATCGCGGATAAGCCCCCTGCCACAGCACCTACGGTGTCCGTATCTTCCCCAAGGTTCACGGCGGATAAAACGACATTTGCATAATCCTTGATTATTAGTCCTATCCGTTCATCGTTTTCCTCATTTTTCTCAACGTGACTGATTGCCCACAAAGCAGCTTCCAAGGTGTCCACAACATATCCTGAAGATCTGATTTCCGAAACATCCAACTGATGAATTCGATGGAGCCTATCGAAGGGCTTATCATATTGCAAGCTGGGAAGGATATCCAAAATATTCTCTCCGGCAAGCAGTCTTTTCGCCACATGCACATAGATTACACAGGCTTCCTCCGAAATCCAATGCCCATGAGTGATAGCGGAAACAGCCCTGATTTCCTCATCCGTACATTCAACAAATGCCAAGGGCAGGATACGCATAAGGGAGCCATTGCCATTTGACCTCTCCCCTGTACAAGTTTTTCCACTGGTCAGCGCCTCATACGTCGCATGCCCGATATCAAAAACTTCTCCATTTGCGGTAAACGCATTTTCCTGAAGCCAGGAAAGAAAACGCTTTCTGATGTCCTCAATATTAATTTTCCCGTTATTTTCCTTGAGACTTTTCAGGGTCGCCAAGGTCATGGATGTATCATCCGACCAGGTTCCTGCCGGCTGGTGATGACAGCCATAGCCTATGAGGTCCGTGCACCGGAAGCTTCCTCGCTCCTGAAATTCGTAGGGAACGCCAAGGGCGTCGCCAATGGCAAAGCCAAAAATGGCGTCATAGAGTTGTTTATTATTAGGGAGAATATTCTGCATATATTAGTCCTTTATTTAAATATTGGTTCCACCACTGCTGTTTTTTCGCATTTTCTTCCAGTTACAGCATGTATCCATAGAAGTCAGGCAGGAATAGTCCATCCTGAATGACACGATATTTTTCAAATTCAGTTTCTACTTTTGCTGCGGCTATCTCAGCAGTAATAGAGGCAACATAAGTTAAGTATTCCGCTGTACCAGAACAGATACTTTTTTCTTCATCAAGTTAATCTCCGTATTATTCACTTTAAATCGAAGCAAATATTCACAGCTTATTGATCCTCTTTTATTTCCCAATGTCCACTGAATCCACGTCCTATAAATTGTACATTCGGCATCTCTGCTATTCTGCGCTTGATGGTTCGCACACTTACGCCTGTTGCCTCTGACATTTTTCCAATTGATATCTTTGCATTATTCCTTATCATAAGAATCAATTGATCTTCTAATTTAACTCGTTTATTACCTTGAGTGCCATCTTGAGTGCCATCTTGAGTGCCATCTTGAGTGCCAAAATTCAAATTTGGCATAATTACAAAGAAGTTCGACCTATCGGAGTGAAACGCAGGCTTTTTATCTTCTTTATAATTCACCTGAAATTCATAGGCATCTATTATCTTTCCGAAACCACTCCCTTTTCGTTCCATATATCCGAGCCGCTCAAATACATCCGCAAGAAGTGGATTTCTTCTTGTTGATGGAACCGAAAGCAGATCCCTGTCCTGAATGGCAATACCATCTGCCATTCCTCCCGGAGAATATATCTCCATACGATCATCAAAAATATCAATATGAACTTCACTGCCGGTTACAAGATAATCTCTGTGAATAAGAGCATTTATCAATGCCTCATGATAGCTCCGCTCTACATACTCCGGCAGTTCTTCACGAGAAGTTGATGTTTTTCGCCACATCTTTTTACAATTACGTTGGATAAATTCTTCGCCATTTTCAAGAAGATAAATCAGACCTCCGGAAAATTCTGCATCATCCAAAGCATCCATTGTACCACCACTCTTATTTAGTCCATTCCACCTTGTGCAAAATATTCTTGACCATCTAATCGGACATTCGTCCGCAAGCAATGCTCCTGCATTAGTCAGATACCCATCATCAGTAGAAAGGCCGAACGAAATCATATTTTTATCTTCAAAACTTTTTCCAATCCATTTTTTATACCTCTCTCGTAATTTTGTAAATGCATAGTCTCCCAATTTATAAGACGAAATTTGTGTATCATAGGAGAGGTTTTTCCCCTTCATGATTAACCGTTTCTGCTCCACTGCTGTGGCTTTAACACTTTCATTACCCACACGAACATAAGCCTCCAGTATGCCATCTGCTGAATAGTAGTATGGTGTGTCTTCTCCAGATATTATATTAAGAATTATCAGGATCCTGTCATTGACCTTTTCAAATTTTAGTCTAAACTCCGGAATTGGATCTAGGCGTGCTTTGATTATTTCACTAATCTTTTCTGCATCTGCTTCCGGATTATCAATTCCAACTATATTTCCCTCATTATCAATCCCAAAAATTAAAAAGCCCCCCACACCATTAGCAAAAGCACTGACACTCTTACACCAGCTTTTGGGTTTTTTTATTTCAACAGATTGTTTTTTATCATATTCCGTTGTCTCTCCAATAAATTTCTTTACGTCCATATTTATATTCCTTTATCTCTCATGATTTTTTTAGATAAATACAGAAATCTCAGGGTTATTTTATTTTTTTCAATAAGCTTTTGTATCCAATCCAGCTTGTTCTATTATCTCTTTTTCCTTTAATTTTTTGTTCTTGACGATACAGTTTTTCAACTCAATTTTAATATGTCTAACATAGCTGTATATGTATATCCCGAATCAATCTCTAAAAGATGAAGATATGCTCTCTTCATCAGTCACCCTCTCATTCACCTTCTCCGTCACCTTTTCAGCCACCCTCTCAGTTCCATGGATGGTCCTATCTTCAGGAGGTGTAAATGTCTCTATAATGTCCCTTTCTTATTTCGCTCATCAGCAAGTCCAATTTCTCGGAAAACCTTTGCTATCGGCGGATTCTTTGCGAATGGCCTGAATTATCAAATCATTCATGGGAATCCATACAGAATTTTGAAAATTACGGCATTCATTCCTCATTGTGTCTATATTTTTCGATAGGATTGCCTCTTGAGTCTTTCCACTCCTTCCATCCGTTATTGGACTTCCCAATTACCACCCACCCCGCGCTTGATGGATTGTTGCATATAATATCTTCTTGAAGAATATTGTCAACAATCTTCGCATTCTTCCTGATTGATGGTATATATCCAGTTCCTGCCTTTCCGCACCGGCTTCCACTTAGAAGAGTAAATACGCCATCTTTTACTATTGCCTTACCATCAACTTTTCCAAATCCTTTGATATTTCGATTAAGAGTATATTCTCCATCAGGCAAAAAACCATTGTCGCTTTTCAGTTCGATTTCTTCCGTAGCTTCAACAAATACCTCTTCTTTTGTTTTATCTTTTGGAAAGATTTTTTTGCCGTCTAAGGAAGACAATAGAGATTTCGCAATATCAATGTCTATAGCGAATAACTCTGTGCTTGCTACCCTACTTTTTTCAAATATATTGTGAAGGAGTTTCTCTTTATCGTCATATTCATCAACTTCAATGGCAAACTCTCTCCTTAACCCTGTAATATTGGCATAGCCATTGCTTTCAAGAAATTTCATTCTATTTTCAAACTGATCCGTTCTGGTTTTGCCGATTTTAACAAGCCCTGGAACAACCGTTGTCATTAAATATATAATTCCTTTTTCCATATTCTCTATACCTTACTCCCTATAAGCTTCTTTATCATTCCCACGATATCATCGTTCTTAAGTTGCGGCTCAAATGACACATTTATTCCATCATTTTCGAGAGCTTTAAAAAATTTCTTTGCCGATTCTATCTTCAATTTTTCAGTCCCTCTCAGTGCTGTTTCTTTATCTACATCCTTGGTTTCAACAATGAAATTTATCTCATAATTGTCATTCTTTCTGATGACATACATAAAATCAGGACTTGTCGTTCCACCAAAGTACAAAGGGACCTGTACACTTCTTCGTGGGATTTTTCCAAATACAACAACTTCATCTATATTACTATTCTTAATGCTTTCCTTTTCTTTCGGACTATCGAAAATCACCTTATCATAGAGGAAATTTTTAGGGACAGATAAACCATCATCCTTGATAATTCCTACAAGCCCTTGAACAATTTTTTCTTTCGCCTCTCCACTTATATCTGTAAGTGCAGTCTCAAGTGATTCCACATTGAGCGCCTTATAGGAAAATCTCTTTATAAAAGCTTCCTCAAACCAAACTTGGAATTTCTCTATGAATTTAGTAAGCGTATTTCGATTAAAAAATGCCTTGTCCAATTTGTTTTGATTGTTGTATTCACATAAGGCTCTGTGCATTACCGATACAGATAGTCCGGTTGCTTTCTGCACCTGCTTTAAGAATTCTCCATAAGCCATCGATTCATCAAGCACATAATTCTCTGCTGTCTCTTCCCGTAAGACAAGACTATTGTTTTCTATATGTGTTTTCTTTTCAATTGTTCTGGCAATAACATCTTCTTTTATTCCTTCATTCAAAATATCAAGTGCTGCCTTATATAGCTCGTCCTCTGAAATATCGTCCAATGACAAATAATGCTTCTGATTAATTTTTCTCCATAACTCTTTAATTTCAGCAAATTTCTCTTGCCTGATATGGACAACACCCTTTTCCTCTTTATTCTTATTGATAACCTTACCCTGTTCAAGTCCTGTATTAAATTCCGGATATTCTGCAATCAGCTTGTCTTTGTTATCAAGAATAATGTTACCATCCGAATCTACATAATCGTTTAATAAAAGACTTGCAAACAACTTATTTTCAGCAATACCTCTTTCCTTAGCAACCTTTGATAACATTGCTTTGATGTTGGCAGCAGAAAATTTGCTGTCACTATTTATTTCCCTAATAAGATTTTCAGCAAAATCTTTTTCGGAATAATCAAAGAGATAAGTCAAATAAAACTGCTCTTCTGAAATCCTGTTGCCGTATTCATCTACCGGAAGCCTAAGTCCACGACCGACTTCCTGCAATTTGCTAATTTCCGATCCACTTGAGCGAAGTTTGCAGATCTGAAATACATTTGGATTATCCCAGCCTTCGCGCAATGTCCATTTAGAAAAAATAAACCTTCTGGTGTTCCAATTCCCTTTTTCATCTGTAAAAGATAGCAAAGCCTGCTTATCCCTTAAAATCTCATCAACTTCTTTTTGAATCTCCGCATCGCTATTGGAATTATCCTCAGCAAAATATCCGCCGTTAGTCGCTCCTATATCTCTTAGAGATTGTTCTATAAAACTCACATACTGCTTATGAATCGTTAGGCTTGATTCTTCATATTCTTTGACTTCTCTTTCCAAGCTTTCCTTTAATATCTTCTGAAAACTTGTTCTAAGTGAACCGTCTGTTCCATCTTCACCTCTGTATGAATAGATGGAATCGATAAAAAACAGAGAAAGAGTTTTGATCTTTCTTTCTCGAAAGAAATTTTCTCTCTCTTGCTCGATATGATTTTTGACGGCTTGTCTCATCATCAGTTCTTGATAAGTATCCCCGTAAATACCGGTATAGATTTGATCCCCCTTAGCCAAAATCTGTCCATTTGATAAAGTTACACCTGCTTTAATCTCTTCACTTTCCGTTTTACCTATATTCTCTATCGAAATTCCGCCAAACTCGTTATCCACAACAGAAAGAGAATCCCCCATACTCAAAACAAAAGTTTTCCCGTTCTTTTCGTTTCTAAAGGCGCAGGACTTTGGGCTGTTTTTTATATCCAAGAGCTTGACCTTGGTTTCATTCAAGCTTTCCTGCATAATCATCTGTGTGGCAACGCCCTTAACAAGATTAGCATTAAAAGCTTCGCAGGATCCCAAATTAAAAACTAAGTTGTTATAGTCCCTTTGATCAGATTTCGCTAAAGTCGGGAAGGTCGCCCCAAAACGAATGACGCACAAAGGATTAATCCTACCCATCAATCTTTGATATGCCGTATTTTCCCTTTTAAACTTATGCGGCTCATCAATAATAACAATGGGGCTTGTTGATTTTAAGGTATCGTATGGATTTGAAAATGTTCCGAACAAGGTCTGGTCATATTCATTGTCCATTGTAGCTTTAGATAATAGCATACCGCTTGACATCAATAGTGTGCTGATTCTTCCTTTTTCAAGGCGTGTGCCTCTTGCAAAGTCTGAAATAGCCTGCGGAAACATCTTTCTTCCTTTTCTCTTGCTTTGTGCATTCAATACAGAAAGGCTTACTCTCTTATCCGGATAAAGGTCTGCAAAATGGGCTTTAGCATAATCGGATTCGATAAATGATTTTGTCCCTTCCTTGATTGGTGTTGTCGGCACCAAAATAATGAATTTGTGAAATCCATATCTTTTATTAAGCTCATACATAAGCCTTGTATAGCAATAAGTCTTACCTGTACCGGTTTCCATGCGGACATCAATACCGAAGCTATCCGGCACGCTTGTCCGTAGCTCTCTTGGTATTTCCTTTCCTTCAAAACCTGCCTGTATCGTACCAATATTACTTTTGATTTTTATATCATCAGGTTCGAAAACAGGATTGGCAAACAGGTCATCCGTAACTTTAATATCAGCCTTTTCAAAAACCTTGCAAACTCGTTCGAGACACTCTGTTTGATGTGATAATATACTTAATTTGATTCCCATATCAATACCTCTCAATGAGTTCTACTCTTTTATTATTTCTTAGATTGGCAAGATTTTTCTTGAGTTCGTGAAGAACATGGAAATGTATGGAGCTTGTATAAATGACAACCCTTGTAATATCAAGCTCCAAATTTTCTATTCTTCTTATAAGCTCCATTACATCCTCTGACTGTAAGCCTTGCTCGATGATATATAGACTCCCTTCGATTCTATCTGCGATGTAAGTAAACAGCTTATATTCTTCCGCCTTGATAGATAATCCATAACCGTCAAGAACAAGGTATGTGGTAAGGATAGCGTCTTTGCCTTTTGCTTTTTCCCTATCGAAAATGCCGACCGTATCATCAAGAATAAGTTTCGGGTTATCATCAAAGCTAAGCAGGTTCGTTAAAACATCTTCTTTCAGCTCATTCAAATAGAAAGTCTTAAAGCCGTAATCAATATCTGCATTTGTTTCTTCTTGAATCTTTTTCGCAGCACGTCTTATTCTTTCACGACCAATTTCATCAATGGTTCTGTAACCTGCTTTATAGGCTGGCTTATCTTCTTTTATCTGTTCCGGAAGCTGAACAAGAATAAATTTACGATTTCCACCGTCCTCGGCATTTAACTGCATAAGGGCGTGGGCAGTGGTAGCGGAGCCACTGAAGAAGTCCAAAATTATAGAGCCACTATTCATAACTATGGTTTGAATTTTTTTCATCATTTCTATTGGTTTAGGCGTTTCAAAATATTTTCCTTCCAATAAATTTTTTATTTCTATCGTTGCTTTCTTATTTCCAACATTTTCTTCCCATAAAGACTCTTTAAAATCTAAAAACTTCCAAATGTTTCCAGCTTTTTTCAATCTACCTTCTAAATAATATTTTTGATATGGGTGCCAAACTTCCTCATTATTTTTTATTAATTTTTTCCATTCTATTAGTCCTTGCATACTAAGATTTTCAAATGTTTCTTTCGAACACATCCATCGGCTTTCATAACCCGTAGGACCATAAGGATAAACTTCGCTCCCATCAGGTGCTTCTAATGAATAAAACATTGTAGGTCGATCTTCTCTTCTGTCTTCTCCACCTGTTCTGCGAAGCGATCTAGTCAAATATCTATTTCCTTCTTCATCTACTTGATTATAAATTTCAGCAGATTCGTTATCCATTGAAAGCCCATGTACCACCGTTTTCTCTAATTGTTTAGCATAAACAAGGCAGTAGTCCAATTCATTTACAAAGCCATCAAACCCTCCTCCTGTAGGCGTACCTGTAGCTCTTGTAATTGTTGTTAAACAATTCTCTTCTCCAAACACTTCATCACAAGCTATCTTCAAATTTGCCTGTTCGTTATCATCGATAGAAATAAAGATAACGCCGTCATCAGAAAGCAGTTCTCTTGCTAATATCAGCCTCGGATACATAAAGGTAAGCCAAGCAGAATGAGAACTTTTCCCTTTTAAGTTAATAATTCTTTCCGCTTCCTCTTCTTCAATTCCTATGGTATCCGCCAATTCCTTTGCGTTAAAAGAAAAGTTATCCTGATAGACAAAACCGTCTGAGCCGGTATTATAGGGCGGATCGATATAAATGCACTTGATTTTGCCGGCATAAGAGCCTAATAGGTGCTTTAGCGCATCTAAATTATCTCCTACGATATAGAGGTTTTCGCTGTTTTTGTTCTCTTCTTTCTCATTTTCCGCTGTGTCAGGCGAGATAAATGTCTCAGCCTTGGTAGAACTTAAATACCTTGCATAGGATTTTCCTAAAAAGTTAAGCTCGTACCCTTCCTTACTCAAAGTAATATCACTTGAGTGGAGCATCTTCTTAAATCTATCAATACAAAACTCCCCATCCTTGTTGAAAAACTGTGGAAAATCTGCTTTAAGAAGTTCTATCTCCCGACTGTTTGGATGTATGTTTTCGTTTGCTTTCAAGTTATCTATCATCATTTACATTTCCCCCGTTAAATATTTTTATACTGATATAAGCTTATTCATCCTCTTTTGAATCCTCCTCTTTCCTAGGAATTTCTTTTGTTACATCGCTGATGAGTCTTCCAAAATCAATCGCATTCTTTGTAGTAATAACAGGTTTCCCGGTTTCTTTTTCAAGTGTTTCCTTAGCTACCTTCGCTACATTTCCGCCTCGTTTGGCAACTTTCTTATTTTCTTCTAAGCCTTGCGGGTTAGATACATTGGCAATGTCTTTTGTTGCTGTTTCTGCAAGCATATTGAGAATAAGCTCTGTTGTTGACATATTATCCCGCAGATTTTGTTTTTTGAGTCCTTTGAAGTCTTTATATTCTCTTGTGGTCATACCCGACCAGGCTTTTGAAATTTCATTGGTGAGTATGGCATATTCCAATCCCTCTTTTACACCATGATCTTTCCATGAATCAGTGAGCTCTTTTCTTACTTGAATTGCCTGAAGCCTTTGATTGATCCACTCTCTTGAATAACCTTTCCGTAAATAGGTTTCCAAAGCACGCTCAATCGTCAGTTCAGGGTCTACGATCTCATCCAAGCGTTCTTTTCCGACTTCAGCTAACCACATCTTAAAAGGCTCTGCTTTCGGAGAGGGAACAGACTGAATGATACGGAATATCCCTTGCATGTCCGCAACATCGGTTTCTCTCATTTTCCCGTCAGCAGCCTTTAATTTCAACCCGTGACAAAATGTCACGACTTCACTTCCTTCTTCCTTTAATCTTTGCTTTAACTTTCTCCAATATGCTCCCGAGTCTTTACTGTCGGTTAGTGTTCCTACAACATCGACAACACTGAAATACCATTCTTCCTTTTCGTTGTCCCAAACAGAGCGTATCTGATTGCCTTCAAATATTTTAATTTCGTTATTCATCTTATCTACTTCCTTTATGACAGGCTGTTCATTCCTTGATAAATTCCAAAATATCATCCACCTTGCAATTAAGGGCTGTGCAAATTTTCTCTATAACTTCCATCGTAACATTGCCATCACTTGTCAATTTGTTCATCGTGTAAATGCTCACCCCTGAAAGAATTGCCAAGTCTTTTTTCTTCAAGTTTTTATCTAAAAGTAAATGCCACAATTTTTTGTATGATACACTCATGTGATGCCCCTTTCCGTTATTAACACAGGTTTACTATAGCATAGACCTATACTAAAATATAGCGAAAACAATATTTTGTTGTCTTCTTTTGTTACAGCTTATTTACCATTCACATTCCTAAAATGAGGTGCTAAAACGAGGTCATAAACCGAGGCCTAAAACGAGAATTCATCTTATATCTGCGTTCCAAAATGGGGACGCAGATATATGCTCTGAAATTGTGCGCAAGCTTATAGGACTGAACGGTTTGTTCTGTCCCTTACATCTTGTCCTATTTTGGAATTTCACATGTAAAAAAGACGATAGCCATTTAACCATCGTCTTCGCTTAGATTTTAAATCCTTTTCTATGTCCCACTACCTACGGCTTGACATGGAAATCCTGCAAACATTATATCCAAATCCAGTATTTCATCTACATTTACACAAGGAATGTCCCAACACTTCCCTGTTATCTTCGAATTCCATTCGTAAGTTTTCACCGGATTTAGGCTTGTAATTAATGTTCGTCATTTTTGAAATTCGTGTTACTGAGACAGAATATAGCGAGTAAATATGCCACAACTGTGAAGGCTAAAACGATGCAAATGGTAGTGAAATCCGGAATGCCGAATGCAATTGCACGCATGGCATCCACTTGATAGGTTAAGGGATTCATGCGAGAAATACATTTTAGAATGAATGGCGCATTGTCAAAAGAATAAAATAAGGGTGCGGCAAAAAGAATTGGCACTAACAGGGTGTCCATCACAAAGTCTCGCTGCTTATAATTTTTTATCAGTAACGCAACACAAATCAGGATAGAAGCCCAAAACAGCACACTAATCATTAGAAAAATGATGATCATGCAAAATCTATAAAGCGAAAAAGATCCACCAACAAAAAAGGAAAGAATATATAAAATGCTTGCTTGAATGACAACTCCTACGATTGGAAATGTTGCAATTCCGAGTATATAAATTGCCGGATGAATACCGTTAAGAATCTTTAAGCTTAAAAGTCCCCAACGCTTGTCCGTTATCATGCGATAAACGCATTGGTACATTTCTTTAAATAACGACATTGCAAAAATGCCGATTAAAGAATAGGAAAGAAAACTTACAGTCGTTCCATTGAAAGATATATTGCCAAATGTAGCCTGAATGCCTACTGAATAAAATAAGAAATACAGGATAGGAGAAATCAAACTACTATAGATAATTTGTTTGTTGGACCAAAGTGCTTTTAACTCATTATTGACCATTATGGGTAAACCCTTGATCCCAAGATGCCCGCGCTTAATATACATTTGAAATTTACGCATTTTCTGTCGCCTCCTCTTGCATCATGATTTCCTTAAGCCCCAAGCGTTCACTACCCATACTGGTAATCGATACTTCGGCTAAAAGCTTTCCAATAATGTAGTTCAAATCTACAGAAGACTCGATGAAACTTACTGTTTGCTCTTCAAGCTTAGCTCCTTGGTCAATCAGTTCCTTTTTGAGCGTGTTGCTCATTTCGCCGGAGAAGGAAATTGTGATTTCCCTTGTCAATTGGTGAGCGCTTAAAAAATCCCGCATACTACCAAAGTAAAACTGCTGACCTTGGTTTAGAAATAGAATTTTATTGCAGTAATCTTCCAGCATTCCCAAATCATGCGATGAAACCAGAGCCAGTTTCTTTTCATCAAAACATTTCTCTTTCAAATATTCAAATAGTCCATGGGAGTAACGGTAATCCAGACCGGCTGTTGGTTCGTCCAAAATCATTATTTCAGGCTTATGAACTAAAGCACGTGCAACTTGAACTCTTTGTTGTTGTCCGCCGGATAGTGAATCGGGGGAACGGGTATAGAAATCTGTAAGATCAAGAATTTCAGAGATAGAATCCGTTGCCGCCTGTGATTCTTTCTTAGAAAGGCCGGTCAATACAGCTCCAAGCATAATGTTATCTCGCACATTTAAATACCAATCAATGGATTGCTTTTGCGGACTTATGCCTAAATCATGATAA
>CAUTXF010000046.1:0-16510 GCA_963542215.1 uncultured Oribacterium sp. | reverse complement strand
GGCGGAAATCCTGGCGGTTCATGTAGACTCTTCCTTATTGGATGAAAAGAAACGCTTGCAGCTGGAAAAGGCAAAGCTTTTGGCTTATTCTCACGGACAATATTTCGGTCTTGGAAAAGTCTTGGGAAGCTTCGGATTTTCCGTGCGAAAAGGAGCAAAGAAAAAGACAGCAGGAACAGAAAGGAAAAAGCATGGCAGCAGAAGAAAATAAAGACATGGAAGAAGAGCTGGTGGGGCTTTCCGAAGACTTAGCCAGATGGAATGCCAGAAGATCCAAGGAGGAGCAGTACCATCTTTTAGAAGAAGAATCCGAGAAGCTTAGGGCTAAAAATCAAGAAGAATTTTCTGAGGATAGAAGAGGACAGAACAAGGAAGGAATCACCGAGGCAGGACAGAAGAATACTTCTTCAGAGCAGGACGGAGATGGCCTGAAAAACGGAAGCTGGACCACGGAAGAGCTCCATCGTTATCGCCGCGCAGGGGATAAGATTCCGGAATATACCGCAGGATATCTGCCCGGTGAAGAGAAGTTTATTCGTTTCATGATGTCCTATTATAAGAAGAAAATCTGGGGATTGGTTTTTATCTTTTGGTTTGCTCTAGGCCTTTTGGCATTTACTCAGTATTGGATGGGAAATAGCTTTTTTGCCATTTGCATGGTGATTCTTATGGCTCTTGTTCCATTTTTGCTGTTTTATCTTTATAAGGGACAACTTCAGAATCTGTATCGGTCTTCCAATAAAAAGCTGAATTTACCGGTAAGCATCGCCTTCTATAAGTACTACTTTTTGATGAAGACGGAACGCAGCAGTATGATTGTGTACTATGAAGAGCTGAAAAACATCGTAGATATGGAGACGTTGTATCTTTTGGATATCGGTGGCAATGCGCTGATTCCCGTAGACAAGGACAGCTGCAGCGAGTCCTGCAGGGACTTCCTGGAGGCAGTACGGAAGAACCTTCTGCTGGGAAGATAATATCAAGGGAAAAAAGGCAATCAAAAAAGAGCTGAATAAAGACTATTATTTTAGCTTTTCAATAAAAAATAACTTCGAAATAGGGGCACGCTCCCGCTAACCTCGCCTCGCAGGGGTTCTAAGCTTTTATAAAACAAAAGCCAAGAACCCGCGGGCTCAGATTGCCCCTTATTCCGAAGTTATTTTTCTGAAAAGCTTTCTGATGTCTTTACTGATTCAGCTCTTTTATTATTTCCTTTTTTCTTTGAACATTAACCTTTCTTATGGAAGGAGCCGTAGTTGTGTCCTGCCTGCAGGTCTACGCCTTTTGCCTTCGCCAGCTCGGATACGGTTACCAGCTGGAAGCCTCTTTCTTGTAAGGCGGGAATCAGTACCTCTGCCGCATCGGCACTTTGGGAATAGATGGAATGCATCAGGATGACATCTCCGTCCTTTACGTGCTGTAATACCGTGTTAATGGTACTTTTGGAGTTTCTGGTTTTCCAATCCAGGGTATCAATGCTCCAAAGAATGGAAGGCTGTCCCTGGCTTTGTAAAGCGGCCTTAACGCTGGCGGAGGTAGCTCCGTAGGGAGGGCGAACCAGAGAAACGGATTGACCGGAAAGTTTTCTTAAAATTTCGTTGGTCTTTGCCAGGGACTGGCTTGCTCCTGCCTGAGAAAGCTTTGGAAGATTCTCATGCTTATAGCTGTGGTTACCAACTTCATGTCCTGCCTCTGCCACACGCTTCACTACGGAAGGATATTTTTCTGCCTGGGTTCCTACGAAGAAGAAGGTACCTTTTCCGCCATACTTTTGGAAGGCTGCCAGAATACGGTCATCATATTTTCCGGGACCGTCATCAAAGGTCAGGGCAACCATGGGCTTGGAAGCGTCCACATTGCTCTTGGAGACCTTATGGCTCTGCTCCGGCTGTTCCTCTCTGGGGCTTTCCCCCTTTGCTACCACAGTGACTAAAATACCGTCAATGTGCATTCCTACACCGATTTTTCCGCTGTCTTCTCCGTTTTTCGCCCAATCCTGCCAGGTGCCCAGTACAGCGGTTTTATAGTATACATCATACTGATCTTTTAAACTGCCGTTTAGGAAAACGCGGATTCCCTCTAAAGGCATGCTCTGCCCTTCTCCGGCGACCTGTCCATTCTCATAGGTTTTACTCCAGCCGCTACCGGAAATGTTGACCTGATACTGAATGGTACCGGTACTTCCCTCCGGCTGATGCTTTAAAAGAATCTTTACTGCGGTGGGATAATTTCCGGACTTCATCTGCCTTTGGCTATCGTTACTGTAGCTTTGGAAGCCGGTATCTGCTCCGTATAAACTATAGTAGGACTTCAAATGATGCTCCTCCGCAAAGCTTTTTCTTACTCCGAATAAAGGGAGAAGGGCAAAAAAGCAAAGAAAGAGGAAAGAAAGAAGAGCTCCTTTCATAAAAGAAAGCTTTTGCGTATTGTTTCGATTCAGTATGTTCATCTTATCACTCCTCATAGAATTACAGGCTCCTATCCTTTCTTTAGTTCCTAGAATCCTTAGAACTACGAAAGGCTTTCAAAGCTTAGTTCTTGTTACTCAACTTGTTCTCAAGAGATTGCAAACTCTTAAAAATATTAGAATAATTAAGGATTTGCAACACCTTAAAATGATAACACATTAGGAAAGACAGAAAAGGGAAGATTTGGTTACAAAATAGAAAAGAATGGAAAGAATTCCTATTGAGCATCTGTGAGCGCTCCGGCTCTTACTAGAGTCGGCTTTAGCCAATTGAAGGACTGTAAAAATCAATAATTGAAGCGAATGATGCAGTATGGGTCTGTAATTGGGGGCAATCTGAGCCCGTCAGTACTTACTGAAAGCGAGCTAAAGCGAAGCTTGAAGTTAGTACTGTTACGAAGGCGAGGTTAGCGGGAGCGTGCCCCGATTACAGACCCATACTGCATCATCGCGAAACTTCTGAATATTTACAGTTCTTCACGCTAAAAGGCGAGCTCAGTGAGAGCCCGCCTTAGCTTTAGACTTGCAACTGCATGGAAAATATAAGTTTTTCTGCAGTCCTGTATTTCTTTTCTATTAGATTAAGAGGTAGGAATAATCGTTGTAAACGGTATCTACCAGTTCAGCCAGACGATAGAAGAGCTTTGTATTCTTATCGCCTACCTTGTAGTTCATCTTCTCACCCCCTACGCGAACAATGGCATTTCCATCATTGTCAACGAAAGCAAATCCGTCGTTGGTGGAGTCTTCCATTTCCTCGGCTCTGTGGAAGAGAGTGAACTTCTCCTTGTAAGGAGCGGAATCGTATGGGCAGAAGGTCTCACAGTTACCACACTCGTTACACATATAGTCCACGTGGATAATCTGGTGCATCTCTACGCCGGGAACCTTGATGGCGAAGTTTGCACGGTTAGGACATACATCGCAGCAGTTCTCACAGATGTGGTCGCAGGCAAGACAACGCTTGTCAGGATTTAATCCCTTCTCCGGCTCTACAAGATTACCCTTCTTACCGTAGATCTTCTCGTCGGTGGTTAAGGATGGACGATCTGTACCGATGGTCTTGTTTAAGATGGCTTCACAAGCAAGCTTCGCATCGGCAATAGCCTTTACGATTACGGAAGCGCCGAAAGCACCGTCTCCTGCAGCGTAAACGCCGGCTACGGAAGTCTCGTTGCTTTCCTTCTTTAATACAGGAAGTCCCTTATCGGTAACAGCAATGCCGTTCTTCTCATAGAAAGAACCGTCTACCTTCTCACCGATGGAAGCGATTACGGTATCACAGGGAACCTCAACCACTTCGTCGCTTTCCTTAACGGAACGTCTTCCGGAAGCATCCACCTCGGAAAGTACCATACGGTGGCAAAGTAATTTGCCATTCTCATGGGTAAATGGAGCAAGGAGTTCCTGGAAGTTTACGCCTTCTTCGATAGCCTCTTCCAACTCCTCCTGATCCGCAGGCATGTAGCGCTTTGTTCTTCTATAAACCAGATAAACATTTTCTACTCCTGCAGTTCTCTTCGCTGCTCTTGCAACGTCCATAGCGGTGTTTCCTGCACCTACCACAACAACGTTCTTTCCTAAGTTTAGCTTGCCGTCCTGTGCCTTGAAGTCCGCCAAGAAATGAAGGGCATTATATGCCTCACCCTTCTCCAGTACAAGGGGAGCTTCCTTGTGGGCACCGATAGCAACGATTACCGCGTCAAAGGCATTTTCCTTACGGAAAGCGTCGATATCGTTCACTTCCTGTCCAAGGTGGAACTGTGCGCCATACTGCTTAGCCAGGTTTACGTCCTTCTGAATTTCTTCAGCAGGGATACGGAATCCGGGGATAACGTTTGCTACTACACCGCCGGCTACAGCGTCCTTATCGTAAACGTGTACTTCTACCCCTGCTCTTGCTAAGAAGAAAGCGGCAGAGATACCTGCAGGACCTGCTCCGATAACGCCGACCTTCTTCTGAACAGCGCCTTCCTGCTTTAATCCGGGAAGAACGGCATCATATCCGCCTCTTGCAGCGATTAACTTGTTGGTACGAATCTGTACGTCTGTCTCATAGTGATTTCTGGTACAAGCAGACTGACAGGTGTGGGTACAGATGTTTCCGGTCATGAAGGGAAGCGGGTTCTTATCTAAGATAACCTCTAAAGCTTCCTGGAACTTGCCTTCATTTACCAAGCGACCGTAGCTGGTAATATCCTGGTGGATTGGGCAACGGTCACGACAAGGCATGGTGTAGCAATCTACCAAAGGCACCTTCTTGTCAGACTTTCTGCTCGGAAGTGGCTTAACAGGCTTTACTAAGTGCTTATCGCTCTTAGCGTCTGTAATCATCTTCTCCACTAAGGAAAGCTCAACCTTTTCCCAAGGCTTTGCAAGGTTCTTCTCTAAAAGCTCGGCCATCTGGATGAAACGAAGGTATCCGCCGGTCTTTAAGAGGGTGGTTGCCATGGTTACAGGCCAAATGCCGGCTTCCACGATACGCTCAATATTGAAGTAATCCGCACCGCCGGAGAAGGAGATACGAAGGCTTCCGTTAAAGTCTCTGGTCAGCATCTTTGCTACAGACATGGAAAGAGCGAAGAGGGACTTTCCGGACATGTACATTTCCTGAGAAGGAAGTTCGTTGTTCTTCACATCTACAGGGAAGGTATTGGTAATCTTTACACCGAAGGCTAAGTTCAAGCTCTTTGCCAATTCCTGCAAACGCTTTAACATGGGCACTGCATCACTGTACTGTAAGTCATCCTTAAAGTGGAAGTCTGTGAAAGCGATGTAGTCATAGCCCATCTCGTCTAAGATTGCACGAGCGGTTTCATATCCTAGAAGAGTAGGGTTACACTTTACGAAGGTGTGCAAATGCTTTTCCTGAATCAGGTAAGAAGCAATCGCCTCAATCTCGGAAGGAGGACAGCCGTGAAGGGTGGAAACGGTAACGCTGTTGATGATTTCGGACTGAATAGCCTCTACATCTTCCTTGGTCACCTTCTGAAAACGGTCAAGGTTGGCTAAAAGCCACGCCTTACACTCCTTAAAGATTTCGGTGCCCTTAGCATCCTTCATCTCGTTGATGAAACGGTCTACCTTGGGAAGCTTGATTCCTTCCAGATCATATCCTACGGAAATGTTGAACTGGAAAGCATTCGGATCGCCTAAATCATACTCCTTCGCCATAACCTTACAAGCGAACCAGCCCTTTACATACTCTGCAAAAGCCTGTGGTACTTCCAACTCTGTGGACCACTCACAGTTGTAACACTCGTCCTCTGCTGTGATACAGGGCTTTGCTACACAAGCTGCCAGCTCTCTACCGTCCATCTTCTGTACGGTCTTTAACTCGAAGAAACGAGCGCCGCCGTAGTAAGAAGCAACGATGTTCTGGGCAAGCTGGGTGTTAGGTCCTGCAGCAGGTCCAATCTGTCCTTCTAATTTTCTGCCAAAAAGAGTATTTGGCTGAAGGTTTTTTGCCTGGTAGCATTTCTGCATACCAAAAACAGCTCCCTGTTGATGCTCTACCAAAATACGGTTCATCAATCTGTCAAAGGGAATCGGGGTCATAATATCACTCATGGAAATCTCCTTTTCGGGTAAACAGCCCTCCTGCTTAAGATCCTGCGTCTTCTCCTGATTTACAGGAGGGCTTTTCCCTGATGGGGTATTCTTGCCTGACCAAGAATGGCCCATTAATGTTGCGAACAAAGTTTCCAGAAGAAAAGGGTTCTCAGCTACCCTTTTCTTCTATAGAAATACTTTGCTTTTTGTGAAATTCCGTTTTAACCGTTAATTTTCTTCTCTAAACGAGCTGCACCCTCGCGAATCTTGGCAAGGCATCTCTCTTCGTCGATTCCCTGAAGCTCTCTGTTCTTCATCAGAATCTTACCGTTTCCTACGGTAGTAACTACGGAACGACCGTTCATACCGAAGAGCATGTGACCGTTTAAGTTGCCGGCATTCATCGGTGTTGGCGGGATATAGTCGGTGATGATGATATCTGCAGCCGCCCCCTTCTCTAATACACCCAGCTTCTTTTCAAAATAACGGTTAGCGATACGAGCATTGCCCTGGAAAAGCATTTCCGGAACCTCTGCCCAAGCGGCACCCGGGTCTACCAAATGATGCTTATGGAGAACATTAGCCACCTTCCAAGATTCTATCATATCATGGGTGTATCCGTCTGTACCTAATCCTGTAAGAATCCCTTTATGTACAATCTCCATGGTGGGAGGACATCCACAAGCATTACCCATGTTGGACTCCGGGTTATGTACTACCATGGTGTTGGTATCCCGAATCAAATCCATCTCGTGAGGATTTACATAGATGCAGTGGGCAAGGAGAGTCTTCTCCCCCAATACATCCCAGTCATAGAGTCTGTCTACGATTCTCTTGCCGTGCTCCTTTAAGCAACGGTGCAGATCCAAGATATCCTCCGCCACATGGATGTGGTATCCGATCTCCTTCGGCTTTTCCTTGCGACAAAGCTCCATGGTCTCATCGGAGATGGTAAAACTTGCATGCATACCCATCATTCCCTTGATGAAGTCATCCTTCAGAGAAAGAGCGTGCTTTGCAAAGTCAACATTTTCCTTGATAGCGGCATGTGCCTTTTCCTTGCCGTCACGATCGGAAATCTCATAGCAAAGAACGGAACGCACGCCGAAGTCTCTGGCAGCCTCTTCGATGGCGAAAAGGGAACCGGAAATCTCTCCGAAGGAAGCGTGGTGATCGAAGATGGTAGTTACTCCGTTCTTGATACACTCTAAATAGGTAGCTTCTGCGGAAAGTTTGGTTAAGTCGTTGTCCAGATTCCGGTCAATAGTCCACCAAAGTCCGTCCAGAATCTCTAAGAATCCGTTAGGAGCATAACCCTTGATGGATAAGCCTCTTGCCAAAGCAGAGTAGATGTGCTCATGGGTATTGATAAAAGCCGGGTGAATCACACCACCCTTTGCATCAATAAATTCCGCGTCTGCGTATTTTTTCTTTAATGTCTCAAAATCTCCTACTTCTACAATAGTGTTGTCTTCCCAAACTACTGCGCCATTCTCGAAAAAGCTGTTCTTTTCGTCTCTGGTGAAAAGACGTCCATTTCCGATTAAAAACATAGCTCAATCCTCCTTTTCTTTCTAAGAGCCCTTGGCTCAGTGCGAAAAATTGTATACAGTTTTCCCTAAAAAAATCGCTGTAAAGCCTTGAAAATTCTAGGGAAAAACATATTTGATAGGATTTTATCATTCCCTGAAAGTAAATGCAATGGAGAACATAAAAAAATTTTTGGAAGCTAAAAAATTTTTTGAAAAAACCATTGCAAAGTAAAAAAACCGTGCTAAGATAGGGGGTACATAAAAAATTTTTAGGTAGTGCATTTCGATAGATTTTGAAAGCATAAATTCCGGTAGAAAGGAGGGAAAATGACAGAGGATAGCAGCTTGGAAATGCTGGTGAGTACGGCTCACGGTATTGCCAGACAGTTCGGAAAGGATTGCGAGGTTTGTATCCATGATCTTTCCGTAAAGGATTTGGAGCATACCATCATTTTCATCATCAACGGACATGTGAGCGGAAGAAAGATAGGGGACGGCGCCTCAAAGGTGGTACTGGAAACCCTGGAAGCGATAGAAAAGGGAGACATCATTGTGGACCATCTGGGCTATCGCACTACTACTCAGGACGGCAGAATCCTAAAGTCCTCTACAGTTTTCCTGAAGGACAGCACCGGAAAATACCGCTGGGTTCTGGGCATCAACTATGATGTAACCGCACTGATGAATGTGGATGCGGCATTGCAGTCCATTACCACGGTGGAGAGCCATGACAGTAACGGGGACGGACAGATTCCTTTGAACGTGAATGACCTTTTGGACAACCTGATTAATCAAAGTGTGAAGCGGATTGGAAAGCCGCCGGCTCTGATGAATAAGGAAGAAAAAATCCAAGCCATCCAGTTCTTACGGGATGCGGGAGCCTTCCTGATTACCAAGTCAGGAGACAAGGTTTCCAATTTCTACGGCATCAGCAAATTTACTTTATACAGCTATATTGACCAAAGCAAAAAGTAACAGTATAGTGGCGAAAAAAAGGAGGAATAGCCATGCAGGATTTAAAATGGAAAATTAATGAAATGCCAAAGACAGAGGACAAGAATCTTCCTCTTATGTCTATGGAAGAAGTCAAGAAGGCAAGAACCTTCCACGAGAGCTTCCCTCAGTACTCTGAGACCCCTCTTTGCAAGCTTCCCAATATGGCAAAATATCTTGGCCTGGGAAACATCTACGTGAAGGATGAGTCCTATCGTTTCGGCTTAAATGCCTTCAAAGTATTAGGCGGTTCCTACGCTATCGCTCGTTACATTGCCGAGGAAACCGGAAAGGATATTTCCGAGCTTCCCTACAATGTTTTAACCTCCGAGAAGTTAAAGGAAGAGTTCGGAACAGCAACCTTCTTCTCCGCTACCGACGGAAACCACGGAAGAGGAGTAGCCTGGGCGGCTAATAAGTTAAGACAGAACTGTGTAATCATCATGCCGAAGGGCTCTACAGAGACCCGTTTGAACCACATCAAGGCTGAGAATGCCAAGGCATGGATTTCCGATGTAAACTATGACGAGTGTGTAAGACAGGCTGCGGCTCTTGCTGAGAAGGAAGAACACGGAATTGTAGTACAGGATACCGCTTGGGAAGGCTATGAGAAGATTCCTGCATGGATTATGGAAGGTTATGGAACCATGGCGGATGAGGCGGCCGACCAGCTGGGAGAAAGACCTACCCACGTATTCGTGCAGGCCGGAGTAGGTTCCTTAGCAGGTGCTGTAGTTGGATACTTCGCTAATCGTTACAAGGAGAACCCTCCTATTATGGTTGTGGTTGAGGCTTCCGTTGCAGATTGTCTTTACAAGGGTGCTGTGGCAAATGACGGAAACATCCGTATTGTAGACGGAGACATGATTACCATTATGGCAGGACTTGCTTGTGGAGAGCCAAACATTACTTCTTGGGATATCTTAAAGAATCATGCAAAGGCATTTATCTCTGCTGAGGATATCGTTGCTGCAAGAGGAATGAGAATGTTGAACGCTCCGTTAAAGGGAGACGATCAGGTATTTTCCGGAGAGTCCGGTGCAGCAGGCTTCGGTGCATTGGCTGCCATCATGTTGCAGGATGACTTCAAGGATTTAAGAGAGAAGTTACAGCTTAACGAGAACAGCAAGGTGCTTTGCTTCAATACCGAGGGAGATACCGACCCTGAGCGTTGGAAGAACATCATCTGGGAAGCAAAAGAGAAGTAAGGATAGAGCTTCATTTTCAAAGAAACAAATTGTGCAACACCCTGTATAACAGGCTTATATATAACTAAGGAGGATATTAGTATGGGACAGTTAAATAAGGAAGTTTTGGAAGAGATTAAGAAAAGAGCAGAAGGCTACAAGGCTGACATGAGTGCTTTCTTAAGAGCAATCGTAAAGAATCCGGGAGAGTCTGCTGACGAAGCAAAGCACGTTGAGACTATCAAGAATGAGATGGAGAAGGTTGGCTTTGACGAGGTTAAGGTTGATCCACAGGGTAACGTAATGGGATTCATGGGATCCGGAAAGACCCTGATCTGCTTCGACGGACACATCGATACCGTAGGAATCGGAAACAGATCAAACTGGACATTTGATCCATACGACGGATACGAGGATGACACCAAGATTGGTGGAAGAGGTGTTTCCGATCAGCTCGGCGGAACCGTTTCTGCTGTATATGCTGCAAAGATCATGAAGGATATGGGACTTCTGAACGATAAGTACCGTGTTATGGTAGTAGGAACTGTACAGGAAGAGGACTGTGACGGTCTTTGCTGGCAGTACATCATCAACGAAGACAAGATTCGTCCTGAGTTCGTTGTATCTTCCGAGCCTACAGACGGTGGTTTATACAGAGGACAGAGAGGACGTATGGAAATCCGCATTGACGTGAAGGGTGTTTCCTGCCACGGTTCCGCTCCTGAAAGAGGAGACAATGCAATCTACAAGATGGCTGACATTCTTTCTGACGTTCGTGCATTAAACAACAACGGAGATGCAGAGTCTACATCTATCCGCGGATTGGTTAAGATGTTAAATCCGAAGTACAATGAGCAGTGGAAAGAGGCTCGTTTCTTAGGAAGAGGAACTGTTACCGCTTCCGAGATCTTCTTCACCTCTCCTTCTCGTTGTGCAGTAGCTGACAGCTGTGCTGTATCTTTAGATAGAAGAATGACTGCAGGAGAGACTTGGGAGTCTTGTCTTGAGGAAATCAGACAGCTTCCTGCTGTAAAGAAGTACGGTGAGGATGTTGTAGTTTCTATGTACAACTATGATCGTCCTTCCTTCACAGGTTGCGTATACCCAATCGAGTGCTATTTCCCGACATGGGTACTTCCGGAGGATCACAAGTTATGTAAGGCTTCCGTTGCTGCTTACAAGGATCTTTTCGGTGAGAAGAGAATCGGTGAAGTAGATACTGTGGCTGAGAGAGAGCCAAGACCTCTTCTTGACAAGTGGACTTTCTCCACAAACGGTGTTTCCATCATGGGAAGAAACGGAATCCCTGTTATCGGATTCGGACCCGGAGCTGAGGCTCAGGCTCACGCACCAAACGAGATCACATGGAAGAAGGACTTGGTAACCTGTGCAGCATTCTATGCAGCTCTTCCACAGTACTACTGTGACTAAGCGTTAGAGTCTAAAGTGCAAATCAGTACTATACTTTTCGGCCAGTCCGGAGTAGAGGTACAAAATAAGAATAAAGATTAAGCCATGGGGCTTTATCGGATAAACACATTTTTAAAGGAGATTAAAATGGATAAGAAGCAGCAGTTTGAAGAGTTAGTAAAGGAAATTAAGGGACTTAAGACTGACAAGATGTACTTAAACGATTTCTTCCTTACATGGGAAAAGTCTGATGATGAGTTAAAGGCAGTATGGGATGTTGCAGATGCACTCAGAAACTTAAGAGAGAGAAACATCTCCACAAAGGTTTTCGATTCCGGTTTAGGAATTTCTTTATTCCGTGATAATTCCACAAGAACTCGTTTCTCCTTCGCTTCCGCTTGTAACCTTCTTGGATTAGAGGTTCAGGACCTGGATGAAGGCAAGTCTCAGGTTGCTCACGGTGAGACCGTTCGTGAGACCGCTAACATGATTTCTTTCATGGCTGATGTTATCGGTATCCGTGATGATATGTACATCGGTAAGGGAAATGCTTACATGCACGAGGTTGCCGATTCTGTTGAGGCAGGACACAAGGACGGCGTTTTAGAGCAGAGACCTACTCTGGTTAACTTACAGTGTGATATCGACCACCCGACACAGTGTATGGCTGACGCTTTACACGTAATCCACGAGATGGGCGGAATCGAGAACTTAAAGGGTAAGAAGCTGGCTATGACTTGGGCATATTCTCCTTCTTACGGAAAGCCACTTTCCGTACCTCAGGGTGTAATCGGTCTTTTCACAAGACTTGGAATGGAAGTAGTTCTTGCTCATCCGGAAGGATATGATGTAATGAAGGACGTTGTTGACGTAGCAGAGAAGAATGCTAAGGAGTCCGGCGGATCTTTCAAGGTTACCAACGATATGAAGGAAGCATTCAAGGATGCTGACATCGTATATCCAAAGTCTTGGGCTCCATTCGCAGCTATGGAGAAGAGAACCAACCTTTACGGTGAGGGTGACACAGAGGGCATCAAGGCTCTTGAGAAGGAGCTTCTTGCACAGAACGCTCAGCACAAGGATTGGGCTTGTACAGAAGAGATGATGAAGCTGACCAAGGACGGAAAGGCTCTTTACATGCACTGCTTACCTGCTGATATCACCGGCGTATCCTGCAAGGAAGGTGAGGTTGACGCAACTGTATTCGATCGTTACAGAGACCCACTTTACAAGGAGGCTTCTTACAAGCCATACGTTATCGCAGCTATGATCCTTCTTGAGAAGTTCAAGGATCCTGCAAAGGTATTAGAGGAGTTACAGAAGCGCGGACAGGATAGAATCTTCGAAGCATAATTTATGCAGACAGATAGAACCTTTGAAGCAAAACGAGATATCGCACACTACGCGTGCGATACTCGTTAAGAATAAACGCTTAGAGGGAGAATGATATAGCGTCCCGATTTATTCGGGGCGCTATTCTTCCCTTAAAAAGAATTTGAAAAGCCTATTTTTCCTGTTTCAGGAGTAAAAATTTTTATTGGAGAAAAAATATGGGAAAGAAAATTGTTATCGCCTTAGGGGGAAATGCCCTGGGAAATAATTTGCCGGAGCAGATGGTAGCCGTAAAGACTACCGCAAAGGCTATCGTTGACCTTGTGGAAGACGGAAATGAAGTAGTAGTTGTTCACGGAAACGGTCCTCAGGTTGGTGTTATCAACAATGCTATGGGAGAGTTTGCTTCCGAGCATAAGGAAGATCCGACTCCTCTTTCTGTATGTGTAGCCATGAGCCAGGCGTACATCGGTTATGATATCCAGAATGCTTTGAGAGAGGAATTCTTGAACAGAGGAGGAAAGGTACCTCCGGTAGTAACCGTAGTAACCCAGGTTCGTGTAGATAAGGATGACCCTGCTTTCCAGAATCCTACCAAGCCAATCGGTCGTTTTATGACTAAGGAAGAGGCTGAGGCTGAGGCACAGAAGAGAGGCTGGAACATTAAGGAAGATGCAGGACGTGGATATCGTCGTGTAGTTGCTTCTCCAAAGCCAAAGGAGATTGTAGAACTTTCCGCAATTAAGGCTATGTCCGATGCGGGAGAGCTGGTAATTTGCTGCGGTGGTGGCGGAATTCCCGTGGTTTCTGAAGGAAAGCACCTTGCCGGAGCCGCTGCGGTTATCGATAAGGACTTCGCGGCAGCCCTTTTGGCGGAGAGTTTGGAAGCAGATATGCTGATTATTTTGACTGCTGTAGAGAAGGTTGCTATCCGTTACGGTAAGCCGGATCAGGAGTGGTTAACAGACCTTTCCGTAGAAGAGGCTCAGAAGTATGCAGACCAGGGCGAGTTCGCTCCCGGATCCATGCTTCCAAAGGTACAGGCTGCTATCCAGTTCGCTTCCGCTAAGAAGGGAAATGAAGCTATGATTACCCTTTTGGAGAAGGCAAGAGAAGCATTACAGGGTAAGACAGGAACCAAGATTACCAAGAAGTAAGAGAAAATTTTTAACTGAAAGTCAAGGAGATGTTAAAAATCAATAAATTTTTCTAAGCAATATAGGCTTGAAAAATTATATTTAAATTGATTTTTACAGCTCCTTTTTTTGTTTCATTATGAAATTTTTAGAACTATGAATGTAGAAATAAACAATGGTCGATAATAAACTGTGGTAGAATTTTTCTTCTAAAAAGAGCTTTAGCCGTGAATTTAGAGTAGATGATGGGAGTAAGACTTTCGGCTAAGCACTTAGGATAAATATTTAAAGTAAGTATTTAGAGTAAGTATTTAGAGACAGTATTTAGTGTAAACCATGAAACTGAGTCGCTAGAGTAAGGGTTAAGGGAGGGAAGATGAGTCAGAACACATTTTTAATGGAAGAAGCCAATCGTTGTTTGTTATGTAAGAATCCACGATGCTCCAAGCATTGTCCTGTAAATACCTCTATTCCGGAGGTTATTGAGTTGTATAAGCAGGGAGAGTTGAAGAAGGCGGGAGAAATTCTTTTCGAGAATAACCCTCTTTCCGCCATCTGCGCTTTGGTCTGTGAACATGAGAAGCAGTGTGAGGGAAATTGTATTCGGGGAGTGAAGGGGATTCCTATTCCCTTCTATAAGATGGAAGAGGAGATTTCTTTAAAATATCTGGAAGAACTGCATTTTGAAAAGGGTGCGGAGAATAAGGAGCGTATTGCGGTAATCGGTGGTGGCCCTGCCGGAATTACCATTGCTCTTCTGATGCAAAGAAAGGGCTACAAGGTAACCATTTTCGAGTCTCGAAACAGAATCGGCGGCGTGCTTCGTTACGGCATTCCGGAGTATCGTCTTCCGAAATATATCATTGATCTTTTGGAAAAGCATTTGCTGGATCTGGGGGTAAAGATTCGTCCCAACATCCTGATCGGGCCGGTGCTTTCTCTGGATAAGCTTTTTGAGGACGGCTATGCCGCAGCCTTCATCGGTACCGGTGTATGGAATCCGAGAACTCTGGGCATCAAGGGAGAAAGCTTTGGAAATGTGCATTTTGCCATTGACTACTTAAAGTCTCCGGAGACTTATTCCTTAGGAGAAAATGTTGCTATCATCGGTGCGGGAAATGTGGCCATGGATGCTGCCAGAACCGCAAAAAGAAGCGGCTCCAGAGCTACCATCATTTACCGTAAGGGCATGGAAAATATGACCGCCAGCAAGAAGGAAATCGCTGAGGCGGAGGAGGACGGCGTAGAATTTCTGCTTCATCACTCTCCGGTGGAAATTACGGACGACGGCATTATTCTGAAGAAGCAGGAAGAGGGACAGCCGGAGGAAGAAGTATTCTTCAAGGCGGACAGCATTATCGTAGCCATCAGCCAGAACCCCAGAGCCAACATTGTTTCCAACACTACAGATTTGGAGACCAACAACTTAGGCTTACTGCTTACGGATGAGAAGGGGCATACGACGAAGGAAGGAACTTTTGCTTCCGGAGACGTGGTAACCGGTGCCAAAACTGTAGTGGAAGCGGTGCACCAGGCGAAGATTGTAGCGGAGGAAATGGAAGCCTACTGTGAAGCAAAGAAGAATATGACGAAAACTGCCGCGGAAAGTGCTTCCTAGTTTAAGGGTAAAATCAAAAAAGGACTGTAAAAATCAAAATAGAGAATTTTCGAAAATATATTGCTTAGAAAATTTATTGATTTCTTTACAGTCCTTTTTTGTGCGCTTTTTTGGAGAAATTCCGGGGGCGATATGGGAAACAATCCGTCTTCAGCCCTAACCGATACTGAGAAACCTCGAACTTAAAGAAAAACAAGTATACTATTTAATTTATAAATAGCATTATTAAAAACTACAATAGACTTAAGAGAAAATTAGCTTAGTTTTTATGATATATTATTAAAATCGCACAATATTCATTTGAGGGAGAGAATGAATTTTAGACAGAGGGACAGCAGGTTGACTTTGAAAGGAACTAAGAAGAAATGGTTAGACGCGGTTTGAAGACGACAGTCATTGCCACAGTAATGGCAATGATGCTTGCACCGAGCTTTTCTGCATTTGCCCAGACCGGCAAGAGCAATACTCCGGGAAGCTGGCAGGTAGAGAACAATGCATGGGTATTCCGGAATGCAGAAGGACAGTCTGTAAAGGGCTGGGTAGTATACAATCAGGAATGGTACTATCTGAATCCGGAAAACGGACAGTTAAAGACCGGTTGGTTACAGCTGGATGGAAAATGGTATTTCCTCAGCACAGAATCCGGCGCACAGCAGGGAAGATTATTAACCGGATGGCAGTGGATTGACGGCTATTGCTATTATCTGATGCCTACTGATGACAACAATTACGGTGTGCTGGTGGTAAATGGAAGAACTCCGGACGGCTACTATGTAAATCAGAGTGGACAGTGGCTTCACGGGGAAAATGGAGATGCTGTGTATGAGGCAGGCAAGGGACTTCCCTCTGCAGCTTCTTCTCAACAGGTAGCAGGAGCAAGCCGTGCTCTTCCCGGACAGGTTCTTGGAGCAAGTAGAGCCATTGCAGCACCCGGAGGCGGAAGCTTCGGCGGTGGTGGAGGTGGCGGATCCACCGGAGGCGGAACAACTGCTTCTACTGCAGGAGGAGCAGGAACTGCAACAGCCGGAGCCGCTACAGGAACAGCGACCGGAGGAAACATTACAGAGAAACCGGGTGAACCCGTAACACCGGGAACTTCCGAGAATACAACTCAGCCCGGTGGAACCACAGAGAACTCGGGAACAGAGAATGGCGGAAACAATGCAGAGAAACCGGGTGAAACTGTAACTCCGGGAACTTCCGAGAATACAACACAGCCCGGTGGAACCACAGAGAACTCGGGAACAGAGAATGGCGGAAACAATGCAGAGAAACCGGGTGAA
>CAUTXF010000045.1:0-16777 GCA_963542215.1 uncultured Oribacterium sp. | reverse complement strand
AGCCCGACGGTACTTGCGAAAAACAAGAGAAACGCAGTTTTTCGCTTAGTATCCGTTTCGTGGCGAAGCTAGCGGGAGCGTGCCCCGACTTCAGATCTATATTGCGTAGAAAACTTATTTTGATTATATAGCCTCTTTTTAAATGCGAGGAGATGTTTATGCTCTGCTTTTCCTCGTCCATGAACTTAGCCCTTGGCAAGGGCTCCTGCCTGCGAGCCATCTCCTCGTGAAAAGACATCCCTGTCCTTTCTAAAACTACTATTCTGAGAATTTTTTCTTCTGAAAAACCTTTTTTAATGTCCCATATTGGAACCGCTGGCTACCAGGTTGGAACCGGAAACTACAGGCTTTGGAAGGTTAGAGCTGCTGGCCTTAGCGCCATTTTTCTTGCCGCTTGCGCTTCCTGCCCCTCCTGATCCGGAACCGCTTCCGCCGCCGGAGAAGCTGATAATGGTCTTTGTGGGAGTGGTGCTTACTGCCGCCTCTGTGCTCTGCTTCTGCTCTACGGAAGGATATCCCTTTCCGGCCTCATATACGGGAGTGCCATCAGCATTTACCCAATGTCCCTCAGCATCTACCTTATAGCCGTCCTTCTCGGAAGAAACCAAAAGCTCTCCGAACTTAGGACCTTCTTCCTCCTGCAAATAGTAGGAATATCCTCCTACCCACTGCCAGCCCTGAAGAAGCTTTCCGAAGGTACCGTCGTGTAAGGTGCTCATGAAGAACCATTTTCCGGCATCATTCTTCTGCCAACCGGAGAATAAAGTGCCGTCCTCCTTTAAGAAGAACCAGCTTCCGTCAGTATAAATCCAGCCCTGGTACTTGCTTCCGTCAGGCTTTACAAAAGACCACTGTCCGGCGTCCTGCTTCCAGCTTCCTTCTGTGTTTAATGGAGCCGCCACTGCAGGAATGGCAGATACCAGCAAAGCTGCTCCCAATCCCAATGCCAAAAGACTTCCTTTTCTTCCCATTCTTTTCATCTTTCTCTCCTTTACTTCCGTACTTACTTTCTCAGTACTCTTCCTTAGAAATTCACTTGTTTGTATTATTTCTTAAAAAGTTCTTTTCCGAGAGAAATCTTAACATAAGCCATCGGTATTCTCAATATTCCCCAAAAATCTTATTAATTTTGTTAGAAATACTTTAGAACTTAACTTTTCTATTCTGATAATTTTTGAAAATTTTTTCTGTGATATGATTGCCGGCTATTTCTTCCTCCGTTCTCAGGAAATAAGTATCGATTATCTGATTGCTTCCATCCTCCGTCACCGGATCATCCCAGGTACAGTCCACAGAAAGCCATTTTCCGTCAATCCAAACCCCGTTCCAGGCATGGCTGCCTATTGCACCGCCTCTGCCAACGGACTTTCCTACCACAACCTCATGAGGAATACCTAAAACCTCCATAAAATAATCAAAGGCTTCCACATAGCCGTTGCACACTGCAACTCCCTTCAGCATCACACCTTCTATATGGTAAGAATCCTCCGGAATGGTTCGTCTTCTCTGGTTCTCAATATCGTACTTGGTCTGCTGAATAATCCAGTCATGGACTGCCTTCACTTTTTCCCTGTCGCTCATAGCATCATTGCAAATCTGCTCCGCCACGGTGAAGACCTTAAGCTTTGCCACTGCCTCGGGAGAAGAGGCATCCAGGCCATAAGCATGCCGTCCTTCCTTAATCCCGAAATGCAGGTAATGGCTCCAAAAGGCAAAGGGATTCATTCCGTAGGCCTCCAGCACATCCGGATTATCCTTGGCATATTGCTCCGCATCCAGATATTCCCCATTTTCTCCAAAGCTTAATGCAGTTCTCCTGTCTCCTTTTATGGGAGAGGCATAGACCTGCATTCCATAAATAAAGGTAAACATTAGCAATAGTATCTTAATTCCTTTGTTCCAATGCCGATTCATCAATATGACCCCCTCACTATCCCTGTTCGTGTCATTTCTTACTTAAGTATCATCAGACTTCCCTGTTGCGCCCATGCCACTCCTTCTCATTTGAGGGGTCACAGGCTTCACCTACACTACTTATTCTGAAATATGATAATACCCCCTTACTGTCTCTTCAGTAAAGGGGTATATCTAAATCTTATGAAATACTTCAGAATAGGCTTAGTGCCTTGCAAAACTGCTTAAGGATAGGTCTTTAAGAACTCCACATTCTTCTTTTCAATCTCTGACATTTGCCGATAAATATTATCCACATTTGATATCCGATCCCGGAGAGAAGAGTACCAATAAAATTGCTCAAAATAATCATTGAGCTCCGGATCCTTAAACTCATAACCGTATCTGGCATATATCTCATTTATAATCATCTGAGCAAGCGACCTTTGCCCGGGGAAGAGTTCCTTTGGATACTCTGCCATCAATTCGGTCATATCCTGCTTCGTAATCAACCTGATGGAACTGTAGGGGCAAATATAGTCCGATACAGCATACTGTGCTTTTGCCTCCTCAGTTTTCGCATCATCCTCTGCTGTAGAAAACGGCATCGAAGAATCTTCTGTGCCTATAGCAGTACCTTTCTCCTCTGAAGTTTCCTTCAAGCCCGAAACAGTATAAGTTATGTTCTCTTTACCGGGTAAAATACCGCAAGATTCATAGTAGTAAAGCGGGCTGTATCGTAAAGCAATATCTACTTTGGAGCCATTAGATAATAAAAAATTGGGATATATTATGAAGTCAGCTTTTTTAAGACCTTTTGGTAAAGCTCTTAGAACTATATTGCCATATCCATTCTCTCCTACTGCCTTAATTTCCATTTTCCCGAAAATATCCTCTTCTTTCACAGAAGCATCGGTATGGGCTTTTATCTTTTTATTCTCTACTTTCAGTTTACAGTTTAAATAACGGGTAATCTCTCTGTCATCAAAGTTCCACTGATAAGCAATTAAATCTCCATTTTTAATGTTTTGCTCTTTCTTAAGACCGGGAGGACTGATAGATTCAAACAAGCAAGTTATCGGAGATTGATAAAGCTCTTCCAAACCCTTCGATTTCGCCAACTGCGTGAAGGATAATTTTTCCCCATAATCCCTTTTGATTCCATCCCAGTCTATTTCTGTACCTGCTACGGCATAGCCACTTGGTCCATGGATATTCACCTTCACATATTCATCTAAGGGAATTGTAATTTTCTTAAAGAATTGTAGATATACCCAAGTTCCACTGCTCCCTATAAGAAACGCCAGAAGAAGGCAAACGAGATATCGCACGCTCTGCGAGCGATACTCGTTATGAATAAAAAAATGTAAATGTAATTTTTTCTTTGGATGCAAAGCCTTAGCTTCTTTTGTAGCCACTGTCTTATTCCCTACAACAGATTTGTTTGGCACCGGGGGCGTGGAGGAAAGAGAAAGGGTTCCCTCCGAAAGCTGTTCTACTTCCTCTTCGGACAATCTTGCTCCACAAAGTTTGCAGAATACGGCATCATCATCATTTTTTAAACCACATTTTCTACAAAACATCCTATTCTCCTTTGATAATTCGTTTTTTGAATTTAGTTAAGGGAATCCACGACATTTACCTTCTATCCTATATTTCTTTTCCGTGTTTGACATGGAAAAGTCAGCTTTTCCTTAGTTTTATCATAAGTTTTATTAAAAAACAAATAATCCTCATTCTCTCTCTTTCCATTCCCCCTGCCTTTTGCTATCATTAGAGCCTAAAGAATACATGTTTTTTGATGAAAAAGGAGGGTTTTCTATGAGTGAAAATGATAAACGGCAGGACGCGATTTCCTGGGATGAATATTTTATGGGAATCTGTACACTATCTGCCCACCGTTCCAAGGATCCCTCTACCCAGGTAGGTGCCTGCATCGTATCTCCGGATCATAAGATTCTCTCCATGGGCTACAACGGCTTCCCAAAGGGTTGCTCCGACGACATTTTCCCTTGGGCGAAAATGAAGGCAGAGCAGGATCCCTATAACGCCAAGTATTTTTATGTAACCCATGCAGAATTGAACGCGATTTTGAATTATAGGGGCGGTTCTTTAGAGGGGGCCACCATTTACGTTACTCTCTTCCCCTGTAACGAGTGCGCGAAGGCAATTATCCAATCCGGCATCAAAACCTTGGTGTACTGGGAGGACAAATATGCGGATACTCCCGCGGTAAAGGCTTCCAAACGCATGCTGGATGCTGCCGGTGTACGCTATTACCCCTACCAGCCCACCGGAAGAAGCATTACTATTCAGTTTTAAAAAGCATCAAAATGTCTTGAAAGAAGAATAATTCTATAAATGCTCAATTACTTTATTACTTCTTTAAAGAGTATATGATAGCTTCTCCATGCCGTTAGTATTTCGGATACATCCCGAAAAATAAAAATATCAATAGAAAGAAATACAGGAAATAATGTTTATTCGTTCTGAATCCAAGAAAAAAAGAGAAATGAGAGTTCGAGAAATCATGAAGAGGCTGGATGCCCATTATGGGGACCGGCCCATGATTTTTTTAGAGGCGAAAAATGCCTGGCAGCTGCTTTTTGCCACCATTTTAAGTGCCCAGTGCACCGATGCCCGGGTAAATATGGTGACGGAAAAGCTTTTTGTGAAATATAAAGATTTACAGGCTTTTGCGGATTGTGATTTAAAGGAGCTGGAAGAGGATATCCATTCCACCGGTTTTTATCATAACAAGGCCAAAAATATGAAGGCCTGTGCCAAAGCGCTGGTAGAGGAGTATGGAGGGGAGGTTCCCCAAAATATCGAGTCCTTAACTGCCCTTCCCGGGGTGGGACGGAAAACCGGAAACCTGATATTAGGAAACATTTACCATATCCCCTCTATCGTGGTGGATACGCATGTGAAGCGCATTTCCAACCGTTTGGGGCTGGCGGATTCTCCGGATCCCACCAAGGTGGAATTTCAGCTCATGGAGCATCTTCCGGAGGAGTTTTGGATTCGTTGGAACACCCACATCATTGCCTTGGGAAGAACGCTTTGTACTTCTCAGAATCCCAAGTGCGGCGAATGTTATTTGCAGGACCTCTGCCCTTCCAGCAAGAAGGATCCGGAGACCTGGCGGCCTGTAGGGGAAAGAAAGGCAGTGGGAAAGAAGACTGTAGAAAAGAAGACTGTTGAAAAGAAGGCTGTTGAAAAGAAGGCTGTTGAAAAGAAAAAGACTGCTGCAAAGAAAGCAACGGTGAAGAAAAGTTTGGAGGTTTAGTCCATGTGTGAATGTGAATTATGCAGAAATTTGGCATTTGACGATGAAGAGGAAGACTATGAGTGCATGGCCGAATTTGATGAAGATGAAATTGCCAAGATGTGGCAGGAGGGTAGCCGTTCTCACTGCCCCAACTGGAAAAGCAATGAAAATGAATACCAGACCGTAAAATATCAGGCTATCGGACATTTGGCTATTGAGGGTGCGCACCCGGCAGGTTCCTCTTCCGAAAAGGAAGAGGATGCTGCAAAGAAAAAGAAAATCCTGGCGGATTCCATTGCCAAAAAAGTGGCGGCAAAGATGGGTTCCTAAATCCTGTGATCCGTAAATTACCGAGAATATTATACGCTGAACCATAAAGATAATGGATAGAATCGGAGAGACTTTATGAATATCGTTTTACATGAACCGGAAATTCCCTTTAATACCGGAGCCATAGGCAGAACCTGCGTGGCAACCAAAAGTACACTGCACCTGATTAAGCCCTACGGTTTTATTTTGAATGATAAAAATATCAAAAAAGCCGGCATGGATTACTGGCCTTTGTTAAAGCTTCGGGAATATATTTCCTATGAGGAATTTATGGCAGGCGTGGAGGAAGAAAGAAAGGAAATGGAAAAAGCGGTCGGAGAAGCTTCTCCTTTACACTCCGATTTATCCGCATTAGAGAACATATCTTCTAGCAATGTTCCCTCTGAAACTATATCTGATAAAAATACTTCCGGCACGAAAATTGCCCTTCCCAAAGTATGGTATGCCACTACCAAGGCCCATAAAACTCATACGGAAGTATCCTTTTCTCCCAATGATTACATTGTCTTCGGAAAGGAATCCGCAGGCATTCCGGAGGAAATTCTGGTAGACAACGAAGAACAGTGTATCCGCATTCCCATGTTGGAGGAAGCTCGCTCCTTAAATCTTTCCAATTCCGTAGCCATCATTTTATATGAAGCGCTCCGACAACAGGATTTTCCCTTCTTAAGTAAGGAGGGGGCGTTACATCATTTGCAGTGGAAGGAATAAAGATTGTTACTTTCTTTCAGAAGACATATATTCTTCTTCCAACTCATCAATCAGATATAAGTCACTTCTGCAATGCATATCGGAAATGCCTTGGCTAATGAGTTGATACAGCTCAGATTTATAAAAAAAATCCAAGGCATTTTCTAAAGACATTTTTTCTTTCTCTGCAAAGCCTGCTATAATGCGGGCGTATTTTTTTTGTAAAAGAACGGGATGGGCATTCATAGCTGCACCCCCCATTCTTTCATCACAGACAAAAGCTCCTGAAGGATATATTCTTTTCCTTGCGTATGAAGCACCTCATATTCCGGGATGATATAGTTCTGCAAGAAGTTCTTTCCGCTACTAAGCTCCTGATAGACGCTTGCACCGTCCTTATGCAAAGCTTCTGCTAAACTTTCAATACAAAACAAGGTAAATTCCAGTTCATGAATGTTCTTCAGTTTGCTTTCTACCGATTCTTTCATCATATTACCTCTACTCATTCCCTAACTTTAGAGCCCAAGACAAAAACTGCCTTGAAATAAGATGACTATGCAAAAAGGAGCTGTAAAAATCAAAATAATAATGAAATTTTCGGCAATATAGGTCTGAATGCAGGGTAATCTGAGCCCGTCAGTACTTACTGAAAGTCAGCGAAGGGATGGACTGTAGAAATCAATCCAGTGAAGCGACCGAAGCAGTATAGGCATGAAAGAGAGCAATCTGAGCCCGCCGGTACTTGCGAAAAACAAAGGTACTGTAGTTTTTCGCTTAGTACCGCTGCAGGGCGAGGTTAGCGGGAGCGTGCTCGATTTCATGCCTATACTGCTTCGGAGCGAGCCTCATCAATGAATACAGTCCTTCCCTTTGCAGGGCGAGGCTAGTGAGAGCTTCCCCAAAATTCAGACCTATATTGCTTAGAAAATTTCCTTGATTTTAACAGCTCCTTTTCTATGACATCATTTTAAGCCTATTTTAGTTATCCCCTGCATCTTCCTCAGAGAGAGTAAAGGTAAATCTCTTCTTGATTTCTTCATCGGATGCCAGGTACTCATCATAGGTGGTAAGCTTATCAATAAGCTTTCCGTCAATGATTTCCATGATACGGTTTGCGGTGGTTTCCACAACCTGATGGTCACGGGAAGCAAAGATAATTACACCGGGGAAGTTCTTTAAGCCGTCGTTCAAGGCGGAAATCGCTTCCATATCCAGGTGGTCTGTAGGCTCATCCAAAATCAGGACATTGGATCCGGAAATCATCATCTTGGAAAGCATACAACGAACCTTCTCTCCTCCGGAAAGGACATTGACCTTCTTTACACCGTCATCTCCCTTAAAGAGCATTCTTCCCAAATATCCTCTTACGAACTGGGTATCCTTGTCCGGGGAATACTGAGTAAGCCATTCCACAATGGTGTCCTCGGAATCAAATTCCTTGGTATTGTCCTTCGGGAAATAGGATTGGCTGGTGGTTAAGCCCCACTTATAGTCTCCGGAATCCGGCTCCATTTCCCCTGCAAGAATCTGCATCAGTACAGTCTTTGCCAATTCGTTAGGTCCAACCAAAGCTACCTTATCGGTACGATTTAAGATAAAGCTGATATTATCCAAAACCTTTACGCCATTAATGGTCTTGGTCAGGTTGTTTACCTCCAAAACGTCATTTCCGATTTCACGGTTTGGCTTAAACTGGATATAGGGATACTGTCTGGAAGATGGCTTAATGTCATCCAACTCAATCTTCTCCAACGCACGCTTTCTGGAAGTCGCCTGCTTGGACTTGGAAGCATTTGCCGAGAAACGCTGGATAAATTCCTGCAATTCCTTGATCTTCTCTTCCTTCTTTCGGTTGGCTTCCTTCTGCTGACGAACAATCAACTGAGAGGACTCAAACCAGAAATCATAGTTTCCGGCAAAGAGTGTAATCTTTCCGTAGTCGATATCCGCAATATTGGTACAAACCTTATTCAGGAAGTAACGGTCATGGCTGACTACAATCACAGTATTTTCAAAGTTAATGAGGAAGTCCTCCAGCCATTCGATGGAGCCCAAGTCCAGGTGGTTGGTAGGCTCGTCCAAAAGCAGGATGTCCGGATTTCCGAAAAGCGCCTTAGCCAAAAGTACCTTCACCTTCTCGGAACCCTTTAGCTCGTTCATCATCTTGTGGTGAAGCTCCGGCCCGATTCCCAGGCCGTTTAACATGGTCTCCGCATCGGACTCCGCATTCCAGCCGTCCATCTGGGCAAATTCCCCTTCCAGCTCTGCTGCACGGATACCGTCCTCATCGGAAAAATCAGGCTTTGCATAAAGCGCGTCCTTTTCCTGCATCACTTCATACAGGCGCTTATTTCCCATGATTACGGTACTAAGCACCGGGTAAGCATCATATTTAAACTGATCCTGTTCCAATACGGACAAACGCTGTCCCGGGGTAATGATGACTTCTCCGGAAGTGGGCTCCAAGGCTCCGGATAAAATCTTTAACAAGGTGGACTTACCGGCACCGTTGGCACCGATTACCCCATAACAGTTCCCCTCCGTAAACTTGATGTTGACCTCTTCAAAAAGGGCCTTCTTCCCTACACGATAGGTTACATTACTTGCTGCAATCATTTTTCCCCTCTCTGCTTCCGATATTTCGGAACTTTTCTACAAAATGGCTTTTTCCCACCTATTATAAGGGGAAAGCGGAAGAACTGGCAAGGGGAGTAGGGCTTTTCCCCAAAAAAGTTCTTTATTAATAATAGGCTTTTAAGCAGTAAGGGGCTGTAATCGGGGCTAACCTCGCCCCTTCGCAGTGAAGGACTGTATTCTTTGTAACAATACGCTCTGATGCAGTATGGGGCTGTAATCGGGGCACGCTCCCGCTAACCTCGCCTTCGTAGCAGTACTAACTTCAAGCTTCGCTTTAGCTCGCTTTCAGTAAGTACTAACGGGCTCAGATTGCCCCTCTTACAGACCCATACTGCATCAATCGCTTTAACTTATTGAATCTTACAGTCCTTCACTTTGTCGACTTTCTGTAAATTTCAACGGGCTCAGATTGCCCCTATTGCAGACTCTTGCTGCATCAATCGCTTTAACCTATTGAGTCTTACAGTCCTTCACTTTGCCGGCTTTCGGCAAGTTTCAACCGTCCAAATTGCCCCTATTACAGACATATACTGCATAAAAAGCCTTTCTATATCTTTAGAACAGCATTTTTGTGTACAACCCCTATCTCCCTATGTTAAGCATCGGAGCGGCCGTAGCCGTTCTTCATCTGGCAGCTGACTTCATAGAGTACTTTATCCAGCACGTCTTCGGTTTCTTTCTTTACCATGTCCGCTATCTTTGCATTGCATTCTTCTAATAAAGAGGAAATTCCTTTTTTCTTCTTTCCGTGCTTTTCCAGCTCTTCTTCAAAGGCCTTCATAATGGTATAAGCCTTAGTGGGTACTTTGCTTTGGTAGCGTTCAATATGGGAGCGGCAGTGGCTATATTGGCTGTCTGCCAAAGCCCCGATAATGCGATTTGCCCAGTAGAAGCTTTCCGTGGTTACCCGCTTTTCCGTATTGGCAAAGTATTCCGGGGTCTTGTCGATATTGGCGTAGAAGGGCACAAAGGCGTTGAAGGTATTGGAGCCGAAGCAAACCCATTCCAAAACCGCATATTCCTTGGGCACATTCGGACGAATCTGAGTAAGGCTTAGGAAATTGTTTCGGCTGATGCCGATGGGGCGATACTTTCCTCTTTCCTTTTCCTCCCCGTATTTTCCGTAGCAGTCGTAGGGAGTTCCTTGAAAATGTGCGGAAAGGATATATTTCACATCCTCTGGCGTAATCTTTAATTCCGGGCATAGGCACCAGGGAATATCATCAGATTCCGGGGTAAACTCCGCATTTTCCCCTTCGAAACGGAAGGTATTTCGGTTAAAATATCTTGCCATATACCAGGCTCTTGGGGTGTTATACACATGGTCCGCATCGGAATGGGAGCCAAAGCACTCTCTTGGATTAATCCAGTCTCCTCCGGTTTTTTCGATTTCGTCTTCAAATCGAAGGTCCAAATGATTCTTCTTGATAAATTCCTTTAAATCCTTGGAACAGATGTATTCCTCCTGCTTCCCGAAGGCATCTTCAAAATCAAAGTAATCGATGCCCAGCTGGTTCGGCATCATCACATAGGCATTGTCCGGCACTCTTCTGGCAATGAAGTGATGTCCTCCAATGGTTTCCAGCCACCAGATTTCCTCTGCATCGGAAAAGGCAATGCCGTTCATCTCGTAGGTTCCGTACTGCTCCAGCAATTCTCCTAAACGAAGCACACCCTCTCTTGCGGAGTGAATATAGGGAAGCACCAAAGTCACCAAATCTTCCTCGCCGATTCCTCCGATTTGCTCCTCTTCGCCCTCCTCAGCCTTTTTATATACTACCAAGGGGTCTCCGGAAAGCACCCGCTCGTTACTGGTAATGGTTTCCGTTGCGGTCATGGAAACATTTTCACTGTTTACCCCTGCTGCACCCCAGATTCCTTCTCCCGCCACCGCATTGGGCATGCAGGTATAACGAAGGGGATTCTTGGGAAGGGGAATGGTCACGTGGGACAGCACCGAGGTGTAAGTATCGCCCTGGTCCTTCGGTTCTACTACAATAAATTTCTTCGGGGAAAATGATCCTGAGCCTGAATCCTCGTTTCTCGCAATCATCGTGGACCCGTCGTAGGATGCCTCTCTTCCTACCAAAATCGTTGTACAAGCCATCTTCTGCCTCCTTTATGTATTATCCTTTTGTTCTGCTGAGGGTTTGTGACATTTGCTTTCTGCCTTTAACCTCTATTTGTTCTATTTTTTAGTATACCCCATTCCTGAGGGCTTTTCTATAGACGGAAAGCTTCTTTCCCTCTTCATCTGTTTGTATATTTTTAACAAAATAATAAAAAATAATATTTATTATTATTTACTCTTTGTCCTAGTTTGGGGCTTAATTAATTTTGTATCTTGTCGATAATCTAATACTTACATAGGACCGTAAGCAAAACCCATTACCGGAAACCGTGTATTATGCAAATATAAAGACCAAAATATTGGACACATCCTAGGGAGGGGATTATGAAAAAGAGATGGAACCAGTCCACTAAATTAGCCTTTTTTTCTATCGGGAGTATTCTGCTTTTGCTCCTTACCGCATTTGCCGGTGTAGTGAATAAGGTGCAAAGCAAAAAAGCTACAGAGCTGATGAAGGTACAATTTGAAGTCACTGTAGCTGCGGGAGACTATTCCGACGGTAGTGTTACCCTGAGTAAAACCTCCAGAGCCTATGCCGCAACCGGCAATAAGGCTTATTTGGATGCCTACAACAAGGAGCTGACCGTGGATAAAAACCGGGAAAATTCCGTGGAGGTCATGCATAAATACGGTTTAAGCGAGTCTGAAGAGGCCGCTTTAAAGGGAATGTCCGATGCCTCCACCTACCTTGCCGGCCTGGAGGCCCAGTCCTTTACCATGGTGGAACAGGGAGATCTGAAGGGAGCTCTGGACTTACTCTACAGTCAGGACTATCAGGAGAAGGAGCAGGAGGTTTCCGATTACTACGATACTCTTTATGATGAGGTGGCGGAAAGAACCCAGGGAGAGAGCCACGCGGCAGCACAGGTGGCTGCCCTGACCCAATTTCTCAGCCTTTTCCTGCTGATTCCCACCATTATTTTCGTACTCATAACCGTGTTCTTCGTTCGGACAGAGCTGATGAAGCCTCTCCTTGCCATCAAAAATTGTATGCTGGGACTTTCTCAGGGTGAGCTGATGAATACCCATTTAGCTCTTCCCGTGGATGAAACCGAGGTGGGAAGCACCGTAAAGGCCATTAAGGATATGAATGCCCACTTAAAGTCCGTTATTGCGGATATCGTAAGCCGTTTAGGCAATATGGCTGCCGGAAATTTCCGGGACGAAGCCGCATGCCCGAAGATGTACAAGGGAGACTATTCTGCCATCTGTGAATCCTTAAAGACCATCCAATCCATGCTGAAGGGCACCTTATTGGAAATTGAAAATGCCTCTAAAGAGGTCAATGCTTCCGCCAAGGAAGTTTCCCATGGCAGTGATGTGCTTTCCCAGGGTGCTGCAGAGCAGGCCAGCTCTTTGGAAGAGCTTTCCGCTACCATTCAGTCCGTATCCGATCAGGTACGAAACAATGCAGACAATGCGGAAAATGCCGCTCTTCTTTCCAAAACCACGGAAACAGAGTTGGAGTCCAGCAGTACGCAAATGAATGCCTTAAATGACTCCATGAGCGAGATGAACCATACCGCTCAGGAAATCAGCAATATCATTCACACCATTGACGACATTGCCTTCCAGACCAATGTTTTAGCCTTAAATGCAGCCGTAGAGGCCGCAAGAGCCGGAGAGTTCGGCCGGGGCTTCGCCGTAGTTGCGGATGAAGTACGAAATCTTGCCGGAAAGTCCGCAGAGGCAGCAAAGAACACCACCGCCCTCATTGAAAATACCGTGCGTTCCATCGAAACCGGTTCTCAGATGACCGAGGAAGCCGCAAAGTCCCTGGCGCAGATTGTGAAACGTTCTCAGGAAATGCACGAAAAGATTACGGAAATCGCAAGCCTTTCTCAGAGCCAGTCCAAATCCGTGGAAGAAATTGCCCAAGGCCTGGAACAGGTATCCGCTGTGGTACAGCATAACTCCGCCACCGCGGAAGAGTCCGCCGCCAGCAGCGCCAAGCTTTTCGACCAGGTACAGACCATGGAAGAGCTTTTGGCAAAGTTCAAGTTATAAGGCTTTTCCTAAAATCAAATTGCATACTTCACTTATAAAGCTATGCTATAGAGCTAAATATAAAAGCAATTCAGGATACTATAGATTTCATTATGCTATCCCTCCATCGCCCGGGCTTTTTGGTCCGGGTGATTTTTTTGCTTATATCGAGTATCCCTCGCAAAGTGTGCGATATCTCCTTGTCTATACACTGACTAACACTTTCCAAACATGCGCTCCTCTTGCCCGCCACAATTCATCCGGGCTTCTCCCTCAGCCCCGATGAAATTTCCTTCCCATTGACCTACCAAAAAAATCGTCTTATTATCAAGGTGTTTATGATGTCGGTCTGAGTATTGGAGGATAAAAAATGAAATTTAAAGATATGCCCTACGAGCGTATTTCCGTAGAAAGCATTAAAGAGGAAATGAAGACGCTGATTCAGAAGTTAAAGGAAGCCAAGGATTTTTCTGAGGCGGATGCTCTTTTCTTGGAAAATGAAAAGCTGCAAGGTCATGTTTTCACTATGTCCAGCCTTGCCCAGGTTCGTCACTCCATTAATACGGAGGATAAGTTTTACGATGAGGAAGAAAACTATTGGAACAATGCCTATCCTCAGATTCAGGAATTTAATCAGGAATGGATTAAGGCCCTTTTAGAATCTCCCTTTAAAGAAGATTTTGCCAGAAAATACGGAAACATTCTCTTCTTGAACGCAGAAATCGACTTAAAGACATTTTCCCCGGAAATCATCCCCATGATGCAGGAGGAAAATGAGCTGACCACCGCCTATGAAAAGCTTCTGGCCGGTGCACAGATTCCCTTTGAAGGAAAAATTTACACCATTTCCCAGATGTCTCCCTTTAAAAATGACAAGGATGATGCCAGAAGACTGGCTGCTTGGAAGGCGGAGGGACAGTGGTATAAGGACAATCAGGGAGAGCTGGACCGCCTGTATGATAAGCTTGTGCATCTTCGGGATCAAATGGGGAAGAAGCTAGGCTATGCAGACTTTACCGAGCTTGGCTACTACCGGATGAGAAGAAACTGCTACGACAAGCAGGATGTGCAGAAGTTCCGTGAGGCTGTGCAGAAGTATGTGGTGCCCGTTGCCGCAAAGATTTACGAAAGACAGGCAGAGCGACTGGGCAAATCCTATCCCCTAAGCTATGCGGATGCGGCCATTGAGTTCCGCTCCGGAAATCCGAAGCCGAAGGGAAATCCGGACGAGATTGTTGCCTCCGGAAAGAAGTTCTATGACTGGCTTTCTCCGGAAACGTCAGAGTTTTTCAATCACATGATTGATGATGAGTTAATGGATCTGCTCTCCACCAAGGGTAAGCAGGGTGGGGGATATTGCACCTCCTTCCAGGACTACAAGACGCCTTTCATCTTTGCCAACTTTAACGGCACCCAGCATGATATTGAGGTGATTACTCACGAGGCAGGTCACGCCTTTGCCGCTTACCTGAACCGAAATCGGGTGCCCTATGAGTGCATTTGGCCGAGCCTTGAGGCCTGCGAAGTCCACTCCATGTCCATGGAATTCTTTGCAGAGGCATTTTCCCAGGAGTTCTTCGGAGAGGATGCCGGAAAATACAATTACTCCCACTTAGCAGGAGCCTTATGCTTTATTCCTTATGGCACCATGGTGGATCATTTTCAGCATATCGTGTATGAAAATCCGAATCTCAGCCCTGCAGAGCGACATGCCAAATGGAAGGAGCTGGTACAGATTTATCAGCCCTGGTTAAAGCTGGACGGAGAAATTCCTTTCTATAGTGAGGGTGAGGGCTGGCAGAGACAGCACCATATCTACTCTTCTCCCTTCTACTACATTGACTACTGCCTGGCACAAACCGTTGCCCTGCAATTCTGGAACCTGATTCAGAAGGATCAAAAGGAAGCTTGGCAACACTACATGGCGTACACCAAGCAGGGCGGTTCCGTGGTTTTCACAAAGCTCCTAAAGAATGCCGGTCTGGAAAGTCCCTTCCAGGAGAGCTGCCTTCGAGGAATCTGCGATACCGCGGCGAAATACCTTGCGGACTATGATTTAAGCGGGATTGCATAGGGAAAATGCGAAGCCTAGCTTAGGAAAGAGAAAAAGCCTGGCATAGAATGACTACCCTCGATTCAAGCTTTTGAAAAAGAGAGAACAGTCTACTAGTGAGAAAAAATAACTAGACTTATTTAATAAAAAGTGGAGATAGTTAGCTGATGAAACAGAATGATAAAACACTGGAAGAGCTGATTGAGGAAATCAAAGCTCTTCCGGAAAATCAAAGCTATACGGAACGGGGCGTCCCTCCCATTTTCCAGTTCCATGAAGAATCTAAGATTCTTCTGGTGGGACAGGCTCCCGGCAGGAAGGTGGAGGAATCCGGCATTCCCTTCCACGACCTTTCCGGAAAACGCCTGATGGAGTGGATGGGCATTTCCGAGGAAATCTTTTATGGGAAATCCATCTCCATTATCCCTATGGACTTTTATTATCCGGGAAAAGGAAAGGGTGGGGACTTGCCTCCCCGCCCCTTTATGCGAAAATACCATGACGCGGTGGCTGCTCTCCTCCCTAAGGTGAAGCTTCGCATTTTGATTGGAAAATACGCCATTGCCCACTATGACCCGAAGGGGGCAAAGCTCCCCCTAAAAGACTTGCTGTATCCTTACGGAGAAGCATGGGAAAAAGACCATGGGACAAATTCTCTTTTGTCGGGACAGACTTCTTCGGAAATCTTGAATTTTCCCTTGGTGCATCCCAGCCCTCTAAACTATGGATGGATTAAGAAAAATCCCTGGTTTATGGAGAGGAATGTGCCGCTATTGCAGGAAATGGTAAAGGAATTGCTGTAAAAGAATTGTTGTAAGCGAGTTGTTATAAGAAAATTACTATAAGAGAATTACCGCAAAACACCAAAGGAAAACATCCACTTTATTTATAGGGAGGGGGAGAAACGATGCCCGAAAAGCATACCGATTTGAAGGACAAGCTACAGCATTTATATCAGCAGTGCCGAGAGACACTATCTCCGGAAAATATGATTTTGTTTGATGAGATCGATTTTGAAAATGCCGAGGAGTTCAAGTTCTATATGACCCTATCTGAATTTTTTCTTCAGGAACAACAGGAAGAGCTACTAAAAAGGAAAGAGCAGGCCAATGGAAAACAATAAGAAATATACAATCTTTGCAGGCGTTAACGGCGCCGGAAAATCCACATTATACACCTTGCTAAAACAGGCAGAACTTGGAGAGCGGATTAATGCGGACGAAATCTTGTTTAGCAACGGCTGGGACTGGCGAGACGAAAAAGCACAGTTTAAAGCCATGCGCATTGCCGTAGATAAAATCAATTACTGTATTCAATCCGGCACTTCCTTCAATCAGGAAACCACCCTCTCCGGTATTTCCATTGTGAAGACCATCCAGGCCGCAAAGGAACAGGGATTTTTCGTGAAAATGTGTTACATCGGTTTAGAAAGTCCCGAACTGGCTATTGAGCGGGTGGCAAAAAGAGTAACGGAAGGCGGCCATGGTATCAAAGAGGAAGACATCAGAAGGCGCTATGAAGCCTCTCTGAAAATGCTAAAAGAAGTAGCCCCCTTATGCGACTCTGTAGCTTTTTTTGACAATACCGTCAGATACAAAAAAGTTGCCAATCTGAATAACAAACATTTACAGATTAAAGAATATAATGTTCCTTGGTTCAATCGCGGGATGGAATGGATATCCGTATAAAACAAAAGAAGCCTGCAAATCAGGCTTCTTTCTTTTCTTAGAGAGCGCGAGACGGGAATCGAACCCAGAAAAAACATTCAACAGATGGCTATTTTTCG
>CAUTXF010000044.1:0-17884 GCA_963542215.1 uncultured Oribacterium sp. | reverse complement strand
TTAACGGAAGAGGAGCTTTCCGTTTATCGAAGAGCCAGAAACCATAAGTCCCAAAGCCACTCCAAAAACTCCAGCATTACGGATTATCGGAGAGCCACCGGATTTGAGGCATTTTTGGGCTATCTTTATTATGCGGGGAAGATTTCCAGACTGATTAGCCTGGTGGAGAAGGGCTTGGAGCATTTACTGGCGGAGGATGAAGCCAAGGAATAAGCAAAGATATAAAGAAAAATAAAAGCTATAAAGAAAAATAAAAGCTATAAAGAAAGTTATAGAGAAAGCTATAAAGAAAGCTTTAAAGAAAGGCACCGATGCAGTGTCAGAGCATAGAAATAGGAAGAAGTAGGAAGCAGGAAAGAGGAAGAAAATGAGAGAAGAGGGATATACCCTAATCGGCAGAAACCCGGTGCTGGAGGCCTTTCGTGCCGGAAAGACCATTGACCGCCTGTTTATTCAGGATGGTTTAAAGGATGGCCCTATTTTAAGCATTCTTCGAGAGGCGAAGAAGCAGGATTTGGTGATTGACTTCGTAAAGAAATCCCGTTTGGATGAGATGTCCTCCGGAGAAACGCACCAGGGCGTTATTGCCTATCTTTCCGCCTATGAATATGCGCCCTTGGAGGATTTATTACAGGTGGCGAAGGATAAGGGAGAAGCGCCTTTTTTCTTCCTGTTGGATGGAATTGAGGATCCCCATAACCTGGGGGCGATGATTCGTACCGCAAATCTTGCGGGAGCCCATGGGGTAATTATTCCGAAAAGAAGAGCGGTAGGCCTAACCGCAACCGTAGCCAGAACTAGTGCGGGAGCCTTGAATTATACCAAGGTTTGTAAGGTGACCAATCTGGTGCAGACCATGGAAGAGCTGAAGAAGGAAGGGATGTGGTTTGTCTGCGGAGACATGCGTGGGGAAAGCATGTATAAGCTGAACCTGACCGGCTCTATTGGATTGGTACTGGGAAATGAAGGGGAAGGGGTTTCTCGTCTGGTAAAGGAAACTTGCGATATGCAGGCCTCCATTCCCATGAAGGGAGAGCTGGATTCCCTCAATGCTTCCGTGGCCTGCGGTGTTTTGGCTTATGAAATTGTAAGACAGAGGCTGTTGCAAAATGGATAAAGTTAAGGCAACTTGGAAAATTCATGAAAAGCTTTGGTTTTTTGCCCTCCTGATATTTTCGGGGGGCTTTTATGGTGGATACACTTACAGTCTTAGAGGACAGGTATTTGCCAATGCCCAGACGGCCAATCTTGTCATCATGATGTTGTCTTTGGGAAAGGGAAAATGGGGGAGAGCCCTGTATTCTTTGGCTCCCTTTACCGCCTATATGGTAGGTGTGATTTTATCGGAGTATATTGGGCAAAACCATAAAAATCTAAAGAAGAGAGATTTTGAAGAGAAAATTCTTCTTTTTGAGTCGCTGGTTTGCTTCCTTGTGGGGCTGATGCCGGCAAGTTGGCCGGATCAGTTATGTCAATTAAGCTTAAGCTTTATCTGTGCCATGCAGTTCAATATTTTCCGAAAAGCGGAGGGGATTCCCATGGCCACCACCTTCTGCACCAACCATATCCGACAAATGGGAAGTCATCTTACCCAAGCCTTATTTTTCAAAAATGAAGAATCCGCCAGACTTGCGAAGAGACACGGCATGATGATTCTTGCCTTCGCTTCCGGTGTTTTGGCGGCGGTGCTTTTGTCAAAGCTTTTTGGACTTTACTGCATTTTCGGAATGACGATATTACATCTCTTTCTCTGGGGCAAACTACATTTGGATAATAAAAGCTATGAAGAGAGAGCAAAAAAGCTAAAGGAAGAACAAGGCAGATAATAGAAGAGCTAAAAAGATAAAGGACGAACGAAGAAGATAAAGCAAGATATAAAACGAGATAAAAGAAGATAGAAGATAAAGGAAGAACAAAAAAGATAGAATGAAGAGGAAGGAAAAGAAAGTAGGGCTAATGAGAGCTTGTAGCAAAGAAAATTGTTGGGAAATTGACGGAAGAACCGGACTTTTCGGCCTTTTGGGAAGTCCGGTGGAGCACAGCCTTTCCCCTGCCATGCATAACGAAGCCTTTCGTTTGCTGGGAATCAATGCCCGCTATCTGGCCTTTGATTTGGACCAAGAGGATTTACAAGAGGCACTACCCGTTTTTCGGAAAATGAAGCTACAGGGCTGTAATCTTACCATGCCCTTAAAGGAGGCGGTGATTCCCCTTTGTGACAGAATTTCCAAGGAGGCCAGTCTTGCCCATTCGGTAAATACCTTGGTTTTCCGGGATAATGGAGAGATTGAGGGACACAGTACCGATGGTAAAGGCTTCTTTCGGGGCTTGGAAGCAAAGGGACTTGCTTTAAAAGGAAAGAAGCTCAGTCTTTTAGGATTAGGAGGTGCCGGAAAGGCCATCCTTAGCTATGGCATCGGAACAGAGCTTTCGGAAATAGAAGTATTGGTTCGAGAAGCAAGTAAGGGAAAGTACGAAGACTTTGTAGAACGATGCGAAAAGGAGTTCGGAAGAAAGATTTCTTTAAAAAGTCTGGAAAGGGATTTGGAAGAAGCCTGCGGGAGCAGTGATATCCTGGTGAATGCCAGCTCCGTAGGTATGAAAGAGGACCGTTCCCTGGTAGAGGATAGTCGCTGGTTTCATAAGGGGCTTTTTGTAGCAGACTGCATTTACCATCCCTTGGAAACGAAGCTTTTACAGCAGGCAAAGGAACAGGGATTAGCTTATATGAACGGCTTACCCATGCTCTTTTATCAAGGGGCGGAGTCCTTCCGGCTATGGACGGGGAAAAACTTTCCGGAGGCGGAGGTCTATAGCCTGTTATTATCAAAAGTAAGATGATAGGGAGTAAAGCACATAGAATCATGCAGCTTTAAGGGGGCATTTCGGGTTTGCGCTGATTGCGTAATCTAAGGTTTTTAACTTTCGTTTTAGATTTTCCCGCTTTTCGGCAAAATAAAAAAGAAGAATGGAGATGAAAGAGAAGTTATTTTATTTGCTTTTCCACAGTATAGGTTTGTGATACGGGGTAATCTGAGCCCGTGGGTACTTGCTGAAAGCGAGTGAAACGAAGCTTGAAGCTTAGTACCCTTACGAAGGCGAGGTTAGCGAGAGCGTGCCCCGTGTACAAACCTATACTGTGGAAAAGCAGGAATAAGTAGCTTTTCATCTCTATTCTTCTTTTTATTATGCTACCTTAATCTGCATGATTTCCAAGATTAATAGCCATGTCAGTCCATAGTAGCTTACAACGCCCACCAGATCGTTGATGGTGGTAATCAATGGGCCGGAGGCTGCTGCCGGGTCCACGCCAATCTTCTTAAAGAAGATGGGGACGATGGTTCCCACAAAGGAGGAGATGACCATAGCCAGTAATAGGGAAATGCCGATACAGAAGGCAATTCCGATGGAGACATGGAGGGGCATATGCTTAAAGAAATAGATATAAGCCCCGATTCCCACTAAGGAGAAAAATCCTAAAACTAAGCCATTAATACCGCCAATGCTCATTTCCTTGAAAATCAACTTTACCTTGTCACCGGCTTTTAGCTGTTCATCCATTAAGACACGGATGGTTACTGCAAGAGATTGGGTTCCCACATTTCCCGCCATATCTAAAATCAAGGACTGGAAGGCCATGACGATGGTGAGCTGCGCCACCACAGTCTCGAAAAGTCCCACAACAGTGGAAACCAAAAGTCCCAGAAACAGTAGCATAATCAGCCAGGGAAGACGTTTCTTCACACTATCTCGAATGGGCTCATTTAAATCTTCTTCCGCAGAAAGACCTCCCAACTTAGCGTAGTCTTCCGCCATCTCGTCATCGGAAACCTCTAAGATGTCCTGAGCAGTGATGACACCGAGAATTTCCTTGGCCTCTCCCAGTACCGGAATAGAGTTTTCGGAGTAAGCCTTGATATTTTCCAAGCAATCCTCAATCCGCTCATCCGCATAGACAAAGGGGTAAGCGGTTTCGGTAATATCCTCAAGCTTGGTATCCTTTCTGGCGATAATGATATCCTTTAAATCCACAGCACCATAATAGGATTCATTTTCATCCACCACATAGAGGGTGGAAATATTGTCATGCTCTGCGGCCTGATCAATCAAGGAGCGCATAGCTTCCCGAATGTTCAGGTTGCTATCCAAGGAAACGAAATTAGTGGTCATACGGGAACCGATCAAGTCCTCGCTATAGGATGCCAAGGACTGCAATTCTTTTCGATTCTCCAAAGGCATGCGAGAAATCCAAGCCTTCTTAATATCCGGCTCGGTCTCCTTTAAAAGGTCAACCGCATCATCCGGCTCCATCTTTACCAGAATGTCGGCAGCCTTTTGCGAATCCATTTCTTCCAGATATTGCCCTGCATCCTCTGCGTACTCCATCATTTCCGCAAGACTTTCCATATCCAATAAGGAATAGAAAACTTCTCGTTCTTCTTTTGTCAGTTCCGGAAGACAGGAGGCCATATCATTGGCATGGTAGTCTTCCAAACGCTCTTTCTTCACTGCGGGATCATCCGAACCCCGCAAAATATCCAGAATTTCCTGCTGGTAATCCTGTAAAACTCTCTCTTCTTCGTTCATGTAAGCTCCTTCCCAAAAAAACTATGGACACAGGGAAAAGAACTTATGATATTTTCACGATTTATCCGTTTAGAAGGAAGGATTGATAGAAATTCACAAATCCCTGCCCCATGGAAATATCATAAGTACTAGGATCCGTGTCGTCACCGCTTTTCATTTGCATTTTCCTTCCTTTCTCTTGAATTTAAGCAAGTAAAAACTCGCATAAGCCTGTGTAAGTGTAACACGGAAGAGAAGGCGGGGCAATGGCTTTCAGGAAGAAAAAGTAAGAAGTTCTATATAGGGAGGAAAGCAAGATATGTTCTTGAGAAGTCGGTAGAATATTCCTAGCAGGTTGGCAGAAAGTATCTTGTATAAGAGTCGAATAGAAGTTATTATATTGAATATAAAAGCCTTTTAGGGCAATAAAATTCAATAAAAGGAGAGAGCTTATGGAAATCCAAAGAGATAGCTATTTAAAACAGCTTATATCCTATCGCTTTGACGGCTTGGTTAAAGTGATAACCGGAATCAGACGATGCGGAAAGTCCTATTTGTTGAAGAAGCTATATAAAGATTATTTGTTGAATCATCAGGTGAAGGAAGAGCAGATCATCAGTATTGAGCTGGATTTGGCAAAAGATATTCAATTTAGAGATCCACTTCATTTAAGTTCCTATATCAGAGAGAAGCTTTCCGGAACAACAGAGGAACACTATCTTTTTATTGATGAAATCCAGATGTCTGATGAAGTACCGAATCCCTACAATCCGGAGGGGAAGAAGATTAGTTTTTATGATGCCTTAAATGATTTACGCTCCATTCCGAATCTGGATGTGTATGTGACGGGGAGCAATTCCAAGATGCTTTCCAGCGATATTCTTACGGAGTTTCGGGGGAGAAGTGATGAAATTCGAGTCCATCCCTTAAGCTTTTCGGAGTACTATTCTGCAGTAGGAGGGGATAAAAATGAAGCCTTTGACGAATATGCTTTTTATGGGGGAATGCCCTTAATCTTATCCAGACCAAATGACAGCGCAAAGATGAATTACCTAAAATCCCTTTTTTCAGAGGTGTATATCAAGGATATCGTAGAGCGAAAGAAGATCGAAAGACAGGATATTCTGGAGCAGATTTTGGATTTGCTCTGTTCTTCCATCGGTTCTCTTACGAATCCGGCAAAGCTGGCCAATACCTTGCAATCCAAGCAAGGCATTTCCGTGTCTCCGAACACCATTCGAGCGTATATCGGACACTTGGAGGATGCCTTTCTCTTCTCGGAAAGTAAACGCTATGATGTGAAGGGAAAAGCCTACTTTGACTCACCAAATAAATATTACTGTGAGGACATCGGGCTTCGAAATGCCAGAATCGGTTTTCGGCAGCAGGAGATGACCCATATCATGGAAAATATTCTCTATAACGAATTGATGGTAAGGCAGTTTTCCGTGGATGTGGGGGTAGTATATGCCAGAGAGAAGAATGAAAAAGGAAATTCCGTTCGAACAGCTCGTGAGATTGACTTTGTGGTAAATTCTGGCGGCAAGAGAACGTATATTCAATCCGCCTACGCTATGCCTACAGAAGAAAAGACAGAAATAGAGCTTAGACCGTTTTCACTTACCGGTGATTCCTTTCCCAAAATTTTGGTGCGAAGAGATATCGGAAAACGTTGGTATGACGATTATGGAGTTTTGCATATAAATCTGATTGACTTCCTATTGGATAAAGTAGTGATTTAAGATTTTTTTTGTTTTTCTATAATTTCATTCATAACATTAGATTAAGACTAAGAAGCCCATAAATGGTATAACTATGCCATTTATGGGCTTCTGTTCCATGTCAAAAAACCTACTCCATTTACGGATATTATCCGAATGTGGAGTATAGGTGATTTTGAATGAAGGTCGTATACTAGGATAAAGTTCATGTTTCTATTCATTAGTATTCTCTTTATCTAATATTTCTTTTCATTACAAGGAGGGAACTCATGCCTAAATCTAAAGTTGAAAATGATATGGTGGAAAAGCAAAAAATCATTTCTTCTCTTACTCTCATGGATGATTTGTTTATGAAATCATTTTTCGCAATTACCCAAATCCTATGTTATATTTATTACAGCAAATGATGTGCTTCATGGGCAACTTCAGATTTATCATATAGAAAGAACAATACAAGAATCCGGAAAGCCGTTTTGGGATGAGTCTCATATTATTTATTTTAATACATCCTATGTGGATAATAGTCCCTTGGGGAAATTAGCAGAAGATTTTCATGCAAAAGAAACTGAGCAAATGAATTCAGATATATTATCAAAGAGAGTTGCACTACTAAAAAATGCAAAGCCAAATGAAAAAGGAGGCAAAGAAATGAATGTTTTATTAGAGAATTATAGAAAAAAAGCCCTCAAAGAAGGAATAGAAAAAGGAATAGAAAAAGGTAGGGAAGAAGAATATATTGCTAAACAAAAGGTAATACAATTAATGGGACTGTTGGCAGACCATGGTAGAATTGATGATATTAAGAAATCTTCTATAGATCAGGAGTATCTACAATCTTTGCTCTTGGAGTTTGGCTTATAAATAAGACCTACAATAATGGAGAAGAAGCAAGATTTTGCCTCTTGGACATGGAAAGAAACTGGCAAAGAAGCAAATAGAAGCCATAGTGATGAATATAAAAGCCTTTTTGTACAATGATACTCAATATAGGACTTAAGAGTATCCGTCTTATTCTTTGAAAAGGAGTAGAGAGATGACGAAGGAAGAAGCTTTCATTAAGGAGAAAACTAACTTGGAGATTACTATTGAGGCTTTGCGTGAGGTAGAGCAGCTAAAGAATACACCAAATAAAAAAAGCTATTCCTCATTTGCTGAATTACTAAAAGATATAGAAGATATTTATGAGGAATTAGAACGTTCTGAAGAAGATATTGTTGCCGGAAGGACTATATCCGGAAACGAAGCACTAAAAGAGCTAAGAGAAAAATATGGCTTGTAAGTTGCTTCTTTTATAGATAAACACTTTGCAAAGTATAAAAGAGGGATTGATTATTAAAAATTAATACAATCCCCCTTTTTTGTCGAAATACTTCCGTTGAAAAAATTTCTACTTAATAAGAATAGGGCACTGTGGAGGAATGACTAATCGAAAAGAAGCGATTCCTTTACATGCTTTTCCAAAAACAAAAAATTAAAATAAAAATGCATTTTGCGAAAAAACTTTCTATTATAATTTTTCTAAAAAGGCCGATATTGTAGTGTGAGAAAGAAAAGGGTATTTATTTAGTACTTTCTCAGACGGCAATTCGGCCCATTTTTTTGGAAGAAATTCCGGAAAATCCCGTTAAGCCGGAGAGAATAGAGAAAAAAGAGGGATGACAATGAGAGTACTTCGCAAAAAAGAAAGGAATAAGGGCCAAATGAATTGGAAAGCCAAGCTTTCCATGCTTATGGTACTTTGCCTTGTTTTAACAGGTTCTCATGGACTCGTGCTATCGGCAGATGCACAGGAAGAACAGGGAGGTTCTCCGGAAAACAAAATAGTTGTAGAAGGCAATCAGGTGAATATACGCCTGAAGGGTGAGGATTTACGGCGTGCAGCAGAAGAAACATTGCAGACCGAAAAGCCTTATGATGCTATGTCCGTTCAAGCCTATAGCAAAAATACCGCCTTGATGGATCAATATAGAAAGATTTTTTCCGATGATGCGGAGATTTATGAAATTCCTTTGGAAAAAATCGAAACCGGCTTGGAATCTGAGCTTTTCTCATTAGAGGGGAATGTGCATGTCTTTGTGGAAAAGCAGAGAAGAGATGAGCAGGGAAAAGAAGTACAGAAAAAGAAGAAGGATAGCCTTTTGCTTTTCGATACAGAAAGTGATTTTAGAAAGGAATTCCAGAGACTTTATCCTGAATTGATTCATTTTGGAAAAGGAATGAGTTTAGCAGAGGCATTATCCTTAGATGATATGTTACCGGAGGGTGAAAAAGCTAGTGCCAGTGACTTAGAGAAGGCAGATTACAAGCTGACCGGTTCTGAGCTTCTTACCTTTGTTTATGAGAACACCGGAGAGGAACCTTTGACCTTCCAGTTACAGGTAGAAGATAACCGTTACCCAAGTGTGACTGTACAGGATAGGAGCAAAATTCTGTCTTCCTTAGAAAAGGATGGAGAGGCAAAATTCCCTAAAAAGGAAAATGCAGAAGCTCCCAAGACAGATAATATTGATGAGACAGTTGTTTCAGAAGGAAACACCACAGCTCTTCCTGAAGCAGGAAAAGCGCAGGTACCGGCAGGAGCAGAAGCTGAGGCAGAAAATGCTGAGCTTAGTGCAGTAGGTGCTCAAGCAGCAGGAACCACATCAGAGGGAACCGGGGCTTCTACATCAGAAGAAAGTGTGCAGAGTTCTGCAACAGGCGTCTTAACTTCCGAGAATGTAGTTGCAGGAGAAACTGCATTTACCTTTAGCGGATTAGACTTATCCAAGGTGAGAACCGCAGGATATGTACAGTATAGTTTGAATGAATTGGGAAGAAAGAACCAATTTAAAGAGGTTAAAGGCTTTGGTACGGTAGAAGTATTTTATGACAAAGATGCATTTCCTGTGCCTGTAAAGATGGAAGCTAAGCTGATGAAAAAGCCGGAAGAAGCTTCCGCGTCAGAGCTGGAGTCTCTCACTGACAAGCAGGTTGAGAGAATTCGGGAAAAAGGAATCTATGATAATTCTTTATTTGTAGATATTAGCTTCAAGGAAAAAGGTGGTAGTGGTAATGAAATAGAACCTACCAAACCGGTTGGAGTCCGCATCAGTGTAGATAGTGAATTTATTCCTAAGGAAGTACAGGCAGAAGAGATTGCCGTATACCATCTGGTGGAAGAGGAGATGGATAGTGAGGAAATTGCTAAAGAGAAAGTGAAACGGGAGATGCATCTTCAAGAGGATACACCGGAAGCTTACAAGGATTTCCGTATAGAAGAAGTTCTAAAAGCAGGAGAAGGTAGCTCCATATCAGGAGAAGCATTTGTTGGAAATGGATTTACGGAAGAAGAATTAGGAAAATCAATCTTGGATCAGGCGGAAAATCGACCGGAAAAGCTGGTGAAAGAGTTCCAAGTGAATAGTTTCTCCTCTTTTGTACTTAACTGGACAGCAGGAACAGAAACAGCGAAAGAAGCTATATTGATTCCCATAGATGACGATGGATTCCGAATTACAGAATATAAGTGGTTTGATGAAGTTGAGAACAAGTGGAAAGCAGAAAGTGATTTTGCAGGACAAACAACGACTTTGGCGGGAGATTCTTCCGGAAAAGATTTCTACTTAGATCTTGCAGAAAGAAGAAAAACGAATACAGCAGATGACTATGTATATAAATTAACCAAGAAAGTACGTGGTTATGGGGACCCGGAGGTATATCAGGGACTTAGAGTCAGTGGTAATAAGATTTCTTTTAAGCATCGTGTAAAGCGTTTTGTATTTAACTATTCTGCTTATACCGGTACGATCTGGATGGACGAAAACGATGTACAGCATCCTTTGAAAAACACTGCAAAGTACAAAGAGGATGAGAAAGAAGATAGCCCGGTATATGAAATCTCTGTACCTAATGTCTTCTATGTGAGATATCCTATCCTTTCCAATAATGTTGTTTTGAAGAATGTTGCGGAGGTATCAGGAGCACAATTAAAATACAGTATTCCTTTTGAAGGATTTTTAAATTCTAATCAGTATTTTGCGAAGGATAACCCCAGATTAACACTGGGCGGGTATCGCTTAAAGGGATTTTATCGTACGCAAACCAGAAATAGTGATGGTACTTTTAGTTATTCAAATGAAGTAAGTAAGTTTTATTTTCCGTCTACCGGCGCCAATGCAGGAAAGACGGAGTGGGTGATTGATGCAGCAGGAGGTGAGAGAAAAGAAGCCGTCAGTGAAAAGACTGTCTATGCGGTATACGAGCCGGATAACAGAGTCAATAAGAATACAGGCTGGTCCTTACCCCAAAGCACAGTCAATAATGACAAGTATATTCATGATAATAAGGATGGTAGTTATGATTTAACTTTGACGGTAGAGGGACATAATTCCAAGTTGGGACAAAAAGAAAAGTTGAATATTCTCTTTGTCTATGATATTTCAGGAAGTATGAACTTAACCATGAATCCTCTAAGTGGCGGTAAAGTTTCTGCCAATCCCCCTTACGACAATGTTTATGAGACCTGGGGTAAGGAAGAAGAGATTGGAGATGAGGCCAAACGATTACATCCGGTAGAAGAAAAGTATAGAAGGCGCTATGAATATGCCACAGACAATATCAGAGCTTTACTTAGAAAGTTAAGAAACAATACGGATCTGGATGTGGAATATGCCATGGTAACCTTCTCTGGAAATGTGGATCATACCGCTGCGTTAAGTGTTCGTACTCCTGATGCTCTTCAGAAAAAAAGAGATGTCATGAAAAACTGGAAAAACCATGATAATAAGGGAGCCACTATCGATTCAAGTAAGGATAACGGACCATCCAGTATTGTGAAGTGGTGGACTAAAAGTCCTCAAGAGATATACGATGTTTTAACAGCATTAAAGCCTTATCATCCTGCAGGAAAAATAGGTAGAGAATCCGGCTATAAAGGTAGTACCAATTATGAAGCGGGCTTTAATAAAGCGGCGAAAGCATTGAATGGAATTTCCGGTTCTAGAACAGACGCAAAAAACGTAGTAATTTTCGTAACAGATGGAGATCCTACAGCTTGGATTAATGACAAGGGTAGGGATAAGAGTGCTAGTGATACTAATGACCCCGACTATACCAGAATTTTAAACCGTCTTTATAATAGTGAGACCGGTTCTGTAAACCCATATCCCGGAAACTTCTTAAAAGGAGAAGAAATCGGTAACGGTTTCGACTACGAAGAAGAAGCTATGCAGCGTGCGGAAATTGAGCTTCGAAACATTAGTAAAATGGATGCTTTCTATGCGGTAGGTGTGGGAACAGAAGGCGGATATTCCCACCTTGGAAGATTAACCAATCCGATTGCTTTACCTGTAGGAACAGAAACAAAACCATACTTTAAAGGTTCTAATCCTAAGGCGCTGGCTAAGGCATTTGATAACATTGCGAGCTATATGATTTCTACAGGAGTTACCGGAGTTAGCATTGAAGATACTTTATCGGAAAATGTAGATCAGAATCCTGCATCAATCACGGATGTGCATGCAGAAGTTGTACGCTTAGAAACTACAACGATTCAAGAAGGTGGGAGAAATGTAGAAGTAACTTCCTACAGTGACCCAATCACAGACTCTGAAGAGCTTGAGGCAATTGGCTTGAAAAATGGCTTAGCTTCTATGAAGGTCACTGTTGTTCCGGGAACTATGGATCCGGTGGATAAGGCCATTAAGGGAACAAAACTGAAGCTGGAATTTGTAGATGAACATGGAAACGTTGATCCTAACTATGAACTTGCCCCCGGTTATCGTTACCAGATTAAGGCTAAAATTAAGCCAAGTAGAAAGGCTTATGAAAAGTATCTGGCAACAGGTTATCAAAATACCGGAGACAAAAAAACCGACTTATCCGATGTATATCAGTGGAAGCCGGACAAGTATGTAGGAAAGGAAACGGAATTAAATACTTCTTCCTGGAAAAGCGGATGGTTCTCCAATACTGTTGCTAAAGTATACTTTAATCCAAAAACTCCGGTTCCTTCGGATTCCACGTCCCAAAGACCGGGAAAGAAGCCGGGAGAAAAAGAAAAAGTATATCAAAAGCCTGTATTACAGGTTCAGCCAGGTTCTTTAGTTTTAAAGAAGCGTTTTAATGGTTTGCCGAATAATACCCAGACCATTCAGTCAGCAGCAAAAAATATTTCTTTTAAGATTTATCAGGAAAAGGTGATTAACGGTGTTGCTTCAGGACAGCAGATGGCATTGGGAAGCTATCGCTTCTATACGGAGGCTTCCAGAAACAGTGCCAGTCCGGTGTTGGAAACTTATGCGAAAGTTCAAGGCACAGGAAATGCAATGGAATATTCCATTGAAATTCCAAATTTAATGCCGGGAGATATCTACTATGTAGAAGAGCTGATGGATACTCCGGATGCAGAATACAGTGGCAATAACAAGAATTACTTATTCCAAAATTGGAGCATTAACAGCGGAGCAACAGAGGCCAACATTACTGTAGGCGGAAAAGCCGTTAAGGTAATGAAGACCACCATGAAGATTGGAAAAGCCAATGGACAGGCGCAGAATACGGAAGTTTCCCTTATCAACAACTATCAGGAAGAGAACAAACAGGCTCTTAAGATTGAAAAGCGGGTAAGTGGAGAGATGGCGGATCATAGCAAGCAATTTGCTTTCCGACTTTATCTTTACAACAAGAAAGGTACCAGTCTTAATCAGACGGAGTATCAGAGATTGAGAGATTACTTCTTTGATGCAACAACCAATGGCAAAGTTCAATTTACTCCGGCAAAGACCGGCTTGCTTGGCCAAGAAGACAGCTATCTAAGCTTTACACTGGCACATGGACAAAGTCTTTCCTTTGTTCTTCCGGAAAACTTCTCTTACAGAGTAGGAGAAAATCCGGATGGCTATATGCCTTATATTGATACCACAAGATCCACCGTTACACCGGTATTAAGAGGGGCGAATAATCAAGGCTTCCGCTTAACTGACAAAGCTAAGCTGGCAAAAAAGCCTAATGTTGGAGGACGGGCTCAGGATGAGGTGATTTCTTTCAAAAATGAGAAAAATCCTGTTCCGCCAACGGACGTAAATGTAACAGCAATTCCGGGACTTATTCTTCTTTTAGGAATCTTAGGATCAGGCTTTGTGCTTGTTCAGAAGAGAAGAAAGAGAACACAGTAAGATAGAATGATTCACGGCGGAATAAAAGATTGTGTTTAAGGGAGAAGTCGAAAGGCTTCTCTCTTTTTTTTATTTATTTCAATCATAAATATGAATATTCATTTTTGTGATTGAATAATAGTGAAAAAGTGATTATAATAGGGAGCAAAGGAGGTGTCCCATGGAATATGAAAGTGAAAATAGATTGATTTTTAAAGATGCAGATGACTTTGAAGAACTTCGAGCCATGAACCAGAATTTGACTTTTTCGGCAATGGAAGAAAGCTTTCAAAAGCGAAATATTCCTTTTTCTGAAGAAAAATTCACTTCTCTTGGATTAAGGAATCCGGCAGATAAGCAGTATACCAATCTGGCATGGATTCTTTCAGATCAATGCCAACATACCCTGAAGATTGCCGTGTTTGACGGAGAGGACAAAAGTATATTCAAGGATAGAAAGGAATTTTCAGGATCTATTTTCCGGCAATTGGAGGAGGGTTATGCCTATCTACAGCTGGTGAATCGAACTGCGGGGAGATTTTCAGGCTTAGATAGGATTGACTTAACAGACTATCCGGAGGAAGCTTTGCGAGAAGCTTTATTAAATGCCGTGATTCATAGAGATTATAGCTTTAGTGGAAGCATTATAATCAATGCAAATGATGCCTGTATGGAATTCATTTCTCTTGGGGGCTTACTGGCAGGTCTGAGTAAAGAAGATATTTGCAATGGGATTTCTCTACCCAGAAATAAAAAGCTTGCAGAGCTCTGCCTTCGTTTAAAGTTGATAGAGTCCTATGGTACGGGAATTGGAAAAATTTATCGAGCATATACAGACTGCAATCAGAAGCCGGAGTTTATCATTACTCCTAACACTTTTAAAGTGATCTTACCCAATAGAAATAGTAATCCGAAAGTGAGCAAGAAGGACAAGAAAACAAAGAATTCTTTTTCCTATCTTCCCTTTCCTAAGGAAATGAACCACGGTTTTCTTATGGAGCAGCAAAGTAGCTATAAAGCACTCTCTTTACAGAAAAAAACCGTTCTCTCATATCTTGAAGAGCATAAGAGCATGAGTGAGAAGGAGCTTCAGGAACTCCTGCAGATTCGAAAGACAAGAGCCTACTTATTAAGTCGAGAGATGCAGGAGGAAGGTTTGATTGTGATAGAGGGAAGAGGAGAGAAGAAGGTCTTTCACTTGAAATCCTAAAAAACGGTAGTTTTCCGACTTTTGAACTGTCATAAAACGGTAGTTTTCCGCATTTTGAATCTTCTCAAAACGGTAGTTTTTAGCACTTTTAATCTTCTTAAAACGGTAGTATACTATACTTTAATCATTGAGGATAAGAAAAAACGTGATTTATAGGGATAAACTATGTTTAAGAGGAAAGCATTTGACAAACTAAAAAATTGGAAAGAGAAAAAGGCACCGAAGTACTCTGTCCTTTTAGAAGGAGCAAGACGAGTTGGAAAATCAACGATTGCCGAGGAATTTGCAAAACAGGAATACAAATCCTACATTAAGGTGGATTTTGCCAATGTCAGGAAAGAGCTTTTGGAGGTATTTGAGGATATAGCAGATCCGGATATCTTTTTCCTGCGGTTACAGACCGCAACCGGCATAACTTTGTATAAAAGAGAATCGGTCATTATCTTTGATGAGATTCAGCTTATGCCGAAGGTTCGCCAAGCTATAAAATATCTTGTTGCAGATGGAAGATACGATTACATAGAGACCGGATCCTTAATCAGCATCAAGAAAAATGTCAAAGATATCGTGCTTCCCTCCGAGGAAATGAAGATACCCGTTTATCCGATGGATTATGAAGAATTCATGTGGGCAATAGGAAATGATACTTATCCTGTTTTGAGGGAATTATACCAGCGTGGTAAGGCGGTGGGGAATTCCTTAAACAGAAAACTGATGCGGGATTTTCGGATTTACATGGCTGTGGGAGGAATGCCCCAGGCAGTGGAAGCCTATGTGGAGGGAAAGAATTTTCGGGAAATTGATGAAGTAAAGCGAGAAATCATTAATCTGTATAAAGATGATTTTTTCAAAATTGATGGCACCGGGCTGATCGGAAGAATGTATGACTCGGTTCCTACCCAGTTGGCAACAGACAAAAGAAGCTATGTTATCTCTGCTGCTACCGGGAAAAAGAAGATTAATAAAGATTTAGAGCGCTTGTATGATTTATTGGATTCAAAGACTGTAGTGGCTTCCTACAATGTCCTTAATCCAAGTATTGCATTACCCCAAACCAGAGACAATGATACCTTTAAGCTGTATTTAGCAGATACAGGCTTATTTACCACCATGATTTTCAATTCTTCCGGAGAAACGGATGAGAATATTTATAACAAGCTATTGAGTGATTCTCTTCCTGCGGATTTAGGATATTTATATGAAAATGCTGTAGCGCAGATGATTACGGCTTCCGACCAAGGTCTTTATTATCATATTTGGAAACAAGATAAGACTTCTTCTTATTATGAGATTGATTTTTTGCTTAGCACAAAAACGAAACTCATTCCCATAGAGGTAAAATCCTCCGGTTTAGGCAGTCATAAATCGATTATAGAGTTTCAAAAGAAGTATTCTAAATATATTGCGAAGGAAATCCTCTTGTCTCAAAAGGATCTCGGTAATGAGGAGATGCTGAAGCTTTATCCTATTTATATGCTACCGTTTATTCTGGAAGAACTGTAAAGGGGATATCAACAGGAGCTAAGATTTAGCTGCATTGGATGAAATGCTCCATTGCTCTCACACAGTAATTGGTAAAAATATTGTAATAATATTCAGCTTTACATATGGCTTAATTCCATGTAAATTGCCAGCATAGCGGATTTTTATGCTGTAAGAGTGGAGCTTTCGGAAAACGGCTTCATCATTGCTCTGTCAAACACCGGAAAAGAAAAGGAGAGAACTATGCAAATGAATAATGTGGATTTTGAAACTTACTTTAAGAACTACCCGGATGCCAATGGCTACTTCGGAAAGTATGGCGGCGCCTACATTCCTGAGGAATTAAAGAAGGCTATGGCGGAAATCGACCATGCCTATCAGACGATTTCCAAGTCCAGAAAGTTTATTGCGGAATTAAGAAGAATTCGTAAGGAATTTCAGGGTAGACCTACACCCATTTCTCATTTGGAAAGACTCTCCGAGAAGATCAACACTGGCGTACAGCTTTATGTAAAGCGTGAGGATTTAAATCATACCGGTGCCCACAAGTTAAATCACTGCATGGGCGAGGTGCTTTTGGCTAAGTACATGGGCAAGAAGAAGGTGATTGCGGAGACCGGTGCGGGACAGCACGGTGTAGCTTTAGCTACCGCAGCAGCCTACTTCGGTATGGAATGTGATATTTACATGGGGGCTGTGGACATCAAGAAGCAGGCGCCAAACGTAGCCAGAATGAAGATTCTGGGTGCAAGAGTGGTGGAGGTGAAGGAAGGCCTGGCGACTCTGAAAGAGGCGGTGGATGCTGCATTTGCCGCGTATATGAAGGAGTATAAGGATGCCATCTACTGCATCGGTTCCGTGGTTGGCCCTCACCCCTTCCCCATGATGGTGAGAGATTTCCAGAGCGTTGTGGGCATCGAAGCTAGAGAGCAGTTCCTGGAAATGACGGGAGAGCTGCCGGATGCCATCGTAGCCTGCGTAGGCGGCGGTTCCAATGCCATGGGACTTTTCGCCGGCTTCTTAAATGACCCTGTAACTATCTACGGTGTGGAGCCTTTGGGAAGAGGCACAGCTCTTGGCGACCATGCAGCCAGCCTTACCTATGGCGAAGAGGGCGTTATGCACGGCTTTAACAGTATTATGTTAAAGGATGAAAAGGGCGAGCCGGCGCCGGTATACTCCGTTGCCAGCGGTTTGGACTACCCTTCTTCCGGTCCGGAGCATGCCTTTTTACATGACCTTGGCAGAGTAAAGTACGATGTGGTCAATGATGAGGAAACCATTGATGCCTTCTTTACCCTTTCCAGAATGGAGGGAATCATTCCCGCCATTGAAAGCTCCCATGCGGTGGCTTACGGCATGAAGCTGGCAAAGCAGATGAATAAGGGCTCTATCCTCATTAACCTTTCCGGAAGAGGAGATAAGGATATGGATTATATCCTGGAGAGATATGGGATCAGATAAACTAATTTGAACTATAAGTTTTAGTACATTGAAAAATATCAACGAGTATCCCACATTTCCTGTAGAATAACCAACAATACCGAAATCCATTTTGTAGGCATGGATTTCGGCGTTGTTGTTCTAGGTCTATATTAAAAAATGAGTATTTATTGTATTTTCTATTTGCGTTTTCTTTCTATATGGTTGATAATAAAAGAGTGTTATCAGATTATTTTTGATAATGACATTTAATTCAAACAAATTCAATCTATTTAATCTATTTAATCTATTTAATCTATTTAATCTATTTAATCTATTTAATCTATTTA